>NZ_JAGHFX010000047.1 GCF_017888565.1 Clostridium sp.
CATTAGGATATTCTTTAACTGTAAGCTTAAATAACTCTTTTCCTGCAGCATTTACTATTACAACCCTTAAATCACCTTTTTTATCAAAGAAATGCCTGCCTACTTTAAAGCTTGTACCTTCTTCATAAGTTTTCTTGAACTTTTCTAATAAACTATTGCTCACACAAACACCCCTTATCCATTCTCATGTACTCCTCTATTGATTTCCCGCTTTCTTTAGCTTTTCTTTCTATACTTCTGACTTGTATAGCAAACATCCCATTTACATATTTGATTGTCTCCATAGAAGGTTGTTGTTTTATTATTATTCTGCTTCCCATTATCCAACCATCAGTAACAAATGGCTTTCCATCTATGAATTTTAATTCTGGCTCTGGTAAGCTAGGATCATATTCTTTTTCTTTTCTTTTTCTAGCCATTACTTTTCACTCCTACCATTTTTAATCTTTTCCTTTCTTCACTTATATTGATAGATGCTCCTATTATTATTCCTTCGATAATTCCCTCTGCTCTTTCTTTTGTATATCCACTAATATTACTTTTTGTATTAAATATTCTTGATAAAATATTTTGTTTTTCTTGTAATGTCATTTTTACACTCTCCCTCCACTTAATTCGTTCTTTTAGAACTTTATATTTTTATAATAAGACACTTTAGAACTATTTTCAAGTTTTTTTTGCAAATTTTTTAATTTTAACTTCATTTAATGTTGCTAAGCGACACTTTTTGCAGTATTATATTTATGGGAGGTTTTTTTATGAATAAAATTAAAGATAGAATAAAACTTATTAGAATTTCCAAAAATCTTTCACAAGATGAATTCGGAAAATCTATAAGTCTTTCAAGAAGTGCTATCGCAGGATATGAAACTGGAGCTAAAAATGTTACAGATAGAGTAATAAATGATATCTGCAGAGAATTTAAAATTAACGAACAATGGCTCAGAACTGGTGAAGGTGAAATGGAAGCTAAAATGACCTCTGACGAAGAATTTGCTTTTTTAGTTGGTGCTTTTGCAGCTGAAAGTGATGACTTTAAAAAGAGAATCATAAAAGCTATGCTAGAAATTGAAAATAAAGATGACTGGGAACTTATAGCATCTATTATTGAAAGACTAGCAAAATAAAAAAGAGGATTAAATTTAATCCTCTTTTTTATTTACACGTATTAAAATACGTGTTATAATAGTGTCGTAAGGAGGGAACTTGATGAAATCTTATTCTTCAAGGGAACTTGTTAAAATACTATTAGCAGATGGTTGGTATGAAGTAGCTTGTGTAGGTGATCATCATCAATATAAGCACCCTTTTAAAAAAGGAAAGGTAACCATACCTCATCCTAAAAAGGATTTACCTAAGAAAACTGTTAAAAGTATTTTTCAACAAGCTGGGATTAAGTTAAATTAATCCCTCTCTCCTTAACTATTATAAAAAGGATGGTTATTATGAAAGATATTTATTCATTCTTATCAATTTTTACTTATGATGAAGATGGCATATCTATAGAATTTCCTGATTTACCTGGATGTTTATCTTGTAGTGACACACAAAATGATGCAATAAATATGGCTAAAGAAGCTTTAGCACTACATTTATATGGAATGGAATCTGATAATGAAGAAATACCAGTACCTTCTTCTTTAAGCGACCTCAATATTAATAAAAATCAAGTTCCAGTTCTTATTGATGTTTATATGCCTCTTTATAGAACTGCTATAGAAAATCAATCTGTAAAGAAAACATTAACTATTCCACTATGGCTTAATAAACTTGCTGAAGAAAAGAAAATTAATTTTTCACAAGTCCTTCAAATTGCTTTAAAAGACCAACTTGGCATTAACGAAAAATTCAACAAATAATTTTTATAGTAAAGACTTTGAAAAATCAAAGTCTTTACTTAAATATATGTAAATGAGGTGATTAAAATTAGGGTTGCAATTTACTGTAGAAAATCTGTTTTGGTTGAAGGATCTGTTTCAATAGAAACTCAAATAAATTTATGTAAAGACTATATTAATAAAAAATATTCTAATGCTAACTTTGAAATTTTTGAGGATGAAGGATTTAGTGGTGGCAATACTAATAGACCTGCATTTCAAAAAATGCTTAAACTTATAGATCTTAAGCAATTAGATATTGTTATTTGTTATAAGATTGACAGAATAGCAAGAAATACATTAGATTTCTTGAATACATTAGAAAAATTTAAACAAAGTAATGTAGAACTTATATCAGTTAGTGAAGGTTTCGACCCAAATACTCAAATGGGTAAAATGATGCTAACTTTATTAGCTTCTTTTGCAGAAATGGAAAGAAGTAATATTCAACAAAGAGTTAGCGATAATATGCTTTCTATCGCTAAAAAAGGTAAATGGACTGGTGGGAGTGCTCCAACTGGATTTATTAATGGTAAAAATGGTGGTTTAGAAATATCAAATGCTAACTTAATATATGATTTATTTACTATGAAATATAATAATAATTTAAACTCTGAAATAATTTCATATATTAAAGAAAAATATAACCATACTTTTCAAGGAACTACTCTAGCTTCATCTTGGAGAAAACCTATTTATGTTAAAAGTTCTAAGTCGGTTAACTTATACTTAAAACATAAAGGATATACTGTTTTAGGTGAAGAAAATTTAATTAATTCCTACCTTACCTATAATGACAAAAATACTAAATATGCAGTTGTTAGTGATATACCTGGATTAATTGAGCCTGATGTTTGGATAGCAGTTAATAAGCAAATGGATTCAAATATATCACGTGAAGGTAATAGATTTAGTGAAAAATACTGGCTAACAAAAACTTTACGTTGTAAGTCCTGTGGAAAGACTTATTGTGGTCAAACTAAAAAAACTAAAACAAAATATTATAAAAAAGATGGTACCGAAAAAATATACGAATCTATAACAGATTATTATATGTGTAGAGATATGCTTCAAGGAAAACTAAAAACTTGTACTAATACTAAAAGAATAAAAAAAGATTATATTGAAGATAGAATATCTAAATTAATATATAAATTAAAAAATAAAGATGTTTTCAATTCTTCTTATAATAAAAATTTAGTAAATAATAAAAAAGCTATTTCATCATTAGAAAAGAAAATTAAAACTATTGATAAAAATATAAATAATCTTACTGATAAACTTTCAATTCTTAGTAATGAAGCTTCTATTTTTATTGTAAACAGAATAGAACTGCTGACTACTGAAAAAACTAAAATTAGAAATGAAATAATAGAATTAGAAATGCAAGAACTTGAAAATATGAATGTAAATTATGACTTTGTATTTTATAATGTAAGATCATTTAATGATGATATGACAGTTGATGATAAAAGATCTAGCGTAATGAATATCTTCAAAGAAATAGTTTATGATCCAAAGACAGATACATTTGAATTTTCTTTTAAATAACGGACTTCGTTCGTTATTTTTTTGTTTAAATTGAAATAGGAGAACATCCCCCATGAATGTAACCTGTTAATGGTAATAATTCTTTTGACTTTATCATTTCAATAGATTTTTCACCGACACTTTTTGCTGCTTTTTTCAAATTCAATTCTTTTTCCACAGGTATTACAAATACATAATAATTTTTTGATTTTCCAACTGTTACAAGGGTTTTAAAAACCTGATTAGGATCTTGCCCTAATACTTTTGCAACCTCTACCCCACTTATGGCATCAGTATCTACATAAGAGTAACTATTATATTTAATTTTCTTTTTATCTAAAATTCGCATTACATTTGTTTTTTCATCCATTAAGTATCCCTCCAAATAATATAATTATATCATTTTATAAAAATATTACTATTTATAACATACTATAAGATATAATAAAAAAACCTTTATATAATCAAATTATTATTTTACCATCTTTCATTTCTATTATCTTATTAGCAGCATTAGCAACATACTTATCATGAGTAACTAAAATTATAGTCTTATTATGTTTTTTGTTTAGCATTTTTAATATCTCTGTCATTATAACACTATTTGATTGATCTAATGCACCTGTAGGCTCATCAGCTAAAATAATATTAGTTTCCTGCACTAAAGCTCTTGCAATGGCAACTCTTTGTTGCTGTCCCCCTGATAATGTCCAAACTTTACGTTTTTTCAAATCTAATATGCCTAAATCAAGCATATAATCTTTAACTTTATTAAAATTAACTTTTCTTTTTCCACTAAATTCTAAAGGTAGTAAGATATTTTCAATTACATTTAAATCTTTTATTAAAGAGAAATTCTGAAATATAAAGGCAAACTCCCTATTTCTCATAAATGCAATTTGTCTTTCAGTTTTATCATTCATATTTTTACCTTTAAAAATATAGTCGCCAGAGGTTTAAAAAGCGCGCACGACAAATTTAAAGATTATTTTAAATCTCTTTTTAACTTGTTTAATTAAATTTTTTAGAACTACAATCCTAAAATCCATATTTAATTAGTAATATATAAACTTTTATAAACCGTTTTCAGAAGCGTATTTTCATGTTAAAATACTAATATATAAATTAATTAATCCTAATCCAACTTTTCATTTTTAAACTCTTTTTATCATATATTTAAAATAAACTTTACTTATTATTTATTAACATTAAAAGGGAGATTGAGATTTATGAAACTACAAAAAGATTTACCTGAAATTTTTGAAACCTTCGGTGAAATTAGAAGGAATTCATTTATTACGGCAAAGGAACAAAAAGAAAAGGATATACCTCTTATAGGAGTATTTTGCACCTATTTCCCTCAAGAAATAGCTTTGGCAATGGGTGCTTCGACAGTATCTTTATGTGCATCTTCTGATGAAACTATTCCAGACGCTGAACAAGACTTACCTCGTAATTTATGTCCATTAATAAAATCAAGCTATGGATTTGGAAAAACAGATAAATGTCCTTTCTTCTATTTCTCTGATTTAGTAGTTGGAGAAACAACTTGTGATGGTAAGAAAAAGATGTATGAATATCTTTCTGAATTTAAACCTGTTCATGTTATGGAACTTCCAAATTCTCAAAGTGAAGATGGATTTAAGCTTTGGAAAAATGAAATTATAAAGCTAAAAAACACTTTAGAAAAACAATTTAACGTTATTATCTCTGAAGAAAATATAAGAAAAGCTATAAAAATAAAAAATAATGAAAGAAAAGCTCTTAAAGAATTTTATGAATTAGGAAAGCTAGATCCTGTGCCTGTTACTGGGACTGATATTTTTAAAGTCTTAAATGGTACAACCTTTGCTTTTGATAAAGAAGTAATACCAAATCAATTGAATGAATTAATTGATAAAATTAAAATTGAATATAAAGATACAAAAAAATATGAATCTAAGCCTAGAATTTTAATAACTGGTTGCCCACTTGGAACAGCAACAGAAAAAGTTATTAAAGCTATCGAAGAAAATGGTGCTTATGTAGTTGCATTTGAAAATTGTAGTGGTGCAAAAGCTGTTGAAGACTTAGTAGATGAAAATAATCCAGATGTATATAATGCATTAGCAGAAAAATATTTATCTATTGGTTGCTCTTGTATGAGCCCTAATCCAAATCGTATTAAACTCCTTGATAAAATGATTGATGAATATAAAATTGATGCTGTAGTTGATGTAATTTTAACTGCTTGTCATACTTATAACGTTGAAACATTATCAATTAAAAGATTTGTAAACGCTAAAAAAGATATTCCTTATATGAGTGTAGAAACTGATTTTTCTAATAGTGATATTGGACAATTAAATACAAGAATGGCAGCATTTATTGAAATGCTATAGGATATAATTATGAATATATACACTTTAGGAATTGACTCAGGCTCAACTTATACAAAGGGAGCTTTATTTGATGGCGAAAAAATAATTAACACTTACAAAATAAGAACTTCTGCTAAGCCAAAGGAAAGTATTTATTTAGTATATAATAATCTTTTTAGTGAAAATGTTAAATACACCATTACTACTGGTTATGGAAGAGATTTACTAAAAGAATCTGATAAGAAAGTCACAGAAATAACTTGTCATGCACAAGGAGCTGCTTTTCTAAACGAAAAAACTAGAATCATTATCGATTTAGGTGGACAAGATTGTAAAGTAATAAAACTCGACAACTCATTAAACGTTATAGATTTTATCATGAATGATAAGTGTGCTGCAGGTACTGGAAGATTCATAGAAGTAATGATGCGTATTCTTGAAGAAGATATTAAAAACATAGATGAATTTGTTAAAGATAAAAATAAAGTAAATATTTCTAGTATGTGTACTGTTTTTGCTGAAAGTGAAATCATAAGTCTTTTATCCCAAGATGTTGCTCGAGGTGATATATCTTTAGGAGTTATTCATTCAATTGCTAAAAGAACTGCAAATTTTGCTAGAAGATTAAAATTAGAAAATGATGTGTTTTTTACTGGTGGTCTTGCTAATTCAAGTTCATTTAAAGAAATATTAAGTGAGTATTTAGATTTTAATGTTATAACTGATGAATTAAGTCAATATGCAGGGGCAATAGGTGCATCAGTTATAGGTTATAAAAAATATAAAAAATTATGTACTAAATAAAGATAGCCAAAAAAAATTTGGCTATCTTTATTTATTCGATATATATGTTAGAAAATTCCATATCCATAGTTTGAACTAACCTATTGTCCATAAGATTCATATCTAATCCTTTAGTGTCAGTTGAAATAACTTTATTAGGAAGTATAATAGTAAATTTACTACCTTTTCCTAATTCACTTTTTAGTTCTATTCTTCCGCCCATAGAATTTATAAGAAGACGAACTAGGCACAACCCTATTCCTGTTCCTTCTGACTTTCTTGTTAAATCATTATTTACTTGTCCAAACCGATTAAAAATAACCTCTTGCTTTTCTTTAGGAATACCTACACCCTCATCTTTAACGCTAATATTAGTAAACCTGTCATTGGAATCTAACTCTACCTTTACAGTCTTACCATTTGGAGTAAATTTAATTGCATTTGATAATAAATTAAGTAATATTCTTTCATACTTTTCATCATCAACAGCTATGACTTTCTTATCAATATTACAAATAAATTCAAGGTTAATGTCTTTTCGCACAGCAAAACTTCTAACAGATTCAGTAATAACTTTAGACATACTTACTATATCATAATTACGTAAATTTACATTCAAATAACCAGCATCAGCTCTTGTTATATCTAAAAGGTTATTTACAAGTCTTAACTGCTGTAGTGTACTTAAACTTATTTTATCAATATAACTTACAACCTTTTCAGGTAAATCTTTTCTATAGAGTAAATTTAATAATTGAGTCGTAGAACTCATAACTGTTAAAGGAGTTCTAAACTCATGTGCAATAAATGAAAAAAATTCTTCTTGAGTTTTTAATATTCCTTCTAATTCTTGTTGATGGCTTACCTTATCAGTTATATCTATTCCAACTTTTATAACTTCTTTTACCTGTCCGTCAAAATCAAAGATATATTGATAAAAAGTTTCTATATATCTCTCTTTTCCACTAAGTACCACTTTAATATTACTACCACTAATCATAGAATTATTTTTTTGTTCCCCTTCCAACATTTGTCTATCATTGAGTGGAATTTGTAAAAATGATGAATAAGTATTCTGATTAGAATATATTATTTCTTCGTTTACTTTTTTATTATAATGTATTACCTTAAAATCTGGATATGAAAATCTACATATAAGCAAATCTAAACTATCTATAATATTATAAAATTTATCTCTTTGCTTTTTTAAGCAATTTTCAACTCTTAATGAATCATTTAAAGATCTAATACTAGATATTGCTCCAATTAACTCATTATTCTGATCATATAAAGGATTGCAACTTATATCTGTTTTGATAGTTTTATCCGGTCTTTCACATATAAATCTCATACTCGTTATTATTTCTCCATTTAATGATCGTGAAGCTGGTAATTCATCAATTTCTAATATATTTCCATTTACATCATAATACCTAGTGTGTTCAAGGGTTTGTCCTAATATATTTAACTTATCTGGTTCATAAAAAAATTCTTTAGCTGCCCCATTTAAAAATTCAACTTTCCCATTTTTATCAAAAAAAATTAAACCATCAGTCATATTTTTAACTATGTTTTTATATTTAAGAAATTCACCCTTTAATTTTGAATTTTTCTCCTTTAATTTTAAATTTTCCTCCTTTAATTTTAAGATTTCATTTTTTAAATTCTCGTTTTCAATAGCAATTTCTGTTACATTTAAAAGTGTTATTATTAAAAAAATTAATGAATCTTCTTCCTTCACAGGAGTAACTACACACTTTAAGTAATCTATATCACCATTCTTTTTTTTATGAATAAGATTTTGAGACATTTGTATTTTTCCGCTTTCTATAGCATTTTTTAGAAGAGTTAATATAATGTCTTCTTCATTTAAATTCATAAGTTCTTGTAGTGACATCTTTAAGTATCTTGATCTTTTAATACTTATATCTTCTAATATATCTTTATAAAGTTTATCTGATTTAATTAGCTCTAAATTAGGGAAACTATAAACCCCAGTCCCTGACTTTTCTTTATTAAACAAGTCATCGAATGAAACTACTTCGCTTAAATCATCTCGTTCTAATTTAGAATCTTTCATACAAAAATTAACTAAATTACCCATATCTTTCACCCTAATCCCATATAAAATATAAAATAAAATTTATTATTTAATAAATAATATATATGATATCATATTTTATTAATTATTACCATATTTCACCTTGAAAATGTAAATTCCCTTTATATTATAGCTTTATACTTCGACCCGAGTCGAAAATAAATAAAGAATATAATTTCCGTAATCGTTTTATAGCTTATTTTAAAATTATTCATATATTTAATTATACTTTACATATTGCTTAATTTAAGAAAACCTTAATTCTACTTTTCGTTCTATCTATTATAAGCTTAATATACTTTTTGTTATATTAAGCTAAATTTCATTATTCAATACTAAATTATATTAAAGAATATATAACTCTAAAAACTCATATATTCTTTAAAGCCTTAAATATTTAATTATGTAAATTTTCTTTATTTTTATTAATAAATTTTTATTAATAAAAAAATATTTATAATATATCGAATCTAAAGATATAATTAAAACAAAAATATACTTAAATAAATAAGTATATTTTTATTTTAATTTTTAGTTTTTTATATTTAATAATATCAATATTCTATATTTCCTTCTATGAGTTTACAATTTCTCCTCCATTAACATGAATAGTTTCTCCTGTTATGTATGATGCACCATCACTTGCTAAGAAAACATAACTTTCTCCAAGTTCAACTGGTTGAGCTGCTCTTTTCATTGGGGTAGTTGTACCAAAGCTAGCTACATCACTTTCAGAAAACGATGCCGGAATTAATGGTGTCCATACTGGTCCTGGTGCTACAGCATTAACTCTTATTCCTTTGTCTGCTAAATTTAATGCTAAAGATCTTGTAAATGAAGTTAATGCACCTTTAGTCATTGAATAATCTATTAAAGTTTTATGTCCATGATAAGCAGTGACTGAAGTAGTATTAATAATACAATCTCCTGCATTTAAGTGTTTTAAAACTTCTTTTGTTATAAAGAATGCTCCAAATACATTAGTTTTAAATGTTCTCTCAAACTGTTCTTTAGTTATATCTGTTAAAGCATTGCACACATGTTGTTCAGCAGAATTATTAACTAATATATTGATTTTATTAAACTTACTTATTATTGAATTAACTGCAGATATGCAGAAATTTTCATCACCAATATCGCCACTTATTAAAATACATTCTCCATTCATATCTTCTATAAGCTTTTTAGTTATTTCTGCATCTTGCTGTTCATTTAAATAAATTATTGCTAATTTGGCACCTTCCTTAGCAAATGCTAGAGCTACAGCTCTACCAATTCCACTATCTCCACCCGTAATAATTGCTACTTTATCCTTTAACTTATTACTTCCTTCATTACAAGTTTCTGATTTGAAAATTGGTTTTGGATTCATATTTTCTTCTATTCCAGGCTGTACATTTTGATGCTGTGCTGGAAACTGCATAGGATAATTATTATTCATTTGATTTCTCCTTAACACTATAATTATTATTAAACTTTTTATTAGTTTCTACACTTTCTAGATAATTAGTCTTATTAACTATATTTTTTTCAAAGATTTTCACAGCATTTTTCGTAAAATTACCTATATTACTTAAATCAGTGTAATGTTCACTCATAAATAACTTCTCCTTTCTATATCTTAATAATTCTATTTTTTATAATTTTACAAAAAAATATACTTTTCTGAAATTTATATTCTTCATATATTTAAATAGTGATATAATATTTTTATTATATAAAATTTACTAGAGGTGGAAGTTTATGCATTTAAGTGAAATTGAGAAAACCAGAGAAAAAATTAAAGATGTTATTAACAAAACTCCAATATTGTATAGTCCTATTTTTTCAAAAATGACAAATTGTTCTATATATATGAAGTGTGAGAATCTCCAACTTACGGGAGCTTATAAAATAAGAGGCGCACTTAATAAAATTCGTTCTTTAAGTGATGACGAAAAAAGTAAAGGTGTTGTTTGTTCTTCTGCAGGTAATCATGCACAAGGTGTTGCATATGCAGCAAGCCTTTTAGGAGTAAAATCTACAATAGTTATGCCGAAAACTACTCCTTATCTGAAAATACAATCAACTAAAGACTTTGGTGGTAATGTAGTTCTTCATGGAAACTGCTATGATGATGCATTTCTAAAAGCTAAAAGTATTGAAGAAAATGATAATTTAATATTCATACACCCTTTCAATGATATAAATGTAATTTATGGACAAGGAACTATTGCTTTAGAAATACTAGAAGAAATAAATGATATTGATATAATCTTGTGCCCAATTGGTGGTGGTGGATTAATAAGCGGAATCTCCTTAGCTGCAAAAGAAATTAAACCTTCTATAAAGATTATAGGTGTACAAGCTGAAGGTGCAAATGCCATGGAGCAAAGCTTTAAAAATGGCGATTTAATATCTTTAAATTCTGTTAATACTATAGCAGATGGTATTGCTGTTAAATCACCTGGTGATTTAACATATAAGATAATAAAAGAATATGTTGATGATATTATTACAGTCTCTGATCAAGAAATAGCTGAAGCATTTTTAATATTATGTGAAAAACATAAATTACTTGCAGAAGCTTCAGGTGCTGCTTCATTAGCTGCATTAAAAAGATTAAATTATACAAATAAAAAGATAGCGTGCATAATTAGTGGTGGTAATATAGATATGATTACTATTTCATCTTTAATAAATGATGGATTAGTTGAAAGAGGTAGATTATTTTGCTTTACTCTTGAACTTCCAGATACACCTGGACAACTTCAAGAAATCTCTAGAATACTCTCAGAATTAAATGCAAATATTGTTCAACTTGAGCATAATCAATTTAAAGCTTCTAATAGATTGAAAAATGTTTTGTTAGAAGTAACTATCGAAACTAATGGTATTGAACATATAAATCTAATTAAAGAAACTTTTATAAACATGGGCTTTAAAATAAATCAAATGTATTAAAAATAATTAATACATTAGTTTAAAGTAAACTTTATTTTATTACATATTAAAGAGGGATAGATACCCCTCTTTAATATATTAATTAATTAAATCATCCTTTATTTCATCAACAATTTACTTAATTTCTTCTTCCATCAATATCCCGCCTAACTAAATATAATCATTATATAATATATACTTTAATTTGTTAGATTGCTCTAAAGATTAAATATTTATTAGAATAGATTATTATATTACTTAAGTTAATATTTTATAAATTTATATAAATTCCAATATTCAATTAATTATTCATTGCAATTTCACCCTAATAACCTTATCATCTATTTAACATCATTGTTAACTTTTTGTGTTCTTGATTTAATGCAAAACTAATTACTATAAGAGCAATTTAATAAAAAAAATAATATCTAATATAATATTAGATATTATTTTTTTGTTTATTTCATTCTTCTTTTTGCTTTATTCATTTTTTTATATAATTTAGCATTATGAACTATATCCATAAAATCATCAGCTATTTCTAATAATAAATTGCTTTTCATCTTCTTTCTTTTAAGATTTCTCTTCATTTTTCTCATTAGTTTGCTCATGTTTAACACCTCCTAAGGTTGTACTTTACATTTATAGTTTCCCCTTAAGAGTAAATTTTATTATAGAAATTAAACCAAAGTAGTTATTATAGTGTTTATAAAATCTTCCTTTTTGGAATTTAAATACTCTCCGTAATAGTCATTGTTTAAGTCTTTATCTATTTCAATTATACTAGATAATATAAAATTATTTATATCCATAGAGTATCTAAGTTCTATTTCATTTTTAATACTTCTAAATTCTTCAATTCCACCACCTTTTCTATATTTTCTAATTAAAGAATCTAAATAAGTATTATATTCCTTTATTTTATAAACTATTTTTTGAACGTACTTCTTTTTAGTTTTTATATAATTTTTTTCATATTCTAACTTTATTTTAATTAACTCTAAAATAGAATATTTCTTTTCTAATACTTCTATACATGCATATTCATTTTGAAAAGAGCTTTGCAATATAAGAAGTGCTAATTCATCGTCACTTTTTATAGTTTCTAAAAGCTCCTTTCCTCCTACTATTTCAACAGCTTTTCTAAGCTGTTTTATTTTTTCTTCTAACATTTTATTATCAATAGTTAACATACCAATCTCCTTAAATTAATGACTTTTTCCTTTGTAATTCATTAATTATTATATAACCTAAGGAGTTTATTGTCTATTGTATTATTAACTTCATTATATTAACTTTTATAAAACATTTATGCAATTTATATCTAAGTTATAAGTTACATCTTTACGCTCTACAATAACTTTTATCTTTTCTCTTATTTCTTTATCTTCCATAACTTTATCTAGAAGTTCTTTTGTAGGATTTATTGCATATGGTATTCCTACAGACTTAAACATAGTTATATCTCCCGATGTATCTCCATATGCATAGCTTTTGCTTAAATCAATATTATATTTCTTTTGAAGCTCATTAATAGCATTTAATTTACTTTCATGATCCCACATAGGAATTACTTCACCACTATACTTATTATCACCATCTAATTTATAAATTGTTCCTCTATAATCATCCATGTTATATTTCTTGGACATTTCTTTTACTAATTCACTTGGAGATCCTGATATTGCAATAACTATATGACCTTGCTCTTTATGCCACTTTATTCTTTCTCTACTGAATGTATATACTCTATCACCCTTTTGTTCTATAACTTTTTTAGCTATATAATCTATATGATATTTATCTATTCCTTTTATTGCTTCAACATAAATATCTACCATTTTTAAAAGATACGTATCATAATCACCTTGCCTTTTGTCCCATTTGATATATGAAGGTCTTACGTCTTTATACCATTTATTTTCACTAACTAGTTCATATTTTATTATCTTTTTAAATACTTCTGTAATTAAACCTTCTCTATATATAGTCCCATCAATATCAAAAAATGCTGCTACGTTTTTCATAAAACCCCTCCTATTTATTTTTTACTATCTATTATATATATGTTTCAAATAATAATCTACATATTTATTTAACTAAATTATAAAATTTAAAGATATATTTTATTTATAATATTTACTTTATTTATATACTAAAATCACTTGTAAATTTATTTTTTTATACTAGCTTATTAATTTTTTTAAATTTCCATAATTATTGGTATAATTGTAGGTCTTCTTTTTGTTTTATCGTAAATATATCGCTCTAAAGCTTTCTTCACATTTGTTTTTATTAAATACCATTCTAAAATTTTATCGTCTAAACAATTTTGAAGTTCATCAGTTGCAATTTGCTTTAATTCCTTTATTAAATCTTCAGATTCTTTTACGTATACAAAACCTCTTGTAATTATATCTGGACCTGCTATTATACTATAGCTTTCTTTTTCTATTGTCACAACTATATTAACTAAGCCATCTTGTGCCAAATGCTTTCTATCCCTTAATACTAATGTTCCTACATCTCCAACACCTAATCCATCAACCAAAACAGTACCTGTTGTTACCTTTCCGGATATTCTAGCACTACTATCATTTATTTCTAATACTTCTCCGCGTTCTAGCATAAATACATCTTTAGAATCCATCCCTAGGCTAATTGCTAAATCTTTATGATGTTTTAAATGTCTATATTCACCATGAACAGGCATAAAGTATTTAGGTTTTATTAATCTATACATTAATTTTAATTCTTCTCTATATGCATGACCTGATACGTGTACCTCTTCTAAATCTTCATAAATAACTTCTGCACCTTTTTTAAATAATTGATTTATAACTTTTGAAATTAACTTATCATTTCCTGGTATTGGTGATGCAGAAATTATAAATAAGTCATCTCTTTCTATTTTTATTTTTCTATGAGTTCCAAAAGCTATTCTTGCTAATGCTGCCATTGGTTCGCCCTGACTACCTGTTGTTATAATTGTTATATTTTCATTAGAGTAATTATTTATATCATCAATTTCAATTAACATTCCATCTGGTATATGAAGATAACCAAGCTCAAAAGCTACTTTTGATATGCTTTCCATGCTTCTTCCTGAAAAAGCTACCCTCCTATTATTTTCTATAGAAGCATTTATAATCTGCTGCATTCTATGTATATTTGATGCAAAGGTTGCAATGATTATTCTTCCCTTTGCCCCTCTAAAAATCCTATTAAATGTATTACCTATTGATTTCTCTGACATTGTGTAGCCAGATCTTTCAACATTTGTACTATCAGCCATCAATAAAATGACTCCTTCTTTTCCTATAGTTGATATTCTATCTATATCTATAACCTTATCATCTATAGGTGTTAAGTCTATTTTAAAATCACCAGTATGGAATATAACTCCTAAAGGAGTTTTTATAGATAAACAGCATGATTCTGCTATACTGTGTGTGCTTTGTATAAATTCTACACTTATATTTTTTAAGTCAACCTTTGATCCTGGATCTACGCTTATTAAATTGCTAGTCTCTATTAAATCATGTTCTCTTAATTTATTTTCAATAATAGCTAATGCTAATTTTGTTCCATATATCGGTACATTTAATTGTTTCAATATGTATGGAATTGCTCCAATATGATCTTCATGACCATGTGTAATAAAAAATCCTTTTACTTTATCTTTGTTTTGCTTTAAATATGTTATATCTGGAATTATCAAATCTACTCCATACATTTCTTCATCTGGAAAAGCAACACCACAATCTACTACAATTATTTCATCGCTAACTTCTATAGCTGTAATATTTTTTCCTATTTCTCCTACTCCACCTAAAGGAATAATTTTAACGGATAAATCAATATTCATTTAAAAAACCTCCTATTCTATTAAGAATAGTATTTCCTAAAATTGATTTAAAATTATAGTATAAATAGAAATTTTATTGATTTATAAAAAACTATCTCTAGAGTTCTCTAAAGATAGTTTTAAATTACTAATTATTATAATATAAACTTTCACTTTGATATTCTGGATCACAAGTTATATCTATTCCAAGTCTTCTAAATGTTTGTTCGTCATTTGTAGTTATAATAGTTGTTGAATGAGCTTGACATCCTTTTAGCATCTTTAACTTATCTAAAGCTACTTGTGCTGTTGGATTAGTAGCAGCACATATACTTAATGCAATTAATATCTCTTCACAGTTTAAAACAGTATTATTTATTCCTAATGTCTTTAACTTTAAATTTTTAATTGGTTCTAATATTACAGGAGATAAAAGATGAATATCATCTGATATATTTGCAAGATGCTTAATAGAATTTAATATAACAGCGGCTGTAGCATCCATTACTTGTGAGCTTTTTCCTGTTATTATGCTTCCGTCTTCAAGCTCTAATGCAACTGCTGAAAATAATTCATTTTTATTCCCTAAACTTCTTTGTTTTAATAAAGATTCTCTTGCTGGGATTACAACTTTTCTATCTGTTTCTTTTAGATTTAGCTCTTCCATAATAAGCTTTGCTCTATCAGATGTTTCTTTATCTACATAACCTTTTTTATATTCACAAGTAGTTTTAAAATATCTTCTTATTATTTCTTGCTTTGACGCCTCTTTAACTACTTCATCATCTACTATTCCATAACCAACTCTATTTACTCCCATATCCGTTGGTGATTTATAAACTGATTCCTCACCAGTAATCTTTTCTATGATTCTTTTTAATACTGGGAAGCTTTCTATATCTCTATTATAATTTACAGCCACCTTATTATAAGCATCAAAATGGAATGAATCTATCATATTTACATCTTTTAAATCTACAGTTGCTGCTTCATATGCTATATTTAAAGGATGCTTTAATGGAACATTCCAAACTGGGAAAGTTTCAAATTTAGAGTATCCTGCAGCATTTCCTCTTTTATTTTCATGATATAATTGACTTAAACATGTTGCAAGTTTACCACTTCCTGGACCTGGAGCTGTAACTACTACTATTGGCTTAGTAGTTTCTATGTAAGGGTTTTTTCCATATCCTTCATCACTTACTATAGTATCAACATCTGTTGGATATCCCTTTGTTGCTTCATGCTTATAAACCTTTATTCCTCTACGCTCTAATTTATTTATAAAAACAGTGGTAGCCGGTTGTCCATTATATCTTGTTATAACAACACTATTTACATCAAGTTCATAGGCTCTTAAATCATCTATTAATCTTAGGACTTCTAAATCATATGTAATGCCAAAATCGCCTCTTATTTTATTTCTTTCTATATCTCCTGCGTAGACGCAAATAACAACTTCAACTTTTTCTTTTAATTTTTGTAAAAGCTTTATTTTAGCATTTTCATCGAATCCTGGTAAAACTCTTTTTGCATGTAAGTCAAACATAAGTTTTCCACCAAATTCTAAATATAATTTATCATAATTATTTACTCGCTCTAATATATATTTAGATTGCTCTTCTAAATATTTTTTATGGTCAAATCCTACTTTCATCTTAATGCCTCTTTTCCTTTTATTCTTTATGTTACTCACTAAAAATTAATTATACAACAATTTTTTTTTTCTTTCTACATTAAGTTAAAAAGTGAAGATATATAAATTTTCTTATTAACTTAATGAATGAAACTGTAAAATATTCTTATATTTAATCATCGCTATCATAATAAGTTATTTTATCAATTACATTATTTTTTCTTTGTCAAGTTTTAAGCTTTCTTCAATATTTTAATATCTTATATAATCACATTTTAAAATTAAACTGTAATACTCCTTATATCAAATTAAAAGTATATGCTTATTATAATTATAAGCATATACTTATAGGTAAAATCATTATCATCTTCCCTTTTATATTACACTCTGGCTTTTTGGGAAGAATTATATTATTTTCTTTTAAAACTTCTAAATATGGATCTATGGAATCAATTATTTGCTGGTAATATTCCTCTTGAGATGATTTCCTTAATAAACTTATGCATTTATTATCATCTTCCTTTATCATCATAACCTTACCAAAAATCTTACAAGAGCAATGAACTAAATCAAACATATGAGAATGATTATTCAAAAAGTTATTTTCACTTATTGTAAGAACTAATGAGGCTTTTTCATTTTGTATAAGTAAGTCATGAGTTCCATTTGCAGTTATAGACTTTCTTAAACCTTCTAAAAGTTTGCAAATTATAGTAAAATTTAATGTTTTTAGGTCTTTCTTTTCTAATAAAGTATTTAAAAAATCTACTCCATAACAATTAATAGTATCAATTAATGTATCTATATAAAGAGGAAGTGAAGTTTCTTGTACACATCCAGTTATTTGAATGTAGTCTCCTTCTTTTATATCTCCATTTTCAATAGAATTACTATCAACTTGCTTAACATTTTTACTAGTATTCATCTTATTTAACAAATCATTGTGAAGGGTAAATACAGTACTAATCTTTTTAATTTCTTGTTCATTTCTATCAAAATCTCTTCCTTCCAAACCTAAGCTTCTATCTCTTCCATTTTGATAATGATCTTCACAAGTTTTATGTTTAGTTTTATATCCCTCTATTTTATCTCTATGATCCCTAAAATCTGAACCGTTAGATTCTCTATCTCCTATTTTTACATTTCCTCCAAAAGTTCTATCCTTAATTCTCCTATATGTTCTTATATCAATATAGCCATTTAATGCTACTGAATTTAAATTTTTAATTAACACTTCATCTAAATATATTAATAAGTCCAACATTAGTGTCCTCCTAAAGCAATTATATACTTTTACACCATATTATATTAGACTAAATCCTATTTAATAACTTTTAAGACTATTTTTTATTTTTATTTAATAAAATACTTTCAATTTCATTTAAAAGTTCTTTATCTCCGTTTTCTAATATAAGATTACCCTTTTTGCTTCCTTCTATTATTCTTAGTATTGTTACTTCATCTTCTAGCTCTTTTATCTTTTTATTAATTTCAATTTTATTTTTTTTAGATAATTCAAAAGAGTATACCTTATTGCCGCAAACTAAGCATTTTCCATATAGCTTATCGTAAGTAATTTTTCCTATATTAAATTCTTTACTTTCTTTGCAACTGCTAACTTCTATATCCTGAATCTTATTACATTCTTCACAAAAACATCTACTTTGTTGCATAACTTCACCTCTAATATACTGTATTAATATATTGTACCATATACTTTACCATTTTTATGATTATATTTGAATTATAATAATAAAATGTCATCTTCAGTTAAAAATTATTAACGATTTATAGTTCTTCTTATATATAAATTCTTCCGTTAATTCTTTTATCAAAATTTGTCCACTCACCGATTTCTGAACCACTTGATATTATACTTATTTTATTTAATGTTGCATCAACATAATCAGCATAATGAACTATATACGCTTCCATTGAGTTTGGTTCTTTTGGAGATCCAAATTCAGGTTTTCCATGGTGCTGAATTATTACAGCCTTTAATCTGTTTATAAAATCACTAGAGTAAATTGTCCTATCACTATTAAAAGCTTCCTCTAACATATTTAATCCAATAATAATATGTCCTTGAAGTTCTCCTTCTAAAGTATAAGAAAATGGTCCATCATAAACCATTTCTCTTATTTTTCCTATATCATGCAATTTTGCTCCTAATATGGCTATTTCTTTATGTTTACAATTATATCTATAAGATAAATCACGAGCTAGGCTTGTTACTGCTAAAGTATGCTCAGCTAATCCTCCAATATAATTATGATGATTAAATACTCCCCCTATTGCTCTTGAAAATTTACTTAAAAACTCTTCATTATTAAAAAAATAATCGTCAATTGTTCTAGCTTCTAAACTTTTGAATTCAGATTTACTTATATTCTTTAATTCATCCATGATTTCATTTATTGATTTCTTAACTGAAGGTAAGTAATCTAATATATCTATCTCTGAAATCTTCTTTATATAATTAACTTTAAATTTTGATGCTAATTTCCCCTTAACTAATATAACATCTCCAATATTTATAACTGTATTTATATTTTTTATATAAGCCTTTATTTCTCCTGAATTATCTCCAATAACTGCAATAAAGTCATTTTTATCATAAGATAATATTTTTATCACCATAAAAGTACTTTCAATAATTTCATTCATTTTTGCGTCTTTTAAATATAATTGTTTCATATGTACCACCTTATATATCTTTTTCTTATAAATTATTATTAGCCTATACGGGAAAAAAATTCTTACATAAATCTATATTTAATATTA
Organism: Clostridium sp.; assembly: GCF_017888565.1. Classification (GTDB taxonomy): domain Bacteria; phylum Bacillota; class Clostridia; order Clostridiales; family Clostridiaceae; genus Clostridium. The sequence continues at coordinate 19,841 of NZ_JAGHFX010000047.1, forward strand.
GATTTTAATAATAAAAGGATGCTAATGCACCCTTTTATTATTTTACTACCAACAGCCGCCTAGTAATAATAACCATAATATTGGATAGAATCCACCACAACCGAAGCCGCAATTTCCAAAACCGCCACCAAATCCGCCGCCGAATCCACCGCAGCCTCCAAATCCACCGCCACAACAGTTATTACAGCATCCTCCGCCACAACAGTTATTTCTACAACAGCACCTATTACCTCTAGATCTTCTTGACATGTTAATCAACTCCTATTCTTTTGTATAGTACATTGTATTCATTACATATTGTTTATGTTCAGTAATATTTCTTTTATTTTATTATCATTTACGAGTATATTATTTAAATGTACTTTTATTTACTTATATGCTAAACTATAAAAAAGGAGGTATGTACTATGGAAAAAAGAAATAGATTAGTTGCACCTAGAAATGTTGTAAATACAAAAATGCTTTATAGCTTTTATATATTAAAAGAATTATCAAAAGGAAATGTTATTTTTGGAAATAGGGTTCTTGAAGAATTTAGAAATAGGTTTTCAGAAACTTCTCTTCCATTTCCTGTTTCATCTAGTACAATATATGAAACTCTTTATGATTTGGAATTAAAAGGATATGTTAAGAGTTCCTGGACTGGTGATGAATTTTTAAATAAAAGAAGTAAAAAAATCTATTCAATAACAGACAGTGGAATTGAATATTATAAAAATCACATTGCAGATTATATTAGTAACCTAAATAAAACTAAAGCTACCTTAGATATAATGATAGATATGCTGATGAAATAATCAGCATTTTTTAGTTTAATTAATATAAGTTCTTTTGCAAAATAACTTGTAACTTTTCTTAGCCTTAGAAATATTATAGTTAATATATATGCTTTCAAGCTCTATTTTACGTAAATTATTATATTAATTTTAATACTATTAGGATTAATTGCAACATATATTAAAACATATATAATTTAAATAAAAATTTTTAGCATATTATAAAAATATATTATAAATGCATTTCTATTTGTTTAATTACTAATAAAATAGTTTTAAATTTTATATAAGTTGTTTTTATATTTTTAATAATATTAGTGCAGCTTATATAGTATTTCTAAGGAGGAATAATTATGAAGGAAACTAAAAATATTGATAATTTCTTTAAATTACATCTAAATAATTTTAATACTTTAGAAAAATATATAATTTCTTTTGAATTAAAAGATGACAAATTATCTCTGAATTTTAATGATATCAACTGTTTACCCTCAGACAAGATATCAGTATTTTTAAAAAATATTAAAACACGCGAAATATTTAAATGTTCTTCACTTATAAACAATAATAACTTAAGTATTGAATTAAGTAATTTAAAATATTTTTGTACTGATTATGAGTATAGTATTATTATAATTAATGAAGTTAACAACTCATCAACAATGATTTATCCTAAATATAAGAATAAAGATCAAAACTATTCAGTAATTGCTAATTCATCTAACAAACATATTAAGTGGTTTTTAAGATTATTAGAAAATGATGAATTTAGATTATCTGCAATTGCCCTATTTTCAAATTACAATAACATTGAAGAAAATATTTCATCATAAAAATAAGGGTACCTACTTCAGGATACCCTTTAAAAATACTTACAATTTAGATTTTCTATAAAGCATTTTTTAGAACAATAAATATTTAAATCTACTTTATCTATGTATGCATCTTTAATATTAATATTTATACTACAATATTTGCATTCTACAGTTATTTCATCTACTATTTCTTCTTCTAAATCTTCGTTATTAAATTTTTCTATAAAATTCTTTAAATGATTCATAAATAACACCCACTTATATAATAACTAACATTAATTATTATGATAAATAAGTATAATTTATGTGCTTATTTAAAATTTCATAATAAATTATTAGATTTTGCAATATTAAAATAGTCTTTTATATTACCTTCATCTATATTATCTTTATCATAAAATAATGGAAACTTCAAATTATAATTTCCCCATACTGTAACTGGTCCTTTAGTAAAATAAAATGTTATAAAAAATAATTCTCTAGTACATAACTTAGTTAGTAGTTTTATATACTTTTTGTCACTTATTTCAAAAAGTATATCATTTATAGTTCCTGCATTTAAAATTTTATTAAATAGTTTTATTTCTTCTAAATTAAGATTATTTTCAATAAATTCAATGCTATCTTTATCTAGTTTGTTTTTATAAAAATCTACTATTATTTTATTTTCATCATAATTTAAATCAAAAAAGCTTTCTAATGTTTTAATAAAACCCTCTTCAATTTCTTCCTTCTTTTTATCTTTTCTAGAATAAAGCTCAACATACTTAAATTTATCAAATCCATCTAAAATATTATCAAACTTTATTTTTATTATTTTATCAAAATCTGTTTTACTTATGGCTTTAATCCCCATATTTCCCCCTACTTTTTACACAATTTTATTCCACTCATACAGTTGCTTTCTAACTACACTTATTAATTCATTTAAATTCTCTGTTTCAATTTCTGCAACTTCATTTAAAGTATTATTTTTAATTACCTGTTTATATTTTATTATCTTATTATGATCATAGTTCCAAACCTCTTGTATTTTTCCTTTTTCTATTTCCATAACTATTCTCCCTTTATATAATAAATATTAAAGGATAATATTAAACCTTAAAAACAGCTTTTTTATCTCCAACAGCATCACTATAACAAATACCCATTTTTCTCTTAGTAATTTTACCTTTCTCAAATAAATATCCATTATAGTAACTCCTATCATTTAGTATATCCCTAATTATATAAATTACTAACAAATCTTTTTCCATTTCTAAATGTGACGTATTAATTATATTGTTAAGGTAATCTATACGTGTATTTGATGAAGTTTCTAATATCTGTATATATATTTTATTTGGCTCTTCTTTTACTTTATACAATAGGTTTTGTATTGCCTGTAAGTCATTAATTAAATCATTTTCTCTAAAAAGCTGTAATTTCATAGAACTTGAGGATAATGTATTAGAATCATAATCTTTCCATGATACTTCAATATTACTCAATAAGGCTTCATCATCATTATTAATTCCCTTGTGCATTACTGAATAGCCTAAAAATTGTCCAAGCATTATGAAATATTTAATTTCTTTTTTTACTGCTTCAAATCTACTACTATTCTTCTTTAAACCGAAATTTACATAATTTCTTATAAATCCATTAAATATATTCATTAAATCAAAGTCTAACATATTTACTCCTATCCAAAATTTATATATAGTATTCTATCATTTATATTCATATTATTCTAGCAAATAAAATTTAAAATTTATTACTAATAAATTCTCTAACTAGAATCAACCTAAAGACTATAAAAAAGGAAAATAGATTTTATAATACAAGAAATAATTCTTATATTATAATATATAAATGAATAAAATAAAAAATTACTAAATATATAAAATTCTAAATCGCTCATTTCTAACATATTAATATTCCTATCTTTTCAGTTTGAAATCATTCTACTATATATTGAATATAAAATAAAATTGGCATGAATCAAATTAAATTTTAACTCATGCCGTATAAATATTAATTTTTTACATTATATATTTAATAGAGGAATTACTAATTATTGATTTTTCTTTAATTATAGTAATTCATAATTTAAACATAAAGGAACATTATAATTTTCATGTGTTATAAGTTCTGCATTTATATTATAAATATCTTTTAAAACGTCTTTACTCATTATTAAATCTGGAGTATTTTTATATACTATTTTTCCATCCTTCATTGCTACAATAAAATCTGAATACTTTGCAGCATGATTTATATCATGCAAAACCATCACTACAGTACATCCATGTTTATCATTTAAATTTTTTACAATATTAAGTACTTCAAGTTGATGTGACATATCCAAGAAAGTAGTTGGCTCATCTAACAATAATATATCTGTTTCTTGAGCTAAAGCCATGGCAAGCCAAACTCTTTGTCTTTGGCCTCCTGATAAATCTGATAATTCCCTATACCTAAATTCAAAAGTATTTGTTACTTTTAATGCCCATTCAATCTTATTTTTATCTTCATTAGATAATTTGTTTACATTTGTTCTATGAGGATATCTTCCATAAGAAACTAATTCCTCAACTTTTAACTGAGAAGGAGCAGTAGGATTTTGAGATAATATCGCTAACTTTTCTGCAATTTCTTTACTTTTCATATCATTTATATTCTTATCTAGGATGAATATTTCTCCATTTTCTTTTTTTAGTATCCTGCCTATACTTTTTAATAGAGTTGATTTTCCACATCCATTTGCTCCAATAATACTAGTTATTTTTCCTTTTTCAATACTAAGCTTTAGTTCTTCAATTATTATTTTTTTATCATATCCTATTTTTAAATCTTTTATATTAATAGCATTTTTCATATCTTACCTCTTATGATCTGTATAATAAATATATAAAATAAGGAATTCCAATTATAGATATAACTATACCAACAGCTAATTCTGATGGTGCAAAAACAGTTTTAGCAATAAAATCTGATAATATCAATAGAAAAACTCCAACTAATGCTGTTACTGGCATAAGCTTTCTATGATTTATTCCTACTAATTGCCTAGCAATGTGAGGCGCCATTAATCCAATAAATCCTATATTTCCAGCAACACATACACAAGAACTAATTAGACCGACACATGCAAATAGTAATTTTCTTTTTTCCTTTTCTAAATTTATACCTAAATTAATTATACTACTATCTTCTAGCTGAAAATAATCTAATAAATGAACTTTCTTATAAAGATAAATACTTAGAATTATTATCCAAGGAAGCATCATATAAATAAAAGTCCAATTTGCATTATATATTGTTCCAGCTTGCCAAATTGCTGCAAATTCAAAATCTGAAGCATTCATTTTCATAGAAAATAGCATAGAAATAGCTGAAAATCCACTATTTACAGCTATACCAGTTAAAATAAGTCTTTGCATATCCATTTTGTTATTATTTTTTGAAAATAGTAAAATTACTATTGCTGCTAAAATACCACCTATAAATCCAAAGATAGGCATAGAAAAGATATTAAAAATATTACTTCCATCAGATAAGGAGGAATTAAAATTAATAAAATACATATATATAATTACTGCTGCTCCTGCTCCAGAATTTATTCCTAATATTCCTGGATCAGCCAATTCATTCTTTGTAATTCCTTGTAAAAAAAGTCCTGCAATTGATAACCCTATTCCTATTAAAATAGCTATAATTATTCTTGGAAGCCTAAATTCAAATACCACTAATCTAAATTTTTCGTTATCATTTAAATTAAAAAGTGTCTGAAAGACTTCAATTACACTTATGTCAAACATTCCGTTAGTTAAGTGTAAATAGAAAGCTAAAAATATTAATAAAAATAATAATATTATTATAAAAGAATATTTAAGCTTTTTCTTATGCATTTTTCGCCCCTCCCTTAGTTTTTATCATATATAAAAAGAAAGGTACTCCTATAATAGCTGTTACTGTCCCTATTGGTGTTTCAAAAGGATATTCTATGTATCTACTTATTAAATCACATAATCCTAAAAAGAATGCTCCTCCAATCAATGAATAAGGAATAATATATTTATAATCATGTCCAACTAAAATTCTTGTAATATTCGGTATTACTAATCCTACAAAAGCAATCTTACCAACTAAAGCAACTGAAGTAGATGCTAGTAATACTACTGCAACCATAGATATATATTTTATTATATTTGTTCTTTGCCCTAAGCTAATAGCTATATCTTCCCCCAATGAACTTATAGTAATATCCTTAGCTACTATTATTGCAATTATAACTCCAACTACTCCTATTGGAATTATAATTTTTAACAAATCACTATTTACAGTATGAATTTTTGTATTATACCAAGCTGAAATAGTTTGAGATACTTGGAAATACATTGCAATAGCTGAGCCTAAGCTACCTAAAAAACTACCTACTATCGTTCCTATAATCGCAAGTCTAACAGGTGAAAGTCCATTTTTTATATATGAACCTATTCCTAGTACTAATAAAGTTCCAATTATAGATCCAATTATGGAAACTAAAACTAAACTTCCATTTGAAAGTCCTGGATAAAAAATCATAGCTATAGTAATAAAAAAAGCCGAACCGTCATTTACTCCCATTAATGAAGGTGATGCTAAATAATTTCTTGTTATTCCTTGCATAATTGATCCAGCTACTGCTAGAAACCCTCCAACCACCAATACTGCAATAGCTCTTGGTAATCTATTATTTCTTATTATTAAATGATCTACATTATTTTCATCAAATTTAAAAATAGCATCATAAATTACTTCTTTTGGTATAGTTTTAGTTCCCATACTAATAGATAACATAGTAACGCTAATTATCCCTATAGTACATATTATAAATATTAATAAAAATTTTTTATTAAAAACCTTCATATTTTTCCCCTTAAAAAATTATCCAGCCACCCTTAAATGACTGGTATAACTTTGTTATTTTAATAAATTATCTACAACTGCATCTAAGAATTTTACCTTTGACCAAGCTGTTCCACCTTGAGCTAAAGGTTCAACAGCATTAACAAATACTTTATGATTTTTAGAAGCTTCTATACTTTTAAAAATAGGATTTGCTAATAACTCATTTAAAGCTTCTGGAGCTTCTGAATTTTCGCTATCCTCAAATTGTAAGAAAACTACATCTGGATTTATTTCTGCTAATGTTTCTATAGTTAGTTCAGCTTGTGCTTTTGATTGAGTTACTATATCAGGTACTTTTATACCTAAATCAGTATATAAAACTGGATTTAAATATACCCCTTCTGGATACACGTACATTAATCCACCTCTAACCCTAATAACTAATATATTTTGATCTTTATATTTATTCGAAATTTCCTCTTTAGCCTTTGAAGCCTTTTCTTCATAATCAGTAATTATTTTATTAGCTTCTTCTTTTTTATTTGTTATTTCTCCTAGTGCTAGAAGATTATCTTTCCAATTAGATGATATGTGTGAATATGGTAATGTTACCGCTATCTTATTTAACTTATTCATCGTTTCTTCTCCAAATTTAGAAGTTCCCACAATAACGTCAGGATTTAAACCTAGTATAACTTCTGAATTAGGATTCATTTTATCTCCTACTAAAGTTGCCCCTTTAAAATCCTCTGCTAAATATTTAGGTACCTCTCCAGCAACTTCTAAAACACCTACTGCCTCAACCCCTAATACTGCTGCATCCTCCATTCCTTCTAAACTTGCAAGGACTATGTTCTCAGCCTTCTTATCAAAAGAATATTCTTGTCCTAAATAATTTAATGTAAATGATGCATCTTTATTTCCTACACCACTTTGCTCTGATGGTACTTTTACACTACAAGCTGTTAAGTTTGCAACTAGTACTGTTGATATCAATAATGTTAAGTACTTTTTCATATTTATCCTCCATTCATAATGATAATCATTTTCAATTCATGATTATTTTAGCAAAGTATTATGAAAGGTAAAATAGACTTTTGTGATATTTTTTTGTACTTTTGCCGAATCTATTTCTTAAATACAATACCTGTATTAACATTATTATTTATTTCTCTATACTTTCTAGGGCAAATACCTACATTTTTTTTAAAAGTTTTACTAAAATAAAAACAATCATTATATCCAGTCATATCAGATATTTGTGTAATTGTATAGCAAGAAAATTTTAATAACCTCTTAGCTTCTTTTAACCTATATTCTGTTAGATATTTTACAGGTGATAATCCTGTAACTTCTTTAAAAATCTCACTAAATCTTCTTCTATCTATTTCTAAAATATCTGCTATTTCACTAACTGTTATTAATTCATTAAAATTCTTATTTATATAATCAATACCTCTATTAACTAATTTCAATTTATCACTATATTGTGCCGATCTCACATTCTTTATTAATGAATTTATTAAATTTATAAAATCAACTTTACAAGAAAATTTTGAGTATTCATCTGGACTTAATGATTTATCACTAATTGTTTCACAGTACCTTAACAAAGATATCCTATCATCAATTTCTAGATAAAAAGAGTGTTTTTCTATGTTTTCAAATTTTTCTGTAGTCAAAATATTTTTGTAATGAACTACATAATATTCTATGCCTAAATCCCCTGTCTCTACTCTTAAATCCATGCTTGATCCACAATGCAGTATTGTATTTTTATTTAAATTATATTTTTTCCCACCTACAGAAAATGAACATTCTCCTCTTATAGGTATTACTATTCCACATAAATTTTTTGCCGTTTTTCTATTGATATCTTTTTCTTTAGGCGGTAAACTACTTTTAAAAATATCAATGAACTCCATAGAACTTTCTGAAAAATATTCAATTAACCAATTAATACTTCTTTTCATAATCATTGACCTTTTCCTTTTGCTATTTTATACTTATTACTAAATCTTAGCATAAAGGAGTAAATTTATGAATAACTTTAAAATTAAATCAAATCATACTAATAGTTTTTATGATATTAATTTCTATATTCCAGAAGAATCAAAAGCAAATAAACTGCCATTAATAATAGTTCTAGATGGTGACAATTGTTTTGAAGTAGTTAAGTCTTGCATAAAGCAGCAAGGTCAACTATATATTAAGACTGGAGTAAAGCCTTCAATAGTTATTGGTATATCTCATCAAGACTACGAAAAAAAAGAAAAAAGATTCTTAGACTTTACAGCTCCAGCAGAAAAATATTTTATTCCTGAAGAAACTAAATTTAAGATTCCTAATAATCTTGGCGGAAGTGAAAATTTCAATTATTTTATAGAAAAAGAACTTCTACCAATAATTGAACCTAACCTTAACTTCGATAAAAATGATATTACTATAATCGGTCATTCCTTAAGTGGATATTATGTATTGTGGAATTTATTAAAGGGCTCAAATATCTATAAAAATATCATTTCCTTTAGTCCCTCAGTTTGGTGGAATGACTACGAACTTTTAAACTTCCCTAATTTAGAAAATAGTGAAAAGAATGTATTTATAGGTGTTGGAGAAAAAGAAGGTTATATGGTTGATGGCGCAGAAAAAATCTACAATAAAATTAAGAGCTTTAATAATAATTGTAACATCTATGTCGCACCTGAAGAAAATCATGGCTCTGTCGTTATCACTAGTATGAGTAGAGCTCTTAGATATATTTTCTCACTTTAATAAAAATATTGTACATTTTAGAATTATAAAATTAGAGTTATAAAAAGACTTGTTATTTATTTTTAACAAAATATTTTTCTGGATAATTAATACTCTTAACTTTTAAAATACACTATGTACTTTAACTTTTAATCCTAAATCTTAGTATATAAAATAAAAGAGAATAATTATTATTCTCTTTTATTCACCATTTAAGTTATTGCTATATTAATTTTTGATTAAATACGCCATTTAAATTAACTTTTCTAATTCTATCTTTTATCTCAGCACTATCAACAGTATATAGTCCTAATTCTTTCATTCTCTTAAAGTATTCTGCTCCAGCAAAGGTGAATCTATTTTTTCTACCTTCTCTTGTTCCTGCTTTTTCATTTGCAAAAGATATTATATCTCCTATTGCTATTGATCCTGGCAAAATTAATAGAGGTATTCCCATTGCAAGCCTTACAGCATTATGTCCTGCTAAGCTACCAGTGCATATTGCTTCTGTATGACCAACAAAAAGACCTGATTTTTCGCCAGCACAAAATAAGTTATCTACTCCTTTTACCTTTAAATCATTAGTTCTTGGAGCCACTGATAAATATCTTATTGAATTTCCTTTACTACCTGCATATGGATCCACATATTTTGCACTTTCTAAACCTTTAATTTTTCTTAATTTCTTTAACGGATAGTAAGTTGTCATAAGTTTAGCATGTTCTATGAGAATAAAAAGACAACATATAAAGAGATATTCAAAATCTTTGAAAACACTCAATCTAGTATATATTATAATCTCCCCGAAGATAGTCTAAAAGATAAGATTTATAAAATTCGAATGATTCATGGTCTTACTCAAAAAGAATTAGCAGTTAAAACGGGAGTTAGTTATTCTTGCATATGTAAATATGAATCTGGGCGCAATATATCTAAAGAAAATATAGAAAAAATATGTACGGCTTTTAATATTCCTTTGGATTACTTTAACATATAAAAGAGAAAGTGTTTTACTTTCTCTTTTATATGAAATAAATTTAATTTTTATTTAATTGCTCTCTAATTTTAACTGATTCTCTATAATGTTCCGCTTCTGCTATTCTATTAAATTCAACTGTTTTATCAAAATTTTCTTTTATAACATCTTCTATTTCAGATAAAGTAACATAAAAAAATTCTCTTCTTTTATTAATCATATTTAGTTTCCTATTTTCAAAAGCCTTATGTAATGCATTTTCTAGAGCTGGAGCATCTTCAGTAAATATCATAGCATGTACATCAAAATTAAATGGTACTGATGCATCACCTAATTCATCTACTCTTTCCTGTGGATCTAATCTACGTGTCATTCCGATTTTATAAACATTTTCACCAAAGGCCCCTATATTTGAAATTACATATACATATCCAGCTTTTTGATTTTCTTGTCTATAATCTATATCTTTTAAATTATTATTAAGTGCATTTATCTGATTTTCAAGTTCTAATTTTTTATTTACTAAAGCTTGTCTTTGCTCTTCATCTAAATCTTTATTATTTAATTGTTCAATAATTGACTCTAGTGCATTTTTAAAGTGTTTTAAATCTTTCTCTACATTTTTCTTTGCCTCTTCCAATTCTTTTTTTAATCTAGCTTGTTCTCTCAATTCTTCTCTAATACGCTTTTGTTCTTCTTTTTCTTCTTGTTTTTTGACTTGATATTCATATGCTAAATATAACTCTTCTATTTTTAAATTTAAAAATTCATTTCTAAGCCCAACTAATACTGTTTGATTTAATTTATTTAAACTCTCAAATGATTTTTCTATTCTTTTCTTCATACTATCTATATTATTAAACTTAACTCTATCAATTGCATTTTCGCATTCAGTATTAAATGTTCTTAAGATTTGCTTTATATTATCATTAGTCATTTTTCTTCCTTTTGTTTTACTTCCATCAACAGTCCAATTTTCTGAATATGTAACAGCAGTTTTATTTTTTATCATTTCCTTTTGTTTATTTCTTATTTCAACTAACTTTTCATTATATTGTTCTGAAGTCGAAAAATCGTACTTAGGTTGATATAGCCCAAAATTTTGCATTAATATTTCTTCATCTAACATTATTAATTCTTGTTTTCTTATATTCTTCTTATTCTCTAAATCTGTCAATTCTATCTTTAATTTTTCAATCTCCTTATTTAACACATCTCTTTTTACTTTTAATTCATTTAAATACTCCAATATATCTTTAGTCTCTTTCTGCTCTGGAGTTAATAATTTCTTTAAATCATCTATTTCGTGTTTTAATTTTTTATTTTCAGTAGCTTTAATTATATCTAGTAATCCCATGAAAATTCTCCTTTTTTCAACTTTATTTTAACTAATTACAATTTTATCAAATAATTATTTTTATGCAAGAAAAATCCATATAATACTGAAAAACTCAACTTATTTTCCTTTTTTATGTATAAAAAATAATATTACTGTCTAGAATTAAATTAACAAGTTAATATTATTAAATCCCCAAAATAACACCTAGCTACAATTAACTAAGTGTTATTTTTGTTTTATAAGAGAATTTTAATAAGTAATACTTACTATCAAGTATTATTATAAATACATTTTATTTTTATATTAAAACTTTCAATATCAATTGATAAGATTTCACTACGACAATTTTATATAGAAAAATAGCACCCAGTATAAACTGAGTGCTGACATAAATAAAAAAGGAAGAATAATACTTAACAATGAACTATTATATATAATTTACAACGTATTCTATAGTATGCTTGACAGCTACTTGCCGTAAAAATTTTTAACTCATCATAAGTATTATTAACCATAATTATACTTGTCTTTATTCATTTCTAAAATAGTATTTAACGTATATTTTATATCGATATACGAAAATAGCACCCAGTTTATACTAGGTGCTATTCCGTAATTGATACATACACATAATCAAAAGAAAGAAGCTAGCCAATTCCCATTCCATAACTAATTATATTTATTTCTATTCATTTCTTCAATATACTTCACGTTCTTTTAATATTTATTTACGTAAAAAATAACACCTATTAGGGGAATTTCTATTAGATGTTATTTTTTTAAATAGAATAATGATATTGATGGTAATAATGATATTAATGTCGTAGTATCATCTTACTTAATTAAGTTTATACTATCCTTACATTCTATTCAATTTTACTTACGTATTATTTTATATTACATTTTCTTTTAAAGTAAAAAACACCAATACTAAGTAGTAAAGGTGTTTTTTTATAAGATTAAAGAAGTGATATTTAAAGCACCTAGATTGCTCTGGGTGCTTTAGCTTTTAGATTGTATAAAAAATATAATTAATGTTATTACCATAGCTGCTATAGATAAAATAGTTGCTATACAAGTTCCTATTATCCATTTATTGGTTGAATCTATTTTTTCGGACATTAAGTCAACTTTACTATCTATTTTATTGTTTATACTATCTATCTTAGTATCTATTTTATCGTTTATACTGTCTATTTTACTTCCTAATTTTTCATCAATTTTATCGATTTTCGCATTAGTCTCTTTTATGCTATCCATAGTTGAATTAAATAGTTTTTCTAATCTTTCTTCTGAGGC
>NZ_JAGHFX010000048.1 GCF_017888565.1 Clostridium sp.
CTAAATAATGTGTAATAGTACTTTCTATTTCTTTAGAATAAGTTCTGTAGTTAGAGGTTGCAATTATAATAGTAGGTACTAAAATAACAATTAAAAAGGAAATAAGAAGTCTTTTTAAAATATGAACTTTTCTAAAATAAATAATGATTTTATTTAATAGATTAGATTTATATTGAAATATTTTAAACATCTTTAATCTCCCCAAAATAGAATATAGTAAAATTGTAACATAAAAATAAATAAAACCCTAGACTAATAGTAAATTACTTATAATCTAGAGGTTTATATTTATAATTATTTATTAGCTTTAATGTCTTTGTTAAACTTTTCTAATACTTCTTTTTCAGCTAAATCTTGAGCAGTTTTAAATTCTTTAGTAGGATCAGCAGTAGGATCTGAAATTACTTTTTGTACTGCCTTATCTATATAAGAAGCAACAGTAGCTTTTCCATAGAATTCAAGTCTTGCTTCATCTTGAATATCATTTAATACCTTTGAATATTCCTCGGGCATTTTAACTATATCACCTAAAGATAAATCATCTCTTGGGATAATTACAGGATTAACAACACCCTTGCTTTCAATATTTTTATAGAGCTTAGTTTTTTCTTCTTTACTTTCATAAAAACTTATATATTTAAATGCAGCATCTTTCTTTTCAGGAGTTGTTTTAGCATTTATAACTCTTGCATTTCCACCGATGGCTGTTGTATGTTTTCCAGAAGGACCAGCAGGGAATAAAGCAAGACCAATATCATTAGGGTCCATACCAAGGCTTGTTGCCCAACTTACCCAGTCACCAGCAAATGGCATCATAGCAATCTTACCTGCTGCAAATTGAGGAATTAAATCATTAAATTTTAAAGTTAAATCTGATTGAGTGACTTTTTCTTTTGTTAAAGTTTGATAAAATTCTGCAGCTTTTATAACAGCTGGATCTGTAAAAGTTAAAGATAAAGTGTCATCAGAATTTTGTTTAGTTAAATCTCCACCTGCTTGCCAAACATAATACTGGAAGAACCACTCTGTCCATTCTGCAGAAAGTATTCCATAACCTGCTTGTTGTTTTTCAGGGATGGTTAATTTTTTTGCATCAACTAAAGCTTCATCCCAAGTCTTTGGAGGAGATGTAATACTAGCATCAGCAAATAGCTTCTTATTGTAACCAAAGAACATCGGACTTACTTGTGATGGAATACCATATACTTTTCCATCTAAAGAAAGCATATCTATATATTTTTTAGATAATCCTTTTCCTTCATCCCACTTGCTTATATAGTCATTAAGTGGTTCAAGAATACCAGCCTTCATATATTTGTCCATCATTGTAAAAGAGACGTCCATTAAATCTGGAGCATTTCCAGCTGCAACACCTTGGTAAAATTCATTACCTGGATCTCCTTCCTTAACAACTTTGTTAAGTTTGATATTCGGATATTTCTCTAAAAATTCCTTTTCTACACTGGCTGTAAAGTCATCTTGTTCCCTACTTGTAACCCAAAGTGTTAATTCTACCTCTTTATCAGAGCTTTCTGGTTCATTATCAGTTTTACTTGAACAACCAGCTAATGTGCCAATACTAACACCTACAACTAAAAAAGTAGCAAGTAATTTAGTTAGTTTTTTACTTAACATATTAAATCCCCCTATACCTTTAAAATATCAATGCTTTATTATCTTGCTTGATGAGATAAGTATATAAAAATCAGCATATAATGTAAACGATTTTAAATTAACAAATGGTATCTAATTTTAACTATTGATATTTCTTATAAAGGTATTAGAAATTAATATATAGTACATAAATTTAACCTTTAGTAGAAATGAGATCAAATTATACAGATATTTCTTGAAAGCTAGTACCTTTTTTCTTAAATTTGTAACATTCAATAAATATTAGTAATCGCTTACACTTATAATATCAGACAATTTAAATAAACAATAGGGGAGGACAAATATGTTGAATGAAAATTTAGTTAAATGTGAAGAAAAAAGTTTGATTAATAAAAAAAATATTATTAAAAAGAAAAAAATTAAATATAAGAATCTTATGGGAAAAATTTCACCTTTCTTATTTTTACTTCCAGGAATAATATTTACTCTTTGGCTTAGGTATATACCTATATTTAAATCATTTTATATGTCGTTATTTAGATATGATGCAATAAATCCACCAGGAGAATTTGTAGGACTCAAAAATTATGCGAATTTATTTCAAACACAGTTCTATTGGGATGCTTGGAAAAATACTTTTGTTTTTTTAATATTATCTTTAACATTAGTTTTCTTTGTACCAATAATTCAAGCTTTGTTTTTGAATGAAATATTAAAGGGAAAAAAATTATTTACAACTATTTATTTAGTTACTGCATTAATTCCAATGTCTGTTAATGTGATTATATGGAAATGGATTTGGAGTCCTGATTATGGTTTAGCAAATCAAATATTAAAATTCTTTGGAGCAGAACCACAGCTATGGCTTAGTAATCCTGATTTAACGAAATTTGCAATAATTTTCCCAGGAGTAATAGGTGGTGGTATTGCAGTGCTTATGTACACAGCTGCTATTCAAGGGATACCATCTGAGATTTTCGAGGCCGCTGAACTTGATGGATGCACTGGATTTAAAAAGATAAGACATATAATATTACCAAATATTATCTTCATTATAATAATTCAATTAGTATTAGCTGTTATTGGAGCTATGCAAATATTAGATGCTCCTTACCAATTTGCATCAGGAGGTCCAAGTGGGTCATCAACATCAATGGGTATTTTCATTTACAATGCTTTTAAGCAAGATTTAGATTATGGCAAAGGTGCTGCTGCTTCAATGATATTATTTGTAGTAATAGCAATAATGACAATATTCCAAATGAAGCTAGATAAATCAGAAAGAAATTAGAGGGAGGGATAGATATGAAAAGTAAAAAGAAATTTAATAATAATAAGGGATTAAAAATTGTTGCATATATCTTTACAATTTTATTTGCAATTGCAATATTATATCCTTTATTTTATATTGCAAGTAATTCATTAAAGGATAATGTTAAGATTTATGATATGCCTCCAAGTATATTACCAGATAGTGCCAAAAGTATTTCTATTGTTTTAAATTACGATAATTATACTGGAAAGGATGAGGATGAGTTTTTAGACACTATAAAGAAAGATACAGTTTTATCCATGTTTGCAACAATTAATGATTTTAAAAGAGATTCTATTTATGAAGTAAAATTTTATGGTGTAAAGGATAATAAGACTGTTTATTATTCAAGAGCTCACAAAATGGAGTTAGAGCTTGAAAGAGATTTTGGAGTTTATGCTAATTCGGTTATAAATAAGGAAGTTATTTTAACAAATAATAGATACAACAAGGCAATGGATAATATAAAATATGATTTTAATATAAATGGTTTAAAGGAAAGCTATGATAATTCAAAATTTGGAAGTAGTGACTTTGAACCTAAAATGGATAACTTATTAAATGGCGATTTTAAAACCTCTGGTGACTTTAAGGGATTAACTGAAAAGAGAAATAATTTTCTTTTATTAGAAAGTTTTGCACATTATAATAAATTACCAGCTTACGCTTATTCACAAAATAAAACTATTAGTAAATATAGCTTCCTAGTTTTTGTTATGAATACAGTAATAGTTATATTATGGGCAATCTTAACACAAACAGTACTATGTTCATTAACGGCATTTTCTTTATCTAGATTGTTACCAAAGAAAATTTCAAATCCATTATTATTTTTCTTTTTAGCAACTATGATGATTCCTTTTGCATCAATAATGATACCACAGTTTACAATGTTTAAAGATATGGGATTATATGATAATTACGGAGCATTACTTGTTCCATTCTTATTACCTTATGGATTCTTTATTTATCTATATAAAGGATTTTTTGATAGATTGCCTAATGAACTTTTTGAAGCAGCAAAGGTTGATGGAGCTTCAAACTTATATTGCTATTTCAAAATTTGTATGCCTTTATCAAAGTCTATTATTTCAATAATAGCTCTTCAAACATTCTTATCAAACTGGAATGATTTCTTTTGGGCATGGATGGTTACAGAAAAACAAGAATTATGGACATTAAATGTTGCATTATATAATTTATCTAATAATGGATCTATAAAGCAAAACTTTATATTAGGTTTATCACTTATAACAATTTTACCAGTGATTTTATTAACTATTATTTTATCAAATCAAATAAAAGAAAGTATAGCTTCAACTGGACTTAAATAGAAGATTATAATGAAGGTGGGTAAAGATATGACGAAAAATAAACAAGAGATTATAAGAACAAAAATAAATGATTTAGAAAATATAAAAGTAGAAAAACCTAAAAATATAAATGGTATTGTAGTAAATGTTCTAGATTTTGGAGCAACACAAGAAAACGATAAATGTAATTATGAAGTATTCAAAAAAGCAATAGACTATTGTAGGGAGATTAAAGCTAGTAACCTCGAAATACCTAAGGGAAAATACTATTTTAATACTAATTTATATAATGGAGAAGCACAAATAAAATTAGATGATTTATCTGATATTACTATTAATGGTAATGGTTCTGAATTTATTTTTTCTAGTGATAATAAATTTATATCTATTCATAATTGCACAAGATTAGAAATTAAAAATTTGATTTTAGATTGGAATTGGGATAAGGAACCATTAGCTAGTCTTGGAAGAATAATAAAGGTAGCAACTGATGGGAGTTATTTTGATTGTGAATTTCCTTCTTTTAAAAATATTAAAGATTTCTTTGAAATAAGGATAGTTGGTCCTTTTAATCCAAAGGAAGTTAAACCAGGAAATAAAGGTGCATTAGAATTTAGACCATATAAAAATAATCATGTAATTGAATCAGATGATGAAGAGTCTAATAAAGATATGGAAAAGCTTGTAAGAGAACTGTCAAATATTATTACAGGGATGGAAAAAATCCAAAATAATGTAATGAGATTTTATACTACTGATTTTGTTTGGACTTTAGATAGAATAAAAAAAGATCAATTATATAACTTTAGACATTATGAATATGAATCAACAGCTATTTATTTAACAGATAGTAATAATATAAACTTAGAAAGTATAACAATATACTCTTGCCCTGGAAGTGGAATTGTTGGTAGAGGTAAATTGCATAATTTTATAATTAATAAATGTAAGGTTGTAAGAAAGCCTGGTACAAGCAGGTCTATAACTACATCTGCTGACTGTATTCATATAGGTAATTCACAAGGAAATTTTATTATTGAAGATTGTGAATTTAGTTATGCAGGTGATGATTGTATAAATATCCATGATAATACTTCCATGGGAGTTAAAATAATAGGAGATAAAAGCATAATAGCAAAAAGAGTAGATAAAGAAAGAAATGCTATTGGCGAAGGTGACATATTAGAATTTAGAAATGGTGATTTTAGTGAAACTGGATATTCTTCGAAAGTTAAGTCTGTAAAATATAATGAAGAAGAAGTAACCTGCACTATTGAGCTTGAAGATAAGGTTCCAGAAAATTTAAATGAAAAAACTATTATTTTTAATAGAAGATATTGTACTGAAAATTATATTATAAGAAACAATAAGTTTCATTCAAATAGGGCAAGAGGGATATTAATTCATGGCTCTAATGGGCTAATAGAGGGAAATAGCTTTTATAAAATACAAGGAGCTGCTATTCAAATTGAAGCTGGTGCAGAAAGTCGTTGGGCGGAAGGCACTGGAGTAAATAATGTAGTATTTAGAAATAACTTTATAGAAAGCTGTGACTTAAACAGGTGGATTATGGCTGTCATATATATGGGAGTGTATCTTCCAGATGGAAGATGTAACTATCCAATATTTAATAATATAATTTTCGAAAATAACACTATAATAGATTGTCCGAGACTAGCTTTTTACTTATCTTCATGCTCAGATATTTTTATTTTAAACAATACTATAATAAATCCTAATACAGAAACCTTTAATGGAAGAGTTTATGGCTCAAGTCAAAATGAATTACCAATTTATGATGAGTATTATCAAGGAACTATAGAAATAGTTAAGGCTAAAGACGTAGTAGTAGAGAATAATGAAAGAATTGAATATGTAGATACTTATTCGAATGGTATTTATTTTGAGAAAGAGAACACTTCTAATATAACAATAAAAAATAACTATGGATTTATTTAAAGTAGTCTATAAAATGAAGAATAATTAAAAAATAATTTTATTATTATAAAACTATAATTGGAGCATTAAAATATAAAAATACCGTAGCATAAGTAATAATATGTTTACAAAATATGTTATAATAAAGTGGTAGCTAATTATAGGCATGAAGGGTTACTAAAATTATAGGTGTAATAATGAAGAGATAAAATCTAAGTTGTAGAGTATATAATTATTTAATAATTAAAATGTTTATTTTTCATTAAAGTTTGATATAATATAAGTTTCATTATCTAAATCAAGGATTTAGATGAGTATCAACATCAATAAAATTTACTAAGTTTGGATAATTAAATATACTAGATAATGTGTAGAATATAGAATTCCTCAACTATTATTTTTAATGTAGGTGAGGAATTTTTATTTGTATTATTTACGGAATAATTCAAGTAATATATAATTACTTGAATAAATTACGATATAAATAAAAATTGGTTTAACCTTATAAGAGATGGGGGGAGAGAAAATGTGGTCTGAAAAAAGGGGCATTGAAAGTTATTTATTTTTTGCTATATTACCGATAGTGATAAATTTAGCTACTAATGTTTTATATTTTATAAGTGAAGGCTCATATGAAACTTTAAAGGCTGTAAATGAGTTTAACTCTTTTACTCTATTTTGCATTTTAATATGCTGCGTTTTTAATTTTTTTGAAAGATGTAGGAAGCTTTCAGAATATGAGAAGAAAGAGCTTAATAAAAAAATGTATGCTATGAAGATATTAAATATATTTTTTATTGGATATATAATATTTACAATTATTATTGTAAAAAATATTAGTATAATTATTTCAGCATTAATTATGTATGTTGGATATATAAACTTGTATATGTTCAAAAGTAAGATCAGGACAGTTGCTATACTTTCTGCAACTCAAAGGAATTGGAGAAAGGCTTATAATAAACACTTTTATGAGGATAGCAGTTTGTTATGGAAGATTAAACCTATGCTAGTACCTCATGTATCAGTAAGTTTTACTGAAAGAATTAAGCATATTAACTGGCTTGGACTTATATTTATATTACCGTTCTTAGGTGACTTTAGGTTAGTGTATATTCCTATGATGGTTATTACTTTTATATTTATTATTTCAGATACATTATATTTTGTAGATGCTATTTTAGGATTATATACAGAGACTGAAGGAATATGTACAGGGATTGTAATGAAAGTAGGAAGCAGAGGTAAAAGGAGATATTACGAAGTATATGTTACCGACTTTCCGAATAAAAGAGAAATTAAATTTAGAGTATATGATTATTGCAACTATAATGAATATGATGTTGTTAAGCTTACGCATGGAGGACTTTCTAAGAAAGTTATAGAAACAAAGATAGTAAGTAAGTATTTTATGTAAAAAATCCCCCCCACGTACTACCGATAGGGAGAGATACTGTAAATGAGTTAGACCTATTAGTATAAATATTAAAAAACTATATGTAGCTTATTAGTATTGATATATACAAATAAAAATGGACTTACTGTAATAAGTAAGCCCACTAAATATATTCCAAGAACAATTTTAAATAGCATCTATTTTTCATAAGTTTCTACTATTTTAAGAAAGTCTTCAAAAAAAATTATTATTCTATATTTTCTATTATCTTGGCTACCCATGCACATAAATTAGCTGAGGCTTTTTCAGCTGTTTCTACAACTCTTGCATGTGAATGTTTATGTTTTTGTATTCCTGTTGCCATATTTGTAATGCAAGCTATTCCAAGAACATCTATTCCCAAATAATTAGCAGCTATTGTTTCTGGAACTGTTGACATTCCAACAGCATCTGCACCTTGTCTACCTATAGAAACTATTTCAGCAGCAGTTTCATAATAAGGGCCCATAAAACCAGCATAAATTCCTTCTTTATACTCAACATTAATTTCATTCGCTATTGATTTAGCTTTGTCTATTAATTCTAATTTATAAGGTTCAGACATATCAGGGAATCTTACACCAAATCTTTTATCATTAACCCCAATTAATGGATTATCACCAAAAAGATTTATAAAATCTTTTATAAGCATTAATGTGCCAGGCTTAAAACTAGTATTTATTCCTCCGCAAGCATTAGTAACTATAAGCTTTTGGATACCTAATTGTTGCATTACATATACAGGATATGTAACTTCCTTCATGGTATATCCTTCATAATAATGAAATCTTCCTTGCATTGCTAAGACATCTATTCCTTTTATCTTTCCAAATACTAATCTACCTTCATGACCTTCTACAGTTGATTGAGGGAAATTTGGAATATCTTTATAATCTATATATTCTTTTTCCTCTAATACATCAACCAAATTACCTAATCCTGAGCCAAGAATAACTGCAACCTTTGGTTTAAATTTAGTAATTTTATCTGTTATATATTTTGCAGACTCTACAACTTTATCATACATATTATTCATTTTATTATCTCCATTAACTTTTAAACTTAATTTATCATAAAATTGTTGAAAGTAATGATGACATATGTCACAATATAGGAAAAAATTATCATTTAAATAATACAAAGACAAAAAAAGGGATAAGATTATGAAAAAAATATGTGATTCTCAAACAATAAGTAAGTACATAGAAAAGTACAATATAAATGAATTTTTTAGCGAAGATATAAATTCTCATGCAGAACTTTTCTTATTCAAGAAAGGGGAACATATTTGCATAGAAGGTGAAAGTACAAACTATCTTTTTTTCTTAGTAAAAGGAAAAGCAAAAGTTTATTCATCATTAAGCAATGGGAAAACTCTTTTAATATGTTTTTATAATTCAGTAAAAATAATTGGTGATATTGAATTTATGAAGTTAGAGCCAGCTAATTCAAATATTCAGGTTTTAGAAGATAGTTACTGCATAGCTATTTCTCTTCAAAAAGTTAGGGAATATTTATTAGATGATGTTAAGTTTCTACGTTTTATGTGTGAGTCTTTAAGTGAAAAATTAAAGAAATTATCTAAAAATAGTTCAATAAACTTACTTTATCCATTAGAAAATAGATTAGCTAGTTATATATTAGCTGCTGGGGAAAGGGTAAATGTTAATGGGGTAGATGTACTAATATTTGATGAAAATTTAACTGAAATAGCAAAGCTTTTAGGTACAAGTTATAGACATCTTTTAAGGACAATAAAATCACTTTGTAAAAGTGGTATTATTAAAAAGAAAAATTCTTACTTTGAAGTAATAGATAATAATCTGCTGACAGATCTTGCAGCAGATTTATATAAATAAAGCAACTACGAAATGAAGGAAAATTTAAAAAAGTATATAGTATAAGGCGATGATAGTAAAGGTATCATTGCCTTATATTATAACTATATTCTATTATCTTCTCCCCATTTACACATTTCCTCTAAAATTGGCATAAGAGATAATCCACGCTTTGAAAGAGAATACTCTACTTTTGGAGGAATTTGAGGATATTCTTTTCTAATAATCATTCCATCTTTTTCTAATTCTTTTAATTGATTATTAAGCATTTTATCGCTGATTTTACCTATACATCTTTTTAACTCTCCGTATCGTAAAGTTTCATATTCTACTAACCAAAACATTATTATCATTTTCCATTTACCACCTATAATAGAAAGAGTGTATCCAAAAGGTGTGGAAGTAATATCTGCTAAATCAGATTCCTTAAAGTTTTTCATGCTCATTTTATCACCATCCTACCCAATAATACTAACCTTTAGGTTAGTACTTTACTTAAAAGTACATACTTGTTTGACTATAAAATAACACATATACTCATATTAGTAAAAGAAAAAATAAAAGGAGATATGATTTTATGAAAAAATGTAAAATTGAAGTGCTAAAAACAACATTTCATGAAGATTTAGCTAAAGAATATGGATGTAAAAATATTGGGATATGTCCAATGCATAAAGTCGGAGATGTATTTTATGGTGATTATGCAAAGCCAGAAGGATTATGCGATGAAGCATGGAAAGTTATGTATCAATATGTTTTTGCTTTATCCCATGGAAGTAGAAAGTTTTACTATGAAGATTGGATAGATAAAGAAGGTGTAGCAATATGTTCATGCAATGATGGTATTCGTCCTGTAATTTTTAAAATAGAGGCAACTGCTGAGGAATCAATAATTAATTATAAGTCTGTTAGATAATATTAATTGTTTTATAAATGATATATTTTTTTAGTATAATTTCTCCAGGTATTACAATTGGTTAAAATTCTGTTATTGGTGCTGGTTTAGTTGTTACTAAAAATGTATCTGATAATAGTGTTTATTTTGGAGTTGTTGTAAAATTTATAAAAAGTATATAAATAATCCTATTAAAAAGTTTAAAGTGATAATTTAAATAATATAGTATAAATATATAATAATGTAATAAATATATATTATAATAAATATTCAAATAAATAATATGAATTATTAGTTGACAATAACTATTATTTATATTATTATATAAATATAGAAATTACATGAAAAAGTTAAACATGTAAATTTAAGGAGAAATGATTATGAAAAAGTTATTTAGATGTACTGTATGTGGATACATACATGAAGGAATTGAAGCACCAGAAGTGTGCCCAAAATGTAATTTAGGAAAAGAAAAGTTTGTTGAACTTACTAGTGAAGAAGCAGGAAAAATTTATTCATCAGATAGAACTAACGACATTCATGCTGAAATCATTGTATTAGCAAGCAAGATTGCTAAGCTTGCACAAGAAGGTATAGAAATAAATCTTGATCCAAAATGTGTAAATGGATTTGAAAAAGCAAAAAATGAAGCTTGGACTATTAAGCAAAGATGTAAAGCAGAACTTGCAGGACATATTGCTAATGGTAAATGGTAAAATCAGTAAAGGCTATATATTGTAATATTACAATATATAGCCTTATTTTTTTTTAGCATTTAAATTATTCTAAGTATTTGATACTTTTGATTTATATTTAGTAAATAGTTTCTAAATATTAAATTAAACGAAGGGACTTGTTTACGAAAATTAAAATGTGAATTACAAAAAGGTAATTAAATGATATCAGGAAGGATTTTATTACCAAAATACTATTTTAGGGTGAGGAGAAATGGTATTATTTCTTTTTCGGTAAGATATTATTAACCAAAGGAGAAACATAAAAAATGTTATAGTTAATATAAAATAGATTTAATTTTTAAAATAATAGTGCTCTTATTTAAATTATTATAGGAGCACTACTATTTATATATTTAAATCTTTTTTAAGTACTCAATTATTAATAGAACAAAATAGTAGTCTTGCTATTTTATATAACTTATATTAAGTCATCTAAGCCGTTAACTGTGGTTTGTTCATCCTCATTAATAGGAATAACTATGCATTTTTGACCATCAATTATTTGAGATTTTATTTGAGGTATTTTTTCAGGTTTTACTTGAAGAATAACATCATAATCAGGGGTAGTATCATTATCATCTGAATCTGTATCATCAACATTTTCGATGTTAGATTCTAAATTTTCTTTTGAATCAGTTTCAGAATTTTCATCTAAAACCATATCACTAGTATTAGAATCTTTGTCTAGTTCCGAATCAGCATTATTAACTTCTAAATTATCAATGTTATTTTCTGAGTTCTCTTCATTATTTTTTGTAGATAGAGAAGTTTCATTATCTACTGCAGCCTCTTGTTTAACTTGATCAAGTCTAGTTTGAAGTATTTCTACTTGCTTTTCTAAATGTTTTTCCCTTTTAATTTGTTCATTTGCTTTAAGCACCTTTGTATCAATTAAATTTTCTACTAAAGGAAGTTCATCACCAAAGGTTTCTACGTAAGATTTCTCGATTTTTGTAGTAATTTCTTCAGGAACTCCACTTTCGATCAATAAGTTTTGTATATCATCTTTTGTTAAACTTATAGGTTCAGCATCCGTATCATCATATATAGCATTGTATTCATCAAGCATATTATTTAAATTTTCTTGTACTTCCATAAATATTTTTTCAGCTTTTTTTTCATCAGCACTAAATGTATCTTTAATGATTGATTGAAATGTTTCCTTTTGTACAGTTGCAGTTTGCTTTGAATAACATCCTAATGCATTTTCCATTAATTCAGGATGAGTATCTTTTGCATTTTTTGTATAATACATAATAGAATTAACATCTGAGCTACGATCAATAAAAGCAGGAAATACAAATCCGTTAGTTGGAGCTTCAACTATCCAATCCCTAATACGTGCTTTTATTTTATTATCTTCTTCAAAGTATCTAAGACCAGGCTCTGAAAGAGAAACAGGACATATTGCACATAAAACATATTCATATACTTCTTCTGATTCATCTATCTTAGCATTATCTTTTGTCTTAGTAATAACATCATAAGCATCATGAAAAATCAGTATTAAAAAGTTACCAGTATAATCATAATTATCTATAATTGAGTCATAAAAATTATCAAGAAGAATATCATCCCTTAATTGACTATTTTTAAGCTGCATAAGAGAAATTTGTGTTTCATTTATAAGATCTTCATTAGTTGGGAAGTTAAGTTCTAAAATATTATTACCAATGGTTCCAGACAGAACTTTTTTAGCAATTTCTAAGTATTTAAAGTATTCATCTTCATCTAAATTTAAAAATGTTTCTCTAAATTTTAAAATAACATGTTTTTCACCATTAACGTAACAACCACACATCTTAGTAAAGGTGCAATGATCTTTCTTTAAACGTCTTTTTAGTTCAAGTATATCTTTTTTTCTCATATATAAACCTCTCAATCTAGTTCTTATATTTGTAATATTAATTGTAATAAAATATATAAATAAGTTAAGTTGTGTAATCCATTCAAAGAGTTGTACACTTATTTTAGTATAATATTTTTTTAGAATTAATTAAAGGTTTTATTATATGAAATTAAATTAGACTATGTAGTTTATACGCATATGGGGAGAGCTGTTGTAATTATTCAGAGTTTACAAATTTTGAGTGCAGATATCTTTAATTAGTGTAAATAAATATAGTTTTTTAGAGTAATTGTAAAATATATGTTATGATATCATCAAGCATATTTTATATAGATACAATAAAGTGATTTAAAGAAATGAATTTATGACGATAATTTATTAGAATTAATTTATTTGTTATGAAAAGGATTAGGTAAAGAAGGAGAATTGAAAATGAGAGAATATGAAAAGATGCATAGTGGAAAGATTTATAATTGTGGTGATGAAGAGTTATTGGAAATGCAAACTAAGTGCTTGGATAAGTTATATGACTTTAATGCAACACGTCCAACAGAATATGATAAACGCCAAAGCATGTTAAAAGAGATGTTAGCAGAAATAGGAGAAGATTGCTATATTGAGCCTCCATTTAATAGTAACTGGGGTGGAAAGCATGTTCATTTTGGTAATAATGTATATGCTAATTTTAATTTAACATTAGTAGATGATACACATATTTATGTAGGTGATTATACAATGTTTGGTCCTAATGTTACTGTTGCTACTGCAGCACATCCAATAGATCCTGATTTTCGTATGCCTGTAACACAATATAATAAACCAGTTCATATTGGAAAAAACTGTTGGATAGGAGCAGGTGCTATTATATTGCCAGGAATTACAATTGGCGATAATACAGTTATTGGAGCAGGAAGCGTGGTAACTAAAGATATTCCTAAAAATGTAGTTGCAGTAGGAAATCCCTGTAAGGTTTTAAGAGAAATTAATGAGAGTGATAAAGTTAATGCTCAAGAATTGATTTATAGATAAGATTCTATAGAGATCATATATAAAATAACAAGAAACAACTTACAATGTTTTTTATATGGTAAGTTGTTTCTTATTTACTTAAAAGAATAAAATTATTTTTTGCAATTAAATTTTCTATCTATAAAAGTGAATTAATGAGAAAAGTTATTGAGTGATTGAATAATCTTTTTGCTCTGGAATTAAGAAGAGTATAAATCTAACTAAAGTATAAAATACTAATAATGTAGCAATAATTGTTTGTAATAACACAATATATTTTAAGAACTCCATAGTGTATCCTACTTTAGCTAAATAAGCTATAGTCATTTTTGTTGCAATTCCACTTATAACAAATGGAAATGTAAATGCTGAGTAACTTGGAAAAAATGGCATTTTTAAATACTTTGGTAATTTAAATAAAACTATAATATATGTTATAAATGATAAAATAATTAAGAAAGTTATTATCAATAATGATTTTGTTTGTATTGATTGAATATATCCAGCAAGACAAAGGTTTACAGGAGCTGAGTATATGCAAAATAATGGCTTAGCTTGATCAGGTATTTCTTTATATTTTGTATATCTATATGTTACAACTACAAGTAATATCATACATAATGTAAATGCAAACCAAAATGCTAATGCACCTATATTTGTTTTTTCAAAGGCTGGTGCAGAAACACTTGCTACAGCTAGTCCAACATAAACTATAAAATATGTAGTAAAAACTTTTTTTATATTAAACTTTAGTATAAAATTTATCGAGAAGTACACAATTAAAGTTAAGTGAAGAAGTAGTCCTAAATACCAAATAGAAATAGCTTTTTCCCCTATAAAAGGTTTTATATAAGTAGATAAAAGCATTATAGCCATTGGAAATGTCGCAGATACACCAGCCATAATTGGATTTTTCATATCTTCTTTTATCATAGACGGATATAGTACAATTTTACATACTAATAGTAATCCTAAAATTAAGGATATAATTCCACATATTAAGCGTACAGATTCAGAATAGCTTTGAATTAAATTACCTAAAGCTGCAAAACCGAGCATTACTCCAGAAATGGGAAGTGGTATTTTCTTTATCATATCTTACACTCCTATACCGTGATTAAAGTGTCTGTATTAACAAGATTTAATTCTCTTACTATTATCTCAGCAACTTTTCCAGCAACCATTCCTGTAAAATGTATACATTGCTCTTTATGAGCACCAGATGACATATCAAACTCTTTAGTTAATATACGACAGCAAAGAGCATTTTTACCGTTAGCTTCTTTAAACCAGTCATGTAATTCCTTTGCTAATTCTAAATTCCTTTCTACTTTAGGATCTCCTTGTTTAGTACGTCCAAAAAATAACCCTAAAGCCATAACACCACCAGAAACTGCCCCACATATACATTTAGACCGACCAATTCCAACAGGAAATCCTGAAGCCATAGCTATTACTTCTTCAGGTATATCTAATTCAAAGTTAGAACGTATTGAACTTATTAGCGCTTCAGAACAGAAAAATCCTCCTCTAAATAAATCTTCAGCATCTTGAGATATTTTTCTTATGCTTACCTCTTTTTTCGCATTCATACAAAAACCCTCCATTTCATATAGTCAGTTTTATTATAGAATATTAGGAAATTGAATACAAATTTATATTTTATTTATATTAATATTTTATAAAAGAGAATTAAAGGGTATGGATATTCTAAAAATATATTCCTTTAATATATTTACTTAGTGTATAAGCAATACCGTCTTCTTCATTAGATAAAGTTACTTCATCAGCTATAGCTTTTAAATCATTTACAGCATTTTCCATAGCAACTCCTATGCCTGCATATTTAACCATCGAAGCATCATTATGGCCATCTCCAAAGGCAATCATTTCTTCTTTTTTATATCCTCTAGGAATTAAAACAGAATCTAATGCCTTAGCTTTATCTATTCCTTTAGCAGTAAATTCAAAATAGAAGTCTGCTGTGAACATGCAATTTAAAGTTTCTTTGAAAGGTTCCATCATTTCTTTATAATGAGATTTCAGATATTCAGGTTCTCCAGCAGTTAAAATTTTATTTAATGGATAATCAGCAAAAGCAGCTAAATCATCTTTTTCACAAAGTTTAAATTTACCGCCACGAGCTTCATACTGAATTATGTTAAAAGGGGAACCTTTATAATTTATTTCATTGTTGAAAACATCATTAACATACATATAATCATCTTTATCGATCATAGGTTTAACATCAAATTTCTTCATATGCTCAAGAACAGCTTGTCCCTCTTCGATACTCATAGTTTCATTAAATAAAACTTCATTAGTTTCACAATCTATAACTTTAGATCCATTAAAAGCAACTAAAAGTCCATTGTTTTCATTCATTTTTAATTCTTTAGCAAGATCCATTAATCCTGATGTAGGTCTTCCTGATGCTAAAACTAATATAGCTCCTTTTTCTTGTGCTTTAATTAAAGCATTTTTAGTTTTTTCAGGTACTACTTTTTTACTATTAGTTAATGTACCATCTACATCCATAATAATTACTTTTATATTACTCATTTATATTTCCTCCAGAGTTCTTTTTATTTAATTATACTAATATTAACCTTATAAGTGAATTGATTAATTAAAAATCAGTAAGTTATATCAAAAATATTTAATTAAGGAATAATAAATAAAATAATTTTATCATATGAGCTTTATCAATTTGTTTGTTTGACATGAATATAAATAAATGTTATTATGTCTATAAATTTAATAGATGTGAGGTAAAAATGAAAGAACTTATTCGTAATGCAACTATAGAAGATTTTAAAAGGGGATATCTGTGGGATAAGAAAAAAGGTGAGTTTATATGCTTAGTATGCGGAAAAAGTATTGGAATAAACAGTATTATTATAGATGATCATGTGTCAACTCATGGAACTCCAGTAGAAAGATTATTGATGCTAGATAAGAAGGATACGGGATTAACTGAAATTCAAAAAGAGTTACTTGATATGGCATCTAGCAAATTTAGTGATAAAGAAATAGCAAGTAATCTTGCTTGTTCAGAATCTACAGTAAGAAATATTAGGTTTTCATTAAGAGAAAGGGCAAGGCAAGCAAGAGCCTTTTTAGCTATTATGGAATTAGTGGACGAAGGTACAGCTAATTCAGTAAATCATAAAATTAGATATTTTCCTATTAAAGAAGAAAAGAGAAAAGCATTATTACCTAGATTTGCTAATTTATTTGAGCCAAATAGGAGTTATACAGAAAGAGAAGTAAAAACATTAATTAATAAAATTTATGATGATGATGCATTAATAAGGCGATATCTAGTAGATTATGGCTACTTGAAGAGAGATAAATATGGAGAAAAGTATTGTAAAATAAAAGGAGAAAGTACTATGGAAAATATAAAAAGAAAAGAACTTATAAATAATTATAAACAACAAGAAGTTGAGATGGGAATAATCCAAATATATAATACAATTAATGGTTACTCTTTTGTAGATATATGCCAAAATTTATATAAACCGTTTGAGTCAATAAAGTTTAAATTAAATTTAGGTAAAATAAGAATTAAAGGTCTACAAGAGGATTGGGAGAATTATGGAGAAAAGGCATTTGAATTTAAAGTTGTAGAAAAGTTTAAGAAAAAAGAGGGCGCTACAGAAAAAGAAGCACTTGATGATTTAAAGGAACTTCTAAATATTTGGATTGATAGTCAAGGAGATAATTTGAAATTATATAATATGTAAATTAATTTCAAATTATATGTAAATAGAATATTTGAAGAGCAATAAATATAAAATATAACATTTTGTTCTATATGAATATAACATAGGGTTAATAAAAAGAATTATAGAAGAAATAACCTTAGCTATTCATTAACTTTAGCTAAGGTTATTTTTATGCGATAAATACCGTCCTTTCTTCAAATGAAATTATACTTCTTTATTAATTTGTGAAGTATTTCAATAGTTTAGTTAATAATATCGTATGTAATCGTTTTAAGTTATATGTTAAACTTTATAAGAAAAGTAAAAAAAAGTAATAATATTATAGGAGGAGAGTAATGAAAGTAAAAAGAATTCTATCACTATGTATTATGACAACTATGATTACATCTATAGTACCTTTGGCAAAGCCGGTTTATGCTAATACCGAGGTTGTAGACAGGGAAGTTGATGCTTGGAAAGTAACCGATGAATTAGGATACTATAATGATGCAATTAAGAAGGCAACGACGAAATTAGGACCAGATGATCCTAAATTTACACATAAAGAGCATACAGGACAGAACTATACAGATGTTAATGGGGAGTTTAGACGTGCTGTTGATATTTTTGGAATAAACCGAGAAGAAGCAACAACATCAACAGTTGCATATCAAAGCATAGAGGACGCTCGTATTGGTGCATTGAACTTTGATAAAGAAAGATCAAATTATTATCAATTACTTACTGGACAAGAAAATAATTGGGATTTAACAGTTGTCCAGAATGACGAAGAAGCACAAAAGTTTTTAGATAATGGATTTATGAATGCCAATTATGAAAAAGATACTTCAGACAACTGGAAAAGTGTTACGTTACCAGCAAGTTGGACGAGTTATGGATTTGATTTTCCTATTTACACCAATGTTCAGATGCCGTGGCAAAGTAAATATGACTCAAATGTATCTGTTCCCAATGCTCCAACTAATTATAATCCAGTCGGATTGTATCGTAAAGCTTTCACTTTAAATGATAATATGATACAAAAAAATGGACGAGTTTATTTATCATTTCAAGGGGTAGAATCTGCCTATTATGTATATGTAAATGGCAAAGAGGTTGGATATAGTGAAGATAGTTATCGTCCTCATGAATTTGAT
Source organism: Clostridium sp. (assembly GCF_017888565.1). Lineage (GTDB taxonomy): Bacteria > Bacillota > Clostridia > Clostridiales > Clostridiaceae > Clostridium. Next base: position 18,807 of record NZ_JAGHFX010000048.1, read on the forward strand.
ATAACAGAATATCTAAATAAAGAGAGTGAAGAAAACCTATTAGCTGTAAAAGTTCATAAGTTCTCTGACGGTACTTGGATGGAAGATCAAGATATGATTTATGATGGAGGTATCTTTAGAGATGTTTATTTAAGATCAACACCAGAAACTCATATATTTGATTACTCAGTTGTTACAGATCTAGATGATACTTATAGTAATGCAGAATTAGATATAAAATTGAAACTAAAAACATTAAATGAAAATGGAATTAATGGTTACAATGTAGATGTTAAGTTATTTGATGAAAATGGGAATAATATTTTATCAGAGAATGAACTTAGTATGAAAGTAGATACAAGTGATGAAGTAGTAGAAATAGAAGGAAGTACACTTGTAGAAAATCCAGAATTATGGTCAGCAGAGAATCCTAATTTATATACGATTGTAATGACATTAAATGATAATGAAGGAAATCATATTGAAAGCATTTCACAACAGTTAGGCTTTAGAGAAATTGAATTTACAAGTGCAGAAGTAAATAATAGAACAAACTACAATCAAACAACTGATTTATTTAAAACCATGACAATAAATGGACAGCATTTACTTATGAAGGGAACAAATCGTCATGATAGCGATCCTATATATGGTAAGCATGTACCTAAGGAAACAATGGAAAAAGACGTAGAGTTAATGAAACAAAATAATATTAATGCAATACGCACATCACATTATGGTAATGATGAATACTTATACTATTTAGCTGATAAATATGGCTTATATATGATGGGGGAAACAAATGCCGAAAGTCATTCACTTATGAATAATCAATGGGCTATCGGAGAATATTTAAAGCCTCTTACAATGGATAGAACAAACACCTCATTCCAAACATTAAAAAACCAAACGGCTATAGTTATGTGGTCTATAGGAAATGAAATGTCTTATTCTAAAAATGGAGCAAATAATTTATATCCTGAAATGGTATGGTATTTTAAAGATAGAGATAATACTCGTCCTGTGCATAGTGAAGGTTTAGGATGGGATGGAGGAACTGATACAGATAGTAATATGTATCCTTCAGTAGGAACTACATGGGCAAAGGCATCAACTGATAGTAACAAAACTAGAATGCCTTATGTACTTTGTGAATATTCACATGCTATGGGAAATGCCGTAGGTAACCTAAAGGAATATTGGGATGCAATAAGAAGTGAACCAAATATGATAGGAGCTTTTGTATGGGATTGGGTTGATCAATCACGTGCTGTAAGCTTACCAAAACAATTCAATATAATTGATATGAGTGGTAATGGTATAGGTAAGGCTTATGGATCTGAAGCAGCAGTTAACGCTGATGAAGCTTCAATTACTGGAAAATCCTTTAATGGATACACAGTTATGCCTTCAGAAAATAATGAATTGTATAATAATGAATTATCAGGTGATAATGTAACTTTTACATTTGAAACAATAGTAAAACCAGCATCTATAGATAGCCATAGTGTACTACTAGCAAAAGGGGATAACCAAGTAGCTTTAAAAACAAATGAAAATGGACAAAAGTTAGAATTTTTTATAGTAAATAATAAAAGTTGGAAAGTGGCTATTGCTGATATACCTTTAGATTGGGTTGGAAATTGGCATCAAGTTGTTGGAACTTATGATGGAGCTACATTAAAAATATTTATTGATGGAAAAGAAGTTGGGAAAGCTAGTTATGATGTAACAATAGATAGCACTAGTGATCCGTTATCAGTAGGATATGATTCAGTAAAAGGTAGGAAATTTAATGGCGAAATATCAATGGCTAGAGTATATACAGAAGCATTAACTGTAGATCAAATACAATCACAATATAGTAAAAATCCAGTAATAAGCGCAGATTCTGAAGACATATTACTATGGTTAGATTATTCGTCAGTAATGGACGAAAATACTGAAGGTGTGTGGGATTATTATTCAGAAGAATATGCGCATCAAGACTTATATAATAAAGAAATGGATGGAAAGTTCTTTGGATTTGGTGGAGATTGGGGAGATAAACCAAATGATTACGATTTCTGTCAAAATGGATTAGTATCACCTGACAGAGATGCTCAACCAGAACTTCATGAAGTAAAATATCAATATCAAAGTTTATGGATGAAAGCATCAGAAGAAGAAATTTCTAATAGAACAATAAATGTGTATAATGAATATAACTTTAAGAACTTAAATGAATTTAATTTAGTATGGCAATTAGTTGAAGATGGAAATATAATTGATAAAGGAATTATTAGTGATGCAAATGTTGGTCCTAAAGAAACTACAGCAGTAACAATTCCTTATGAAATGCCTCAAAGTATAAAGGCTGGAGCAGAATATTATTTAAATATTTCAATAAGGTTAAAAGAGAGTACTTTATGGGCAGAAGCAGATCATGAAATAGCTTGGGAACAATTTGAAGTTTCAACAAATGTTCCAAAAGTAGCACCATCAATTTCAGATAAAGAGGTAAATGTGAATGAAACTAACGATAATATCTCAATTAAAGGAAGTGATTTTTCATTCCAAATAAACAAGATAAATGGGTTAATGACAAATTATACTTACAAAGATGAAGTATTAGTTGAAGAAGGACCAAAACCAAACTTTTGGAGAGCTAAATTAAATAATGATAATAACAACTTTGATTGGGGATGGATGGAAGCTGGAGAAAATGTTGCAGTTGAAAATTATGAAATAGAAAAATTAGATGATGGAAGAACTCAAATAAAGATTGATTTAAAGTTAAACAATGCAAAAGGTGCAAAGCAAACTATGGTATATACAGTTAATGGAACCGGTGAAGTTAATGTTAACATTAATGTAGATGCCAGAGGAACAGGAATGGGTAGATATTTAAGGATAGGTTCTATAATGACTTTACCAGAAGGTTATGAAAATTTAACTTGGTACGGTAATGGACCAGTAGAGACATATCAAGATAGAAATACAGGGGCAATTGTAGGAATAAATAAAACTACTGTTACAGATATGTTCTATCCTTTTATAAAGACACAAGATACTGGTAATTTGACAGGAGTTAAATGGATTACAGTTCAAAATGAAAATAAGAATAACGCATTATTAGTAACTACTAAAAATGAATTAGAAGCTAGCGCATTACATTTTACTCCACAGGAGCTGACAGCCGGTCATCCTTATGAGTTAGGTGCTCCGAATGAAGAAACTTATTTAACAATTGATTATAAGTCAGCTGGAAATGGTAATGCAAGTTGCGGACCAGATACCTTAAATGAATATAGATTAAACAATGATAAGTCATATAACTATGAATATACTATGATTCCATATAATATAGCATCACAAGATCCTATGGAAGTTAGTAAGCCTTGGAGAGATATCAAAGGTTTTGATGAAAATAATGTAATAAATTCGATTGATAGTTTAGTTGTTTATTCTTATTCTCAAAAGAATGAAATCTTAGGGATAAAACAGAAGTATGATGCTTTAACAGAGGATCAAAAATTAATAGTTGGGCAAGAGCGTTTAGATAAGCTTAATGAATCAATAGGTAAGATTGAAAGATTAAAAGATCAAGATCAAGCCTATATAGAAGATTCAAGTACTAATAGAATAAATCCAACTATAGGAGAATCAGCTAATTTAATCACAGATGAAGAAACAAATATTAAGTTAATAGGATCATTAGACTTAGCAAATGCTAAAGGAGAAAATGGTAAAGATATATTTAGTGAGGTATTTAAAGGAAAAAATAATTTTACAATAGAGTCATGGATAAAGCCAACTAATATTGACAAAGATTACAATATGATTATGGGAAAAGGTGATGACTCCTTTGGACTTAGAACTAGAAAAGGAAATAATGGATATATATATTTTGACTTTTTTATTAAAGCTACAGATGGAAAGTGGTATTCAATAGAAGCTAATAAAGCTTTATTAGAAAACTGGTTAGGTAATTGGCATCAAGTTGTTGGAACTTATAATGGGGAAAAACTATCAGTGTATGTAGATGGAGAACTTGTAGGATCTGTTAATGATAAGAGTGCAGGTGGAGTAGCCTCAAATAGTATATCATTATGGTTAGGTTATGATCCTCAAACAAGAAGAAATAGTAATTATGAATTTGCTAGTGCAAGGGTTTACTCAAAAGCATTAACACAAGAAGAAATAGTAGGACAAAAGAATGCATTTAATACAGGAAATGCTGAGTATTCAATATTACCAAATGATGAATCAGTAGTAATGTGGCTAGATATCAATAATTTAGTTGTTCCTGAAAGTGAAGAAATAAAAGTGGACAAGACACAACTATTAGCATTATATGAAAGTTTAAAGGATAAAGTCAATGATAATTATACAGAAGATAGTTGGAATAAATTTAAAGAAGCATTAAATAATTCAAAAGCTGTAATAGATAATAAAGATGCAACTCAAGAAGCAGTTAATAGTGCATATAAATCACTAGAAGACTCATATAAATCATTAGAAAAAGTTGAGTCTGAGATTGTAAATAAGAGAGCATTAGAAATAGCAATAAATTATGCAAATGCACTTAAAGAAAGTGGAGCATTAGAAGGCGTTGTAGAGGCTGTAATTAAAGAGTTTAATGCTGCATTAGAAGAGGCAAATAATATTTATACAAATGAAAATTCATTACAAGAAGAAGTAGATTCTGCATTTAATAGATTAAGTAAAGCAATTCACTTGCTTGAATTTAAAGTCGGAGATAAAACAGAACTCAATTTCTTAATTGAAACTGCAAAAGTTTTAGTTGAAGATAAGTATACTTCTGAATCATGGAATAAATTACAACTAGTATTAGAAGAAGCAATAAAGGTATCAGGTGATGGAAATGCTATGCAAGAAGAGGTTGATAAAGCTCATAACAATTTGAAAAATGCAATAGAATCTTTAGAATTAAAACCAGATAAAACAAAACTTCAAAATCTTGTAAAAGACATTAATACATTAGATAAAGAAAAGTATATAGTTTCAACATGGAATTCTGTTGAAGAAATGCTAGGGGTAGCTAATGATGTATTAAATAATGCAGGTGCAACTCAAAATGAGATTAATATAGCATACGAGAATTTAATTAAGGCATTTTTAGAGCTAAGATTAAAACCAGATAAATCTATTCTTGAAGATTTAATTAATAAAGTTAATAATATGGATTTATCTATCTATACTCCGAATAGTGTAGAAATATTGAAAAATTCTATTGTTAAAGCTGAAAGTGCTCTATTAAATGAAAATATTACAAAAGAAGAAATAGATATGTCTACAAAAGAAATTAATATAGCTATTAAAGGTTTAACATTAAAGGGTGATAAGTCAGAGCTAAATGATTTAGTAGAAAAAGCTGATAAAATGGTAAAAAATAATTATACCCCTGAAAGCTGGAAAATATTCAATGAAAAATTATTATCAGCAAAGGATATATTATCTAATGATAATGTCAGTGAAGAAGAAGTAAAGAAAGCCTTAAATGAGCTTCGAGAAGCTATGGATAAGCTAGTTGAAAAACCAGAAGATGATGGAGTATCTGGTAATACTAATGGAGGAACAACTGGAGAAAATGGAAATATTAATAATCCAGATGATACAGATAATAAAAATAAACCAGGAAAGGGTGGAATTCTTCCAGAAACAGGAGGGCAAAATGTAGTTTATTTAGTTATAGTTGGTATTTTCTTAATAGGTGGAGGATACTATATTTTAACTAGAAAAAAAATTAATAAATAAAATGGTATTTATATAATAAAGATAAAGTGTAGCATGCTTATCATAGATGAGTTAGCTACACTTTTCTTTATAAATAAACAAAATATATATTAATTATTAACAATATGAATAAAGATTTTAAAAGCTCTTTTTTATGTTGATAAAAATAAATTATTCAATAAGGACATATTAATCAGTAAGATATAAATAATACAGCCTATATATTATTTTTTAGCAATTAAGATATATAAAGAATCATCTAAAGATAATTTTTTCTCTATATTGAATCCTGCACTTTTTAGCTCATGATCCATTTCTGATGAATGAATTCTTGGATGCATTTTATGACCATTATTCAAATCTTTTTTTTCAAACTCAAGGCATAAAAAATATCCATTTTCTTTAAGAACTCTTTTTATTTGATCAAGTACTTTAGATAAAGGATTAACTTCATGTAAAACTAAAGAAGCTAGTACAATATCAATTGAATTATCTGATAGAGGGATATTATCAATACTTCCTTGAATTGATTTAATATTTGTAATGTTTTTATCTCTAGCCTTGGATTCTATAAAATCTAACATTTTTGAATCTATATCTAAAGCATAAACTATGTTGTCTACCATTTTAGATGCTGGGATTGATAAATATCCTGTACCTGACCCTAAGTCTAAAATAATATCACTTTTATTAATAGGTATCATTTTCAATAGCTCTTCTGGAGTAAAATTCTTATTTCTATTAGAATTATCTAAATTTTCTATCTTTCTTTTGAAATGATTAATTTCTCTCGAATGACAATGATGTTTTTCCATATTAATTCTCCTCATTTAAATTGTTTTTATTTTCATAAGTATTAAAAGACTTAATGCTTGAATCTAATATAGTATGGAATTTCTCTAATCCATAGATTATTTTTTCTATATCTTCAACCTGAGTAGTTTTTATGGCCTCAAAAAGATAACCTTTTTTTACATATACAAAATCAAAATCCCTTATAAAGTCATCAGAAAGGGATAGTTTGACAATTCGACGATTATCTTCTGGTATTTCTCTTACTAATACACCTTGCTTTTCAAGCAGAGTAACAATACCTGATGCAGTGCTTTTAGATAAATTTAATTTTTCACATAATTCCTTTAAAGTAATATAAGGAGTATTATATAATTGGCGTAATACCATAACTTGTTGAGAATTAAATTTATAATTTTTAAATTGCTCAAAGGAAATTTTATGGAAGTCCTCCCAAAGTAACTCATAAAGTTCTATTATTTTTTCGGTATAATTTGATGAAGTATTATTCATATTTAGAACTCCTTTTATATTTAAATGCCATAATATTCGAATTGATAAACTGTTCGACATATCGAACTATTGTGTTAACAATACTATTTATTTCTTTTATAGTCAATAGATTATTTTTACATAATTGCCATATTATATATACAATATGCACTTCTTATTAACATACTCAAATAAAATACTTTAAAGAGGGAAATAAATCTATATATAATAACAAATGAAAAAATGCTTATTATCTAGTCTTATTAGTGCATGATTAAATAAGAGATTAGTTAACAAATTTATTAATTTATCCTTAATAATATGTATCTTTATGAGAAATTAAAGTATTAGTGTTATAAGAAAAATAAAGAATTGTTTCATTTATCTGAAAGTAGACTATCTCATTTATTTAAAGAACAGGTAGGACTACCACTTAAAAGCCATATTGTATTATGTAAATTAAAAAGAGCTTATATGTATTTATTAGAAAGTGGTAATATAACAGATGCAGCATTGAAGTCTGGGGTTGATAGCCCATAATATTTTGCATATACAAGTAAAAAGTAAACTTATGAGATTTGTATATAAATAAAATCATATGTATAAGGTAAACTATAGAAAGTAATATCAATATTTAGATGAAAATTTGTCTTAAAGTAAACTAAAAGGTATATAATTATATTAAAAAATTAATTACAAAAATTTAGGAGGTATAAATATGAATATAAATACTAAGATAAAAATGAATACTGGCACTGAAATTTATCAATTTGGATTAGGGGTTTGGCAAAGTGGGCCTGAAACTAAAGAAGCAGTTCTTGCAGCATTAAAAGCTGGATATAGGCATATTGATACTGCAGCAGTATATAAGAATGAAGAAGCCGTTGGAGAAGCTATAAAAGAAAGTGGAATTCCAAGAGAAGAATTATTTATAACAACAAAGCTATGGAATCAAGATATGAGAGATCATAAAGTAATGGAGGCTTTTGAATTAAGCTTAAAGAAGCTTGGATTAGATTATGTGGATTTATACTTAATACACTGGCCAGTTAGAAATGAATATATTACATCATATAAAATTATGGAGGAAATTTATAGAAGTGGTAAAGCAAAAGCTATTGGAGTATCAAATTTTAAAACTCATCATTTGCAAGACTTATTAGATAATACAGAAATTGTTCCAGCGGTAAATCAAATGGAATTTAATCCTCAAATGCAAGATTATGATATTTTAGAAATGTGTAGAGAAAAAGGAATAGTATTTGAGGCTTGGTCACCACTTGGTTCTGGAGCTTGCCTTGATGATAAAGAAATAATAGAAATAGGCAAAAAATATAACAAGTCAGCAGCTCAAGTTATTATTAGATGGTTATTACAAAAGGGAATTGTGGTATTCCCTAAATCAGTACATGAAGCTAGAATAAAAGAAAACTCAGATGTATTTGATTTTGAGTTAACTAATGAAGATATGAAATTAATAGATGGAATGAATAGAAATTTAAGAACTGGTGCTGATCCGGATAATTTTGACTTTTAATAGAAAAAGTAAATTTTAATTTAGATACTTAATAAAATAGAAATGTAAATAAGAAAAAAGGTGTGGATTATATAAATTCTACACTCTTTTTTATATTGATCTTAGAATACAAAATTTAATATATTGGTTAAGATAATAAATAATAATATAATTATTGAAAATTAATTAAAAATAAAAGTAATAAATAGTAATATATTTTGACAATCTTCTAAACTACTGATAAAGTTAAGAAGCATATAATTTAATGAAAGAGGTACTAGTTATGGAAAAGAGTTTTGAAAATCTAAAAGTAAATGAAAAAATAATTAGTGGATTAAATGCTATGGGAATAAAGGAGCCTACTGAAATACAAGAAAAAATTATTCCATTAGCTTTAGAAAAAATAAATTTAATTGGGCAATCAGAAACAGGTACAGGAAAAACGCTAGCATAACTTTTGCCTATAATAGAAAATATTGATATAAATAAAAAAGAAATGCAATGTATAATATTAGCACCAACTCATGAACTTGCTATTCAAATAAATAATACGATAAATGAGTTAAAAAAAGCATCAGGTTTAGAAATTACTTCTACACCTTTAATTGGAAGTGCAAATATTAAAAGACAAATAGATAATTTAAAAGCAAAGCCTCATATATTAGTAGGATCTGCTGGAAGAATTCTAGAGTTAATAAGAAAAAAGAAGGTATCTGCTCATACAATAAAAACTATTGTAATTGATGAAGTAGATAAGCTTTTAGATAAAAATAATCTTCCTACTGTAAAAGAGATAATAAAAGTTACACCAAAGTACACTCAAGTTATGATGTTTTCAGCTACATTAAATAATAAAACTTTAGATATAGCTAAAACTTTAGCAGAAGACATAAAAGTAATTTCAGTTAAAAATAACAAAGTTAATGAAAATATAAATCACAATTACATAAAAACTGATAGTAGAAAGAAAGTTGAAACATTAAGAAAACTTTTAAATGCATTAAAATCTCCAAAGGTTTTAGTATTTAATAATGATAGTTATACTACTAATACAGCTGTTGAATATTTATTATTTAATAACGTTAAAGTAGGCTCTATTGCTGGAAATGTAAAGATGGAAGATAGAAAAAGAGCTTTAGAAAATTTCAGAAAAGGCAAAATTAATGTCTTAATTGCATCTGACATAGCTGCTAGAGGCTTAGATATAAAAGGCGTAACTCACGTTATTAATTTTGATATTCCTGAAGATTCTAAGGACTATTTACATAGAGCAGGGAGAGTTGGAAGAGCTGGAGAAAGCGGTGAAGTAATTTCTTTAGTTAATGATAAAGAAGAAGATGTCATTAAAATGCATGAAAAGAGCTTTAAAATAAGTATTTCAGAAAGAATACTTTATAGAGGTACCGTAGAATAATGAATTTTTAAGATAAATTGAGAATATAAAGGCTACGATAAATAGATATGCAAAGAAGTACTGGGACCGCTATATGCTTATTACTCATATTCTATTTATCTTAGCCAAATTATGTTTCCTAATTGAAATTATTAAATGAATAATTGGTCTTATTAATTCTATATATTAAATTCGATATTATATAGAAATCGGAAATTTAATACATAGCATTATGTTTAATTGGAAATCTATTTAATAGAACAATAGTGACAATATTATGATATAACAAATCAAAAATATATATTGACTATTTTAATGTATATGCTAAAATTAATATTAATTTAAATAAAGATATATTAAATATCTTCGTATAACCCTAATAATATGGTTTAGGGGTTTCTACCAAGAACCAATAATTCTTGATTACGAAGAAATCATTTTATTTGTGATTTCTTCGTAATCAAGAATTTTTTTATAAAAATTATGAAAATTTAAAATATTAAAATAAATTATATGGGCTATTTTTGATTTTTGGTTAAGTCGTAAATTAGTTTCGTGTTTTTAGTAATAAACTTGCTTTAATATAATTTAATTCAGGCAGAACTTTAAATATTAGTATTTTATAATTTGTATAAATAAATATTCAGATATATCGATTATTATGAAGCCGAATCTATGATGCATAAATAAGTATTTAAATTATAGAAATACTTACTCAAATTATAAAACTAAAATTTTCAAAAGAATGAATAAATTTATTTAAATATTTAATAATTATTTTATTTTGCATATATAAAAATTTTAAGGAGGACTAATTTTATGGATATTAATAACTTACCTAAAATAGAGCTTCACTGTCATTTAGATGGTAGCTTAAGAGTTGAGACAGTTATAGAACTCGCTAAAAAAGAAAATATTCAATTAGACAGTTATGATTATGATTACGTTAAAAGTTTATTAACTGTTGAAGAGAACTGTGACTCTTTAGATGAATATTTGAAGAGATTTGATTTGCCAAATGAAGTTTTGCAAACAAAAGAAAACTTAAGAAGAGCAGCTTATGAACTATTAGAAGATGCTGCAAAAGATAATGTTAAATACATTGAAGTTAGATTTGCACCAATATTTCATATTAAAAAAGGACTAGCTTTAGAAGAAATTATTGAAAGTGTTATAGATGGAATAAGAGACGCGGAAAATAAATATGATATAATTGGAAATGTTATAATTTCTTGTATTAGAGGATTAGATTTAGAACATGTATATGAATCAATAAATGCTGGCGAAAAGTATCTTGGAAAAGGTGTTGTAGCAATTGATTTAGCAGCATCAGAAAAAGAAGATTTTGCTTATGAATATATAGAAGCAATGAAAGTTGCTAAGGAAAAGGGATTCAGAATTACAATACATGCCGGAGAAACTGGCTTTGGTAAGAATGTAAGGGATTCCATAAACCTTTTAGGGGCTGAAAGAATAGGGCATGGAGTCTATATATACAATGATGAAGAGGCTTATAAATTAGTAAAAGACAATGGGATAACTTTAGAAATGTGTCCTAAAAGTAATGTGGATACAAAAGCTGTAAATTCATATGAAGATCATCCTATATATAAATATCATAAAGATAGTATTAAAATTAATCTTAGTACAGATAATAGAACAGTTTCCAATATAAATTTAAATGAAGAAACAAGTAAATTAGTTGAAATATTTAAAGTCAATATAGAGGAATATAAAGAAATTTATATAAATAGTGTAAATGCAGCATTTTGTGATGATGAAACAAAATCAATGTTATTGTCAATATAAATTCTTAATGAGAAATATTTAGTGTTGCTTAGATAATTTAAATTTTAATTAGGAAATTAACTATAAAATTTCAAATAGAATTATTTTCACTATAATATTAGACATTAACATATTAAAAGCTATAAAATTAAGTTATTATACTACAATTTTATAGTTTTCTTTATATTATAGTTAGTCACTTTAAAAGTCATAATATTATAGTGATTATGTTTTTATTTATGTAATTGGAAATATAAACAACTATGAAATAATTAAAATATTAATATAATAAATATTAGAAGTATAAATGTTATAAACATATATATGTTTTTTAAAATATAAGAAAAGGATATAAATTATGAGAGCATATAAGATAAAAATAGAACTAAAAGATAGCAAGCCATTAATATATAGAAGGGTTATCGTTCCCTCTGATATTAACTTTGAAAAATTACACAATATAATTCAAATTTCAATGGGGTGGAATAACAGTTATTTATATGACTTTAATATTAAGGAAGAAAATCTAAGAATCACTTGTGATAAGGAAGCTATTTCCGAATATGATTTTTATTCTAAATTAAAATTAAATGAGAAAAACGATCCTCATGGATTTATAAGGAATATGATTATAATTACACCTAGGCTTAGTAATGAAGTTAGTATAGATTACTATTTAAACAAATTTAATAAAATTGAATACATATATGACTTTGGTGACTACTGGAAGCATTATGTAATTGTAGAAGAAATAATTGAAGACTATATTTATGAGTATCCTAAATGTATTGAAGCAGAAGAAAATTGCCCGCCAGAAGATATTGGGGGAATAGAGGAATATATGGAGTTTTTAAAAGTAATTAATGATAAAAACCATCCTGACTATGAAAATTTAGCCGTATGGGCAAGTGCACAAAATTATAAAAAAAATTTTGATATTGAGAATGCTAATATGCTTATGAGAGAAATGAATAACATTTAAAGGAAGCTAAGTTTAATGTTAATAAAAATTTAAATTAACCTTAATAAGTAAAATCATACATGTAAACTTTTCTTATTTGGGAATACTATTTATAAATAATTCTTAGATAGGAGAATATTTATGATAGTAAGACTTGGATATGTTGCTATTTCAAATGTATTAGGAAAAAAGATAACAAGCTCTAGTACCGTTACTTTTGCAAATTATAATAAAATTATATCAGATAAAAAAAGATTAGAAAAACTAAAAACTGTGGCTTCATCAAATTTAAATGCATTGCAAGAATTATTAAAATATAATATAAAAAATAATATACATTTTTATAGAATAACATCAGCTTTAATACCTTTGGTAACTCATCCTGAGGTTGGTTACTGGGGACATCGAGAAATACTAAAAAAGGATTTTGAATATGTGGGAAAGCTTATAAGAGATTCTAATATGAGAGTTGATACTCACCCCGATGAATTTAATGTTATAAATAGTAACAATCCTAAAGTTGTTGAAAATACATTAATAAATTTAATGAGGCAAGTAGAATGGTTTGAGGATATGAAATATAAAGAAGGAAAGATGGTAATTCATGTAGGTGGGGCAACTGGTGGAAAAGAAGTTGCAATGGGGAGATTTATTAAAAACTTTAATGAATTTCCTAAAGATCTAAGAACTAAATTAATTATAGAAAATGATGATAAAACATATACAGCTAAAGAAACTTTAAACTTATGTAAAATATTAAACATACCTATGGTTTTAGATATTCATCACCATAATTGTAATAATGAAGGGAATGATATAGTGAATATTTTAGGTGATATAATAAATACTTGGAGTAATGAAAGCTTACCACCTAAGATGCATTTTTCATCTCCTAGAGATACAACCTTATATGATAAAGTTGATAAGAAACATTCAGATTTTATAAATCCAAATGGCTTTATAAGTTTTTTAGAAACATTAAAACTATTTAATAGAGATATAGACATAATGTTAGAATGTAAAGAAAAGGATGTTGCTTTATTTAAGCTAGTCGCCGATATAAGAGAAATTAAACCTGAATATAAATGGATTGATGAAACTACTTTAAATATATAGTTTATATTTTTATTATTATATAAAGTTTCAATAAAAAAATTTATATTAAAAATAAAACATTTAATAGATAGAAGGGGTAGTGTTTTAATATCTTTAATATTTTTTACAATATTATTAATATATTTTATTTGCAGAGTTATGCAACAGGATATGGAAGATAAAAAACTAATGTTCATATCTATTTTTACTTTCTTAACAGGAATAAGTATTTCTTCTTTAGTTTCAAGTGCTAATGATAACTTTAGTTTTTATTCAAGATGTATAGCAGCTATATTTATCATTTATGGTTTTATTTCGGGAATACAGTTTTTAAGAAGAAAAGTTAAATAAATTTCTATAATCAAAATAACTATGTAAAAATAATGAAGTAATTATTTTTACATAGTTATTTTAATATTTACATACAAAAATACAGTGATTTTTTGACTAATGCGGAATTATAAATTTAAGTTTTGCAATATTAACAAAAAGATACAAGTAGAATGTATTTTTTTTGTACAGTTTCTTTTTTATCATACGAATATTTATATAAGAGAAAATCAAAAGTATCTGAAACGTATTGAATAATAGTATTAAGATATATACATTTCTAGAATAATTATATTTTTTCTTTGATTTTATTTAAAGTGTTATTTAGATTAATGCAGATAAATATTAAATGTTATTTTAAATGAAATTATATACTAAAGATTTATAATAAGGAGGACTATCTATGAAAAAGGTTAAGTACAAATTGATTATTGTTACAATGTTTATATCTCTAGTAACGGCTATTATTATAACTGCTACTATGACTTTTAAAAGCATTCAAACTAATAAAAAATTATTAGATGATCAAATTAAAAATTTAAATTATGATTATGATTCAAAAATTAAGGAACAAGTGGAAATTGCTATTTCCATGATAGATGTAATTAATGAAAAAAGTAAAACAGGAGAACTTACAATTGAAGAAGCTAAAAAACAAAGTGCAGATTTATTAAGAAATTTGAAGTTTGGGAAAGATGGATACTTCTGGGCAGATACTGTTGAAGGAGTAAATGTTGTGTATTTAGGAAATGATACTGAAGGAAAGAATAGACTTAATGATAAAGATGCTAAAGGCAATTATATGATAAAAAATATAATTGAAAATGGGAAAAAAGATGAAGGTGGATATACTGAATATTGGTTCCCTAAAGTTGGAGAAATAGAATCATCTCCTAAAAGAAGCTATAGTAAGCTTTATAAACCATTTAACTGGGTAATAGGAACTGGAAATTACATAGATGATATGAAAAAGGTAATAAATGCTAGAGAGGCGATAGTAAAGCAAGATTTAATAAATGGTATAGTTATTAATATATTTTTACTTATAGGATCATTAATAATATCAATAATCTTAGCTTTTACTTTAAGTAAGCAAATAACAAATCCACTTATAAGAATAAAAGATTTTGCACTTAGATTATCTTCTTATGATTTTAGTAATTCAATTAATATTAAGAGTAAAGATGAATTTGGAGAAACTGCTAAAGCTTTAAATAAAGCACAGGAAAATGTAAGAGATTTAGTAAAATTAATAATTGAAGATTCTGAAGATATAGGAGCTTCCTCTGAAGAACTTTCAGCAACAGTAGAAGAATTATTTTCAAAAGTTGTTATAATTGATGAAGCTGTTGATACTATTGCTTCAGGAATACAGGAATCTGGAGCTGTAACAGAAGAAATAAGTGCATCAATTGAAGAAGTTGATGCAAGTATAAATATATTATCTGCTAAATCTATGGACGGAAGTAATATATCAAATGCTGCAAAGAAAAGAGCTATAGAAGTAAAAGATAATAGTAAAAAAGCTATAGATGAAACAAGACAAGTATATATTCAAAAGAAAGAAAAAATGGAAAAGGCAATCGAAGATGGTAAGGTTGTAGAAAGTATAAAAGTTATGGCAGATACCATAGGAGGTATAGCTGAACAAACTAATTTACTTGCATTAAATGCGGCTATTGAAGCAGCAAGGGCAGGAGAGCAAGGAAAAGGTTTTTCAGTTGTTGCAGATGAAGTAAGAAAACTAGCAGAACAGTCAGCTGAGGCTGTAAATAGTATTCAAGAAACAATTTTAAAAGTACAGTATGCATTTAAAAGTAGTATTGAATCAGGGAATGATATATTAGAGTTTGTTAATACTAATGTAAATTTACAATTAGATGCTTATGGTGAGACTGGTAATAGGTATCATGATGATTCAGAATTTGTAAGCCAGATGTCTGATGAAATTGCTGCTATGTCTGAAGAAATAACAGCGACAGTTGGACAAGTTAGCGAAGCTGTACAAAATATGGCTGTATCTTCACAAGAATCTAGCGAAAAAGCAGAAGATATTAGAGCAAGTATGAGAGAAACAACAAAGGCAATTGAACAAGTTGCACAAACAGCTCAGAATCAAGCTGAACTTGCTCAAAAATTAAATGAAATGGTTCAAAAGTTTAATATATAAATAATAAAATGAACTAGCTTAAAAATAAGTAGGCTAGTTCATTATTTTTATAAAATATATAAAAAATATATTGCGCACTCTATTTACATAATATAGGAATAATGTAAAATATAAGTATGGGAGCTTAGTAGTTTTATTTATTTTGGAGGTGATATTATATAAAATCTTATAGGCCATATCTAAAAGATAAATATTACATCGTGATAGACAGAAGATAAATAATTTTAAATGGTATATATAAGGGGAAGGGATAATATGTATAAAAATTTCAAAAAAATCTTATCACTGTTTATTGCTACACTAATAATAATGACTATTACGCCAAGTTCAAAATTTAAAGCTGACACCAACATAGCTGGTAATGGAAGATTACTTGTTGGATATTGGCATAACTTTGATAATGGAGCTGGAATTGTTAAAATAAGAGATGTAGATCCAGCGTGGGATGTAATAAATGTTTCATTTGGCGAAACTTATACAGATAGAGCAGTAGTAGAGCTACATCCAGTTTATGATGAAAAGGAATTCATAGCTGATATCGATTATGTACAAAGCAAAGGTAAGAAGGTAGTCTTATCTTTAGGTGGTGCAGAAGGTACAATTCAAGTTCCAACAGATGCAGCAAGAGAAAAGTTTATGACATCACTTACAGGTTTAATAGACAAGTATGGATTTGATGGAATAGATATTGATCTTGAAGGTGGAAGTGGAATGATACTTCAACCTGGGGATACAGATCTTAAAAATCCTACTACACCTCAAATAGTTAATTTCATTAAGATTATTAAAGATTTAGTTAAAAAATACGGAGACAATTTCATTATAAGTATGGCCCCAGAATTATCATATGTTCAAGGTGGTAATACTGGTTATGCAACTAACTGGGGAGCATATCTTCCGCTTATAGATGCAGTAAGAAATGAACTTGATTATTTACAAGTTCAACATTATAACTGTGGGGGAAATATGGCTCTTGATGGAGTTACCTATAATCAAGGAACAGCGGATTTTCAAGTTGCTATGGTAGAGATGTTATTACAAGGATTCCAAACAAGAGCATCAAAAAATAGCTTCTTTGCTCCATTAAAACAAGAGCAAGTAGTAATTGGTGTTCCAGCTTCACAAAAAGGAACATTAAATCCAAATTCAGGTTATATTCCACCAACAGAAATGCTTAAAGCTTTAAATTATTTAATAAAAGGACAATCCTATGGCGGCTCTTATAAAATGATTGGGGAAAAATATCCTAATTTAAGAGGTATAATGGCTTGGTCAATAAATTGGGATAACGTAAACAATAAAGAATTTGTTAAGAGCTATAGACCATTTTTTGATTCATTATCTGAAGTAGTTCCGGAAAAACCATCACTAAAAGCAGCATCAGTTAAAGCTTCAACGGTTTCTAATAAAGGTTACTCATTAACTATTGATGTACCAGCTTATAATACTGCAACATCATATGAGCTGTTTGAAAATGGAAAAGCTATAGCAACAGGTACATTAACATCAGGATTAACATCTGCTCAAACAATTAAAAAGGATTTTACGAATAAGGCTTATGGGAGCTATACTTACTCAGTAATAGTTAAAGATGCATCTGGTGTAGCTTTAACTTCAGCAAATTGTGTAGTAGAAGTTAAAGAAGTTGAAGTGCCATCAGTACAAGAATGGCAATCAGGAATTAGCTATAAATTAGGAGACAAGGTAACTTATCAAGGTAAAACTTATGAATGTATATATGCTCATACATCACATATGGGATGGATACCAGGAACAGTTCCTACTTTATGGAAACAATTGTAAAGCTGTAAAAATAATAAAAAATATATAAATAGAATTCTATATAAAGTAGCTAATTATAATATTATAGTTAGCTACTTTTTTATTATGTAAGTTTTTACATTAATTTAATTAATATGATTACAATATAAATAGATATATATTATATATTTTTATATTCTAAAAAATTTTAATAAGAAGTATGCTTAATAAGCAAAGTTCTTATTTTAGCATATTTATAAGTATTTTTGCACAACAAAAAGACATAATATATTTATCTTTACAAAAGAACGTATGTTCGATATAATTAATTTAAGAATTTCCAGAGGAGGGATATACTTGAAGGTTATAGCTAAACCAATACAAATGATAGCCTGGTTTAACAAGGATGGATCTATTAATCCAATTAAATTCAAAATAGATGAAGAAGAAAGTAAGGTAATTAAGATAGATAAGATTTTAAAAAGAGATAAAGAGAAGTTAGCAGGAAATGTAATGGAAAAGTTTGTGTGTAGTAGCTGTATAGATGGTATAGAAAAGATATTTGAAATTAAATATGATGTAACAAAGTATAAATGGATTTTATTTAAGTATTAGAAAGGTAGTGTACTTTTGTGGAGGAAAGAATTATTTTTCATATAGATGTTAATTCAGCTTATCTTTCTTGGACAGCAGTAAAAATGTTACAACTAGGAGAAACTACAGAAGATATTAGAGAAATTCCTTCAATAGTAGGTGGAAATACTGATGAAAGACATGGAATTGTATTAGCTAAGTCTATTCCAGCAAAAAAATATAATATTAAAACAGGTGAACCAGTTGTAGATGCATTGAAGAAATGTCCGGATTTAAAAATATTTAAACCTAATTATAGATTATTTATGGATTGTAGTAATGCTATGTATAATTTGCTTTATGAATATTCACCTAAGATTCAAAGATACTCTGTAGATGAAGTATTTATGGATATGAGCCATTTTAAAGAGAATTATATGGAAAAATCAATTGAAATACAAAATAGAATAAGAAGTGAACTTGGATTTAATGTTAATGTAGGCATAAGTACTAATAAATTACTTGCAAAAATGGCTAGTGATCTTGAACCTAAAAATGCTATTCATACATTATTTAAAGAAGAAATTCAAAATAAAATGTGGCCTTTAACTGTAGATAATCTATTTATGGTTGGAAGATCTACAAAAAACAAATTAGATAAACTAAATATTAATACTATAGGCGAACTTGCAAATTTTGATATAGGTATTCTTGAAGGCATTTTTAAAAGCCACGGGAAGGTTATTCATAATTATGCAAATGGAATAGAAGAATCATCAGTTAGAAAATATAACTATGTAAATGTTAAAGGAATAGGCAATTCTACTACCATAGCTTGGGATTTAACTTCTAAAGATGAAGCTTTGAAAATAATATTATCACTTACTGAATCAGTTTGTGTAAGATTAAGGAATAATAATAGCTTATGCAGGGTAATTTCAATATCTATAAAAGGTTTTAACTTTGAAAGATATATTCATCAAAGGACATTATCAAATTATACAGATTGTACTGAAGAAATATATAAAGAAATGGTAAAAGCATTTAATGAAGCATGGAAAGGAGAACCAATAAGGCAACTAGGAGTAAGAGTTTCAAACCTTTGCAATAATGAGTTTTTCCAAAGTTCTTTATTTGATAGCAAAAAGTTAGAAAAACAAAGAGCCTTAGATAAAACAATAGATTCTATTAGAGAACGATATGGAAATTATTCAGTCATTAGATCAACATTTCTTCATTCTGGTATAAAAGCTATAAATGGTGGGAATGGAGAAGATGATTACCCTATGATGGGAAGTATATTATAGCAATATATAGTTGACAATGAACAATGGGTAATTATGATGATAGATTAAAAATCTTAACAATGTTTTTAGTTGTTAAGATTTTTTGCTTATAATGGTAGCAAAGTTTGTGTTTAATCATAACATATAGATATATATCTATATGATTGCTTTTTAAATCTCGATAAAACACTTGCAAATTGACAAACTATAGATAATTATCTATAGTTATATATAAACAATAATCTATGTAAGGTGGTGCTGTATGAATAATGATTATGAAACAAATGCTAAAATATTTAAAGCATTAGGAGATCCTAATAGGCTAAAAATATTAGATATTTTATCTTGTGGAGAAAAATGTGCTTGCGATTTGTTAGAAAGCTTTGATTTTACTCAACCTACATTATCACATCATATAAAGGTTTTAACTGAATGTGGATTAGTATTATCTAGAAAAGATGGAATATGGAATTATTATAAATTACATATAACCAATGCTAACAGATTAATCTTAAATTTAATGAATATTATTACTGATACAGAAGAATGTATTTGTAAGCCAAATGATTGCGTATGTAAAAATAATTAAAAATTTATAGTAGTATGTAATTAAATAGATAAATGGATTTGATGAAATGTTAAATAGGAATTTTGCATTAATTGAATGGAAGGCAGAAGAAGTAAAAGGCGATAGACTATTAGAAATAATTAGATAGAAGGAGAAACTAAAAATGAAAAAGAAGGTAGCATTTATATGTGTTCATAACTCTTGTAGATCACAAATGGCGGAAGCATTAGGAAAATTATTTGGAAGTGAAGTTTTTGAAAGTTATTCAGCTGGAACTGAAACTAAACCCAAAATTAATCAAGATGCAGTAAGAATAATTAAGGACTTATATAATGTTGATATGAATGAAACTCAAAAATCTAAATTACTTATTGATATACCAGATATAGATATTGCAATAAAGATGGGGTGCAACGTTGTATGTCCTACTATATCAGCTAGCCATATAGAGGATTGGGGATTAGAAGATCCAACTGGTAAATCAGATGAAGAATTTATTAAAGTAGCAAAAATTATAGAAGAAAAAATAAAGGGTTTAGCCAATAGAATTAAAAATAATGAGATATAGGATGTAAATATGTGGGAAGAATACTATTGAAGAATTAATAATAGAAAGGAGGTTGTATATTTTATGAAATGGGAATATAAAGTTGTTCAAATAGGCTCAATGAAAGGGATTGGAAATTCAGAGAAATTACAAAAAGAACTTAATGATTATGGAAATTTAGGCTGGGAGCTAGTTGGAGTTTTAACGAAGCCACATGAAGGCGTAGGATGGATTCCAAAACCTGATGATGGTTCAGTAATATTTAAAAGAGAAATTGTCTAATTATAAGAAGATAAAAAATTATTAATTATTATTAATTTGTTTAATAAAATATAGAATTATGTAATAAAGATGAGTGTATGGTTTTAAATATAAAAATAGCCAGTATAGAATTAATTAATGGTCTGCTAAAACACATAAATTAAATTTTATATACTAGCCAAATTTATTATATAATATATAGAGGAATAGAGTAAAGTATTATCTTTACTCTATTCCTCTATATATTATAATCAATAAAAGTAATATACTAATTATTCGATAGTATTTAATCATTAATACAGATACTTAATAAATTATTGAGCTTGACTTAATTTTTTAGTTAAGATATTATGTTAGTTTTTAAATTTATATAAATATATTTTAGGATAGAACACCTTTTTTATATAAATAAGTATATAATAAATTCGATGAACTTTATAAAGAGTTACTAGAAGGGATGACGATATTTGGATAAATCAAAATTTTATACTAACAGAATAAATATAATTATAATAGCAATAATTTGTACCTTTCTATGGGGAAGTGCTTTTCCTGCAATTAAAGTAGGATATGAAATTTTTAATATAGCAAGTAGTGATGTTGGTGCAAAGCTTATATTTGCTGGATATAGATTCTTCTTAGCTGGAATTATTGTGTTAATAATAAAGTTATTAATGAAGCAAAGTATCTTTAATTTAACTTTTAAAGATATGAGAGAAATTACAATATTAGGACTTGGACAAACGACTCTTCAATATATATTTTTCTACTTAGGAATGACATATACTACTGGAGTAAGAGGTTCAATTATAAATGGAACAGGTACATTTTTTAGTATCATATTAGCACATTTTATTTATAAAAATGATAAGCTGAATTTCAATAAGATTTTAGGCTGCATAGTAGGATTTGCTGGAGTTATAATTGTAAACCTTGGAGGATCTTCAGTTTTAGAAGGAGGATTTTCTTTTAAAGGTGAAGGATTTATAATGCTTGCAGCTTTTATGCTTTCAATTTCATCAATATACAGTAAGAAGATAAGCCAAAATAAAGATGCATATACCATAACTGGTTATCAATTAGCTATAGGAGGATTAGCTTTAATATTAATCGGCTATATATTAGGAGGACACCTTACAAACTTTAATGTTAAATCTACTTCTTTATTATTATATATGGCATTATTATCATCAGTAGCATTCGCATTATGGTCTCAACTTTTAAAATACAATAAAGTTGGAGTAATTTCTGTTTTCAACTTTTTAATTCCTGTCTTTGGAACTATACTTTCAGCTATAGTCCTTAAAGAAAATATCTTTGATATAAAGATACTTATAGCTTTAATATTAGTTTGTGCAGGGATTTATTTAGTATATAAAAAGAAGGAAATTAAGGAATAAACAAATAATTTATAAAATAACTGTAATGAAGTAATAACTTTGTTACAGTTATTTTTATAAATAAAGTTAATCATAAAAATATATGAATATTGCATTAATAATAAATCAATAGCAATTTAAAAATGTATTAATTTGATATAAAAATGTAATAATGAAGTTAAATTAATTATAAATATAAATGAGTACTATAATTTGCAACATCAATATTGAAGAAATATAATATATGTTCTCATAAAATATAATAAATAAATCGTGACATAAAAAGTATGCTCAATTCTATAGTTATTAAAAAAATTAATATAGAGAGGATTGTTAATATGTTAAAAATGCAAGATTTAGAATCGTGTTTTAAAACCGCAAAAGAAGAAGGTGTTGCTTTTATAGGGATTAAATTTAAAGTTGAAAAATTTGAGAGACCAGAGATAGTAATAAACGAATTAGAAGATTTTGATAAAAAGTTAGAATACTATAAGAAGTATTATAATGATGATTTAGTTTTAAGAGAATCTAGAGGAAGAAGAATAATAGGATTATCTTATGGTGATTCATTAGGTTATATAGAAAATGAATTATTGTGGTAATGATTTTAAATAAATGTTCATGAGTGCAATTATAAGGATACTAATAATATAAAATTATACTTAAAAATACTAGTAAATAGGAAAAGTCCTACTTACTAGTATTTTTTTGCTTTTTATAAAATAAGGTTATTTAATATATTAATAAAAATAACCGAAGGTATGTAGAAAAGATTGATATAATTTTAAAATGTTTATAAATAAAAATAAATTATATTGAATTTTAGTGGATTGGAAAATTCTAATATTACTTCTTTGCGATCCTATTCAGCTTATGGAATCTGTATATTTATTGTAACTTTTATATTCGTAAAATATATCTATTCACCAATTTTAAAATCTATTGTATCATTATCTTATATAGTTTCAATTTTGCTATTTTATTTAAAGAAGCATGATATGTTTATAATATTATAATTTTAGTTACGTAAATCAATTAATTGAAACATAGATAATAAAAAAGATTTGGAGAGAAATATGGGGAAAAGTAAAGAACTATTATTGATACGATATATATCATTTATTATTTTAATAGCTCAAATTTTTATTGAAGAAAAAAATACAAGTATTCTTAGTTTAATATTTATTTTGATGTTTATAATAAACAATAATCTTAGAATATTTTACTTTAGAAATGATAAATTAACTATTTTTTCTATGATTGTTGAAATAATAATATCACCAATAGCTTATTTAAACTTTGGAGGAAGCATTTTATTTTATTTAATAGGAGTAACTATAGATGCCTTTACATTAAAATTTGAAAAAATAAAATATATCTTTTTAATTGTAATATCTTTAATATCACTATCTAGTAAATTTAATAAAAATATAGAAGATGGGTTTATTAATTTAGTTATTATGTTTATTTTTATAATTCTTTTAAATTACATATCTAGATTGCATAATACAAAAAGAGAAGCTCAAAGGTTATATGATAAGCTTAGAGTGTCTGAGGAAAATTTAATTGAAACAAAAAAGCACCTTGAAGAATGTCTTACTTCAATAGAAGAGTTAACAGTACTTAAGGAAAGAAATAGAATATCAAGAGAAATACATGATAGTGTTGGACATTCGTTATCTACAGCTATGATTCAGCTATCTGCAATGGAAAGTATAGCCGATAAAGAAGGAAGCATGCTAAAAGATATGGCAAGTAACTTAAGAGATTTTATAAATGAGAGTTTTCAAGATGTTAAAAGGGCAGTAAGTGAACTTAAATCTGATGACTATGATAATTACAGAGGATTAATTAGAATTCAAGAGTTGTGTAAGAACTTTGAAAAGATGTCAGGTGTAGAAGTGAATATTATTTTATCAAAGGGTGATTGGACTCTTTCTACAAAACAAAGTACTCACTTATATAGAATAACTCAAGAAGTTTTATCAAATGCTTTAAGACATGGAAAAGCATCTAAGGTTAAAGTAATTATGAACTTTACAGAAAATGATTTTGTAATATCTTTTAAAGATAATGGCATAGGAACTGATATTATAAAAGAAAGTGGATTTGGACTTAAAAATATAAGAGAAAGATCTGAAGAAATAGATGGAATAATTGATGTAAGTTCAGAGATAGGAAAAGGATTTTTTATAAAGCTTGTAATTCCTAGAGAAAAGGAGAATTAGGATGGCGAAAATTAAAATATTAATTGTAGATGATGAAAAACTAATTAGAGAAGGCTTAAAAATTATGCTTTCAACTTTTGATGATATAGAAGTGGTTGATACTGCTGAAAATGGATATAAAGCTTTAGAAGTGTGTAAAAATAAAGATATAGATGTAGTTCTTATGGATATAAGAATGAAAGATTGTGATGGAGTAATGGGCACTAGACTTATTAAGGAGCAATTTACTAAGATTAAAGTTATTATATTAACTACATTTAAAGATAAAGAATATATTCAAGATGCATTAAAATATGGAGCTTTTGGATATTTGTTAAAGGATAGTTCTCATCAAGTTATTTATGAAGGAATAAAAACAGCTTATATGGGAAATATGGTTGTTCATCCTGACGTAGCAAATGAAATTCTTAGTAATAACAATCATAGTTTAAATGATAAAGAAATAAAAAAGTATGATTTTTCAGATAAAGAATTACAAATTATTAAATACATTGCTGAAGGATTAACCAATAAAGAAATCTCAGAAAAACTTTATTTATCAGAAGGGACTATAAAAAATAATATTACCAATATTTTAGCTAAGTTAACCCTTAGAGATAGAACACAAATTGCAATTTTTGCATTTAAAAATGGAATAGTGACTTAAGTCATTTATGTAGTGACTTGTAGTGATAGCATGCCCCTTAGCTTTGTCTTATTATATAATTAAGATAAAGCTAGGGGGTATTTTAAATGAGTATCATAGAAGTAAAAAATGTTACAAAAAGATTCAACGATAAGTTAGTTTTAGATAATGTAAGTTATGAAGTTAATAAAGGAGAAATATTTGGATTTATAGGACCTAATGGAGCAGGAAAATCAACCTTAATCAATATAATGACCAGTCTTTTAACTCCAGATAGTGGAACAGTTAAAATTTGTGGTTATGATATTTTAAAAGAGCCAATAAAAGCTAAAGAGTGTATAGGTTATGTCCCACAAGATATTTCCTTAATAGAAGAATTAAATGCTTATGATAATTTAGAGTTTTTTGGTGCTTTATATGGTTTAAAGGGAAAAGAACTTAAAGAAAGAATAAATGAAGCCTTAGAAGTTACAGGACTTCAAGAAAAGAAAAAAGAAAAAGTTAAAAAATTTTCAGGTGGAATGAAGAGAAGGCTTAATATTGCAGCAGCTATTATGCATCATCCAAAAGTCTTAATAATGGATGAGCCTACTGTTGGCGTTGATCCACAATCAAGAAATCATATATTTACTTTTACAAAAAATATTTGCAGGGAATGGGGTACAACAGTTATATATACATCTCATTACATGGAAGAAGTTGAGGAGCTATGTAAAAGGGTATTTATTATAGATTTAGGCAAAGAAGTATCTTATGGAACAAAAGAAGAAATAAAATCCTCAGTATTTCCTAATAACAAGGTGATAATAGAATCTAGCAATATTACAGCTGAAGTTCTTTTAAATATAGAAAAATTAACAGGGGTAATAAAAGTTAAAGAACAAGATGATATTATTTCTTTAACTATAGATTCAAATTTTAAGCTTCATAATGTACTTAGCATAATAGAGCAATATGGAGTTAATGTAAAAAAGATAAGCTATGAAGATGCACGACTAGAGGATGTATTTTTAGCCTTAACAGGAAAGAAGTTAAGGGATTAGGGGTGAGTTAAATGAAATTAATATATTATACAAAGACAACCTTAAAAGGAATGGTCTCTAATGGAGCTGTAACACTTTTATACTATATACTATTTCCAGTTTTATTAGCAGCTTTTATGGGATTTTTTCAAAAAACACTTATGGATAGTCCATTAAAATTAGCAACTTTAAAAATTCAAATAAATGATATGGATAATAGTACTATGTCTAAAAATTTAGTATCCTTTTTAGAAAGTAATGATATGAAGGAACTTGTTGAAATAACTGATAATAAAGCAAATGTAGAAGTTTCAATTCCAAAAGGATATGAAAATAATATTGTATCTTTAAAAAGTGGAGAAATAACCATAAATAAGCTAGAAGAAGGTTACAGTAATTCTACCAATACCTTAAAAACCATTTTAGATAAATATCATGAAAGTCTTTATGTTAGTTTATCTGGAGGATCTAATGAAGACTTAGCAAAAGTTTCTGGAGAATCTGTTATTGAAAAAATAGATATATATTCTAAAAAAACATCTAGTAGTTATGAAAAAATGGCTGCATCAATGATAGCCTTTGTAATAAGTATGTTGATTTTTAGTCTTATACAATCTAATTATGCAGAGGTGAGCGTAAATCTTGATAAAAGGGTTGCATCAACACCTATAACTAGAAAGCAATATTTTTATTATGATTCTTTTGCATTATTTGTATATTCAACTGTTATTATTTCAGGATATGTATTTTTCTTTAGAATTTCAGGAATAAGCTTTACTGGAGGTATTTTCCCTTTACTAATATTAATTTTAACTTCGTCTATGTTAGTAGTATCATTAAGTAAATTTGTTTACACCTTTTTTGGTGCTAAGTATGGTAAGGTTGTAGGAGCATTGATATTTACACTTCCTATAATAGGAATGGAAATGTTCACTGGTGAAGGAAATGCATTAAAAGTTTTATCACCAACACATTATATTTCAAAATTATTTACTTTATATAATTTAAATGGAAGCTTTAGTGCCAATAATAAGGATTTAATATTAATTCTTTCTGTTTCAATAATACTATTTATAATTGCAATATTAAAAATAAGTTTATCTAAGGAGGAAAGAAGATGCGCTTAATAAGATTAACTTTAATTAATTTAAGAAGAAGTTTAAAAAATCCAGCTATCTTAATGATGACATTTTTCCTTCCAATGGTAGTATTATTTGGAGTAGTTGGACCTAGTTCAAAGGAATCATCCTTAGGCAAGATAGGAATATTAGATAAATCTTCTGGTAAATATTCAAAGGATTTAATAAGTGATTTATCTGAAAAATATTCAATAGAAGAGTTAGATGGCGAAGCTGAAGATAGCTACAATGATTTAAGAGATAAAAAGCTTGGAGCTATATATGTAATAGACGAGGATTTTGAAGAAAAAATAAACAATGGAGAAGTTCCTAAGATAAAAACTTATATAAATGAAGCTGGTATGGGAGCTGTTGTTGCAGATAATATTATAGCTGATTATATTAATAAGTTGATTAAAGAGGGCATAAACGATGGGCTTAGTACCAACACTGTTAAAACTGTAATAGAGGATAATTTTGAAGTAAATAAAGCTGATTATGTTCTTACTGTCTTAATGATATGCTATTTTATGATGATAGGTGGATCTATATTAACTGATGATATAATTAAACTTAAGGCTCAAAAGGTTTTAAGAAGAACAATATCAACTGGAAATTCAGATAAAGTTATTTTAGGTTCTCTATATTTATCAGCATTTATTCTTCAAAGTGTAATAAGCTCAATAACATTAATTTTATCAATTAATATATTTAAAATAGAAAATTACAACTTGGTGGAAGGTATACTAGTTATTACGTTAAGTAGTTTAGTTACAACATCTCTAATTATAGCTGCAACAAGATGGCTTAAAAATGCAACAATATCAAGTTTAGCTATTGTAGTTTTTGGACTACTATCCTTTGGTGTTGCAATGCTAGGAAGCGGGCTTCAAGAATTTGATAATGTACCTCAAATAATAAATAGTTTAAGTATAATTTCACCATTTTCATGGATGGTACAAATTATAAACGAAGGTAAAATAGTAGTACCGCTTATAGTTATAATATTAATGTCAGCAGTATTCTTTACAGCAGGAAGCTTTAGACTTAGAGATTATGCTAAGGAGTAGTAAATTTGTTTTAGGTAGAAGAAATATTTCTTCTACCTTTATTTATATATAAGATAAATTACAATATCAAGTGCAACACTAATTAATTTTAAAAAAATAACCCATACAGGTACGTTCATGTTAAGGTAATAATTTACTAGAAAACCACTTTAAAGGGCATGACAATATGAGTTATAAAAATATTACTATAAATTAACGATATAGTATAGTAGAACATTCAAATTTAGGATGGAATATATCTAAATTAGCTAAAGGACTTAATAGAAGCAAGGCCACTATTTCAAGAGAGATTAAAGGAAATACTACAAATTTGCTTAAAACTATTACTG
Organism: Clostridium sp.; assembly: GCF_017888565.1. Taxonomy (GTDB): domain Bacteria; phylum Bacillota; class Clostridia; order Clostridiales; family Clostridiaceae; genus Clostridium. Next base: position 47,829 of record NZ_JAGHFX010000048.1, read on the forward strand.
TTGATAGTGGTAAAGAATTTGCTGGATATGAAGAATTAGAGTTAACTTTAACTTTAACTTTAACTTTGCTGCTCCCTAGAGTTCTTGGTAAAGAGGTGCCAACGAAAAGACTAATGGATTAATCAGAGAAATTTTCCCCAATAAGTTTGATTTTTTTCTCTATCACTCATCTAAATTTAACCATAACTCATTTTAATTATTTTTTAATTTTAGTTTATATATATAAATTTTTTATGTTATTAAAAATGTTATAATTTGTCTTTTTTTATTAGAATATATTTACATTAATTATATTATATTGTAGAATTAGAATAAATAGGAGTTATCCTATGTTATTAATAAGGGGGGGAAGTTATGAAGTTATTTGCATTTGCAAAAAGAAGAAAACCAGTATCATTTAGAGATAATTTTACACATACTAAATATTCTATTTAAATTTAAAAAAGGAGCAATAGGTATAATGTTGCTCCTTTTAATATATTGAGTAAAGGATGATAAGTTTGGATAATAGAAAAATAAATTTATTAGGTAAAATCAGTAATTATACAAATAAGGAAGGTACTAAAGAGGTAATTATTTTCCCAGAAATACCTTATTGGTTCATAGCGTCTAAAGGTAGTAGTGACATACTTAGAAAAGTAAATGGAATGACATTACAAGAAATTAAAGATTTTGATAATGATACTCAAAAATTTATTAGTTCGTTAATTGATCAAGGTATATTATATCTTGGAGAAAATATACAAAATATAGAAGATACTAATAAAGATGAAATTGAAATTTATCCTTTACAAGGAGTATGGTTAAATATTGAATCTAGATGCAATATTAATTGTAAGCATTGTTTTTTAGGAGATAAAAAACAAGTAGAAAACAAATTAACTCCTAGTGAAATGAGAGATCTTGCACTAGATTTTATCAAAGTAGGTGGGAAAAATGGTGTAAAGGTAGATATAACTGGTGGTGAGCCCTTATTAAGAAAAGATATTATAGAAATATTTGATGCAATGAATATAGATGGAATAGAAGTTAATTTTATTACAAACAGTCTATTATTTACTGAAGAAGTAGTTAATTATCTATCAGAACATAAAATCTCAACAACAATATCGTTAGATGGGGTAAGTAAAGAAACACATGAATTTATACGAGGTAAAGAAACATATGATAAAACAATAAAAAATATAAAATGGTGTGTGGATAAGGGAGTTCCAGTAACACTATCTATGACAATTCATAAGAAAAATCAAAACGAAGTAATTGAATATTTCAAATTTGCAGATGAAATTGGTGCAGATAGAGTAATTCTAAATTTCTTAAATGATTTTGGAAATGCTAAAGTTTATGGTATTGATATTCCAAATGAGTATAAAATTATTAAAAATCTATTGGAAGAAGCAACATCAAATGAATATCTTTTTAATAAACTTATTGATACAGCTATAAGCAAATTAATAGAAACAGTATTACTTCCAATAAAGACTGATTGCTGTGGTTCAGGTATAAATACATGTTCAATAACTGCAAATGGTGATGTTTTTCCATGTCCTTCTTTTCAAGTTAAACAGTATAAGGAAGATAATGTTAGGCAACGTTCATTTTCAGATATTTGGAAAGATACTAATACATTTAAAGAACATAGACGCATTAATATAAATAATTTAAATGAAGCTTGTAGTAAATGTGATTTTAGATTTTTTTGTGGTGGAGGATGTAGAGCACAAGCGTATTTTACAAATAACAATAATCTTAGTGCAAGGAGTAAAAAATGTTCCGATTACAAAAATACTTTTCTTGAAATCATGTGGATGCTTGAAAAATATCCAGTATTAAGCGAGTTACATACATCGGAAGGAACATTAATAAAATAAACTAGTAGTCAAGGAGTTCTATAATGAAATATAATAAGAAATTTGAACTATGGATATTTGCAATCGTATCAGGTTGCTTCTTAATGAGTTCAAATGCTATTACGATTATTATCCCATTAAAAATGGCTGATCAAGGCTTATCTTTTGCTAGTATAGGTAGTGTTATGGCTTCATTCTCCCTTGGTATGTTCTTTATAAAGGTTATAACAGGGAGGCACTCTGATTTAGTAGGTCAAAAGATATATCTTATAATATCATTAGCATCAAGTTCAATAATAATTTTTTTTATGGCTTTTGCAACTTCATTAATATATTATTTAATACTTTTATGTTGTTTAGGTCTGTGTAGAGGTATTTTCACCTCTATAAATTCCTCTTATACAATAGAGCTTACAAAATTTGAAGATAGAGGAAAAGGATTTGGTAATGTACTAGGTATATCATCAATTATTACTTCTTTAGGCGGAATGGTTGCAGGATTTCTTTATCAGTTTAATCAAGGTAAATATGCATTTATTATAATTTCAGTAATTTTAATTTCAGCATCTATAGTAACAATCTTCTTTCTACCTTCAATTCAAAATCAGCCTCAAAAGTTTATTAATAAAAATCTATTTAGTGGAATTAATAAAATGATCTATTTATTTTGTATTGTTATGTTTTTACAAACATTTGTTACTAGTCCTATGTGGAATACTCTAGTTCCAATGCATTTTTATAAAAACTTTGGATATACTGCAGTAGCATTAGGATTTGTTATGTCTTTAGATGAATTAATAGGTTCTCCAACTTATTTTGTTGCAGGACATATTGCTGATAAAATTAATATTAGAAAAATGCTTTGTTTAAGCTATTTTCTTGCATCTTGTTCAGGTGTCTTAATGATATTAGTATCTAATTCAATAAGTTTTCTTATAATGTTTTTATTATGCAGTATATTTGTGACATTTACATATATAGCAACTCCTAAGGCAGAATCAATATTTATAAGAAATGAATTTAAAGGATTTGAATTATCTCTTATATCATTAAGTGCTAGTATTGGTGATGCTTTAGGGAATATTTCTCTCGGTAAAATAGTAGATAGATTTAATATTAATACGGGGATAATGACGTTTTCAATTATATATGTAATTATTGTATTTTTACTATTTATAAATCTTAGAAAAATAGCAAACAATATTAATGATTTAGTTAAATAATAGGAGGTTTAAATGAAAAATCTAATCAATGAAAATACTATTTGTAGATTACAAATTGATATGCCAAGTTCTATAGATCCAGTATTTGCAGCTGATACAATAAGTAGGGAAATTATTGATAATGTCTATGAAAAATTATTTAGTTTTATAGGAGACAACTGTGTTCCAATTCTTGTTAAGAAATGGTGGATTAAATTTGATAAGATTTATTTTTTTGAACTTAAAAGGAATATATACTTTCATGATGGTTTAGAATGTGACTCCTATGCTGTACAAAAATCTTTAATACGAATGTTAAATGAATCAAAAAAGGCTAATGAGTTATTTAATGGATTATTAAATCCTAATAATATAGTATGTTTAAATAAATATCTTTTTAGTATTGAATTAGACAAAAACTGTTTAGATTTGATCTACTTTTTAGCTATTCAGGAAAGCTCAATTATAAGCCCAAGACTACTTGACAATCCAACCTTATTATCAGAAACATCTAGCGGTACAGGTCCTTTTAAAATAAAAAATATTGATACTTATAATAAAGAAATTATCCTAGAACGCTTTGATAATTATTGGAAAAAAAAACCGCTTCTAATTATATAAGGATAATTTGTGAAAGTGATTATGAAAAAAGAAAACAATTATTTTTAACTACAGGAGATATTATGGCTGTTCAAGCAAGTAAGTCTAAAGATTTTGAAAAATACACAGATATAGAAATAAAAAAATTTCCAGCTTTAGATATGGTATTATTTGTATTAAATTCTAATCGTACACCATTAAATATAAATGAATTTAGGAAGGTTCTGATATTATCATTTGATTATGAAAATTTTTTGGAGTTTGGTAGAAAAGGAATGGGAGAAAGAGTAAATACTGCTATACCTAAAGGCGTTTATTCCCATAATTCTAATATACCTCTCATTAATTATAATATTGATGAGGCTAAAAGAATCATTAAAACTATTAACTTGGTTAATATCCCTAAATTAAAAGTATTGAGTGTTTTAGGAATGGAAGATGCAGATATAGCCTGTAACATTTTAAAAAATGGGCTTCAATTGATAGGAATTGATTTAGAAATTATAAAACTACCATTTTCACAGTTTTGTAAAGAATTTGATTTAGGTGAATTTGATTTATCATTTTTATCATATGCTCCAGATACTAATAATCCGTATAGTTTTGCATATGATTTTTATCATAAAAATGGTGAAATTGCAAATGTTGTAGGATTCAATAATTCTAAAATTAATCATCTTATTAATAAAGTAAGATTTGAGAAAGATAATCCCAAAAAGTATAATATTTACAGTAAAATACAAGATATAGCATATAATGAACATCTATATTTATGGCTATATCAAGGGCAAAATTTAAAAGTTTATAAAAGTAACCTATCTAACGTATCTCACAATATATTAGATGGAGATTATAATTTTAAAAATATTATAAAATTAAAAAATAAAAAGGAGTAATTTTATGCAATATTATAGGAATACAGGAGAAAAATTTGATGATTTTAAACCGGATGTGCTTTTAGTAAACGAATATCTAGAAAAAATAGAGAAAATTAGATTTAGAAATATTATTGTAGATAAAAATGCAATTATTAATAAATGCTGGTCATGTGATCCTAAAAATTGTACTTTCAATGCATCTGAAGATTTTAGTGGTACTTGCTGTGATGGCGGTGGAATTATATCTCCATATAATGAAAAAGTAGTAGAACTATATATTGATGATGTTACAAAATATTTATCGTCTGAAAAAATTGGCTTATTATCAGAAAATAAGATGACTCTATGTAAATATAAACTAAATGAAATTAATGATGAATGTGTATTTTTAGCTACTAGCGACAATGGTAAGGATAGATTTTGTTCACTACATAGAATTTCTGAAATAGAAAATATACCAATCTATTCAGTAAAGCCTTTTGATTGTTGTATATCACCATTAGAAATAATAGTTTTAGATAATAAAGATATTTTTATTACACTCGCAACATCTGAGACTTCAAAATTCGTTAGATGGAGAAATTATATGGATTGTGTTGAAAATCCTTTACCTAATTCATTTCCTATTTATAAAACAATGGAATATACATTAAGATACTTATTTGGTAACAAATTTTATGAAGAATTGGACATGTATGCTTCTAATTTATAGGAATATTATCCTTGAAAATAATTTAACGAAATAAATATTAGTATATTAAAAATAAGAACCTTGATGATCCAGGTTCTTATTTTTTTGCTTAGATAAATTACAATATCAAGCGTAACACTAATTAATTTTTAAAAAATAACCCATACAGGCACGTTCATGTTAAAGTAATAATTGACTAGAAAACTACTTTAAAAGACATGACAATATGCGTTATAAACATATTACTATAAACGAACGATATTGCATAGTAGAACACTTAAATTTAGGGCGGAATATATCTAAAATAGCTAAAAAATTTAAATGCTGTAAAAAGATATATGTCTAATAAAGCTTTAGGATCCAATTGTATTGTAGATTTTATTTATAGTCAAAAAGTAGGTGGATTGCAATAGATCATATTGTATTTTATGGTAATGGAAAAGTAGCTATATAACCATATAATATTTATGAGAACTAGTTAATAATGTTAAAAAATATTAAAAATAGGTAGATATTTGTCTATATATTTTTATAACAGGCTAAGTATAATGTTACTATTTATATAGAAGAAAATATATTATATAATTGGAAACATAAGGTGTGAAAACACTAGCATTGGATTAATAATATATAGTATAAGATTAGAGTATATTAATAGCATAAGTAAATATCTAAAAATAGACATTAGGTAATTTATTTGCTAAAATATAGTGAATAAAGCTTACGGAGGAAAACTAAATGATTTCTAAGAAACAACTTAAAGACGAGATAATAACTTATGATATAATAACTTACAAAGATGAAGATGGAAAGCAAGTAGAATATGTTGAAGTTACTCTGACTGATAGAATTATTGATGTATATATGGATATTAGAGAAGTTAATATAGGTCTTATTGCAAATAAAATAATTGAAGATAATTTATACAAATAAAAGTGGTGAAATTTAATATTTCACCACTTTTAAGTTAATGCATTCTATCAATAAGCAGAATATAACCTAGATAATATGCTAATACGGATAAGCCATATAGTATTTTTATATAATCATTAATATTATTTTCAAAATCACTTATGAATTTATTTCTTTTTTACATATATAGACAATAATACTATAGAATATTTGTCTAGTATCATATTATACGTAAGTATTATTTTAACAACTTATAGTTTTTAGAACAACTTAAAAAAGATATTTTGAATCATAAGAGTAATTTGAGTATGTGTTGATAATAAAATTATTAAAGTAAATATAAAGGCAAAGTGGTAATAATATTTGAAGAATTTTTACTTATAGTATATTATTGTAAATAGAATTGTAAAAGGTGGGGGATTTTTTATGTGTGATATCAAAAGAAAAAAGGATATTAGTGAGATAAAGAAAAGTATTGAAGAAAAAATGGAAAAACTTTTTGAAAAGGCTCATAAATATACTGAAAATTTAAGCCATGAGGATATAGTAAGATTACATGAAAATCATGTTAAAGATGTTTTTTATGCTTATATTAATAATATGCCTTCTCTACAAAAGATAGTAGTGGAGATAGGAGAGGAAAAAGTATTAGAGGAGATTAAATCTAAGTTTATGGCAAATTTTCATTTTCATGAGAAGATGGTAAAGTGCGAAGAATTTAGGGATGATAGGAAAACTAAATATACAGAGGAAGAAGTTTTAGAAAATAATAAGAAAATATCAAAATATATTCAAGAAGTAGTAACATCAATTATTCAAGAATGTAGAGATTTAAATACTGAGGAAATAAAAGAAATACATATATTTATATTTAAACTTATATTCCAATCAGATATAGAACATATTCCTTGTTTTAAAAGTGCATCTAAAACTATGAATATAGACGTTATAAATAGAATTCACGATAGAAAAATAACAGAAACTATAAGTAAGTATATAACAATGAGTAGTAAAAATTAGAAATAAGAAAGAACAACCTCTAGAGAGGAAAAATATAAGAAGGGGGAGGACCAAGCCTCATTACAACTTTTATAAATTTAGGGCTTGTTGATGAATTTAGATTGTCTATTCATCCAGTTATTTTAGGAGAAGGAAAACCGTTATTTACTGATATAAAACAGAAATTGAATTTAAAAATGATTAATACCAGAACGTTCTCTTCAGGTGTTGTACAACTAATCTATCATTGGAATAGTAATTAATTTTAAACGGAGCAAAAAGCAAATGCCTTAATTTTAAATAGAACTTATATTAAAAGTAATAATTAAAAAAATTATAAAAGAAAATTATTAAGTAAAATAGAGTAAGTATTTTTATTACGAATATAAAAGCGAATATGAATAGAATATGTGTAATAAGCCATTTATATTCGCAAAAAATATTTATAATTTTAAATTAACAAATAAAGTTTTATTTACATTAATAATACGAATTAACTTTTCGATTTTTATATAATTTCGAAAATGATTCTAAATTTAAGCTATCTAAAATAAATGAATTTTTATAAAATAAGGTCTTGATATCTGATTTTTTATGGAAAGAAATATATAGTTAACAATTAACTAGTATCATATAAAAATTAGCTAGTGCACTTATGATACCAAATCCACAAAGAAATCCAGTAATAACCCGTCTTGTATTATTTGAAGGATATATTTTTTTATATTGAAGAAACCAATCAATAAACATAATTATTACAAAAGTTAAACTTAAACTAATTGGGATTTTAAGATTAAAAAATAACGATACTATACCTAAAATATATCCTATCAATAAGCCTGTACATCTTGTACATATAGGGAACTGATAATTATAAATAAAAAAAGCTTCTTTCAGATTTTTGATGACAAGTTTTAGAAAAAAGATTCATAAAAAATAACCAAATCTTATCTTTTTTAGTCATCTATAAATCTCTTTCCACAATCGTTACAAATGCATGTTGTTTTTTCTTTTTCACCGTCAGCACAACATAGACCACATAGTAATCCAATAGGGCCAAGACATATGGTTCCTATAACTCCACTTGTTATATCAAAATCCTCATTTTTCTTTTCAATTATAATTTTTATATTTTTACTTTTACAAAAAGGGCATTCAACGTTTTCTTTTGAATCAATATTATCTATTTTAAATCCTCCAGATAAATATACTTTTAATCAGCTTTTTGCTTGTATATAAAATTATATCATTATATAGATATTTTATATAATGATTTACTTTCTAATTTTTAACTATTTTCTAGAAATAGTAACTGGACTTTATTAGTAGAATAATAATATTGTTGATAAAAAATTTATTATATAAATGATTAAATCATAATCGAAAAATATTCAATAAATATATATTTGACATTATCACTAATTAGTGATATATTAAGTTCATGAAAGATATAAAAGATTTAATTAATGAAAATAAATTAACTTTATCTACTTTAGTTGTCTTTACAAGAGCAGAGCATACAATTCATAAGAAGGAGATTGAAACTATAAAAGAAAGCGGGCTTACAACTGCTCAATTTGGTGTTTTAGAAGCTCTATATAATAAAGGTAATTTAAAGATATGCGAATTAATAGAAAAAATATTAACTACTTCTGGAAATATAACAGTAGTTATAAAAAATCTAGAAAAGGATGGATTAATCAAAAGGATTGAAGATCCTAATGATAAAAGGTCTTGTATAATATCCTTAACAGATAAGGGAAAAGACACTATAGAAAATATTTTACCATATCATATTAAAAATATTGAAAATATTTTTAGTATACTTACTGATGAAGAAAAAATAACTTTAAAAAATATCTTAAAAAAATTTAAAAATATATAAAAATAATTTTTTTAAATATATATCACTAATTAGTGATATATATTTAAAAAAATTATTTTTATATATTTTTAAATTTTTTTAAG
>NZ_JAGHFX010000049.1 GCF_017888565.1 Clostridium sp.
GATTATACTCCAACTAAGGCTGGAAGATATACATTTACAGTGCATGTAAAACATAAGAGCAGCAATAGTAGTGTAGAAGATGATTATAGATCAGTAGATGTAGATGTAACAAAACCTACGTCTAAGGTATCATCACTTACAGTAACAGGAAATAAAACTGTTGGTAGCAAGTTGACAATGTCAGCAAATGGAACACCTGAAGCAGATACATTATATAAGCTATGGATAGGCGATAGACAAACTGGAACATGGACAGTACTAAGCGATTGGAGTACTAAGAAGACAATAGATTATACTCCAAGTAAGCCTGGAAACTATACATTTACAGTGCATGTAAAACATAAGAATAGTAATAGCAATGTAGAAGATGATTATAGATCAGTAGATGTAAAAGTTGATACAGGTAAATCTTCTGTAGCTAGTATTAATGTAGAAGGAGATATGTTTTTAGGAAGTACGCTTAAGCTTAAAGCAGAGGCTAATCCATCTGATAGTACCTTGTATAAGCTATGGATATGTGATAGAAGCACAAATACTTGGACTGTACTAAGCGATTGGAGTACAACAAAGGCTATTAATTATACTCCTAATAAAATTGGTAAGTATACATTTACTGTACATGTAAAACATAACTCTAATACTGGAAACGTAGAAGATGACTATAAATCTGTAGATTTTTATGTTACAAAAAAGAATGAATCTATGGCTATTGATCTAAATATAACTGGAGAAGTTAAAAAGGGCAGCACACTTACAATTAGTGCTACAGCTGCACCTGAAGCAGATACTTTATATAAGTTATGGGTATGTGATAGACAAACTGGAGTGTGGACAGTGTTAAGTGATTGGAGCTCTAAAAGAACAGCCACATATAAGATACCGGATGAAGGTAACTATACATTTACGGTTCATGTTAAACATAAAAATAGTGCAAATGTAAATGAAGATGATTATTTATCTAAGGATATATTTGTAAAAGATAAAATTACTATAGTTATAGATCCAGGTCATAATCATGGTGGTGATTATGGAGCTGTGTCTAATATAAATGGCAAAAAATATGAGGAAACAGAACTAAATATGCAAGTAGCTGAATTACTTAGAAAAGAACTTGTTACTAGAGGATATAATGTTGTTATGACTAGAGAAGTTGGGGACAAGCTATACGATGAGTTAAGGCCTAGCTTAAAAAAGAGAGTAGACTTAGCAAATTCACTAAAAGCAGATTTATTTGTAAGTATTCATCATAATACTGCAGGTGATTCAAGAGCAAATGGTGTTGAAGTTTATTATTCAGATGAAAAACCGGAGTCAGGAACAGCAAACTCAAACAAGGTTTCAGTAAGTAAAAAGCTTTCTGAAGTTATGGTTAATAATTTATCAAAAGCTGTTGGTCAAACTAACAGAGGGTCAAAGAATGATGCATTTTATGTAGTAAAGAATACATTGATGCCTTCTGTATTAGTTGAAACTGGGTTTATTACTAATCCTGATGAAATAAATAAGATTTCCAAACCAGAAACTCAAAAAGTAATAGCAACTCAATTAGCTAATTCAATAGATTCTGTATTGAAATAGTAAGGATAGGAAAAGTGGAACTGAGTAAACATCAGTTCCACTTTTTCGTATAGTAGATTATTTGATATTTATGATATAATGATATAAAATAAAAAAAGAATATGATTTTATGAGGTGTGCGATATGAAAATTGTAGTAATTGGACTTGGATCAATGGGAAAAAGAAGGCTTAAGTTATTAAAAGATGAGTATAAAGATATTGATATAATAGGGGTAGATTTAGATAGTAATAGAAGGAATTTTGTTGAAGTGAATTTTGGAATTAATACATATGATGACTTAGAGTTAGCAGTAAAGGAAGAAAGACCTGATGCAGCAGTTATAAGTACATCACCACTATCTCATAGTAACATCATTTTAAAATGTCTTGATTTAGGGTTGCACGTTTTTACTGAAATTAATTTAGTTAAAGATAAATATGAAGAAATAATTAATAAAGCAAAAGAAAGGAAATTAGAGATATTCTTATCATCAACTCAATTATATAGAGAAGAAATCAAGGAAATAGAAAGTAGGGTTTCTGATTGTACTAAAAGAGTTAACTATATTTATCATATAGGTCAATATCTACCGGATTGGCATCCTTGGGAAAGTTATAAGGAGTTCTTTGTAAGCGATAAAAGAACAAATGGCTGTAGAGAGTTATTTGCAATAGAACTACCATGGATATTTAAGATATTTGGAAAGTTGAAAGATATAACAGTTAAGAAAGATAAAATATCAAAGTTAGATTTAGACTATAATGATTCTTATTTATGCATTTTAGAACATGAAAATGGCAATAAGGGGATAGTTTGCGTTGATGTTGTATCAAGAAAAGCTATAAGCAACCTTGAAGTGTATGGAGAAGAAATTTACTTAACTTGGGAAGGAACTCCTGATTCATTAAAGGTAATGAATTTAGAATCTAAAATGATTGAAAATATTAATACCTATAATGATGTAAAGAAAGATAATAAATACGCTGAAAATATTATAGAGAATCCTTATTTAGAAGAATTAAAAACTTATATAAATAAGATAAACGGAATTAATAATGTGAGATATACATTTGAAGATGATTTATATACTTTGAGTATAGTTGATAAAATTGAGGAGGAAGCTTAATGAAAGTATGTTTTGTAGGGTTAGGCTCAATAGGAAAGAGACATATTAAGAATTTAAAATTTATATGTGAAAAGAATAGTGTTGATTTAGAGGTTCATGCATTAAGAAAAACAAATAGGAAACTAGAGGAGGATATAAGTTCTATTATATCAAGATCAGAAACTAGTATTAATGCTTTGGATAATGATTATGATATTACTTTTATAACCAATCCTACGTCTTTACATTATAAAACTATTGAAGAGTTTAAAGATAAGTCGAAAAATATGTTTATTGAGAAACCATTATTTCATAGTACAGATTGTAATTTAGATAATTTAAACTTAAACAAAGAAGGTGTTTACTATATTGCTGCGCCTATGAGATATACTAATGTTATTATGGAATTAAAAAACATAATCAAAAATGAAAAAATATATTCTGTTAGAAATATATGTTCAACTTATTTACCAGAATGGAGAAAAGGCGTAGATTATAGAGATGTTTATAGTGCAAAAAAAGAGCTTGGTGGAGGAATTAGTCTTGATTGCATTCACGAATGGGATTATTTAGTGTATTTATTTGGATTTCCAAAGGAAGTAATAAATATTCAGGGTAAATATTCTGATTTAGAAATAAATAGTGATGATATATCTATATATATTGCAAGATATAAAGATAAATTAGTAGAGTTACATCTTGACTATATTGGAAGAGAATCAAGAAGAGAAATTGAATTGTTTACAGATAAAGGGTTAATAACAGCAGATTTTATAAAGAATGAAATAAGATTTTCTTACAAAGAAACGATTAAGTTTGAAAATGATGATGATGAAATTTACATTAGAGAATTACAAGAATTTTTTGATATGATTCAATTAAAAAAGAAAAATACTAATGATTTAGAGCATGCATATAAAGTTTTAGAAATTGCAAAAGGAGAAAGTTAAAATGAATATTTTATTTACTGTATGTGGTAGAGCTGGTTCTAAGGGGTGTAAAAATAAAAATATTAAAGAATTTTTAGGTAACTCTTTAATGTATTATACATTATCTTCAATAGATTTATTTATAAAGAGAAATAAAAACAATTATAATAATATTGATATATGCATAAATAGTGATAGTGATGAATTATTAGATCTAGCAAAAAAAAGTAACTTAAAGTTAAATATTGTTAAGAGAAATATAGAGTTAGCTGGTGATAATACACCTAAAACTGATGTTATAAAATCATCAGCTGAAATATGTGAAAATAATAATAAAATAAAATATGATATAGTAGTTGATTTAGATATAACTTCACCACTAAGAAAAGTTTCTGATATAGAGGCTGCTATAAAAAATAAAATTGATAATAGGGAAAATAAGGTAGTTTTTTCAGTAGTAGAAGCTAGAAGAAATCCATATTTTAATATGGTTATTAACGATAACAATAACTATAAACTAGTTATTGAATCTACTTATGTAACTAGACAAGAGGCTCCTTCAGTATATGATATGAATGCGTCAATATATGCTTATGAAAGAGTTTGCTTAGTAGATGGAGAAACTGAAAAAATATTTGATGGCCCATGTGGAATTATTGAAATGAATGATACTGGTGTCTTAGATATAGATTCTGAAAGGGACTTTGAAATTATGCAAGTTATTGCAAAGTACTTTTTTGAAAAAGATAATGAACTAGCTGAAGTTAAAGATAATATTGAAAATGTATTAATATAATTTTACGTGGAGATTATCCATGATACGTTTAATATTCAGTTTTTTTATTTGAGCATCATAATTTATAAAGAGGTGTAGTTAAATGAGGAAAATAGCTGTAGTAACAGGAACAAGGGCGGAGTATGGGCTTCTTAAGAATATTATGAAGGCAATAGATAATGAAGAAGAACTTTCTCTCCAAATAGTAGTTACAGGAATGCATTTGTCTCCAAAGTTTGGAATGACCAAGGATGATATTGAAAAAGATGGATTTAAAATAGATGAGGAGTGTCCTATATTATTAGATTATTCAGGTAGAGATAAGAATGCAAGAGAAATATCTTGTGCTATTTCTGAATTCGTTGGTGTGTTTAATAGACTTAAACCAGATATAGTTATGATATTAGGAGATAGATATGAAGCTTTTGCTGCTGCCACTACTGCTATGGCTATGAATATACCAATAGCACATATTTCAGGTGGAGAAATTACAGAAGGTGCTATAGATGAACAAATAAGGCATGCTATAACAAAGATGGCACATATTCATTTTCCAGGTGTTGAGTGTTATGCTGAAAATATTAGAAAAATGGGAGAGGAACCTTGGAGAGTTTTTAATGTTGGAGATTCGGGAATAGAAAATATAAAACTTACTAAATTAATGAGTTCTGAAGAATTGACAGAAAGTTTAGGAATAATTGTTGATGAAAATACGCTTTTAGTTACATATCATCCTGTTACTTTAGAAATAGATGATGTTGAGAATCAAATTAAGAATGTAATAGAAGCTTTAGATAAAATAGATAAACCTATGATAATAACTTATCCGAATTCAGATAATGGCGGAGATAAGATTATAAAAGCTTTAGATGACTTTGCAAATAAGAATAAAAATGTTCACTTGTTTCAAAGTTTAGGTAGCATAAGATATTTAAGTGCTATGAAGTTATGTGGAGCTATAGTTGGAAACTCTTCAAGTGCTTTAATTGAGGCACCTTTTTTAAAAAAGCCTGTTGTTAATATTGGAAATAGACAAAAAGGAAGATTAATGGCTGAAAATATTATTTCAACAGACTATTGTAGGGAAAATATCTATAATTCCATAAAAAGAGCTTTATCAAAAGATTTCAAGGAAAAAGTTAAGAATGTTGAAAGTTTATATGGTGAAGGGAATACTAGTGAGGAAATTGTAAAAGTTTTAAAAACAATAGAACTAGGTGAAAAATTATTAAAGAAAAAATTAGTATGGAGTGATTAGTATGTCAGTGTATATAATAGCTGAAGCAGGAGTAAACCATAATGGAAGTTTAGAGCTTGCAAAAAAATTAGTTGATATGGCAGCGGACTGTGGCGCTGATGCCATAAAGTTTCAGACTTTTAAAGCAGAAGAAAGCACAGGAGCTTACGCTGAAAAGGCAAAGTATCAAATGGAAAATATGCCAGTTCAAGAGTCGCAGTTAGATATGATTAGAAAGTTAGAACTTCCTTTTGAAGAGTTTAGAATTTTACAATCCTATTGCAGAGAAAAAAATATAGATTTTATTTCTACGCCTGATGGAACAGAAAGTCTTAATTTTTTAGTAGGTCTAAATGTACCTTTAATTAAAATTGGTTCAACAGAAGTATCAAATATTGAGTATCTAAAAGAGATAGGTAATACTGGAAAAGAGATAATAATATCTACTGGAATGAGTACATTAGGTGAAGTTGAGAAAGCTGTTAATATTTTAATGGAAACAGGTAATAAAAATATTAAGATTATGCAATGTACAACTGATTATCCAACAGCAGTAGAAGATGTTAATTTAAGAGCTATGGTTACTATGAGAGAAGCTTTTAAAGTTCCTACTGGTCTTTCAGATCATACCTTAGGCAATGAAGCAGCAGTAGCAGCAGTAGCTTTAGGTGCTGAATTTATTGAAAAGCATATAACATTAGACAAGGATATGGAAGGTCCGGATCATAAAGCTTCCATGTCACCAGTGGAATTTAAATCATACGTGAAGGCTATAAGAGATACAGAAAAATTATTAGGTGATGGTATTAAAAGGCCTACGAAAAGAGAAGTGTTAATAATGAAGGATGTTAGACGTAGCATAGTAGCAAAAGAAGAGCTAAAGGAAGGGACAGTTATTTCAAAAGATATGCTTATGTATAAAAGACCAGGATATGGAATAAAGCCTGAACTTTCTGATGCTATAGTAGGAAGAAAATTAAAGAGAGATTTAAGAAAAGATGAACTTATTCTTTGGGAGGATTTAGTATAGCATGAGAGAACTATATTTGAAAGAAGATTATAAGCTATTAGATACCCCTTGTTATATTTTAGATGAAAGTAAATTATGTAATAATTATGATAATTTAGAAAAAGCATTCAAGAAAAGATGGAGAAATTTTAAAATAGGATATTCTTACAAAACTAATTCATTACCATGGATATTAAATTTTATGAAGAAAAAAGGGGCTTATGCAGAAGTAGTTTCTGAGCCAGAATATAGGTTAGCACTAAAATTAGGTTACAAGCCATCGGAGGTTATAATTAATGGGCCTTATAAAGGTTATGAGGCTATAAGAGAAATTCTAGAAGGTGGAGGGATTGTAAATCTTGATTCCTTCCATGAAATAGAGTGGCTTAAAGAAAATAAACCTAAGATGAAAAAAAAATGGGAAGTTGGAATTAGAATAAACTTTGATTTAGAAAAAAAGTGTCCTAATGAAACTATTATGGGAAAAGAACCAGGAAGATTTGGATTTAATATTGAAAATGGATCCTTTAAGAAGGCTTTAGATATTTTAGATAAATTAGACTATGTAAAGGTTGTTGGAATTCATGGACATCATAGTACTAAAACTAAGAGTTTAAGCATATTTAAGGCAATAACTGAAGAAATGATGAATGTTTCAAGAGAAATATTAAATGACATAAAATATATTGATATTGGTGGATGCATTTTTGGAGATAAACCTGGTGCTCCTACATTTGAAGAATATGCAGAGGCTATTTGTAGTAATCTTGAGAAAGTTTTTGATAAAAATAAAGTATCATTAATTTTAGAGCCAGGAGCAGCATTAGTAGCATCTCCATTTAAGTATTTATGTAAAGTTATTGATAAAAAAGATGTAGCAGAGAAAAGAATAGTTTCTACGGATGGGAGTTTAATACATATAGATCCTCAGATGCATGGGATAAATTTTTATTATGAAATTCATTCTTTAAGTAATAGAATGATTTCAAATCAAATAATTTCTGGATTTACTTGCATTGAGAAGGATAGAATGGCGTTTTGTGAAAATGGAAAAGAATTAAACATTGGCGATTATGTAATGTTCTATAATACAGGTGCTTATTCAATGGCACTTAGTCCTTTATTTATACAATACTATCCAGCCGTTTATGTAGAGCGTGAAGATGAAATAATAATAGCAAGAAAACCTTGGAGTGTAGAGGAATACATTGCAAATTCAATATTAGAATAGTATTTATGAGGTGTTGTTAATGAATATAATGATATTAAGTCCTGGAAGAAGGGTTGATATTGTACAGTATTTTAAAGCTGAGATACATAAGGAAGGCGGAAAAGTATTTACAGTAGATATGAGTCCTTATGCACCAGGTTTATATGAAGGTGATGAATCTTTTGTTGTAAAAAAAGATTTCAATGACTTGGATAAATATATCGATTCAGTAATAGAAATATGTAAAGATAATTCAATAAAGGCAATAATAACTTTAATTGATCCAGAATTAGTTTTACTTGCAAAGAATAAAGATAAATTTATCAATAATGGTATATTACCAATACTTTCAAATTATGAAGAAATTATATTTACTTTCGATAAATATAATTTTGCTGAAACACTAAAAGAAAGGCTTCCTGTAATAAAAACTTATAATGGATATAATGATATTAGGCTAGCTTTGGAGAATAATAATGTGAAGTTTCCTTTATTTGCAAAGGAAAGAGAAGGAAGTGGCAGTGTAGGTATAGGGAGAATATCTAATTATGAAGATTTATTAACTTATAAAGAGAAAGAAAATTATATATTCCAACCTTATGTTAAAGAAAGAGAATTTGGAGTTGACGTTTATTTTGATTTTATAGACGGTAAAATTAAATCTTTATTTATTAAAGAAAAGCTTAATATGAGAGCTGGAGAAACAGATAAATCAGTATCAGTTTATAGAGAAGACATTGTAGACTTAATACTTAAATTGCAAGAATTAAAATTTAAGGGGCCTATAGATGTAGATATTTTTGAAGATAAAAATGGTGAATTATACATAAATGAAATTAATCCTAGGTTTGGTGGAGGATATCCCCATGCTTATAATTCTGGAGTTAATTTTATAAAAATGATAATTGAGAATATAAAGGGTAATAGCTGCGAGGAATGCGTAGGTAATTACGAAGAAGGAATTATTATGATGAAATATAACGGTATAAAGATAATAAAAGAGAAAGATTTGAGAGTATCTCAATAAAGGTAATAATATGTCAAGTAGTAAGAGGCTTTTAAAAAACTCAGGTATTTATGCAATAGTTCAAGTACTACAAAAATGTATAGGATTTATATTAATACCAGTTTACATGACTGTACTAACTCCTACTGAAAACGGAATAGTTACTTCAGTTACAGCAGTAGTATCTTTCCTTGGAATACTATATACATTATCTTTAAATTCAGCTATTGTTAGATTTTATATAGATTATAAAGAGGATGAAGATAAACTTAAAGAGTTTTGGGGGACGTGTATTACTTTTATAATATTAAATAGCTTAGCGCTAACAATAATCTTTTTTCTTTTAAGGAATGTATTATTAGTTCCTATTCTTAAGGGAATATCATTTTTCCCTTATATGGCAATAGGAATGGTTTCCATTGCTTTAAATCCAATATACACTGTATTTCAAAGCACTCTACAGGCAAAAGAAGAAAGTAAAAGATATGGAGCTAACAATTTCACATATTTTTTAACTAATTTGACCTTAACAATACTTTTTGTAGTTGTATTCAGATTTGGTGCATTAGGTATAATATCAGCTTTAGCATTAACTGATTTTATATTTTTTATTTATACAATTTATAAATTTATACCTACAATTAAGGTCACTATAAAAAAATACTATTTAAAAAAGGCGTTAAAATATTCATTGCCATTACTTCCACATAGTTTATCTGGATGGGCAATTTCTATGATAGATAGGCTATTTTTAAATAATCAAGTTGGAACAGATGTAGCAGGAGTTTATGGACTAGGGTCTCAGTTTGCAAATATTATTAATGTTCTTGCAGCTGCTGTTAATCAGGCATATGTTCCTTGGTTTTTCGAAAGAATGAAAGATAAAGAAAAAAATGAAGCTGAAATAGTTAAAATGTCAGAAGTTATAACTATTTTTTATTGTATCTTAGCAATGGGAATGTCGCTTTTTGGACCAGAAGTTATAAGGATATTACCTAAAAATGGATATGATGAGGCTTGGAAAGCCATACCATTATTGAGTTTTGCATTTGTATTTAATGGAATATACTATTTCTTTGTTAATCCACTTTTTTATAATAAAAAGGGAGTTAAGTATATAGCTATTGGAACTTTTACATCAGCAATACTTAATTCTATTTTAAATATGTATTTTATTCCTAAGTATAGTATAGTAGGTGCTGGATTAGCTAGTATGCTATCTATGATAGTGGCTTGTATTTTAATATACTTTATATCACAAAAAATAGAACCTATAAAGTTTAATATAATAAAGCTATTTTCTATGTCATTTTTCTTTTTAGGGGTAGGATTATTATCATTTGTTTTACAAGGAAATTCATTTATTTTTAATGTGATAATTAAATGTATTATAGTTTTAGTAGTATTTATTTTGATATTCTTAAGATATAAAGATGAAATATTAAGTATTATTAAAAATGTGAAAAATATCAAAAAAAGTTAGGTATATAGACAGCTTAAGTGGAAAGTAGTATAATCAACTGTAGATTATAGTGCTTTAGAAATTTCTAAATTGGAGGACTAATATGAGGCGAATAAGAACAGTTTTATTAATAATTGCAGATATATTTTTAGTGAATATGGCGCATTTATTAGCTATAAATATTACATTTCCAGACAAATTTACTCATATAACTACTATATATCAACATGATTTTATGGTTGTTAGCTTAGTATATATTATAGCTTTTTTGGCTGCTAAAATGTATCACTCATTATGGGATCAAACAGGTACAGATGAATTTTTACTTGGTGTATCAGGAGGAACTATAGCAGGTATTGTTGTAGTTATATATACTAGGTTTATTGGTGCTACTATTCCTATAAACGTTTGTGTCCTAGGAACAGTGTTTAGTATAGTATTTGTACTAGGGCTAAGAATATTATATAGAGTATATAGAAGAGCATTACTTTATATGCCATATAAATATTCAGCAGATCAAAGAAGAGTAATGATTGTTGGGGCAGGATCAGCAGGAACTATGATAATAAATGAAATGTTTTCAAAAAGAGAACTAAAATATAATCCCGTTGTGTTAATTGATGATGATAGATATAAAAGAGGTAAGAGAATATCTGGTGTAAAAATTGAAGGTAATAGATATGATATACCACATATAGCTAAGGAAAAGGAAATTGACCTAATAGTAATAGCAATTCCAACACTGGATACTAAGAATAAAAATGAAATTATTGAAATTTGTACGAAGGCACGTTGCAAGATACAAATTATACCTGGTATTTATGAAATATTAACTGGTGAAGCTTCTGTTAGTAGAATCAAGGATGTAGAACTTGAGGATCTTTTAGGTAGAGAACAAGTTAGCCTTGATGGTGAATGTATTAAGAATTATATAAACAACAATAATATTATTGTTACTGGTGGCGGAGGGTCAATTGGTTCAGAATTATGTAGACAAATTGCAATATATAATCCTAAGAGTCTAATTATTTTTGATATTTACGAAAATAATGCATATGATATTCAAAATGAATTAAAATATAAATATCCAAAGCTTCATATAGAAACACTTATAGGAAGTATTAGAGATGAGAAAAGATTAGAAGAAGTCTTTAGTAAATACGATATAGATGTAGTATTTCATGCTGCAGCGC
The DNA here is from genome assembly GCF_017888565.1 of Clostridium sp. Classification (GTDB taxonomy): domain Bacteria; phylum Bacillota; class Clostridia; order Clostridiales; family Clostridiaceae; genus Clostridium. Next base: position 11,486 of record NZ_JAGHFX010000049.1, read on the forward strand.
ATAAACATGTACCATTAATGGAGGATAGTCCAAAAGAAGCAATAAAAAATAATGTGTTTGGAACATATAAATTATCTAAAGTAGCTGATAAATACAATGTTAAAAAGTTTGTATTAATATCAACTGATAAGGCTGTAAATCCAACTAATATAATGGGGGCAACTAAGAGATTATGTGAAATGATTATTCAAGCAATGAATAATGAGAGTGAAACAGATTTTGTTGCTGTAAGATTTGGTAATGTATTAGGAAGTAATGGTTCAGTTATACCATTGTTTAAAAAGCAAATAGCTAATGGTGGGCCAGTAACTGTTACTCATAAAAATATTACAAGATTTTTTATGCTTATACCTGAAGCAGCACAGCTTGTATTGCAAGCTGGTGCTCTTGCAAAAGGTGGAGAAGTATTTGTTTTAGATATGGGGAAACCAGTAAAAATATATGACTTAGCTTGTGATTTAATAAGATTATCAGGATTAGAACCTAATAAAGACATTAAAATTGAAGTTACTGGCTTAAGACCAGGAGAAAAATTATATGAAGAATTACTTATGAGTGAAGAAGGATTAACAGATACTACTCATAATAAAATTTATATAGGTAAACCTACATTTACTAGTTATAATAAGTTGAAAGATAAGCTTGAGCAATTAGAAAGCTTGTTAGAAGAAAATGATAATGATGTAATCAAAAATAAAATGGCAGAAATTGTACCAACTTATAAAAGACCAGTTCAAGATGAAGTAGCGGTTGAGTAAGTTTTTTAAATAAAGATATAATTTTAATAACTGTTAACAGTTAAATGTTAGCAGTTATTTTAAAATAGAGGGTGAAAGACTATGATTGATGTTTTCTTATTAACGGATATGAGAAAAATTATTTATGAGAATGGTAATGAAGTAGAGATAGATAGTATAATTACAAATATAGATATTGATTTTGAATGCAAAAAATTTCTAAAATATATAGAAAATCAAAAAATCAATAATATGAAAATTAAAGATATGTATCTATGGGAAAATATAGAGATTTATAATTTTTTTAGAGCTTCATATGCAGATACTCTTAAAGATATAATAGGCAATGTTATATTAGGGGAAAGTATTTTAAAAGAGTTAGAGGAAAAAGAGTTCTTAGTAAAAACAGATTCCTCACTTATAGTAGATATATTTCGAAACGTATTAAAAATAAAAAATGTAGAGTATGTAGAGAATATAAAACAAATAACAGATTCTTATAAATCAAATTATTATAAAATCGCTAGACGTTTAATAAAGGGTATATTTAAGTTGTTTAAATATAAACTAGAAAAATCTAAAAAAGATAATATGCTAATTTTTACGCAAGTTGGATCAATAAATTCTTTGAAAATAGGAGAAGATAATATTCAGTATGACTCTTTATATGGAATAATAAGAGATCAGCTAATTGAAAAATCAAATTTGTGTGAAGTACAATTTTTAAATAGTAGAAATATGATAAGTAAATCTGAATTGTTAGGATCTAATTTCATTCCTTTTGAAATAATTCAAATTTTCAAGAAAATTGAGCAGAGAATTAGTAAATTGACAATAAAAAATGAATTAAGATATATAGATGAATTTGATTATGTTTATAAAAATTATAATTTAAATAATATAATAAAAGAAAAGTTAATAAATATATTACCAGATACCTATAATAGTTATATTTTAGAGATTAAGGTATGGGAAAGACTTCTTAAGTTCTTAAAAATAAAGAAAGTTGTAACTGTAGATGAAGCAGATAGGCCGAGATGCTTAATAGTTGCAGCAAATAGATTAGATGTAAAATCCTTTGCTATTCAACATGGATTAATCAATGAAACATCATCAGCATATTTGATACCAAGTAAAGAGGAAATACTTGTACCAAATACAACATTTTTATGGGGAAATAGCTTTAAGGAGTTATTAATACAAAATACTAATGTATACAAAGATAAAAATTTACAAATTATTGGGCAGCCAAGAACTGATTATCTACATAAAAAAATAAAAGACAAGCAATTTGATAAAGATAACAAAAAGAAAATTCTTTTTGTAACACAGCCAATAGAAGATTTGGCACAAGGAGCTATTAATATGCTTTGTGAATCTTTAACAGATTTAGAGGACTACAAATTAATTATAAAATTACATCCAGCTGATACATTTCAAAAAATGTATGAATCATGTTGTATCAAAAATGGGATTACAAATTATGAAATTACTAAAGAACTAGATATTTATGATGCTTTGATTTGGTGTGATTTAATAATTAGTGTTCATTCAACAGTAGTTTTGGAAGGAGCAATACTAAATAAACCATCAATTTGTATATTATTACCTAAGTATAATGATGAAGGAAATTTTGTGAAAAGTGGTTTATCTATGGGCGCTAGTTCCTCAAATGAGCTGTATAATTTACTAAATAATAGTGAAGTATTAAATGAAATAAATTATGAACCATTTATAAAAGATAATTTTTATAATATAGATGGCCAAGTTTACAAAAGAGCAATAGATAGAATTTTAGAAGGAGAAAGTATGGATGTTTAATAAGATAGATAAGAAGCAATTAATAATTTATTTGATTACATTAGTTTTATTAGAAGGGATTCTTATAGGTTTATTATGGGGAAGTGAAGCAAAGTTAACTCTAATGCTAGGAATGCTATCTATTCCATTTGCAGAATTATTAGTGTTTTTTATGTTTTCATCACTTGAAAGATGTATTATGGCAATTTCATTTTCTATTCCTTTATTACCACTGAGTGGATATGTTTTATTAAGAATAGGCTTATTAGATTATCAATGGTTTTTTTATACATTATTTTATATCATTTCTTTAATAGCACTTATAAAAAATCAAGTACATAAATCAATTAATTTTAGAAATCTTATAATTAAAAATAAAATCCTAAGGTTAACTTTATTTATATTACTTATAGTAAGTAGTTGTTTTGCATATGATAAGCAGTTAAGCTTTATGATTGTATTGTTATCTTTTATACCTTTTTCAATATTTTTTATATTGATTAAGGCTTTAGATGTAAAAAATAAAAAGAAATTATTAAATAATGTATTCTTATCAATTGCAATAGGGTGTATAGTTTCATCAATACCTGATATTTTATACTTCATACTTCTTTGGGTTTCTGGAAATAAAGCATCAAGAATATATGGACCTTTAGGATCAAATTTTATACTTATATATGATTTAATAATATATTCAGTGTTACTTGCTAAGTGGCTAAAAGAAAGAAGTTTAAAAAATGTTTTGACTCTTCTAGTTATAGCTATGAGTCTGATTATTTCAATGCAACTTTCAAGAGGCGCATTAATTAGTTTTTTTGCAATATTAATTATTTTCTTTATATTCGATATTAAAAGTTATAAGAGGATTGTGCCTATAATACTTATATTTGGAACTATTTTGACTTATAACGTTATGGGGAGAGCAGATGTAGCACAAGATGCAACCATACAAGAGGCACACGAGATCATTTCTGGTAATAAGAATCAAGAGCTTGAGATGAATATTGGAAGTACTGGGAATTTAATAGTAAAGATTATTAAAAGTCAAAGCAAAACTAGACAAATTTTGTGGGAAACAGGAATAAGAATATCTATGGATTATCCATATACAGGAGTTGGTATAGGTAATTATAAGAATTTCTATCAAGAGTATTCAGGAAGTAACAGACCATATTCGGATGCACATAATATTTTATTAAATATGAGCTCAGAAATTGGAATGCCATTTATGGTAGTTTCGATCTTACTTATATTAATAATAGGTTTTGGAGCATTAGTTAATTATTTTAATACAGAGAAAAAAGATGTAAAGAAAAATAATATAGCTATTATGGCAGTTATAGTAGTCATACTTTTATATGGGAATCTAACGGGGATTGCATTCCAAACAACTAATGAGATTTATAGTTTTACCCCAACATTTATTATTATATTTATGTTATTTTATAGAGATTACATTAATGAATTTTAGTTCAATAAGAGGTGTTTAAATGAAAATTTGTTTTCTAGGAGATGCAGCAAGTATCCATATAAGAAGATGGTGTGAATTTTTTAGAGATAAGGGTGATGATGTTAGCATCATATCTTTTAATAATGCTGAAATACCAGGGATAAAGGTTTATTTTGTTGGTGATAAACTTAACATAAATGGTGATGGTGGAAATATAGCTTATTTAAAAAAAGTAAGAGTAATTAAGAAGCTACTGAAAAAAGTGAAGCCGGACATAGTAAATGCACATTATTTAACTAGCTATGGGCTTATAGGCACATTAATAAATTGTAAGCCTTTTATTGTATCAACCTGGGGAAGCGATGTTCTTGTGACTCCTAAAAAAAATATAGTATACAATGCTTTAACTAGATTTGTAATAAGTAAGGCATCATTGATTACATCAGATTCAAACTTTATGTCAAAGGAAATAATTTCATTGGGGGGGAAAATCGAAAAAGTTATAACAGCTCCAATGGGAATAAATAATATTGAATTTAATAATAAAGATGAAAATAGAAAAGAAAAAACTTTTTTAAGTATGAGAACATTATGCGATAATTCAAATGTTGATTGTATATTGAGAGCATTTAAAATGGTTTTAGCGGTATATAGAGATGCAAAATTAATAATTACAAATTCTGGAGAGAAAAAAGATGATATTATAAATTTAATAAAGGAATTAGATTTACAAAATAATGTAGAATATTTAGGATTTATAAATAGAGAAACTGTTAAGGAACTATTAAAAACTTCAAGTATATATATATCTATTCCTACTTCAGACTCTACATCTGTTACTTTGTTAGAGGGAATGGCAAGTGGAATTTTTCCTATAGTTTCTAATTTGCCAGCTAATAAAGAGTGGATAACTCATAATAAAAATGGATATATACTAAAAAATATAGATGAAAAGGAACTTTCAAAACTTATGATTAGTTCTCTAGAGAATGAAGAAATAAAAAATTATGCAAAAGATATAAATGAAAAAATTATAAATGAAAGAGCTATATGGGAAGACAATATGACATTTATAAGGGAAAAATATATAAAAGTGTTGATGGATAAATAATTTATTAGACAATACAAAGGAGAATACTACAATAAAGATTAAAATTAAATGTCAATAGACAAATATAATTATGTGATGTTATAATTATAAGGAATTTTATAATTTGTAAATAAGTTTAGAGGAATAGTATATGAAAAGTTTAAATAGAATTTGTAAGCGGTTATTTGATATAGTAGCATCTTTTATGGGGATAATAATAATAAGTCCAGTTCTTTTAATTATAGCTATTTTTATTAAATTAGGTTCAAATGGACCAATATTTTTTAAACAAGAGCGAGTAGGACTTAAAGGAAAACACTTTTTTATATTAAAATTTAGAACAATGATTATTAATGCGGAGAAATATGGAAAGCAGATAACTGTTGGGAAAGATAATAGAATAACTTCAGTAGGTAAATTTTTAAGAAAATATAAGTTAGATGAATTACCACAATTAATAAATGTTTTAAAAGGAGATATGAGTCTAGTGGGACCAAGGCCAGAGGTTCCGAGATACGTAAAGTTATATTCTAATGAACAACGTAAAGTCTTAGAAGTTAGACCAGGAATTACAGACTTAGCATCTTTAAGATATAGCGATGAAAATGACCTTTTAGGAACAGTAGAGAATCCGGAAGAATACTACATAAATGTAATTATGAAGGATAAGTTAAATTTGAATTTAGAGTACATTGATAAAAGCAATGTATTTTATGATATTGTAATTATTTTGAAAACAATAGCAAAATGTATTTAAGAAGGTGGTTAAATTATGAGAAGAATGAAATTTGCCATAATAGGTTGTGGAAGAATATCATACAAACATGTTGAAGCTATAATTGAAAATTCTGATACATCAGAATTAGTAGCAACTTGCGATGTAAAATTAGACTTAGCAATAGCAAAAAAAAATGAATATATTGGAAATTTAAAAACTAGAGAAGCTAAAGTTTCTGTATATGAGAATTATAAAGAGATGTTAGAAAATGAAGATATAGATATAGTTACAATTGCAACAGAAAGTGGATATCATGCTGAAATAGCAATTTACTGTATGAATAAAGGTAAGCATGTAATAGTTGAAAAGCCAATGGCTATGTCAATAGATGATGCAAATGAAATGATTGAAGTTGCAAAGAAAAATAAGGTTAAGTTATCTGTAGCTCATCAAAATAGATTTAACAAGCCGATTCAAAAATTAAGAGAAGCAGTTGAAGAAGATAAGCTTGGTAGGATAATGAATGGTACTGCAAGAATTCTTTGGAGAAGAGATAATAACTATTATAAGCAAGCACCATGGAGAGGTACATATGAATTAGATGGTGGTACTCTTATGAATCAATGTATTCATAATATAGATTTACTTCAATGGATGATAGGGTCAGAAGTAGAAAGAGTTTATGCTGAAACAGAAACTTTTAGAAATCCTATAGAAGCAGAAGACTTTGGAGCTATAATAGTAAGATTCAAAAATGGAGCTATTGGCATTATAGAAGGAAGCGCAGTAGTGTATCCAAAAAATTTAGAAGAAACATTAAGTATTTTTGGAACAGAAGGTACAGTAGTTATTGGTGGATTAGCTGTTAACGAATTAAAAACTTGGAGATTTAAAAACGAAGATGAGGAAGCTATAAAGAAGGATTTACAAGTTCAAATAGATAGTGTTTATGGAAAAGGGCATACTCCTTTATTTAAAGATGTAGTAGAGTCTATAAAAGAAGATAGAAAGCCATATGTAAGTGGTGAGGACGCAATTGTACCTTTATCAATAATATTAGCTGCATATAAATCTAAAAAAACAGGTTTACCAGTTAATTTTCCATTTACAGATTTTTCAACTTTGGATATGATAAATAAATAATAATTTAGCTTAATAAATGGGGAAGGGTTAAAGCTTATAAAGCTTTTGAAACTTCCCCAATTTGTGTATAATTGATTATTATAACAGTTATTAAAGTATATATTTTGAGGTGAGTTAATGAATAAAAGTGTTGCTGTAATTATACCTTGTAGAAATGAAGAGGACTATATTGGCAAATGTATAGAATCATTTTTAAAACAAAGCTATCCAAGGGAATTGCTTAAGATAGTTATTTCAGATGGTTTTTCAGATGATAATACTAGAAGTATTATTAAAGACTATATGAAAAATAATGAAAATCTAATACTGATAGATAATGAAGGATTAACTGCTCCTAAAGGGATGAATAAAGGAATAAAAGAAACTGATACAGATATAATAATTATATTTGGTGCTCATGCTTATGCAGATAAAGATTTTGTTTTAGAAAATGTTAAAGCATTAGAAAATAATGATGTTGGATGTGTAGGAGGAGTTCTTAAAACTATAAATAGTACAGCAAAAGGTGAAGCAATAGCACAATCTATGATGTGTCCTTTTGGTGTAGGAAATGCTACATTTAGATATGCAGAAAAAGAATGTTATGTAGATACAGTTGCTTTTGGAGCATACAAAAGAGAAGTTCTTGATAATGTTGGAATTTTTGATGATGAATTAGTAAGAAATCAGGATGATGAACTTAACTTTAGAGTAATAAATAATGGGTATAAAATATTATTATCACCCAAAATAAAATCTACTTATTATGGAAGATCCTCTTTTTCTAAGTTGTGGAAACAATATTATCAATATGGATTTTGGAAAGTTAGAGTTATTCAAAAACATAATAAGCCAGCTTCTATTAGACATTTGATACCAATGTTATTTGTTTTATATTTATTATTTGGTGGAATAGTTAGTTTATTCTTAAAAAGTATAAGATATGTTTTTCTTATAATTTTAGCTTTGTATGTTTTATTAGATTTGCTATTTTCTATAAAACTTTCACGTAAGAGTAAACTACAATATTTAGGATACATTGCAGTATGTTTTCCAATTTTACATCTTTCATATGGAGTAGGATTTTTATTTGGCATATTAAATTTTTATATCCTTAAAAGTGATGAAGTAATTAAGAAGAACTCGAATTTATCAAGATAATGATTAGAATTTATAATATTATAAGTTTAGTAGAATATAAAAATATGAATAGTATTAGTTTAACTGATTTATAGGAGAAAAGTAAATATGAAAAAAAATATATTATATATAGCTTATTATTTTCCGCCTTTAGCTGGTAGTGGAGTTCAGAGGACGCTAAAGTTTATTAAGTATTTACCTAGGTATAATAAGAAACCGATAGTAGTGACTGTTAAAAAGGGACATAACTTTGCGTATGATGAGGAGCTAATAAAGGAAGTTCCAGACATAGTAAAAATCTACCGTTCAAATTCAGGAGAAAATCTTTGGATAAGAAAGCAAATAGAAGGAATGAATAAGATTATAATATTAATTAAAAAAATGCTTAATTTGAAAAAGATAAAGAAAATAAATGAAGTAAAAAATATTAATGTTCAAATAGAAGATTTAACAAATAATATTACAATAAAGGATAAAATTTTTAAATACTTAGAGTACAATTACTATGTTCCAGATACAAAAATTAGATGGTATAAGAATGCTATAAAAGATGTATTGGGAAGAGTTTTAAAAAGTGAAGAAATAGATTTGATTTTTTCTACATCAGCACCTTATACAGATCATCTTATCGCGCTTGAAATAAAGAAAAGAACTAATAAACCGTGGGTTGTAGATCTAAGAGATCCATGGGTAGGAAATAAGTTTATATTTGAAAGATATAATGAAAAAAGAAAAGAAAAAGAAATAAAATTAGAAGCAGAAGTTATTAGATATGCGGATAAGGTTATCAATGTTACAGAAGAAATAACTAATATGTATATCGCAAGATACCCAGAATATAAGGAGAAGTTTATTACAATTACGAATGGTTTTGATATATCAGATAAAGTAGAAGAAAAAATTGAAAGTGAAAAGTTTATAATAAATTATTCAGGAATAGTAGTTGATGGACAAAATCCCGAAGTGTTTTTAAAAGCAATAGAAGAATTAATTAAGAAGGATACTAAATTTAAAAAAGATGTATTGATTAATTTTACAGGTACAATTGTAGATAAATATAAATATATGTTTGATAATGAGTATATTAAAAATAATATACAAATTAATGGATATAAGCCACATAATATTGTACTTAAAGAAATGAAAAAGGCATCTATAAATCTTCTTATATTACCAGACACTGAAGAAAGTAAAGGTATCTATACTGGAAAAATCTTTGATTATATATTAAGTGAAAAACCAATACTAGGAATAATGCCATTAGGTGGTGTGGCGTCAGAACTAATTAACTCTAAAAATATAGGTATTGCAGTTTCATGTAATGATTTAGAAGGAATAAGGGATTTTATTGAAAAGACTTATATATCATGGAAAAATGGCGTTGATTTAAATACTTCGGCAATTAGTATTTGTAATGAATTTGATAGAAGAAGTTTAACTAAAAGGCTTTCGGATGTTTTTGATGAGTTAATATAATAAAATGAATATCGAAAATATTATTAAGAAAACCTTAAGATTAATACTCACATATTAAGAAAATATTAATTGTTAAAATAAATCATATTCCATATAATACTAAGTGTACTATGTAAAGTAATACACTTAGTATTTTTTATTTTAGTGAAATTAGTAGTTACTATATATATAGGTAACTACTATATGATTTATTGATAAATAGAGGGGGATTTTATATGAAAAAATCTACACTTTTAGCCTTCAGTGGGCTTATTATAGTTTTTTTTATAATTACATCATTAGGTAACAGAACAAATGTATATGAAAAGCAAATAAGATATAATACTCCAGAAGAAGCAATAGTAAATTTTATTGGTTATATTAATAGTTATGAAGAAGTAAAAACTAAAAATGGATATTATACTATAACTCCAAATGAATTTTATGAAAGTATATCTAAGAGATATAGATTATATTTGGGAGAAGGTAATGCTAATAGGTATATAGTTGATCAAGTACCTGTAGTTCATAGCTATGAGTTAGAAGAAGTAAGTTTAAATGATTTAAGAAATTTAAAAATGAATTATGAGGATTCTTTTAAAGGAATGATGAACTATAGAAGTCCGAGTGAAGTTAGAGTATATAAGTTAGATGCAGTAGTTTCATACAATTATGCTGTAGATAAAAATTCTGTAAAGGAAGATGGAACTGTAGATAAAGCTGAGTATATGAAAGAAACTAAAGTTAATGATATTGAAGAAACTCAAGTGGAAATATATTTAGTAGTGGTTGATGAAGGGGAAGGATATGTTGTTGATTACTACAACACAATATATAAATAGTCTTTTAGAAGAGGTGAGATTATGATAATAATTGACTCAAGAAGTAGTACACCTATTTATGAACAAATTATAATGGGAATTAAAGATCTAATATTAAAAAATGCAATAAAATCAGGAGATAAACTACCTTCAGTAAGGGAGCTATCTAATATTTTAACTATAAATCCAAATACAGTAAGTAAGGCTTATACAGAGCTTGAGAAGCAAAATATCGTAGAAACTATAAAGGGAAAAGGAACCTTTATATCTAGTAACTATGGAAAAATGGTGCCAGAAGAAAAGATAAGTAAATTAATTTTAGATTTTAAAAGATTAATATTAGAAGCAAATTATTTAGGGCTTGAGGAAAATGATTTAATTTTATTATTAGATGAAGGCTTTAAGGAAGTAAGGGGAGGAATATGAAATGATAGAATTAAAGGACTATTCCTTAAACTATGGAGAAAGCATGATATTAGATAATATAAGTTTTTCCTTAGATAGAGGAAAGATATTAGGTATTGTTGGACCTAGTGGAGTAGGGAAAACATCTCTAATTAGAGGATTGGTTGGAATTTATAAAGGAACATCAGGGAAGTTACTTTTTGATGGAGAAGAAGTTTATGATAATCCAGATGTAAAGAAAAAAATAGCTTTTGTTCCTGATGAGCATAGTAGTTTTTATTTAATAACTTTAAAAGAAATAGTAAATTATTATAAAAGTATATATCATAATTTTGATGAAGATAAATTTTATAAAATTAATAAGTTTTTTAAGATTCCTCTAAATAAAAGATTTTTACAATTATCTAAAGGAATGAAAATGAGAGTGAATTTAATGATAGCATTTTCATTAAATTGTGAATTACTGGTGCTAGATGAGCCAACATCAGGGTTAGATCCTATACTAAAGGAAAGAGTTTTAAAGATAATAATGAATGAAGTATATAGTAAGGAAAAGTCAGTTATAATAAGTTCACATAATTTAGGAGAGCTTGAAAGAATATGTGATGAAATACTTATACTTAATGATGGAAAAATAGAATATCATAATTCTTTAGAAAATATAAAGCGTAATATAAAAAAGATACAAGTTGCATTTGACATGCCTGTGTATGAAGAGGATTTAAAAATAGAAGGTATATTTAGTATTTCTCAAGTTGGAAGAGTATTTACTATTATAACAGAAAGTTATGATGATGATTTTAAAGAAAATTTAAATAAATTTAAGCCTTTATTTATAGAAGAAATAGATTTAAGCCTTGAAGAAGTATTTATACATAGGTTAGGAGGGAAGTGTGAGTATGAAGAGATATTTGAATAAAAGTTTATTCTATCAAGGAGATTCAAAAATAATACTTCCATTAATTATAGCTTATATAGGAGTAATTCTATTTAATAAAATAAGTTTCAGTGAATATTTTGATTGGCAAATAAAACAAACACTTTATAGTAAATATAAAAGTAGTTTTATTTTTTCTATAGATGGAATAGTGATATTACTATTATATCTAATAATAGTATATATATTAGCTGTAGGAATTTTTAAACGAAAAAAGTGGTCTACATTATTGGCAGGTCCTTTTTCAAGAATGGATATAAGGTCTAGAGAATTTATAATAGTAGTTATGGCTGTATTTTTTTATTTATTAAGTTATTTAATCATAGTTGGACAAGAAGCTATGCAAAATAGTGAGATTATATATTATATGGGGAATTTTAAAGAAATTATAATTATTGACTTAATTAGAATAGTAAGTATATCGACAATTACAATAGGAGGATTAGCTTTACTAGATTCTATTTTTGCAAATTTATATTATTTATTTGGATCATTAATATTTATAATTATATATATGATTTCTTTATTAATTAATTTTGATTTAAGCCGTTATATTTATTTATACAATGATGATAGAAGAATTAGGTATATATATAATGGTATAATGGAATATTTGGGGGGATATTCTATTGGAAATGAAATAAGTAAATTACAAATTGCTTGTATATCAGCATTTTTTATAGTAATAGGAATAATATTAATAATTATATCTAAAAAGCTAACTAATAAAATGCTTGTAGAGAATATGAATGATGGCATAATATTTGATTTTCCTAAAAAGATCGCTAAATTTATGATAATAACATTTATTGGAATTATATTAGCTCCTACTTTAAGTAGCTTAATTAATGAACTTTATTTTCATTATACATTAAGCGGATTATATTTAATGATTATAAGGTTAGGAATAATAATAGTAATAGCATTTTTCAGTAATCTAGCGTTAAATAAATTTAAAAAAATAAAAAAAGATAAATATTATTTGTAAAATAAAATAAATTTTATTACATTTTAATTATAAAAATATAGGCATTGTTTTACAATTAAGTATATGATATAAAGGTCACTTTACTAGAAGAAATAATTAATACTATTAGATTAAATAAAAAAGATAATAAGTTGAAGAGATATGTTGATAATAAGAAAATTTAATTATTACTAAATTAAATATAAAAATGGAGCTGTAATATAATTTTATTTACAGCTCCATTTTTATGGAATTAAATTGCTATTTATTAAATATTGCAAACTTTATTATATAGTCTAAAACTATATTTATATTAAATTATTAATCTAATTGAGCAACTTTACTAACCTTAGGATTAAATATAATATATCCTACTATGATTGAAATTATTGTTGGGATAACCCATCCAAATCCAATATTTGATAGAGGAATAAAGCTTAAGTTTAATCCTGGAATTGCAAATATAATTCCAAAAACTAGTGAAGTATAAACTCCAAGTCTTACAGCATTTAAATTTTTCAGTACTTTAGATAAAAGAGTCGTTACAATTAATGTAATTGAAACTGGATATAAAACATTAAGAATTGGCACAGATAAAACTACTATATTATCAACTCCTAAAGTAGCAAGACCTAAGCTAACTATTGATAAAACTATTGCATTAACTTTAAATGGTAGTTTTCCATTTGATATTTTTTCAAAGAAATTAGCTCCTGCAGTTAATAAACCAATAGAAGTTGTTAAACAAGCAAGTCCCATAGCAAGTCCAATTATTACAGGTCCAATATTACCTAAAACACTTTTTGATATTAATATTAAAAGTCCAGTTTTTCCAATATCAGTTGGTGCTAAGTTAACTGTTTGAGCACCTATGTATGTTAAACCACCATATATAAAAGCAAGTCCTATCACGGCAATTGTGCTTGATTTTAAAATCATACTTGGCATATCTTTTGAGTTATATCCTTTATCCCTTAAAGAGGTAGTTATAATCCCAGCAAATAAAAGTGCAGCTATAGCATCCATAGTTTGATATCCTTCTAATAATGAGGATGAAAATACATTTATTGAATTAGTTTCTACTATAGAGCCTATAGGACTTATAAATCCTTTTAGAATAAGGAATACAAGAAGCAACATTAACGCTGGAGTCAAATACTTACCAATTGCATCTATTATTGATGTACTACTTAAAACAAAAAATAAATTAATAATAAAATATACAGCCATAGCTATAAAAGGAGATATATTAGGGAAAAATGGATTTATTGTAAGCTCAAAGGTTGTAGCAGCTGTTCTAGGAATAGCAAGCATTGGACCTATTGCTATAAAAAGAATAGCTGTAAAAATTACTGAAAATTTAACTCCTATTCTGCTTGAAAGAGTTTTAAAAGTTCCATCTCCTTTAGAACAAGCTAAGATTGCTAAAAGTGGTAAACCTACTCCTGTGCATATAAAACCAATAATTCCAACTAGAAACTCACTTCCTATTTGATTTCCAAGAAAAGCTGGAAATATTAAGTTGCCGGCTCCAAAAAACATTGAAAATAGAGCGAAACCAACAACAATAGAATCTTTTGTACTTTTTTTCATTATTTTATTTCCTCCGTTAAAAGTATAGTATAAATGCTTCAATATACTAATTCTTATTTATTCGCTAATATTATAAATAATAAAAGTTAATAAATTTATTTAAGCATAGTGATAAATTTGAAAACATATAATGTTTAATTTTTAAATAAACTTTCATAAATATTAATATATTATTTCCTTTATTGAAATATAATCTCATAAAATATAACAAAAGGTTAACAAATTAATAAAGAAAGAGTTGTTTTATTGAATAAACGCTAAATATGCATGTCTTATATTAACATAATACGACAAAATATTCAATGAATTATTAAATTAAAACATAAGAGAAAAAATGGTATAATATATATAATATTTATAGTTGAAGCTATTATTAAATTAGTAAAGCCTAGGAGGAAATCGAATGTTATTAAGTGAAATTATAGAATTTAAAGAGGATTTAGAGCTTCTTAAAGATGGAGAATTTACATCTTTGGGGTTAGCAATTTCTGTATGTGAGGAAAAATTACTTTCTTTTATTGAAAATGAAAAATATATAGATGCTTTAAGTGATAGGATAACTTGTTTAATTACAACAAAAGATATAGGAGAAAAGCTTAAAAATAAATATGGAATTATAGTTTCAGCTAATCCTAGGATGGATTATTTTAAGTTACATAATAAATTATCTGATTTAAAGGACTATAAAAGAAAAGAGTTTGATACAATTATAGGAGAAAATTGTGATATAAGTCCTTTATCATCTATAAGTAAAAAGAATGTTATTATAGGAAATAATGTGAAAATTGAAGAATTTGTTGTTATAAGAGAAAATACTGTGATTGATGATAATAGTATTATAAGAGCAGGGGTTATAATAGGTGGTGAAGGATATGAATATAAAAGAGTAGACGGAATAATAATGAATGTTAATCATTGCGGTGGAGTAATTATAGGAAATAATGTAGAGATACAATATAATTCATGTATAGATAAAGCGCTTTATACATGGGATAATACAGTTATAGGAGATTATTCAAAGTTAGATGATTTAGTTCATATAGAGCATGGAGTGAAAATAGGAAGTAGATGTCTGATTGCATCAAGAGCAACATTTGGTGGCCGAACTATACTTGGAGATGATTCATGGGTTGGTTTAGGAGCTATTATATCAAATGGTCTAACTCTTGGTAATAAAGTAAGTATAAGCCTGGGATCTGTAGTAACTAAAAATTTAAAAGATGAAGAAAAAGTTTCAGGTAACTTTGCAATTAATCATAATAAATATATAGATTTTATTAAAAGCATCAGATAATTATAATATAAACAGTTCTAAATAAAAATCTAACATATAAGTGCAATATTTTTCATATTAAATTTATTTAGTTTACAGTAATAGCTTTTTATATTATAGTTATTAACATAATTGTTAAATAGTTCAAAATATATAAGTCATAAATTGAACTGCTTATATTAATATGGTAAAATTGTAATTGATTATATTATGTAAAGATATGTGAATGAGAGGGATAAAGATGAAAGTAAGAAAAGCCATTATACCAGCAGCTGGTCTTGGAACTAGATTTTTGCCAGCTACTAAGGCACAACCTAAGGAAATGCTTCCAATAGTTGATAAGCCAACAATACAATATATTATTGAAGAAGCTGTAGCTTCAGGGATTGAAGAAATACTTATAATTACTGGAAGAAATAAAAAGTGTATAGAAGATCATTTTGATAAATCTGTAGAATTAGAAATGGAACTTGAAAAAAATCATAAAGAAGATCTTTTAGAACTCGTTAGGGGAATATCTGATATGGTTGATATTCATTACATAAGACAAAAAGAACCTAAAGGATTAGGGCACGCCATATTATGTGCAAGAGCATTTGTTGGAAATGAGCCTTTTGCAGTATTATTAGGTGATGATGTAGTTGATTCAGAAGTACCTTGTTTAAAACAATTGATGGATTGTTATAAGGAATATAAGACATCTATATTAGGAGTTCAAACTGTAGCCCATGAAGATGTAAATAAATATGGTATAGTAGATGGGATTCATATTGAAGATAGAGTTTATAAAGTTAAGAAGTTAGTTGAAAAACCAGCTATAGATGAGGCACCAAGTAATGTTGCTATATTAGGAAGATATATAATAACTCCTCAAATATTCGATGTACTACAAAATACAGAACCAGGTAAGGGTGGAGAAATTCAACTTACAGATGCTCTACAAACTTTAATAGGAAATGAAGCTATGTATGCATATAATTTTGAAGGAAGAAGATATGATGTAGGAGATAAGCTTGGATTCTTACAAGCTACTGTTGAATATGCATTAAAAAGAGATGAACTTAGGGAACCATTTATTCAATATTTGACAAGTAGGGAATGGAATAAATAATTTAAGTATATTTATTTAGAAATAATAAGATTATAAATAAAGCTAAACAATTAAGATAAATTTAATCGTTTAGCTTTTTATATTAAATTAATTTTTTATTTACATTATTACAATAACTTGCAATTGATAATATAATAAACATTGTAATAATTATTTTTAATGAATTATAGTAGCAATCCAATAAATTCATAAATTGAAAGCTAATAAATGAAATTGTTACTCCAATTAATACAGCTTTATTTTTGGTGTTATTACAACTATTTATATATGAGAAAAGTGATAATAGTGTTAAGGTCAGAAATAGTATAAAGAATATACTGCCTAGAACCCCTAATTCAACTTGAATCTTTAAAAATATATTGTGTGGATGCAGTGCCTTATAACTGCCATGAATCATTAATTCTTGATTATGATAAATATAGTTAGGATATGCTGATGAAAAGTTTTCATATCCAAGACCAAATAATGGATTATCTCTTATCATTAGTTCAGCAGACTTCCAAATTTTAAATCTGCTGCTATTTTGATCTAAACTAAAAATATCTAATATTCTAATTCTGCTTTGAGGAATTAGAAATAATACTATAGGAAGAATTATAGAAGCTATTATAAAGCGTTTATCATAAACTATTGCTATTAAAACTGATCCAAATAACAATGCTAATAAAGCATTACGGGATTGAGACAATATTATATTTGAAATAAGTAAAATTGAAATTATAAAAAAAGATATCTTCTCATATCTTTTTTTGCTATTTAAAAGTAATAGTAAAACTATAAATAAGGATAATATTGTATATGCTCCTAGATTATTTGAATTCTCTAAAAAAGAAGTAATTCTATGTTCTTCATCTAATGAAATATTTGAGAATATTTGTTTAAATAATTGAAAAATACTCACTAAACTAGATAATATAGCAACACCTAAAAATGAATTTAGTAGTATACGAAAGATATTTCTACCATTTAATTTATAAGAAATTGAATAATATATAAATATATACATAGAGAATCGTATACTATTTACAATTGTAACCTTTTTATCCATAGCAATAATTGTAGATGCATACATAATTATGTTTAATAATGATAAGGAGATGAAAATTTTATCTTTCAACAATAAGGATATATTCTTAAGCACAGTTTGTCTTTCTTTCTTTATAACAATAAATCCAAGAAGTTGTACTAAGAATAGTGAATATAAAATTAAGTCAGAATTTATAGCTCCATAACTTGGTAAAATTGGGTATAGAACTATAAATAATATTATTAAAATATTTAAAACATTTTTATATAATTTCATAGATATAAACCTCATTTTCTTAAAGTATATAAATAAAGAGCCCCTATTAAGGAGCATCTATTTATTTTTATTATCCCCTAGGAATAAATCCAATTTTCTTCTGCATTTTTCTAAGTGTCTTCATTGAAGCATAGTTTGCTTTTTCAGCTCCTAGTTTGTAGATATCTTCTAATGCTTTTTTATCTTTAAGGATATCTTTAACCTTATTTTGAATTGGTTCTAATTCGCTAACTATAGCATCAGCTACATCCTTCTTTAAATCAGCATAGCCTTTATCCTTATAGTATTCTACAAGTTCTTCTGCTGTTGAACCATTAATTGCGATTAGAAGATCAAGTAAGTTTTTAACACCTGGTTGTTCATCAGAATAATTTATAACTCCAAGGCTATCAGTAACAGCTCTAGATATTTTCTTTCTTATTACTTCAGGTGGGTCCATTATTAAGATGTAAGCATTTGGATTATCATCTGACTTAGACATCTTTTTAGTTGGCTCTTGAAGACTCATAACTTTAGCACCAACCTTTGGAATGTAAGGGTCTGGAATCTTAAATGTTGGGCTATAAGTATTATTAAATCTGCTAGCTATATCTCTAGCTATTTCTAAATGTTGTTTTTGATCTTGACCAACAGGTACTAAATCTGTGTTATATAAAAGAATATCAGCAGCCATTAAAACTGGATAAGTAAATAGCCCTGCCCCTATTGAATCACCGTATCTTTGTGATTTATCTTTATATTGAGTCATTCTGCTAAGCTCGCCCATATAAGTATTACATGTTAAAAGCCATGCACATTCGCTATGAGCAGGAACATGTGACTGAATAAATAAAGTATTCTTTTCAGGAACTATACCTGCAGCTATATATATTGCAAGGACTTCAAGAGTTCTTTGTCTTAAATCCTTAGGTTCTTGTCTAACGGTTATTGCATGTAGATCAACTACACAAAAATAACAATCAAATTCATCTTGAAGAGCAACCCAATTTTTTATTGCCCCTAAATAATTTCCTAAAGTTAATTGTCCTGAAGGTTGAATTCCACTAAAAATAACCTTCTTTTGTTCTGTATTATTTTCCAATTAAAGCACTCCTTTCATTTGTGCATGTTACATATAACGTTTAACTATATCATTAATTATAGATTTGGAAAATTACCATGTCAACAAAGAATGATTTAATATTAGACTTAATAAACTTTAAGTCTTCAAAATATAGGGATAGAATTAAATATTAACAACTTATATACGTTAATTTTCTAATTAAATCTTGATACTGATGAATTTAAAATTAATAAACTTGAAATTGATGAATTTAGAATAGATGAATTATATTTCATTTTAATCATGTGGGCTTTGGATTTTTCTACTGGTAAATTTAAAATTAATATACACGAAAAGTTTATAAATATATTTATCTAATCAAATTTTAATTAGATAATATTATTATAAGAAAATATTGTTATTAATTTGACAAATGCGCTTTTAAAAGTTAAAATTATATAGGTTTTTTACGAATTTTATATAATTATGTTGTGGAGGTGATTTATATTAGCTATATAGAGTTTAATAATTTATCAAAAAAATACAAAAATAGCAAAAAATATGCAATTAAAGATATAAATTTCACAATTAAAAAAGGTGAGTTTGTAGTTATTGTTGGACCTAGTGGTAGTGGTAAATCAACTCTTTTAGACTTAATTTGTGGTTTTGAAGATATTACTGAAGGAAATATAAAAATAGATAATGAGATAATTAATGACATAGAGCCAAAAGATAGAGATGTTTCTATGGTATTTCAAAACTATGCTTTATATCCTCATTTAACAGCATATGAAAATATTGCTTTTGGAATGAAGATAAGAAAAGTAAATAAGAATGAAATAAATGAAAAGGTAATGTGGGCAGCTAAGATATTACATCTTGAAGATTGCTTAAAATCAAAGCCCAAAAATTTATCTGGTGGGCAAAGGCAAAGAATAGCACTTGCAAGAGCAATGGTAAGAAATCCTAAGGTGTTTTTAATGGACGAGCCTTTATCTAATTTAGATGTAAAGCTTAGAAATTCAACTTCAAATGAAATAACTAATTTGCACAAGGAGTTGAATGCAACTACTATATATGTTACACATGATCAAGTAGAAGCTTTAACAATGGCAGATAAAATAGTTATATTAAACGAAGGAGAAATTCAGCAAATAGGAACTCCGCTTGATATTTATACAAATCCTAGCAACGTTTTTGTAGCTACATTTATTGGAAGACCTGAAATGAATTTATTTAATTTATCTATAGAGGAAGAGTATATATCGTTAGACAATTCAATTAGAATTATTAAACCTGAAGAACTTAATTATTTAGAAAAAGGTGAATATATACTTGGGTTAAGAGCTGAAGATATTAAAAATATAAATAATATAGGTGAAAATATCAAAAATAAATATAACTTAGGCAATTCAGATAACGTGGAGAAGAATAAGATAAATAAAAATAATATAACCGAGAAGAATGTAAGTTATAGCCATAAATATAACAAAGAAAATATAAATAAAGATTTTATAGATGCTACCATAGAAAAAATTGAGTATTTAGGAAGCGAAACTATTTATCATCTTTTATATGAAGAAATAAAATTTACATGGAAAGCTTATAATATTAATAATTTGAAGATAGGTGAAAAAGTTCATATTAGTTTTAACTTTACTAAAGCTAATATTTTTAATAAATTAACACAAGAAAATATAAGGAGTAAGCAAAATGAAGGCAAAGAAAATAATTAGTACTTTATTAATGTTACCTATACTTATGGTTGGATGTTCTAAGGCTGAAGATAAGAAAAGTGATGAAATAGGTGGAACTATAAAGGTAGTTACATCTAGAACAGATGCAGACAAGCTATTTGAAAAAATAGAAGAGGATTTTAAAAAGCTATATCCAAGTGTTGAGGATATAATATGGGAATCAGCTGCAGATTATGACAATTACATAATGACTAGAATGAATACTAAAGATTATGGAGATGTTTTATTTCTTCCATTTACTATGAATGGTACTCCAGAAGAATATGAAAACTATTTTGAACCATTAGGAAAAGTAGATGAATTAGAAGAAAAATACATAGATGTTACAGAAGCTGATTATGATGGAATAGCATATGGATTACCAGCAGCAGTAAATTCATTAGGTATTATATATAATGAAGAAGTTCTTAAAAAGGCAGGGATAGAATCTATGCCAACATCAACAGAAGAAATGGTAGAAGCTGCGAAGAAAGTAAAAGAAAATACAGAGGCTATACCTTTCTATACAAATTATAATAAAACATTAGGTACTTGGGGTGGAACTTTAACTTCTTATGGTGGAGAGCAATATAGATCAGAAATGTTAAAGGCAGGTACTGCATTTAAAGAAGGTCAACCAATACGTGAAGTAATGGATTTATTTTATGAATTATCATCAAATGGACTTATAGAAGAGGATCCAGTTACAGGAGATTTTGCAAAATCGCTACAAATGCTTGCAGATGGTAAAGTTGCAATGATAATGAAGGGTTCCCAAGATGCAAAGATGATCCAAGATTTAAGTACAAATGGCAGCAAAATAAATATAGCTCCATTACCAGTAAAGTTTAATGGACAAACAAGTATTGCATTTGGAGCACCATCAGTAATAGGAATAAATAGAAATAGTGAAAATAAAGCAACAGCTAAAGCATTTTTAGAATTCTTTATTTCAGCTAAAAGTGGATATGCAGATGATTTAGGTGGAATGTCACCAAGCAAAGAAGATTTAACTGACGAACAAAAAGAAACCTTTGAAAAGAATAATATTATATTAACTGTACCAACTGAAACACCAGAAGTTGATGCAAAATATACTACAATAGCTAATGAAGTAGGTGTTGCTAGATTAACAGATGTACTTCAAAAGGTTATTAATATAGGAATGTATCCAAATCAAAATGAAAGTTATAGTGATTATATCAATTCATTAGAAGCTAAATGGGAAGCGGCAGCACAGGCAAATGAATAATATGAACTTAAGAAAAAAAGAAAGAAAAATTATTTTTCTCTTTCTTTTTTTTCCACTTTTATTATTATTTTTATTTGGATTTTTACCTATAATAGAGTTGTTTATATATAGTTTTACTTCATGGAATGGTATATCAAAGAATAAGGAGTTCGTTGGTTTTGACAATTATATAAGGGTTTTAACAGATCCATCTTATTTTCAGGTATTTAAAAATAGTTTATATTACTTTTTATCTGGAATACTTCAAATAATAGTAGCAATGTTTTTTGCTATAATGCTGTCTTTCAAAGTTAAATTTAAAGGTTTCTTTAAGGCTACATTTGTATTTCCAACTCTTATAAGCGGAGTTGCTATTTCGATGATATTTAGAATATTCTTTGAACCAGGAGGAACTTTTGATGCAGCATTAGGTGCTTTAGGTCTTGGAGAGTTTATACACTATTGGCTTGGAGATCCTAGGTTTGTTAATTATACACTAGCTAGTATATCTCTTTGGAGGTTTACAGGTAGAAGCTTTATTATGTACTTTGGAGCAATTCAATCTATACCAAAGGAATATATAAAAGCAGCTGAAATAGAAGGTGCCTCTGTAATGCAAAAGGTAAGATATGTGATACTACCTAATATACATACAATAGTTAAGATTAATTTTATTTTGTTGATTATAGGTGCAATTTCTGTTTTTGAAATACCTATGATAATGACTAATGGTTCTAATGGGACTAGTACATTTTTATTACAAACTATGAAAACTGCATTTGAACAAAAGAAAATAGGACTTGCAGCTAGTATGGCAGTAATAATTACAATAATAATTGTAATTGCAACTCTTATTCAAAAGAAGGTGTATAGTAATGATGAAGATGAATATTAAATCTATATTATTAAAAGTGCTAAAATACACTGTTTTAATACTTTGGACTATAGCAATATTTTTACCGATAATTACTGTTGTTTTTGGTTCTTTTAAAACCTATGATGAATTTACAAGGACTAGTGGGATTACTATGCCAAATAGTTTTAGTTATTTTGAGAATTACATAAGAGCATTTGTAGATGGAAAAATGTTAATTGGTTTTATTAATACATTCATTTTAATATTTTTTGGAGCAATAGGAAGTGTAATATTAGGATCTATGGTGGCTTTTGTTGTAAGCAGGTTTGATTTCAAACTAAAAAAACTAATATTATTTATGTATTTATTTGTATCAATAGTACCAATGGAAATGTCTCAAGTTGCAACTTTTAAAATTGTTGATGCTGTAGGAATATACAATACTAGGCTTGCACCTATAATTATATATTTAGGAGCAGATGTTTTAATGGTTTATATCTATATGCAAGCTTTAGAAAAGATTCCTAGAGATTTAGATAAAGCTGCAATGCTTGAAGGTGCAGGATATTTTAAAATATACAGAAAGATTATATTTCCATTGTTAAAACCAGCAACTGCAACAGCAATTATGCTTAAGATAATTACCATATATAATGATTTTTATGTCCCATATTTATATATGCCAGGGGAAGGGTTAAACACTGTATCAACAACATTATTCAAATTTATAGGGCCAGCATCAACAGAATGGCAAGTAATATGTGCAGCTATTGTAATAAGCATGATACCAATGATATTATTTTTCATATTTTTGCAAAAGCATATTTACGAAGGAATAACTTCAGGGAGTATTAAATAAATGAAGAAGAATAATTTTTTAAAACGAATTTATACAGTAATGGAACTAAGAACAGGATTTGCAACTGGACTTCCAGCACTTAGTGGTGGATTATTTGGAGCATACTTAGAAAAGGATATTAAAGTTTTACCACTAGTTTTAATGTTTATTGCTGGATTTAGCTTGAATATAGTAGCAAATATAGCAAATGAAATAAGGGCATTTTTAAAGAATGAAGAAAATGAAGATACATTTACAGGCCATTTAGGTAGTGAAGGGTTAGTTAGAGGAGATGCAAAGTTTTTAGATGCAGTAATAGCTTTGCTTTTCATGTTAGCTTTAGGCGGAGGAAGCGGACTTATAGTAGTTTTTATAACCAAGAATATAAATATATTAATTATAGGAATAGTAAGTGCCGTTGCAGCATTAACTTATTCTTTAGGGCCAAAGCCATATATAATTTATCCTGTTGGTGAATTAGTATCAGGGATATTTGCTGGAGGAATAAGTAGCTTTGTATCTGCTTATATACAGCAAGGAAATATGAGTATAGAAATATTTTTATATTCCTTTATAGCTATGATAATGACTGTATTTCTAATGTCTACAAATAATACTTCAGATTATGAAAAAGATAAAGGTGTTAGAGTAACATTACCACATGTTATTGGATTTAGAAATTCCATTAAGATAATAATACCAGAAGCAATAATAATGGTTATATCATGGACAATATTATTATTGCTATCAAAGATAAGTTTACTAATATTTACATCAGGTATATTTATATTTTACTATTACGGGTATGTAAAGTGGTATAGAGATTATTATAAAATACAAAAAGTATATAAAGAAATGGGAAGAGAGTGGGGACCAAGACCACTACTTCTTATATATAGTTTTCATTTTATAATGTCAGTAGAATTTTTAATTTATATCATGGCAAAGTAAATTAGACTTTAAATTAATACTTAAAGATATAATTTTTAAATTATTAAAGGACTACTCATAAGTATAATTAAAGTATTTAAAGAGAATGTAACTACGAACATAGTCATATAATACCTAAAGGATAAGGTATCCATAAAAAGGTCGTTATTATAGTTAAAAGATAAAGTGCTACATAGGTTAATTTACTATAATTTAATGTTAAAGTAATTAAAAATGTGTTTGTTACACTTAAAAATAAGGTAACTTAAAAATGTAGTTACTATAGTTAAATATAAAGTAACTACATAGATGAAATTGTTATAGTTAAATTACAAAGTAGTTATATTAATGTAGTTACTATGTTAAATAATTAAGTACCTACATTTATAGTTTAAATTATTTAAATAAGTTGGTCTATTAAATCTTAAGAAGATATTTACTATATATAAGTAGATATAGTAATAGTATTTTAGAAACAGTAAGTCTACATTTTTAGGTATTTAATGCAAGTGAAAATAAAGGGAGATAGAGACATGGTAAAAATAAACTTAAATCTAATAAAGAATAATCCATTAAGTTTAACAGCAATATTAGCAGATAAGCAAAGAATATTTAAAAAACATGGCATAGACATGAATTTATATTTAGATGAAGATTTTTTCTTTAAGGGAAATGTTGAGTTTTTAGAAGGCAGATCAGATGCTATGATGGGAGATACAACATTTTTCTTTTATATGCTTGAAAAAGGGAAAAAGGCAGTCATAACTTCAAATTTAACAAGAACTATTAATTTAGTTGGAAAGAAAGAAGTTAAGAAAGATTTAGAAGGCATAAGAGTAGGAGTTAACAGAGCTGGATTGTTTAGATTGTTTTTAGAAAATGATTTAAAAGATATAATAAAAAATCCTAAAATAGTTTGGATTAATAATACATATGATAGAATTAAAGCGCTTCAAAAAGGAGAAATAGATGCTTTAGTAGCAATTGAGCCTTTTGTTTCAAAGATAGTAAATGAAGGTGGAGAGGTAATTTGGAATTCAAGAAATAGTGATAAGAATTTAGTCATGTGGTGTTTTGATGAAGAGTTTTATAATAATAATTCAGAAGGAGTTAAAAAGTTTCATAAAGCATTAAATGAAGCAGCTAGAATATTCAACAATTCTTCCGAGGAAGATAAAGTTAATTATTTTATGGAGTTTTGTGGATATTCAGAAGAAGTAGCACAGGGATTTAAAGATTTCACATTTGAAATCAGCAATAATTACCAAAAAGATGATTTTGATTTATGCCAAGAATGGATGTATAGAGAGGGAGAAATTAAAAAAGTATATAATTCAAATATTTTAATTAAAAATATAATATAAAATCAATTTATAACCATTCTTAAGCCTTAACATAAAAAATATCTACTAATAATAGTAAAATTGCTGAAATTAATATCACATCTATAGCCCAAAATGAAAATTTAAATATTAAAGATACTAAAACTAGTAAAATTAATATTGTGAAAAATATTTTTAATGATTTCATTACACATGCCCTCCTATTAAGTAAATCATTGTATAGATTATTAGTTTATACAAAATTAATAAAAAAATACTTATTATATAAATAAACTTTATAAATAAAGAAAGACTAACCATTAATTGGTTAGTCTTTAAAACAGAAATTATCTTCTGTTATTTTGAGCTTTTCTAGCTTTTCTACATTCAGGACATCTTACAGGATCATTATCAAATCCCTTTTCTTTGTAGAATTCTTGTTCTCCAACTGTGAAAACAAATTCATTTCCACAATCTTTACAAGTTAGTTTCTTATCTTCCATTTTAAAATCCTCCTTAAAATTCATAGGGATAAACTTGATAGATTTCTTCACTTAAGTATATTGAACTTTAAGGAGAGAACTTATCGAGATTAGCCTAATCATTTAAATTTTCAAAATAATTATACCATAAAAATAAATAAATTCAATACCTATATTAAGAAAATTTGGATTATTTAGAATCTTTCAATAATTTTTCTTTAGCCTTAAATTTAAAGTAGTAAGTAGAAAATACTATAAGTGGTATTAAAACAAAACTAAATAAATTAATTATTTGTAAATACTTTAATACATCATAAAGTATATAGTTATTCATTCCTAAAAAGCTTGATAAAACAAATACTATAAAAGTATAGATGCCTATAAAAAGACGTTTATTCTTAATATACTTTCCTAGAATCAATAATATACTATAAGTGGCTAATACATACTTTATAAAGAAGCCTAAAACTGTTTGAATTATGAAAAATAATTCACCAAATTCTAAAAATCCTGCTACTTCAATTCTTTGCCCTAATATAAATTCAGGATAAAAAATATTTGCAGCTCTTAGCGGACCAAAAGCTGTAATTACTCCAATTATTGAAACAACAACAAATGCAGAAGTTATAACTCCAGCATAAAGGGTATGTTTTCTTATATGTTCAAATTCATTTATATACTTTAAAAATGGTATTGTAATCATAAATGAGGAAAACCCACCTAAAATTAGGAGTAGAGAAACGGTAAAGCCTAAAGATATGCCGCTTCCAAGTACAGGTAATAAATTATTTATATCCTTATAACTTTGAGTTAATGCAAAAAAGACTATTCCATTTATTATAATTATAAAAACACTTACTAAAACAAATATTAATATAGTACGTAACCTTTTATTAAAAATAAAAAGTGATGGAAGTATAAAAAATATTAATGCATACCAAACTGGAGTTTCAAGAAATAATGTAGAGTGCAATACATTAGCCTCAACAGCAGCTGCTTCAATAGCATTTATAAATAAAGTAAGTACAAATATAAGCATAAAAATAATGCTTATAACCTTTGGCATAGAACGCTCAAAAATATCATTTATGTCAAAAGTTTTAGTAGAAACACAAATATTAATTATATACATTAAAAATATAACAAATATAATTGATGCTATAAGAGAAGCAAGCCAAGTATCTCTTCCCCCTATATCTATGAATATAGATGGATATGTTTTAACAGATATAAATGCCACCCCAATTATAAATAATATAAAATGCTTACTAGAAATTTTATTCATTATTAACCACCCTTCTTATGTTAATGGATAATGGACAATTAATGAAATAATTTAGCTTAGCTAAATTAGAAAAATATAAAAAGAAACTCTGGAAGAGTTTGAACCTCAATTATCCACTATGAATTATCAATTATCCAATTGTTTTTCATTCTTTCATAGTATTAGCAAAAAAATGAATATTAAACAGTTTTTCAACAAATAATATGATCAGGTGATGTATATGAATAATTTAGAATATGTAAAAGAGAAATTAAAAAACTCTTTTGATGTTAAGTATAGGCCAGTCCAAACAGTTTTGGGAAGGGCAACAGTAGTATTTATTGATGATTTATGTAATGTAAATATGATAAGTGAATATGTGCTTTTACCTTTAAGAGGTTTTGGTAAGATAAAGCCAACTACCGGAAGTATTACTTCAGTAAAAGAAGTAATAGAAAATGTTTTAGATATAGGGGCTACAGATATTGCGAAGGATGTAGATGATGCAATAATGCATATATTATCTGGAGATCCAGCTGTAATTTTTGATGATTATGAAGAAATTATATTTGTAGAAACTAAGGGATTTCCAGTTAGAGGTGTTGGAACGCCTGAAACAGAATCAGTATTAAAAGGTCCAAGAGAAGGATTTAATGAATTAATAGTAAATAATGTTGCTTTAATAAGAAGAAGAATTAAAAATCCAAATTTAAAATTTGAAGCTGTAGTTGTTGGAGAAAAATCACAAACTGCAGTTGCTATATGTTATCTAGATGGTGTTGCTCCAAAAGAATTAGTTGAAAATGTTAGAGAAAAAGTAAATAGTTTAGACTTAAGATTTATTTTAGATACGAATTACATTGAAGATGCTCTAAAGAATCAAAAAAGCTTTTTTGATACAGTAGGATACACTGAAAAGCCAGATGAAGTAAGTGCAAAATTATTAGAAGGAAGAATTGGGGTAATAGTTGATGGAACGCCATTTGTTATTACTGTACCATATTTCTTTTTAGAAAATTTCCAAATGCCAGATGATTATTATTTAAATAAATACTATACAAATTTTAATCGTATATTAAGATGGTTTGCATTTTTTATAGCAACATTAGTACCTGCTTTATATGTAGCAATAATAACGTATCATTTTTCTATGATACCATCATTATTTATGTTTAGGCTAGCAGTATCAAGGGCGGGGGTTCCATTCCCTACGTTTATAGAAGTAATACTAATGATGCTTGCATTTCAATTTATAAAAGAAGCAGGTCTTAGGCTTCCACAACCAATAGGTGGTGCAATGAGTATAGTATCAGCTTTAATCTTAGGAGATGCAGCAGTTGGAGCTGGAATTGCATCAAGGATAACAATAATAGTAGTGGCATTAAGTACATTATCATATTTCTTAATTCCAAAACTTTATGGAGCATTATCATTTTGGGCATTAGTCTTGGTTGGATTTTCTGCTGCATTTGGTATACCAGGATTTTTATGTGGAGCATTATTATTACTAATACAATTAGCTGAGTTAGATTCAATCGGATATCAATTTTTATTTCCAATTGGAAGTATCAATGAATATAGATTTAAAGATGTTGTACTTAGAGGAAGTTTAGGTAAAATTTCAAAAGGTTTTATAAAAAAGGGGGATGAAAAATGAAATTCAAAAGAGTAAGTAAGATATTAGCAGTATTTTTTATTCCTTTCTTCCTAGTTGGGTGTTTTAATTATAGAGATATAAATAAAGTTAGTTTTGCAACTAGTGTAATTTTTGATACAGATGATTTTGGAAGAGCAGTAGTTTATGTTGACTGCGTTAAACCTTATAGAAGTACTAATGAAAGTTCAGATAAGGGAAAGAGAATAATATATAAAGGTATAGGAAAGACAGCATTAGAAGCTTTAAGAGATGTAAATTTAGCTTCAAGCTATGAATTAAATTACTCGCAAAATAGAGCATATATATTTACAGAAAAGGCAGCAAGAGATGGAATAAAGAGATATATTGATTTAATAAATAATAATCAAGAGTTTCAAATTAAACCTGATATGTTTGTATATTTTGGAGAAGTTGATGAATTGCTAAAAATTACTTCCAATGATGAAGAATATTTAGGATTATATTTAGAAGAATTAGTTCATAAAAATAAAAGAAATCCAAGAGCTATGAGAGCAAACATAAATGATTATTTAAGTAATTCTATAACAGCCAGTGACACATATATTGTTGGTGCAATTGAAATAAGAGAGGATGCACTAGATAAAAAAATAGAAATTGGTGGCGGGGCAATAATCAAGGACAATACATTAGTCGAGAAAATAGATTCTAAAGATGCTATGAGCTATAATTTATTTATGAATAATATTAGAAGAGGAACACTTGAAATGTCTAATCCACAATCACAGAAAGGATTTATTACATTAGATATTTTAGATAATAGTACAGAAAGTAAACTTAAGTATGATGGAGAAAGTATTACTTTAGTTAAAAATTTAGAAATGAAAGTGTCAGTTGCAGAAATACAAGGTAGGCTTATAGTTGATAATGAACTTTTGAAATATATAAAAGATGTCAAAGAAGAAGAAATAGAAAGTTATCTTAAAGATATATTTAATAAATATAAAGAAAAGCAAATAGATGTTTTTGATATTGAAAGACTTTTAGATATATACTATCCTAAAGCAGCAGTATATAATCCAATTGCAAATACAAACTTAGAAGTAAATGTCAACTTAATAGTTGAAGGAACTGGATTAATCAAGGATAGTCTATAATAAATACTACAATGAAAATGATTTAGAGGGTAAAAAGCTATTGATATTAAAAGGGAAATAAAGTAATATTAAGTTATAGATTATCTGAATTCGATTCATACTATATGAGATGAGATGGGGAGGGAGTATGGACGATTATAAAGCAATGTATCACCAACTTAAGTCGGAGTACGAAAGATATCAGAAAATCACTGAAGAAAAAATACAAGAATTAAGTTCTGTAAATGTCCAGCATGAGAAAAATCTCGATATGCTTTCGAATGTAATATTAATCAGTAACTATATCAATTCAAATTTAAGTAGTAAAAATATAATACCTATGATAAATGATATGATAATAGGAATTATAGGTGTAACTCAATCTACAATATATTTGTTAGAAGACTCTAAATTTGTTATAAAGGCTACTAATGGCACACAAGATAGTATATCTCTTACAGAAGAATGTATAAATTACATAAGTAAAAATAAGACATTTATTTTAAATTCACAAGAACCAATTGTAAAAGATGAATTAAATAATATATATATTCACTCAAGGATGGGAGTACCAATAAAAGTTGCTGAAAAATTTATAGGATATATTGTAGCTGACCATACCCATTATAATTTTTTATCAGAGTTTCATGAAATATTCCTAAGTTCAATAGCAAGTCAAATTGCAATAGCTTTAGAAAATTCTATTCTATATAAAAAGATAGAAAGAGCAGCTAAATATGATGCATTGATAGGTATCTACAATAGAAAGACTTTTTATGAAATTATAGAAGAAAGGTTATCTAATGGAGGCATAGATAAATATGCTATAGTAATGATTGATTTAGATAACTTTAAAAGAGTAAATGATACTTTAGGGCATCAATTTGGTGATAAAGTTTTAATAGAAACTGCAAATTTAATTAGAAGTATGTTAAAGCCAAAAGATATAATTGCAAGATATGGTGGGGAAGAAATAATACTATATATAGATTGTAATAGTGATAATGAAGATATATATATAAGAATAGATAAAATAAGAAATTCAGTATCAAGTAATTTGGTTTCAAATGAAAAGAATGAAAGAAGCATTACGGCAAGTTTTGGAGTAGGCTTTTATCCTAATGATGGGGATACCCTTGAAACTGTTATTAATTGTGCAGATAGATTCCTTTACAAGGCAAAGCACGCAGGAAAAAATAAAGTTATGAGTTCACATTTTTTAGATAAAAGATAGAGATTAATGTATTTTCTCTATCTTTTATTATTTTTTATATTATATTGTAAATATTTTCAAAGGTGTAGAATATATATAAATTAAGAGAATAAAAATTCTATAAAAGGAGTGGATTCCAATGATTCAAGTTTTTTGCGCAAAGAGAGGGGCAGGTAAAACTAAAAGATTAATAGAACTTGCAAATGAACATTTAAGCAAAGCAAAAGGGGATTCAGTTTATATTGACGATGATGCTAGACGCATGATGCAACTTAAAGGTAAGATAAGATTTATAAATACTAATGAGCTTGGTGTAATGGATTGTGATAGCTTTTATGGATTACTTTGTGGAGTTATATCTCAAAATTATGATGTTGAAAATATATATATAGATGCTTTATCAAGTATAGTTACTAAAAATATGTCTGAATCAACTAAACTGTTTGGAAAGTTAAAGGAATTCTCTCAAAGATTTAATTTAAATTTGTATATAAATTTAAATTGTGAATGTAATGATGAGCTACCAGATTTGATAAGGGAATATGTGGCTTAGAGGAATAGGAAAAGTTAAAGAATTATGGAAATAACTCATGCAAGCTGAGTTATTAAAAATGAGAAATGAAAAAGAAAAGTAAGGGGAATAATGGGGGATGGTTCGGAAATTCTGAGTGGTTGAGAATTTAGAGAGTAGAAGTATAAATGGATAAAGATTGGTCTGGGAGTCTGGATTATGTGAATTACAAAGTTGTATGAATGAATATTATTTAAAATTTAAATTTACATTTTAAGTTCGAATTTTGAATAATGAATAAGAGAATTTTAGTTATAATTTGGATTAACAGAATTAATAATAATTAATTGTCGCAGATTTAGTAATGAGGGGTGATTCTAGTATATTGAATTACTCCTTTTTTATATTCTCAAAACATAACAATAGTATCATTAGTTGTTTTATTGTTGATAATATTTTAATAAAAAGATATACTATAATAAGTAAAATAAATAGGAGGTTACGTAGAATGGCTAATGTTTTAGACGAGTTATTAGATCGTGGATACATAAAGCAATTTACTCATGAGGATGAAACTAGAGAATTGCTAGAAAAGGAGAAAATAACTTTTTATATAGGCTTTGATCCAACAGCAGATAGTTTACATGTTGGACATTTCATTGCGTTAATGTTCATGGCACATATGCAAAAAGCAGGACATAGACCAATAGCACTTCTTGGTGGTGGAACAGCAATGGTAGGAGATCCATCAGGAAAAACTGATATGAGAACAATGCTTACAAAAGAGCAAATTCAACATAATGTTGATTCAATAAAAAAGCAAATGGAGAGATTTATAGATTTCTCTGATGATAAAGCAATATTAGTTAATAATGCAGATTGGCTATTAAACTTAAATTATGTAGATTTCTTAAGAGAAGTTGGAGTTCATTTTTCTGTAAATAGAATGCTTACAGCTGAATGCTTTAAACAAAGGTTAGAAAAGGGACTTTCTTTCTTAGAGTTTAATTATATGTTAATGCAAGGATATGACTTCTACGTATTAAATCAAAAGTATGGTTGCAAAATGCAATTAGGCGGAGATGACCAATGGTCAAATATGATTGCTGGTGTTGAATTAGTTAGAAGAAAGGCTCAAGGTCAATCAATGGCAATGACTTGTTCTTTATTAACTAATAGCCAAGGACAAAAGATGGGAAAAACAGTAGGGGGAGCTTTATGGCTTGATCCAGAAAAAACTTCACCATTTGACTTTTATCAATACTGGAGAAATGTAGACGATGCAGATGTAGAAAAATGTTTATCATTATTAACATTTGTTCCAATGGATGAAGTTAGAGCAATATGTTCTGTAGAAGGAGCAGCTATAAATGAAGCTAAAAAGCGTCTTGCTTTTGAAGTTACAAAGCTAGTTCATGGAGAAGAAGAAGCAACTAAAGCTAAAAGTGCAGCAGAAGCTTTATTCTCAGGTGGAGTTGATATGAGTAATGTTCCTACAGTAACTATAAGTAAGGAAAAGTTAGGATCAACTATTTTAGATATAATGGCTGAAAATAAAATAGTTCCATCTAAAGCAGAAGGAAGAAGATTAATTCAACAAGGTGGCTTATCTTTAAATGGAGAAAAAGTAACTGAAGTTACTAGAACTTTAGAGGAATCAGATTTAGAAGATGGTTCAGCATTACTTAAAAGAGGAAAGAAAAACTATAATAAAATAGTTGTAGAATAGAAATTCAACAGTTGTAGAATAAATTTTAGAAATTTATAATGAAAATAAAAAAAAAGAAATTCAGAGATTTTATCTGAATTTCTTTTTTACTATGTTTCTAATTTGGAATTATATAATCATAGATAGAGTTTATTTGAAAATTAAGCATTACTTATACTAGCTTAACTTTTATTGTCTAATGGTAAAGTAATATTTACTTTTATTTCATTACCATTAACTATGCTGATTGAACCATTATGATCTTTAATGATTTCGTTACATAGATACAATCCTAAGCCTGTACTATATTCATCATCAGAAAACTTTGACTTTGTAAATGGTTCAAAAATATGATTGTAAACATCTTCTGGTATGGGATTTTCAACGATGTTAGTAATCTCTATATTATATTTATCACCAGAAGTATAGGAGCTTACAGTAATTATAGAATCTTTGCTAGAATATTTTATTGCATTATCTAATACATTAATTAAAACTTCTTTTATTTTATTTGGTTTAAAGTGTACTGTTTCTTTTGATATGGTTGAGTTTATTTTTAAAGTATATTTTTCAGCTTTAATACTTAAATCAGTAATTGTTTGATTAATAATCTCAGAAATTTCTATATCTTCATAAGTATCTTTTATAGAGGATAATCCTTTTGAAATTTTTATTATTTCAAGTACTAATGTATTTAATCTTTCACTTTCTGAGTGTATTCTATCAATAGCTCGATATTTAAATTCTTCATCATCTACAACATTTTCTAAAATCATTTCTGAATATCCAATAATTGAAGTCAAAGGTGTTTTAAGTTCATGAGTAACAGTATCAAAAAATATTTTCCTGCTTAAAGCTAATTTTTCAACCTTTTCTTTTTCTTTTTCAATATCTAAAATTTGATCTTGAATTTTAGATTTCATATTAATAAACTCTCTAGATAATATAGATATTTCATCATTTTCTTTTGCATTGACATCTATATTTATATCATAATTTCCTACACTTAATTCTTTTGAGGCTGAAGTTAATTTTTCTATGGGATTAACTATTTTATTTGTTAATCTATAAGAAATAGCAAATATAAAAATAATAAGTGATATTTCAATTAGAGTTAATATGCTTGTAGCTTTCATATAATCTGAATAAAGATAAGTATAGTCTTTAGTTAAATTGATTATTCCAATATAAGATTCATTAATTATTATTGGATAAGAAAGCATTCCAATAAGAGTGTTATTATTATATTTTATATCAACAATAGTTTTACCAGATTTAATATTAGAAAGATTTTCAGTAAATTCAATATTAGCTTTTTCTAAATTAGAAGCAAGTACATTACCATCTATATCGCATATTTGAAGCTTGCTATCATAGTTAATAGAAATATATTCTATCAAATATTTACTTTCTTGAGATAAGGCTTTATCTTTATAGAGATAATTTCTTACTGACAATGTATATTTAACAGATTCACGAGTACTTTTCATTATTTCTTTTAAAGAAGAAGTAACTGTGCTTTCCATATTGTTTTTTAATATTTTTCGAACAGATATATTTAATGAAATACCTAATAAAACAATTGTCAGAGTAATAATTAAAGTGAATTTAAATTTAATTTTCATATTTACCTCATCATATATCCAACACCAAAGACTGTTTCAATTACTGATGGTTGTCCATTCGTATCAAGTTTGCTTCTAATCCTTCTTATATGAATATCTATAGTTCTTATGTCACCATCATAAGAAAGCTCCCAAATATTATCTATAAGTTGTTCTCTAGAAAAAACTTTATTTCTGTTTTGAACAAAGAATTCAAGAAGCTCATATTCTTTCGGTTTCAATTGAATAACTTCATCATTTTTTAAAACAGTTCTGTTATTAAAATTAATCTTTATATTTGAATTTATCTTAATGAAATTTTTATTATCTTTAGAAGAAGACTTTTCAATACGTCTAAATACAGCCTTTATTCTGCTTGTAACTTCTTTTATATGGAATGGTTTAGTAATATAATCATCAGCTCCAAGTTCAAGGCCAAGAACTTTATCAAATACATCATTTTTAGCAGTAAGAATTATAATAGGAATAGTATATTTAGAGTTTATATCTTTACAAAAGTCAAAACCACTTCCATCAGGCAAGTTTAAATCTAATAAAATTAAATCTGGTAAAGTGGTATTTAAAAAATCATTAGCCTCTTTTAGAGAAAAAACACTATGAGGTAAATAGCTTTCAGCTTTCAAAGTATGGAATAGTATATCATTTATAGATTTATCATCTTCAATAATAAGCACTTGAGCATTCATTACATATTCTCCTTAATATGGATATTATAATTTAATTATATTAAATATATTTTAAATAATAAATAGAAGTATAAAACTATTAGTTGTAAATTGCGAAGCAATTTATTAATGAAAGAATGAAAGAATTAAGGGTGTTTTGCTACGCAAAACTTAAACTATAGGTGCCAAGCACTTTCTATTCAAAAATCCTGTAAGGTTTTTACCTTAATTTTTCATTCCTTCATTTTTTCATTTTTTAATTATTTTGCTTCGCAAAATATAACTAAGGTGTATATTGTCTGTAGATTGAGTAAGCAACTCCATTTTTTAGTTCTATCCAACATAGGGTTTCTCTATGAGTTATAGGTTTTCCATCACTTATATCTAAATCTCCTATATCCATAGGATTTCTTAAATCAATATAATTTATAAAATCATTAAATGAAGCTTTTTCATTTATAGAAGAATTTTCTGGTGGAGGCACATTATATCCTAAAGCTAGAAAATCGTGATTTAATAATTGGAAGCTGCAATTACTTGATATCTCATAGGTGGTTAATTTACTATTATTATTTCTTATATAATAACCATCTGGAACATAAGGCTCTCCATTTTCTTGATAAGCAATTTTTTCGTTATCTTTTAATGCTTCTCTTAAAGCAATTTCATTTCCAAAGTAAAATTCAACTAAGTCAACATCTATATAGGTTTTTCCATCAATAGTATAGATATTATTGATACATCCAATTTGTTTATCATAAACATTTTCTAAAACTGTTAAAGTAAATTCTACTTGTCTTCCATACTCTTCGTTAATACCATAATAAGTGAAAGTGCCAGCAGTAGTAGTATCAACATTTGATACGTTCCATGTTAAAGGAAGTAAAAGTGAAATTCCATTTATATCAGTAGTTACACTTCCAGGAAGATTATATTCTGACTCTTGGTAAACAGAATCTGTAAGCTTAATTATTTCAAATTTAGATGATATTTCTTTAGCTATTGTTTTCATGTTTTCAGTATCAACATTATTAGCTAAAGCAGATTTTATTATAAAGTAAGCATCATCAAGTTTATTTGAATCAATATAAATATCTTTAATTTCTAAATATAAATCTTTATTAGATTTATCTAAAGAAATTGCTTTATTAAAATAAGCTTTTGCTTCATCATATTTATTATCAGCAAGAAGTTTTTTAGCATTAGTAATAGCTTCATCAACTTCATTTTCTTCTACTAAAATTTCACTTTGAGTATCATTAGAAACTGTTACCTTTTTTGTTGTGTCTGTACAAGAAAAGAGTGAAGTGCTTAGCATTAAAAAAATTGGGATAATAGCTAGTTTTATAAATCTTTTATTCACTGTAAAGTCTCCTTTTTAAATTTATAAATATTTTCTAGATATAGAGTATACATTGTTATTTTTGCTTTCAATCCAACATAAAGTTGTTCTATGAGTTGTTATTTTCTCACCCAATTTTTGATTATTATCTAGGTACATCTTATTCATCATATCAATATAATTTTTGAAGGTTTCATAAGGAACTGTATTGAGTTCAGGAAGCTTTGACTCACTGTCATAACCCAAGGCAAATAAATCGATAAAATATAGCTGGAATATACAATCTTTTGAAACTTCGTAAGTAGTTATAGTGCTATTATTATTTCTTATATAATAACCAAATGGAAGAAAGTATTCTCCTTTTTCTTCATCATATGCTGCCATATTATCTTTTTTAGATTCAGTCAAAGATTCGTCCAAACCTTCATATAATTCAACTAAATCAACATCGATATAAGTCTTTCCATCAATAGTATATATATTATTAATAGACCCAATTTGCTTATCATAAACATTTTCCATAACTGTAATTTCCATATTTACTTTTCTACCATAATCCTCATTAAAGCCTTCATAAATAAATGTCCCTGCAGTTGATGAATCAACTACTTGATTATCCCAAGTTACAGGAAGCGATATAGATTCACCTGAAATTACAGCTTTGACTTCATTTGGTAAGGTATAACTAGTATCTTGATATATGGATAGGTTCATGTTAATAGATTCAAATTTAGATGAAATATCCTTTAAAATTAATTTCATATTTTCAATATCTATATTATTTGTTAAAGCTGTTTTTATAATGAAATAGGCATCATCAAATCTATTAAAAGACAAATATATGTCCTTAATTTTTAAATAAATATCTTTATTACTTTTGTCTAATGATAAGGCCTTATTAAAGTATTCCTTAGCTTCATTAAAATTATTTTCAGTAAGATATTTCTCACCAGTTTTTATTGCCTCATTTATTTCATTTTCTTCAGAAGAAATTTCATTTTTAGTATCTTCCGAGATAGTTATTTTCTTTGAAGTGTTTTGGCAAGATACAAATGTTGATGATACAGTAATAATGGATATAATAATTATCTTTGAAAAAAGTTTTTTATTCATTTTTAACCTCCAGTTAAATTCTATATTTATATCATATAAGGAAGAAATTTCTAAAGATTATATAGTTATTTCTAAAATATTTCCAAATGAAAATTATTTTGATAATAGAGTTTCTAAAGTTATATATGCTAAGGTGTTAGATAAAGTATTCGACATTATAAATAATATAGATGTATATGAGGTGAAGATATGCCAGGAGTTTTTAATGTAGGTAATTCATATAATACAAATAATAAAAGAATATCTAGTAAGTTAACTTTTGATTCTGGTGAGAAGTTTTCAGGTAAAATAATTAAAAAAGATGATAAAAATGAAGTTACTATAAAGCTAATAGATGGTTGGGAATTTTCTGCACAAATAGATGGAGATGTAGAAGGATTAGAAAGTGGATTACAAAGATTTCAAGTTGAAGGCTTTATTGATGGAAAACTAAAGTTAAAAGTTATTGCTAAGAATATCAAAGGTGATGAGTTAGCTCAAGGTGAGTTTAATGATATAATTTCTAGTTCAGGGCTAGGTAAAGAGGATGTTACTTTATTAAAATCAATGTTAAAGTTTGATATTCCTCTTACTAAGGAAAATATAAGAGAAATTAAGGGATTAATTCAATTTTTAGATAAAATACAAGCAAATCCAAAGGAAATAGATGAATTTATATCTAAGTATTTAATGGGGAAAGGAATATCTCAAAATAGCAAAGAAGGAATAAAAATTAATAATGTATTAAAAGAGTTTTTTGTAGAGTTTAAAACTTTATCTCATGAGGATATTTTATTGTTTATTGAAAATGATATGGAGTTTAATAAGGAAAATATAAAAGGATATAATAATTTATTTAAAGGAAAAGAAAATATATTAAAAGTACTTGATAACATTTCTAATTCAATACCTGAACTTAATGAATTTTCAAAGGATAATATGATAAAAAGTAATTTAAAGCAAGGTATTGAAGGATTAGATACTAGTACTATAAGTCCTAAATCTATAGATGTAGATGGACAAAATATACAAGAACAAAGAATTACAAAAACACCACAATATATTAATGGGCAAGAGGCAAGTGTAAATAATAAATTAGCTAATGATGTTTATCAAAAAAGTGATATGGGAAATGCTAAAGTTAGTATTTTATCTATTCTTAAATCTATATCAGGACAAAGTGAAGAGTTACTTAATACATCCTTAAAAGATATAATAAGCAATAGAAGAATGGAATTCACAAGTAGTGAATTTGATAGGGTTTTCAATTTAATAAATACTATAAAACCAGAAGAATTAATAAATAAGCTTAAAGAAACTATATTTGAATTTAATGAAATTGGTGCCAAAAACATAATAGATGATTTTAGTGATTATTTAAATAAAGCTAATAATGAAACTTTAGGTGTAAAAGAGGCGTTAGATTTTAGCAAAGGACAATTAGAAAAGGTACTTTCAAGTGTTATTGGAAATGATGTAACATTAACAGAAGAGGAATTTTTAAAATTAAAAGATGTTATTAATTTAAAGAATCAAGAAATTATAGATAGTGATACTAAACAAGGTCAAAAGGTAAATGATTTAGCAAAAGATATATTAACTAAAGATAATATTATTGGAATTAATAGTAGTAATATTGATAAAGTAAATATAAATGAAAATAATATAATAAGCAAAAATCTAACTACAAGTATTCCTAAGAAAGAATTAGTAGAAGCTTCATTAAATAAAGTAGCTGAAGGTAATAAAGAAATAATTAAAGATTTAATATCTAATTTAAAAAGCGAATCAGTAATATCAGAGAAAATTTTAGATATTATAAAAAATAACATTAGTGATATAAAAGTATTTAATAAAATAAGCTCAGAATATTATTATGCAGATATTCCAATTAATATAAAGGAAAGAGAATATCCTTGCAAGATAATAGTAAAGGATAATAGAAAAGAAGGTAAAAAGATAGATAGTACAAATGTTAAGATGGTAGTTACTGTTGAAACTAAGAATTTAGGTATAATAGATGGTTATATGCAAGTATTAGATAAAAAAATAAATATAGAATTAAAATGTGAAGAAAGATTTGTTAAAATAATTGATATGACAAAGATAAAGTTAGTTAATAATATAGAAAACATGGGTTTTTTAGTTAATGTGAAAGTATCTAAGAAAGAAAATGAAGTTTCCTTAACAACATGTAGAGATTTCTTCAGTTCAAATGCTGGAATATCCCTTGATAGGAGAGTATAAACTAAATATCTTAGGAGGAGAAATGAAATATAGAAAAAAAGCAGCAGCTTTAAAATATGAAGAAAATTTAATGGCTCCAACTGTTACTGCAAGTGGTATGGGACATATTGCAGATAAAATACTTGAAAAAGCAGAGGAAAATGACGTTCCTATAGTGTATAATAAGGAATTGACAGATCTGCTTTGTAATGTAGATATAGGTGAGTATATACCATCTGATCTTTATGAAGCGGTAGCTCATATAATTGCATATGTGACAGACTTAGATAGTTTTTAGATGGATAAAAGTAAATAAATACTTAATATGCTTTTGAAATATGGGCTTTCATATTAGTTTAATAAATAATATTATATAGGTAACCTAATATATAATGTTAAGAAATTTATGTCAGAAAGGTGAGTAGATTAAATGGCTTTATATGCTATTTCAGATCTTCATCTTGCTTTTACAACAGACAAACCAATGGACATATTTGGAGCAAAGTGGCTTAAGCATGATGAAAAGATAAAAGAAAATTGGATAAAAAAAATTACAGATGAAGATACAGTGCTTATAGCTGGAGATATATCCTGGTCAATGAGATCAGATGAAAGTAAAGTTGATTTAGATTGGATAGATGCGTTACCAGGAAAGAAGATAATTTCTAAGGGAAACCATGATTATTGGTGGGGTGGAATATCAAAGCTTAATAGAATGTATGAAAATACGAAATTTCTTCAAAATAATTTTTATACTTACGAGGATTATGCTATTTGTGGATCTAGAGGTTGGATTTTAGAAGGTAGTGATAGATTTACTGAAAAGGATAAAAAAATATTTGATAGAGAAATTATAAGATTAAGGCTTTCATTAGATAAGGCAAAAGAAGCAGGATATGAAAATATAGTAGTTATGATACACTATCCCCCAATGAATGAGAAAAGAGAAAGTTCAGCATTTACTGATTTATTTAAAGAGTATGGAGTAAAAAAAGTAATATATGGACATTTACATGGACCTTCATTAGCAAATGTTCTTAATGGAGAACATGAAGGAATTGAATATTTAATGACAGCATGTGATTTTTTAAATTTCGATCCAAAAAAAATATTATAAAAAATAAACTATAAAGTATATTATTAAATTTACTTTATAGTTTATTTTTTATATACCCTTTTTAAAGATGAAAATTTAAGGAATTACGAAAATTGTGAAAATTAGGATTGACATTATCAACCGAATTAAGGTAAAATTTTCTATGTAAATGAATACAAATCAAATTAGCGTGTAACTATCAGAATAGGCATTAGCTAAAAAGAGAAGACTCTCTTTTTAGCTTTTTTTTTATTACTTTAAGATTTGTATATTCGTTTAAAAAATAATTTAAACCCTTAAGGAGGAAATTATTAATGAAAAACGTTAAAAAGCATATAGCTAAAGCCCTAGCTATAACCATTACTTCAAGTATGCTTACTTCTATACCATTTGAAGTACAAGCTTCTGTAGGTAATAAAATAAGTGCTGATAATATAAAGATATCAGCGAAAAGCAATACTTCTGGCCATGATGTAGAGCTTGCTGTTGATGGTGATCCAAATACTTATTGGGAATCATCAAATCATTATAGATGGGTAGAATTAGATTTAGATGGAACATATGATTTATCAGGAATTAAGTTAGTTAATAAAACCAATGGATATTATAATTATAATATTTATGTGACAACTGATGGAGAAAATTATACAAAAGTTGCATATAAAGATAACGAAGAAAAGGCAACAGTTGAAGGTGATTTATATAATTTAAATAATGTTAAGGCATCTAAGATAAGAATAGATGTAACATTCAGTTCAGAGAATAATGATTCAAATATAGCTGAAGTTGAACTATATGGTGAAAAAGTTTCAGATGTAAAGCCAGAAGAAAAAGCTATAAGTGTAGAGAACTTTAGTGAAACAAAATGGGCAGAAGAATATAATAAATTTGAAAATAATCAAGATTATGCATCTCAAAAGACAATAAAAGAAATGCATGATATGGTAGGAAGAGTTATTGGAGATGAATACAAAGATAAGTTCCAATTTGAGTTAATAAGCCAAACTTCATCAGGAACAGATGTTTTTGAAGTTGAGGATGGGGCTGATGGAAAGGTAGTAGTTAGAGGAAATGATGGTGTATCACTTGCATCAGGATTCAATTATTATTTAAAAAATTATGCAAAGGTTATGTACAACCCTATAATGGGATCAAATTTAAATATGCCAGAAGTTTTACCTAGTGTTGGAGAAAAGGTTGTGATAGATACACCATATGAACAAAGATATTCTTTAAAC
Source organism: Clostridium sp. (assembly GCF_017888565.1). Taxonomy (GTDB): domain Bacteria; phylum Bacillota; class Clostridia; order Clostridiales; family Clostridiaceae; genus Clostridium. The sequence goes on from NZ_JAGHFX010000049.1 coordinate 54,576, forward strand.
TTTTGTACTTATTCATATACAATGGCATTTTGGGATTGGAATGAGTATGAAGCATTTTTAGATTGGTCAGCAATGAATGGATACAACTTAATTTTAGATATTGTTGGACAAGAGGAAGTTTTAAGAAGAACTTTAAATAAATTTGGATATTCAGATGAAGAAATAAAAGAATATATATCAGGTCCAGGTTATTTTGCATGGTTCTATATGCAAAACATGACAAGCTTTGGAGGACCATTACCAAATAGTTGGTTTGAAGATAGAACAGAGCTTGGAAGAAAAATGCATGATAGAATGCAAACTCTAGGTATAACACCAGTACTTCAAGGATATTCAGGTGGTGTTCCTTTAGATTTTACTGAGAAAAATCCAGATGCTCAAGTTATTAAACAAGGTGAGTGGTGTGGTTTCGATAGACCTGACATGCTTAGAACCTATGTGGCAGAAGGCGAAGAGGATTACTTTGCAAAAGTTGCAGATGCATTTTATGAAGCACAAAAAGAAGTTTTTGGTGAAGTAAGCGATTACTATGCTGTTGATCCATTTCATGAAGGTGGAAATACTGGAGGATTAGATAATGGCACAATTTATTCAACAGTTCAAAATAAAATGTTAGAGCATGACGAAGATGCAATATGGGTAATTCAGCACTGGCAAGGAAATCCGGATAATGCAAAGCTTTCAGGTCTTAATAAAGAGCACTCATTAATATTAGATCTTAATTCAGACTTAAATCCAGACTGGCAAAGGTTTGACAACCAAGATTTACCTTGGGTATGGAATATGCTTCATAACTTTGGTGGAAGAATGGGATTAGATGGGCAGCCGGAAATATTAGCGAATAATATCCCAAGTGCCTATGCAAATTCAGAAAACATGAAGGGGATAGGTATTACTCCAGAAGCAATAAATAATAGTCCAATAGTTTATGAGTTAATTGGAGATATGATTTGGACAAGAGATGCTATAGATTTTAGACAATGGACTATGGATTATATTGAAAGAAGATATGGTAAGGAAAATGCTGATATTCAAGAAGCATGGAGAATATTATTAGAAACTGCATATAAAAAGACAAATGATTACTATCAAGGAGCAGCAGAATCAGTAATAAATGCAAGACCAGATAAGCAAATCAATAGTGCTTCAACATGGGGACATAGTAAAATACCTTATGATAAGGCAGAGTTAGAAAAAGCTTTAGAACTATTTATAAATGCATATGAGGATTTAAAAGGTAGTGAAGCATTTATATATGATTTCCTAGATGTAACAAAGCAAGTTTTAGCGAACTCCGCACAAGAATATCATAAAGAAATGGTTGCTGCTTATGATAACGGAGACATAAATAACTTCAAAAAGATTTCTACTCATTTCCTAGAGTTAATAAAGCTTCAAGAAAATGTTTTATCTACTAGTCCAGAATTCTTAGTAGGAACATGGATAGAGCAGGCTAGAACTATGCTTGAAGGTGCAGATGATTGGACTATGGATTTATTTGAATTCAATGCAAGAGCCTTAATAACTACATGGGGGGATTATAAAAATGGTTCTTTAAAGGATTATTCAAATAGACAATGGGCTGGTTTAACTAATGATTTATATTATAAGAGATGGGAAATGTGGGTTAATAACGTAACAAATGAATTAGAAGGAAAACCTACTCAAAATATAAATTGGCATAAAGTTGAATATAAGTGGGCTAATGAAAAAACTACTGAAAATAATAAATATGCAACAACAGGTTCAGGAGAAGATTTAGGAGCTCTTGCAAAAGAAGCTATGGATAAATTCTCTGTAACTAATATGGAAGCATTCTTAGAAGGTGGATCAAGTGCAGTAGAGAAGGCTAATATTGCACTAGGTAAAAACGTAATAATAGAAGGCGTTGAAACAGCTTCAGGATTCCCGGCATCTAATTTAACTGATGGAACTACAGGAAGTGCGTGGATGGCATCAGAAGCTAAATGGCCTGTTACAATGACAATAGATTTAGAAGAGGAAAAGAATCTTAACGGGATAGCTTTTGCTCCAAATCAAGCAGCAGGTGGATTCCCAATAACTTATAAAGTAGAAGTTAGAAACGGAGATAATTGGAGTACTGTTGCAGAAACTATTGATGGTACTATTACAGGAACCATATCAATAGATTACAAAGGAACTGCTAATGCTGTTAGATTTACTTTTAATAGTACAGATTCAACTCTAGTGCCAGAAATGAGAGAATTAATGGTATATGAAAGTGCAGAACAAAAAGTAGAATACGATAATATTGCTCTTAATAAAGCAGTAGATGTAAAAAATGTAGGTACAGATAGACCAGCATCAAATATAACAGATGGAGACGATAATACATTCTGGTCTGCAACAAGTGAAGGAATAGGTGCTGAGATAACTGTAGATTTAGAAAAGAATGAAATGGTTGATTTAGTAGAGCTTGTTTTCGAAAAAGCAAAATTACCATTCCAATTTGAAGTGAGAGCAATTGAAGTGGACGGAACTGAAACAACTATTCTGGACAAAAAATCAGAAGTTAATGCACTTGAAAGAAGATATCAAATTCCTGTAGGAAGGGAAATAAAAGGTATTAAATATATATTAACAGGTAAAAGTGGTGCTGGTGACTTTCCGGGGGCATGGGCAGCTTTAGCTGAAATTAAGGCTTTAAGAGAAAAAGAAGTTGTAGTTGAAGCAGTAAATGTAGCTTTAGACAAACCTGTAACAGGAAGTGAAGCACAAAGCGGAAAACCTCTTTCAAATATAACAGATGGAAAAGAGGATACATTATGGATATCAAATGGTGGAGTAATACCAGCAAATGCTCAAATTGATTTAATTAACTCGTATTTCGTTGAAAATATTGAGTTAACCTTTGAAAAGGAAGGGCTACCATTCCAATTCTATGTTGATGTAATTGACTCAAATGATGTAGTTCATACAGTATTAGATATGAGAGAAAATGATACAGTCATAGATCGTAAATACACAATACCTGTAGGAAAGAATATTAAATCTATAGATGTTAAAATAACTGGTAATAATGGACAAGGAAATGCTTATTTAGCATGGCCAGCCATAGCAGAAGTTAAGGCTTACTCAAAGCCAGAAAATGTAGCTTTAAATGCAATAGTAAATCCAGATACAGGAGCAGCATTAGTAGATGGAAATGAAACAAGTGGAATTGCAATAGAAGCAGAAGACGCTAAAGAATATGTTATAGACTTTGGTAAGATAGTGGATATTAACACAATTGAAACAATAGGTAAAGCAGATGGTGGATTAAAATACACAGTTGAGTATAGAAGTATGGAAGATGAAAATGAGTGGATAAGCTTCTTAGATAAGAGCGCTAACACTAATGCCTCAGAAAAATTATTAACTGCATTAAAGAATCCAGTTACTACAAATGCAGTGAAAGTTAAGTTTATTAATGAGTCATTTATTATAAGTGAGTTTAAAGCTTATAAGGCAGATACAACAGGTAAGCTATTAACTTATATAGGTGAATTAGAAAAAACTTATAATAGTGCTATTGTTGGAGAGCTTTCAGGACAATATCCACAAGAAGCTAAAGATGCATTATTATTAGCAATAAATGATGCAAAGGCTGCTTCAACCAAAGGAATTAATTCTATAGAAGTAGATCAAGAAATAGCTAAACTTAAGACTGCGTTAAATAGTTTCTATTCACAAGTTGTTACAATTAATAGAAGACCTCTATTAACAGCAGTTAGCGATGCTAATATAGTATTAAATGCTTTAAAAGATACTTTAAATACAGATGAGAAATTAGAAAGTAAAGCTATAATAGATGATAGAATAGCTAAATTAGAAGCAGGAATAGCAGAAGCAAATGGAGTTTATGAAACTAAGTCTGTAACTCAAGGACAATTAAATGAAGCTGAAGCTAAGTTAAGAATATTAATTGAGGAAGGCTATGCAGAATTAGATGCTCATAATAAATATAAGGTAGAGTTATCTATAGCAGAAGATCGAGTAAATAATGCAGTTGCTGGTGAAGGAAACGGACAGTATTTACAATCAGATATTGATGTCTTAAAAGCAAGTATTATAAAGTTAAAAGCAGATTATGAAATAGCTAAAACTGTGGAAGAAGTAAATTCTATTACAGAATCACTAAAAAAAGCTGTAAAGGATTTTGAAGCAAAAGTTATAGAAGTTAATAAGGAATCATTAGCTAATGCAATATCAGATGCTGAAGAAGTTGTTAATAATGCAGAAGGAAAATATTATTCCTCAGCAATCGAAGTATTTATAAATGAAATTAATAGTGCTAAGGCTATTTTTGATGATGCAAATGCTAGTCAATCATCAGTAAATAATGCAGTTAAATCTTTATTAGATGCACAAGCTAAGCTATTAGAAGCAATTCTTCCAGATAAAACTGAATTAAAGAATTTAGTTAATGATGCAAATACTTTAGTTAAGAAATTTCAAGGATATAATAGCTTAAAAGATTTAAAAGAAGAGTTAGAAGATGCAATTAAAAATGCTAATATTGTTATTGAAAATGAAAATGCAACAGCAGAGCAAATTTCAGAAGTAACTAATGTGTTAAAGAATAGTATTAGAAAATCAAATGATAGCATTAAAGAATTCGAATCAGTTTCAAAATCTGAGCTTCAAGATACTATAGATAAAGCTGAAGCCTTAAATAAAAAGGATTATACAAAGAATAGTTATTCTGTGTTAGAAGAAGCTATTAAAGAAGCTAAAAAACTTATAAATAAAAAAGAGGTTACTCAAAGTGAGGTTGATGCAGCTACTGCAAGAATTAATAATGCTATAAAAAATCTTGTTAAGATTAATCAAGATAATAATGGCGGAAATAATAACGGTGGAAGCAACAATAGCGGAAGTAATAACAGTGGAAACAATAATGGTTCAATCAATAATGGAAGCAATAACAGCGGTAACAACAATAACGAAAATAGTAATTTACCACAAACAGGAGGTGCTTCACCTATAGTAACCTTAGTTTTAGGTAGTGCGGTTGCAGCAGCTGGTGGACTATTCTTAAAAAAGAAAAAAGAAGATTAATATAAAGTAAATTTATCTACATCTTAGTGATAACTAGGATGTAGATTTTTTTATTAAAAAATTACATTTAATTAGAGTGGCTTACTAGATATTTATATAAAAATACTATTATATGTTAAAAAACTAACAAAATTTTATAAATAATTGATATAATGGGTCAAGAGTTATTGACATTCAATATCAATTGATTATAATTATAAATATAGAAAATAATGTAAGGGGGAGATTGCATGACTATTTACAACATGAAAGTAGGTCAAACTGGTACAGTTAGGGATATAGTAGGGGATCCAAGGCTAGCGAAGAGGTTAAAAGCTTTAGGTTGTGTAAAGGGGACACAAGTAAAGATTAAGTTAATTGCACCACTTGGAGATCCAATATTAATATCTTTTAGGGGATTTGACTTAGCTATTAGAAAGAATGATGCAAAAAATATATATTTAAATGTTTAAGGAGATGGGGAAATGATAAATGTAGCATTAGTAGGTAATCCAAACACAGGAAAAACTACAGTATTTAATGCTTTAACAGGATCAAAACAATATGTAGGTAACTGGCCTGGAGTAACTATCGATAAAAAATATGGATTTATAAATAAAGATATGAAGTTAGTTGATTTACCAGGTATATATGCTATGGATACCTATTCTAATGAGGAAAAAATAGCAAGAGCTTTTTTAGAGTATGAAGATGTCGATGTTATAATTAACGTAGTAGACTCAACAAATTTAGAAAGAAATTTATATCTTACAACTCAATTAATGCAATTCAATAAGCCTATAGTAGTTCTTCTAAATATGATTGATATAGCAAAAAAGAGGGGAATTAATATTGATCATAATAAATTAGCTAAAGAATTAGGCGTTACTATACTACCTATATCTGCAAAGACAAAAGAAGGTCTAGATAATATAGAAAAGACAATAGTCGAATCTAAAGAAATTATTCCAAGTTATAATATGAATTTTAAAACAGAAAAAGAGACATATACTTATATAGATAAAATTATTAATAAAAGTTCAAAAGAAAAAGGTAATTCAAAGTACATAGGGGAAAAAATCGATAAAATAGTACTTAATCCAGTACTTGCATATCCAATGTTTTTATTGGCACTATTTATAATTTTTAAATTTACTTTCAGTTGGTTTGGACAACCTTTAGCAGATGGATTAGATGCTTTTGTTGCTGATACTTTTACACCTTTTGTAGAGGGCCTAGTTGGAAATTCTTCTGGATGGTTTCAATCATTAATAGTTGATGGTATTGTAGCGGGAGTTGGTGGAGTAATAGTATTCTTTCCAATAGTATTTGCACTTTTTCTTGGAATATCATTCCTAGAAGATAGTGGATATATGTCGAGAGTTGCATTTCTTATGGATAAAATAATGAGAAAAATAGGTTTATCAGGAAAGGCATTTATTCCAATAATAATGGGATTTGGATGTTCGGCACCAGCTATTATGGCAACTAGAACATTAGAAAGTGAAAAGGATAGAAAAATGACTGCATTACTAGCTCCATTAGTATCTTGTGGAGCACGATTACCAGTATATGCACTATTTGCATCTATATTCTTTAGTAGTAATCAAGAGTTAGTTGTAATGGGGATTTATCTTTTAGGAATAGTTGTAGCAATTTTAGTTGGATTACTATTTAAAAACACATTATTCAAAAAGGACGAGCAACCATTTATCTTAGAATTACCTGAATATAAACTTCCAAGTTTAAAAAGCATTATATTAAATGCATGGGATAAATCAAAAGGATTTATAGTTAGAGCTGGTACATTAATTTTTGCAGTATCAATAGTTGTATGGTTCTTAACTTATTTTAATATGAATGGATTTACAGATGAAATAAGCACAAGTTTCTTTGCTACTCTTGGTGGTTTTGTTGCTCCAATATTTGAACCGTTAGGTTTTGGAACATGGGAAGCTGGAGTATCAATATTAACTGGACTTGCAGCTAAAGAGGTCATAATAGGGACTATGGAAATAGTATATGGTGATTTAGCAGTTATCTTACCAATGATGTTTACTACTATAACAGCATTAACATTTTTAATATTTGTTTCATTATATACACCATGCTTTGCAGTTATAGGTGTTATGAGAAAAGAATATGGAAATAAGATGATGTTTTTATCAGTAGTATATCAATTTGTTTTAGCATGGATAGTTGCATATTTATTTAAATTTGTAGCTACTTTAGTAACCAGTGGAGTAACACTAAGCTATACTATACAATTTTTAATATTCCTAGCAATAGTAATTTTAGGAATTGGGATGTTAGTTAAGTATTTCAATAAAGAAACAGTAGGAAAAACAGCGCATTTAGCAGAATAACAGATAAGTTAAATAGGTTATACAAATGAAAAAAGTATAACCTATTTTTTTATGTATAATTCTAATCTAAATTCCTAAAAATATAAATAAGGCATTACAATATAATATATATTTCGATTTTACTATACTTTTTAAATAAGAATAATAACTAATTATTATTCTATTATAAAAATTAGGCAGATTATAATTGAAACATATATATTAAGTAAATATTGACAAAGGTAATATAATATTATAACATTTAATTGATAATGAATATCAATATTAATTGAAACAAAGTATTTGGAATAGGTGGTGTTATGCATGGAGAAAGTTGAATTTTATAAAGATTTATTTAATATGGAGGATAGAGAATCTATAAAGAAGTTTTTACTATATAACAGTTCTTTAGTTATAGCAGGAGTTAAGCCTTCAGTAACTGTGACTATTAATAAAAAATTAAAAAAAGTATATGAAAACTGGATTGAATATGGAGTAGATTTTTTAGAATCTATAAATTTAAACTTTATTAATTTAAGAGAAGATGACAATGCCTTAATAATATTAATTTATAATAATGATATTCTAAAAAGACATATATTTAAAGATGAAAATATAGAGTTTTTAAGAAAACTTGGATATGAAGTTAATAATGATATTTCCTACTATGTTGAATATTTAAAGGAAAGGTATGAAGAATTCAAATGTCCACATGAGCTTGGTATATTTTTAGGAATTCCAATTAGTGATGTAAAAAGCTTTATGGAATGTAGTTATAAAAATTGTCTAGGATGTGGATATTGGAAAGTTTATAGCAATTATGAAAAAGCATTAGAAATATTCAATATATATGATGATGTAAGAGAAAAAACAATGGATAAAATTGTAGAAGGAGAATCCATTGATTCGATAGTAAACAATATAATTTTTAGCAATTACGATAAGATTAAGTTTTGCATATAAGCAAAATTTTATAAATTGAGAATTAAACTTAATGATATGTATTAACTTTCCGATTTTTATATAATATCGAATACAATTCTAAATTTAAGATATCTAATATGACTAAATTTTTATAACTCACTGCGCTCAAACAATAAAAATTCTTAACGCCATCTTAGATATCTTAAATAAGAATTGTAGTTTCTCATTATAATAAAATCTCCAATTTAATACATATCATTAATGAGGCTAATTCTTTATTTAATAAATTTAAGTGGCAAAATATAAGTTGGCGAAGATAAATAGACGGTGGAATAAGCATATAGCGAGCACTTCTTTGCACAGCTATTTAGCTTATGGAACATATCTAGTTATCGTAGCCTTATATTCGCATTATAAACAATTGAAAAGAAAGAGGGTATCTTAAATGAGTATAGTTGTAATTGGTGGTCATGATAGAATGAGTAGAGGTTATTTAGATGTATGTAAAAAATATAAATGTAAGGCTAAAATATTTACTCAAATGAAAGCAGGGTTAAATGATAAGATAGGTAGTCCAGATGTAATAATATTATTTACAAATATAGTTTCACATAAGATGGCTATAAAGGCAAAAAAGGAAGCTGAAAGAAAAAATATTAGAATAATTAATAATCATAATAGTACTATCAATTCTTTAGAGGAAATTATAAAAAATATAATATAACGTTGTTCATAAAAAATTAATAATAAAAATATGATATATTATTGAAAATGAATATCATTTAAAGTATAATTTTGTATTATATTTATCAAATGAAATTTAATATCAATGAAACGGGGGATTTATAATATGATGATCAATAAAAGGCTTATAAACCTTTGTAGTGATTCTAAAAAGTATATTGGGCTCACAATATTTGTGAATTGGCTTGCTATTATATGCAATATTATAATAATACTACTTATAGGACAGTTCGTAAATAATATCTATTCTGGCGAAATAACTAGCATATCAGATAAATCTATTTTCATATCTGGAGCAATAATAATTTTACTATTATGTATAAGATTTATCTGTAATATTTTATATGCTAAGTTTTCAAATCTAGCTTCATCAAAAGCAAGAATGACTTTAAGAGAACTTGTTTATAAAAAGCTATTAAAGCTTGGAAATGGGTATAGCAATGTAGAAAGTACATCATCCATAGTTCAAGTTATGGTAGAAGGTGTAGAGCAGTTAGAAATATATTTTGGTAAGTACTTATCACAATTTTTCTATTCATTATTAGTACCAGTAACATTATTTGTATTTATGAGTTTTATATCATTTAAAGCAGCTTTAGTATTTATTCTTTGTGTTCCACTTATCCCAGTATCTATAATTGCAATAATGAAAATTGCAAAGAGAATATTGAAAGATTACTGGAAGAGCTATTCAGATTTAGGGGGAACATTCTTAGAAAATCTTCAAGGATTAACAACTTTAAAAGTTTTTAATATCGATGAAGAAAGACATCAAAAAATGAATACAGAAGCAGAAAAGTTTAGAAAGATAACAATGAAGGTTTTAAGCATGCAGCTAAACTCCATTACAATAATGGATTTAGTCGCCTTTGGTGGAGCAGCAGCTGGTACAATAGTTGCATTAATTCAATTTAGTAGAGGGGAGATTGCTCCTGGAAGCTTACTTATAATTATTTTATTATCTTCAGAGTTCTTTATACCATTAAGACTTCTAGGTTCATATTTCCATATAGCAATGAATGGTATGGCAGCATCTGATAGAATTTTTGGAATACTAGATGCTAAAGAAAGAGAAAAAGACATAGACACTAATATTAAAGAAATAACTAGCGATATTACAGTTGAATTAAATAATGTTAGTTTTAGTTATGATGGAGAAAGAGAAGTTCTTAAAGACATAAATATGAAGATAACACCAAAAGGAATGGTTGCAATTGTAGGGGAAAGTGGTTCAGGTAAAAGTACAATAGCATCTATCATTTTAAATAACTATAAAGTTAATAAAGGGGAAGTATTACTTAATACAACTAATATAGAAAAGATTGATTTAGATACTGTTTATGAAAATATAGCTTTAATATCAACTAATAGTTATATATTTAATGGAACTATTTTAGATAATTTACTTATAGGAAAGAAATATGCAACTGATGAAGAAATAAGAAATGCATTAAAGCTTGCGAGGTTAGATAGTTTTGTAGATCGCTTAAAGGATGGATTAAACACAAATGTAGGCGAAGGCGGAAATGCTTTATCAGGTGGACAAAAACAAAGATTAGCACTTGCAAGAGCAATTCTTGCAGATAGAAAGATGATAATATTTGATGAAGCAACTTCTAACATAGATGTAGAAAGTGAAGAAGCTATTTGGGAGTCAATATATGAGCTTTCAACAGAAAAAACTATATTAGTAATATCACATAGATTAGCAAATGTAAGAGGCGCTAAAAATATATATGTTATGAATAAAGGAACATTATGCGAAGAAGGAACCCATAAAGAGTTAATGGATCTTAATGGATATTATCATAGCATGGTTGAAAAACAAAATGAATTAGAAGAAATTAGGGAGGTTTGTTAAAATGAAAAGAAGATCAGGCTTCCAAATAATGAAAAGATTAATAGTTGAGTTAAAGCCATTAGCTCCTATAATGTTAATTACTATATTTATGGGTGTTTTAGGTTTCCTAGCGGCTATTTCTATAGCTTCTTTTGGAGCTGTTGCATTAGGTGCATATATAGGAGATATAACTTTTATAAGTTTTAAAGGAGCAATGATAGTAATGGCTATTGCTGCACTTCTAAGAGGATTCTTAAGATATGGAGAACAACTATCAGGACATTATATTGCCTTTAAAATACTGTATATATTAAGAGATAAAATATTTACTGTACTAAGAAAGCTAGCACCAGCAAAGCTAGAAGGGAAAGAAAAAGGAAACTTAATTGCATTAATAACTTCTGATATAGAATTACTAGAAGTATTTTATGCTCATACAATTGCACCAATTTCAATTGCTATAATTACAAACTCAATTATATCAATAATTTTATTTAATATAAGACCAGTATTTGGTGTACTAGCTATTATATTCTTTTTAATAGTTGGCTTTCTAATACCATATGCTTCATCAAGCTTTGCAAAAGAAGCTGGAGTAAATTATAGAAATATATTTGGTGAAAGTAATAATTATGTTTTAGATTCATTAAGGGGTTTAAAAGAAGTATTATTATTTAAAAATGGACAAGAAAGATTAAATAAGATAAATGAAAATTCAATTAAGCTTAATAAGAGCTTAGATAAAATAAAAGAGCATGAAGGAATCATTAGAGCAACGACAGATATTACAATTATGATTGCTATATTAACTTTTGTAATACTTGGGACAAGTGAATATTTATCAGGAAGTATAAGCTTTACAACAGCTATAGTTTCAATAGTAATAATAGCTTCATCATTTGGACCAGTTGTTGCTTTAAGTAATTTATCAAATACATTACTTCAAACTTTTGCTTGTGCAGAAAGAATCTTCGATCTTTTAGATGAAAAGCCTCAAGTAGAAGAGGTAAAGGGAGAAAATGATATACAAGGAAAAGACATTGAATATAAAAATGTAAGTTTTTCATATCCAAATAGAAAAGAAAGTATATTTAATAATGCATCTTTAAATATAAAAAAGGGAGATAAGATTGCATTGATAGGAGAAAGTGGAATTGGTAAAAGTACATTTATAAAATTAATAATGAGATTTTGGGATGTTAATAGCGGAGATATAAAATTAGATAATATAGATATAAAAAATATTAATACAGAATCACTAAGAAGCTCTCAAACATTAGTTAGCCAAGAAACATACTTATTTAATGAATCAATCAGAGAAAATATAAAAATTGGAAATAAAGATGCTTCTGAATCAGACATAATAGAAGCAGCAAAGAAAGCTTCTATTCATGACTTTATATTAAGTCTTCCGAAAGGATATGATACCAAGGTTTCAGAGCTTGGAGGAAATTTATCTTCAGGAGAAAGACAAAGAATTGGATTAGCAAGGGCTTTCATAAAAGATAGTGATGTATTAATATTAGACGAGCCAACTAGTAATTTAGATGCTTTAAATGAAGGGGAGATATTAAAGGCTATAAATGAAAATTGTCAAGATAAAACTATTATATTAATTTCTCACAGAAAATCCACAACAGCTATTTGTGATAAGGTATATAAATTAGAAAATAAGCAAATTAAGATAAGTTAAAGTAAGATAATTTAAATTTTAAGAGGATGTAAAAGTCCTCTTAATTTAAAGAATACATTGATAATGATTATTAAGTTCATGGGGGAAAGATGACTAGGATTGAAAGAGAAAAAAGAACAATAGAGCTTATGATAAAAATATATTGTAAAAAGAGGCATAAGAAAAAAGAATTATGTGATGAGTGCAATGAATTACTTGAATATGCTTTGAAAAGACTTACTTACTGTAAATTTGGAGAAGAAAAAAGTACTTGTGGTAAGTGTCCAATACATTGTTATAAAAAGGATATGAAAGAAAAAATTAAAAAGGTCATGAGATTTTCTGGACCAAGACTAATTATATATAATCCAATAGAGTTAATTAGACATATGACTTATTAACATAAATAGTAATAATAGAGGAGAAATTATTATGAAGTCAATAAAAAAATATATTTATATAACAGTAGGACTAATTTCAGTTGTATTGGGAGCTATAGGGGTAGTATTTCCAATACTTCCAACAACTCCATTCTTATTATTAGCATCATATTGCTTTGCAAAAGGCTCAGATAGGTTTAATGATTGGTTTATGGGAACAAAGTTATATAAAAAACATTTGGAATCATTTGTAAAAGAAAAAGCTATGACATTAAAAGAAAAAATATGTATTTTGGCTTTTGCAGATTTTATGTTAGCATTTCCATTAATATTAATAGATAGCTTATTTATGAAAGGTGTAATTGTAGTACTTATACTATGTAAGTTCTATTATTTCATTTTTAGAATAAAAACAATAACTAAAGAAGAGAAAGCAACAAGAAAATTGACACAAGAAAATTAATTGGAGGAATCATGGAGAGAATATCATCATCACTTTTTATGTTATCACTATTATTTTATTATGTGCCTAAGATATTTAAGGTAAAGAAGATGAATTTTATAAAGGCTCATATTTGCCTTGGCTCTATATCTGTATTAGCAATGTGTATCGCATTAATACAGAAAATAGGACAAGGCGATTTTATAAAATATATTGGCTTTACTGGAATAATGATTGCTATTGGAATAACAGGATACTTTTCAACTAAAAGGCCTAAGATATATAAGAAGCCTCATCTTATTTGTACAATAGGATTCTTTGTTTACTTATTTACAGTTGTATCTATTTTAAAATAATCTTAAATAATATATTACTCAAATTTTTAGTATCAAAATAAGTTTAGTAGTTATGAAAATTTAAATATATTTAAATATTAGATTTTAAAGGTCTATATTTGGATAGCTATATATGCATAGCTTTAATTTTAGAAAAAGCTATACTTTTAAAAACATACTTTTATATCTATAAAGTATGTTTTTTGATTATATAAAAATTAGTTTTGTGACTTTGTTACAGTCAAAATTAAGAAATAAGAATATACTTATATCATAGAATAAATAATCATTATTGGAGGAAATAAAAATGAATAATATAAGGGTTTATACAACTAACACTTGTCCGTGGTGTACAAAGGTAAAAAATTATTTAAAAAGTAATAATATAAACTATGAAGAAGTTAACGTAGGATTAAATAGAGCAGCAGCTATGGAAATGGTAAATAAAAGTGGACAAATGGGAGTTCCGGTTTTAGATATAGATGGAAAAATAGTAGTTGGTTTTGATAAGAATAGAATAGATAATTTATTAGGACTTTAATTATTAAATAATTATACAAATTATTGATAAAGAAAAAAAGTAAAGCTAAAATATAAATAGTTTTACTTTTTTTGCTTTTCATCTTTTAGTGTTTGAGTGGATTTGAACTAGTGGGTTTAAAGTAAGTAAAATGATTGAGTAAGTTAGTTAAGATATAAGGATTTTTTTATTTTTAAGAATTTTATGAGGTAAGAGGTATGGAGTTAAGAAAAGAAATCATAGAAAATTATCCATTTTTAAGTGATTTAAGCGAAGAGGTATTAGAAGAATTTTTTAAAAGAGTTATTGTAAATAATTATGAAGTTGGACAAAGTATGTTTAATAATAAACAAAGTTGTATAGGATTTTCGTTTATATTAGGTGGTAGAATAAGGATTTACAAAATTGGTGATGATGGAAAAGAAATAACTTTATATAGGCTAGGTAAAGGTGATAATTGTTTTAATACAATATTATGTGCTTTAACGGAATCGGAAGAAACTTCATTTTCAGAGGTAGAGGAAAATGCAGTAATTGCTTTATTACCAATGGATTTTTTTAAGAGACATCTATTAGATAATAGTAGCTTTCTAAAATATATATTTAAAAATTTATACGACAAGTTTGAAACTGTAGTAGAAGGCTTAGAAAAAGTTACTTTTGATAGTATAGAAAATAGGCTTATAAATTATTTTAAAGAGAAAATGAATGATAATAATGGCGGAAAGATAATTTATACAACTCATGAAAAAATTGCAGCAGATATAGGGTCTTCAAGAGAAGTTGTAAGCAGAAGTTTAAAATCATTAGAAAAAAGAGAAATATTAGAACTTGGAAGAGGAAAAATAAGAATAAAAAATTGGATTTTTTAAATTAGTATTGACATTTAGGTAACAATATCTTAAAATTTGAATATAGTAATATTATTGACAGATAAATAACAATGATATGGAGTTAATATTAAAATGAGAAGAGGTGATATCTTGGACAGTAATTATAAACAATACGAGGATATAGCAGAATTTTTAAAAGTTTTAGCTCATCCAGTTAGACTGTGTATAGTAAAAAATCTTTTAGAAAAAGGTTCTTGTAATGTAACTAATATGCATAGTTGTTTAGGAATGCCTCAATCTACAATTTCTCAACATCTCCAAAAGTTAAAAAGTGTTGGAATAATTAAAGGTGAAAGAAACGGACTTGAAATAGTATACGAAGTAGTAGATGAAAGAGCAGAAAAAATTATAAGAGCTCTTATATAAGAATAATATTTAAATGATATTATATTAGTTTTAAATTATAAGTAATTTAAATTTATTAATATTAAAGGTTGTTAATTTAGAGCAGCTATAAACTAGCTGTTCTTTAAATTTAAAATAAATATCGTAATATTATAATATAACAATAACTGATTAAATGAATATTATATAAGTATAGATGTAAAGATTTTTAGAAATAAAGAATATTACTAATTTAGGAGGATTTTTAATGAATAAAAAAGTTTTAATAGTTGGAGGAGTTGCAGGTGGAGCATCTGCAGCAGCTAGACTTAGAAGATTAGATGAAAATATAGAGATAATAATGTTTGAAAAAGGTGAATATATTTCTTTTGCAAATTGTGGGCTTCCTTATTATGTTGGTGAAGTAATAAAAGAAAGAGATGCATTACTTCTTCAAACACCAGAAAAAATGAAGGATAGATTTAATATAGATGTAAGAATTAATAGTGAAGTTATACAAATCAATACAGAAGATAAAAAGGTAAAAGTAAAAACAATTAATAATGAAGAATATGAAGAAAGTTATGATTATTTAGTTTTATCACCAGGAGCAAAACCAATAAGACCTAACTTACCAGGGATAGATAGTAAAAAAATATTTACAGTTAGAAATGTCCCAGATACAGATAAAGTAAAAGCTTTTGTAGATGCTAAAGATACTAAATCAGCTGTTGTTATTGGTGGTGGATTTATCGGAATAGAAATGGCAGAGAACTTGAGAGAAAGAGGTATTGAAGTAACATTAGTAGAAGCAGCACCTCATGTTATGGCACCTTTTGATTCTGAATTTTCAAGCTTAATTGAAAAAGAGTTAAATTCTAATGATATAAGTATCATGTTAAATGAAAAAGTTAATGGATTTGAAGAAAATGATAATTTAATTAAGGTTAAGCTAGAAAGTGGAAAAGAAATAGCTGTTGATATGGTTGTTTCAGCAATTGGAGTAACTCCAGATACTACATTTATAAGAGATAGTGGTATAGAACTTGGAGAAAGAGGTCACATAATAGTAGATGATCACATGAGAACTAATAAAGATGGAGTATATGCGGCAGGAGATGCAGTAGTTGTAAAAGACTATGTAAATGGAAATGAAGCATTTATACCACTAGCAGGACCGGCAAATAAACAAGGTAGAATAATAGCTGATAATATAGCAGGTTTAAATTCAGCATATAAAGGAACTTTAGGAACATCTATAATAAAAATATTCGATATGGTTGCATCATCAACAGGGAATAACGAAAGAACTCTAAATAGATACGGAATTAAATTTAATAAGGTTTATTTACATCCAATGAGTCATGCAGGATATTATCCAGATGCTACCCCATTAACAATAAAGGTTATATATGATGTTGAGGGTAAAATACTTGGAGCTCAAGCATTAGGATATGAAGGTGTAGATAAATTTATAGATGTAATAGCAACATCAATTAAGTTTGGTGGAACAATGGAGGATTTAGCAGAACTTGAACTTGCATATGCACCACCATTCTTATCAGCAAAATCTCCAGCAAATATGGCAGGATTTATAGCTCAAAATCAACACGAAGGATTAGTAGATGTTATAAACATAGAGGAGTTAGATAAATTTGATGAATCAAAGCAAATTTTATTAGATACAAGAGATAAGCAAGAAGTAGAACTTGGAAAAATAGAAAATTCAATAAATATATCAGTTAATGATTTAAGGAGCAATTTAGATAAGCTAGATAAAGATAAAGAAATTTTAGTTTATTGTGCAGTAGGAATAAGAGGATATATAGCAGCAAGAATATTAAAGGCTAATGGCTTTAAAGTTAGAAACTTAAATGGTGGATATAAATCATATGTTAACTGGAACTATAAAGCAAAGGTTTTTGAAAGCAAGAACAACAATATAAATAACAATGAAAATGGAGATTCTGTAATGAAAGAAGTAGCAGCTGATAAAGTAAGAGAATTAAATGCAACAGGATTATCTTGTCCAGGGCCTTTAATGCAAGTAAAAGCAACTATGGATGATATGAGTGATGGAGAGGTTTTAAAAGTAAAGGTATCAGATGAAGGGTTTTGCAGAGATATAGAAGCATGGACTAAGAAAACTAATAATAGACTTATGAATTTAGATAAAAATAAGGGGATTATAGAAGCGACAATTATGAAGTGCTCAGATCAAATTCTATCTGGAACTGAAATTTCTAATACTTGTACTACAGTTCCAAGTAAAAATGGTCAAACTATGGTTGTGTTTAGTGGTGATCTAGACAAGGCAATTGCGTCATTTATAATTGCTAATGGTGCAGCTACAATGGGTAAAAAGGTAACTATGTTCTTTACATTCTGGGGACTAAATGTTTTAAGGAAGCCTCAAAAAATAAGAACACCTAAAAATATAATAGAAAAAGCATTTGGAATGATGATGCCAAGAGGTAGTAAAAAGCTTGGATTGTCAAGAATGAACATGGGTGGAATGGGCGCTAAAATGATTAGAGGAGTTATGAAAAATAAAAATATTCAATCATTAGAAGATTTAATGGATGCAGCTATAAAAAATGGAGTAGAAATAGTAGCATGTACAATGTCAATGGATGTTATGGGAATTAAAAAAGAAGAGTTAATAGATGGAATAACTTATGGAGGCGTTGGATACTATCTTGGTGAAGCAGATGATGCTAATGTCAATTTATTTATATAAGGAAAAGAATATATTTTAGAATAAATAAAGACGTAGTCTCAGAAATCTATTTAATATAAAATTTATTCAATTTCAAGTAAGCTTTATTTCCTTAAAAAAGTTAATTTCTTATTTTTATAAAGGGTCTCGCGTTTTGAGACCCTTTTAAACCATTTATTTATTGAAATATAGATTGTTTTAGTTACTAAAGTTGATTATTTAATGACGAAATAGTATCATCAAGCTTTTCTAAACTTGTAGTTTGAAGATCCATATTTGCAGCAATTTCTTCGCATAATGCAGAGTGCTCTTGAGAAATCGTAGAAACTCTTTCTATTATAGATAAAACATTATCTTTTTCAGAAGAAGCTACAGTTAGATTTTCTATACAACTATCTATTTCTTGAATTGAATCACCTATTGATGATTTTATGTTTGTAAAGCTACTCTTAGTGCTAAGAAGAGTCTTTTGTTGATTATCAATTGCTGAATTACCAGCTTGCATTGCTTTAGAAGTATCAAGAATATCAGATTTTATATCATCTAATATTTTAGTAATACTTTCAACTGATTGCTTTGAGTTTTCAGCTAGTTTTCTTACTTCACCAGCAACGACAGAGAATCCTCTGCCAGCTTCCCCTGCTCTAGCAGCTTCTATTGCAGCATTTAGAGAAAGTAGGTTTGTTTGGCTTGCAATTTGACTTATAGAGTCCGTTATAGTATTTACTGACTCTAGTTTTGATACAAGAGAGTTTACTGTTGAACTAACTATTGTAAAAGCATGCTGTAGAGATTTCAATGATTCATCTAAATCAGTGAATGTATTTAAACCTTCATCTGCAACTTTATCAGTATCCAAAACAGCAATTTGAACATTAGTAACGTTATAAGCTAATTGCTCCATACGGTTATTAAAGTTTTCTAAGATGTTACTTACATTATTAATTTCTTCTGCTTGGGTAAGAGTTGCAGTTGTTAAGTTAGATAGTGAATTATTAACATCTTGAATTGCATTAGATATACTGGAGCTAGTATCACTTAACATAACCATCTCATTTTTTAAATTCTCATTTGTATTTTCTTTTTCATTAATATCACTGGAAATAAAGTCATCTGAGATTTCTTTAGTAACATCATTCATTGTTACATTTTTTTTCTTTGATTTAGAAAATAAACCCATATTAGTACCTCCTAATTTTATCTTTTCCATCTCGAGCCATTTCTTTTATTTTTTGGGGTGCACCTATAGATGTAATGACTTCTGAAAACCATCTTAAGGCCGATGTATTTTCACCAACTCTTCTATGTAATTCACCGATTAAGAACATAATAGAAAATCTATCCAATCCATACACGGGTAGATTTTCATTTATAAATGTATCATTAAAGGCTATTAATGCTTGATTTATATAATTTTTTTCATTAACCTCATCCATTAACAACCTATACATCCAAGCGATTTTTAAACAAATCATAGCTTTTGTACTACTCTTACTTTCAATAACAAGTGAGTTAATTAAAGCTAATTTGTATCTTTCAATTGCAATTTTTTCAGTAAAGGGAATATCATATTCACGGTTAACCCATTTTGGTGTAATTTTTTCCTTTACAAGTTTTATTTGAAATTCTCTAATTTTATTAAAGTCTGTTTTAAGAGCTGCATAACCACAGCTTGGACACAACCATACTTCATAAAAATAGGGATTTTCTACTGAATATCTTATAAATAAGTCAGAATCCCTAGAAGTAATCCTAGGAGCATTAACTTTTACAGTTGGTGTTCTAAAGGAATTTTTACAAACTGGACAATTTACTTCTTTAAGAAATAAGTTCTTAGTTGATTTATTAATATTATCGTCTTTTTTTATTAAATCTTTAGCTTTCATACTCTGTAATGAGTTCATCATAAGTTATCACCTCTGTATTCACATATATCTAATTATAGCATATTATAGAATATTTGTAGCTAAAACATTTACAAAGGTAGAAAAAAGAATATTTTAAATATATATTTTGTGATAATAAGTACAAAATTAATAGTGTTATGATATAAAATAGTTAATATGATTATTTGAGTACACAATAAAATCAAAATAATATATATTAATTAGGTATGAAATATTACTGTAATTAAGGGTTATTAATAAGCTATATTTTTAAATATATGCAACAAAAATTTTATTTTATCCTATATACTTTAATAAATTAATTACACAATTTCATATTTTTGATATAATATTTAGGGTGAAGTTTGAAAAGGGTGATAAGATATGGCGATTCAAGATTGGAAAAGTTTTTTTATGCCTTATGAACAGGCTGTTGATGAACTAAAGGTAAAGCTTAGAAGCATTAGAAAGGAATATAGAAAGAAAAATGAATATTCTCCAATAGAGTTTGTTACTGGAAGAGTAAAAGAGATATCTAGTCTTCTAGAAAAAGCTAATAAATTTGAAATTCCTTTAGATAGGCTTCAATATGAAATTGAAGACATAGCTGGCATTAGAATAATGTGTCAATTTGTAGATGATATAGATAGAGTTGTGGAAATAATAAGAGCAAGAAAAGATATGCAAATTCTTTATGAAAAGGACTATGTTAGGGGAGTAAAGGAAAGTGGATATAGAAGTTATCATGTTATAATTAAATATCCAGTAAATATGGCAGAAGGCCAAAAAGAGATACTAGCTGAATTTCAAATAAGGACTTTAGCAATGAATTTCTGGGCAACAATAGAGCACTCATTAAATTATAAATATAAGAAACAGCTTCCCGATAATGTAAGAGAGAAACTAAAAAAAGCGGCTGATGCAGCATTTGAGTTAGATGAGCAAATGCTTGATATTAAAGATGAAATTAAGGATGCTCAAAAGCTATTTGAAATAAAATCAGACATAATTTCAAGTATTATGCATAATATATTAACTCTTATATCACTAGGAAAATTTGCGGAAGCAAGTAGATATGAAAGTTCATTAAATAAGCTAATAGAGGATGGAGAAATATATGAACTTAATAATTTATTAGTGTCTATAAAAAGAGATGTAAATAGATATAGAGATTGAATTTAAGCTAAGAGTATGATTTTTATTAATCATACTCTTATTTTTTATATTAAAAATAGATTAGTATAACATATATGAAAACTGTCTATTATTAATTACTTTATAAAAATATAGATAAATTATCCAAAGTATATTGATAATGATAATCTATATCAATTATAATAAGAATCAGTTGATATAGATTATCAAATAACGGGAGTGAGTATATGACTAAAAAATCTTTATTGGTTATTACTATTATTCTTTCAGTAATATCCATATTCGTTGGAGTATCAAATATAAATATATTTAATATGGGAACTTCAGAAATAGAGGTTCTTATGATAAGTAGATTACCACGTTTGATCAGTATATTAGTTGCTGGAATAGGTATGAGTATAAGTGGTGTAATAATGCAACAAATAAGTAACAATAAATTTATTTCACCAACTACAGCTGCAACAGTTGATGCTGCAAAGCTTGGAGTTTTATTTTCAATAATAATATTTACATCGGCTAATATATTTCAAAAGATGGTTTTATCTTTTATATTTTCTTTAGTAGGAACATTTATGTTTATGACGATACTAAAGAAAATAAAAATAAAAAATGTGATTTTTATTCCACTTATAGGAATTATGCTAGGAAATGTAATAGGATCGATAACAGATTTTTTTGCATATAAGTACAATTTGACGCAAAGCATGGGAGCGTTTTTACAAGGTAGTTTTTCAACAGTATTAAAGGGAAACTACGAAATATTATATTTAAGCATACCACTAGTAATTATAGCTTTTACATATGTACATAAGTTTACCTTAGCTGGTATGGGAGAAGAGATGTCAGTAAGTCTTGGATTGAATTACAAAAAGGTTACTAACATAGGAGTTATAATAGTAGCTTTAATTTCATCATTGGTTGTAATAACGGTAGGGAGTATACCTTTTGTAGGATTAATAATACCCAATATAGTTTCTATATGGAAAGGGGACAATCTGAAAAATAACATGCCTATAGTGGCTTTACTAGGTGCAAGCTTTGTTTTAGCTTGTGACATTATAAGTAGGTTAATAATTGCACCATATGAAGTTCCTATAGATTTAACAATTGGCGTTATTGGAGCTGTAATATTCCTTTATTTAATATTTAGGAGGAATAAATAATGAGAAATAATAAGAAAAAAATAATTATAATGCTAATAATTGCAATAATCTCTCTAACATTGTTTGTAGTATGGGGATTAAGTGCAAAGAATTACAGATTTAATTTGTCTCTTAGAATTCCAAAAGTATTAGGTATATTAATAGCAGGAGGAACAATTTCAGTAGCATCCCTATTATTCCAGACAATAACTAATAATAGAATTATAACGCCAAGTATTATAGGTTTAGATGCTTTATATAATTTAGTACAAACTATAGTGGTTTTTATATTTGGATCTACATCAATATTCATGGTTAATAAAACAATTAACTTTTTAGTAGCAGGTACCTTAATGGTAGTCTTAGCAATGATTCTATTTAAAGTAGTTCTTAAAAGTGGGGAAAATAATATATTCTTCTTGTTATTAGTAGGAACAGTTGTTGGAACACTATTTAGAAGTTTATCATCTTTCATGCAAGTTTTAATAGATCCAAATGAATTTGATGCACTTCAAGCAAAATTATTTGCCTCATTTAGCCTAGTAAATACCAAGATATTATTCATTTCAGTTGTAATATTGGTAATAATGGCAGTTATCTTATATAAAGATTTTAATAAATTAGATGCTATGTCATTAGGGAGAGAGCAAGCTATAAACTTAGGGGTTGATTACGATAAATTTAGCAAAAAAATATTAATGATTGTTGCTATACTAGTTTCATTATCAACAGCGTTAGTTGGACCTATTACATTCTTAGGAATAATAGTTGTTAATTTAACGTATGAAATAACTAAAACTTATAAGCATTCAGTTCTTCTTATAGTTGGCACACTTATAAGCATAATTGCTTTAGTTGGAGGTCAATTCTTTGTAGAAAGAATATTTAACTTCAACACAACTATAAGTATAATAATTAACTTTATTGGAGGAATTTACTTTATAAATCTATTATTAAGGGAGAGTAAGCTATGATAGAAGTAAGAAATATTAGTAAGAGTTATGGAAGTAAGAAAGTTCTAGAAGATGTTTCTTTTAACATAGAGGAAGGTAAAATAACCTCGTTCATAGGGCCAAATGGTGCTGGGAAAAGTACTGTTTTATCTATAATATCAAGACTTATGGATTCTGATTCAGGAGAAGTTATTATAGATGGTAAGGAAATAAAAAAGTGGGATTCTAAGGAGCTATCAAAAAAATTATCAATATTAAAGCAAAGTAACAATTTAAATATAAGATTAACAATTAGAGAACTTGTATCATTTGGAAGATTTCCATATTGTGAAGGGAGATTAAAAAAAGAAGATGAAAAGCTTGTTGATAATGCTCTAAGTTATATGAAGCTTACTGACATTCAAGATAAGTATATTGATGAGTTAAGTGGTGGACAAAGACAAAGAGCATATATAGCAATGATAATTGCTCAAGATACAGATTATATACTACTAGATGAACCTCTAAACAATTTGGATATGAAGCATTCAGCTGAAATGATGAGGATGCTTAGAGAAATGGTAAATGATTTAGGAAAAACTATAATAATTGTTATTCATGATATAAATTTTGCATCTTGTTATTCAGATAATATTGTTGCACTAAAAGATGGAAAATTAGTTAATCATACTACAACAGCAGAAATGATAACAGAAGATAACTTAAGTTGTCTTTATGATATGAATTTCAATATTAGAGAAGTAAATAATCAAAAAATATGTATTTATTTCTAAAACAATTAATTGGTAAAAAATATAATTTATATAGAACAAAAAATGGAGGGATTTTAAATGAAAAAAAGACTTGCAATCATATTAAGTATGGTTATGTTATTATTAGTAGGTGTGGTAGGATGTACTTCAGGCGATAAAAAAACTGAAGAGTCAGCACAAGAAGAAAATACAACAGTTGTTGTTAAAGACCAAAAAGGTGAAATAGAAGTTCCTGTTAATCCAAAGAATGTTGTAGTTTTAGATTACGGTTCATTAGATATAATGAGCAAGTTAGGGGTTGAGCCAGTAGCACTACCAAAAGGTTCACTACCATCATATTTAGATAAATACAAAGATGATAAATATGTTGATTTAGGTTCATTAAAAGAATTTGATTTAGAAAAAATTAATGCAGCAGAACCAGATTTAATTATAATAGAAGGAAGACAAGAGTCTTATTATGAAGATTTAAAGAAAATTGCTCCAGTATTATACTTAGGTACAGTTAATAATGATATATTTGCTTCAGCAGAAAATAATGCTAAAATCTTAGGTCAAGTATTTGATAAAGAAGAAGGAATTACAGCTGAATTAGAAAGCATAAATAAGAGATTAGAAGCAGTAAGTGCAAAAGTTAAAGAAAATAACACAACAGCTTTAATGACAATGTTCAATGAAGGTTCATTATCAGTTTATGGTGCAGGATCAAGATATGATATGGTTTATAGCAAGTTCGGATTTACTCCAGCAGATACAGAAATAGAAGTATCAAATCATGGACAAAATATTTCATTTGAATACTTAAAAGAAAAGAATCCAGGTTATTTATTTGTTTTAGATAGAGGAGCTATAACTGGAACTCAAGCATCAGTTAAAGAAGCGGTAGAAAATGAATTAATAAAAACAACTAAAGCTTATGAAGAAGGACATATAGTATATGTAAATCCACAGGCTTGGTATGTTGGTGGAAGTGGAATAATGGCAGTAGATGCTATAATTTCAGATGTAGAAGCAGCAGTAGGAATAAAATAATAGAATCTATAAATGGAATAAAAGGGAATTTAACTTGTGTTAAATTCCCTTTTTATTTATAAAATAAAGTTATATATATTAAATTATTAATTAAATACAAATACTTATAATAAAAAATAGAATATATATTCATTATTTTAAAAGTTTCACAAAAGTAAATTTTACTATTTACAACGGATAATTATTATTATATAATAATAACATCGAAAGGATTTGATAAAAGTTATAGAAAATAATTTATTAAATTAAATTAGATATAAATGAGGAGGAGTTTAGATTATGAAGAAATTTGTTTGTACAGTATGTGGATACGTTCATGAAGGGGATGCAGCACCAGAGGTATGTCCAGTATGTAAGGTAGGAGCTGATAAGTTCATGGAACAATCAGGAGACCTAGCTTGGGCAGATGAACATAGAGTAGGAGTTGCTAAAGATGTAGATCCAAGAGTTATGGA
>NZ_JAGHFX010000003.1 GCF_017888565.1 Clostridium sp.
CTGATCCTGTACTTGGTAGTTTCATAGTTATGTAATTAACTACTTTAACGCTGATTACTCTATCATTTTTATTTCCTTCTATATGAATATCACCATTTGTAGAATTAGTAGTATATTTAACTCCATCTATTGTAAAATTAAAAATACCATTTGATGGTTGAGATTCAGTAACTACTTCATATACATGAACATTTCCATTTGAATCTACAGGTATTCTATACCCTTCAGGTGCTTTTGTTTCTTTAAAGTAATATGAAGTTCCAACTTTTAACCCATCAAAGAATAACTCTCCTTGCTCATTAGAAACTGCCTTACCTATTTCATTTCTACACTCTCTATCAGAATATAATGTAAATTCAGCACCTTTTAGTGGTGTATTCTTATCATTGACTTTAACTACTTTTAATTGGAAAGGTCTTAAACTATTTTCTACTGTCAATACCCCATTGCCTTCTGATTCTACATAGCTCATTCCCATATTAGTAGTATTAGATATTACTTTTATTGTGTTACTTGATGTAACTTCAAAAACAAACTCATTTGGATTTATTTCAAAACCATCTGTAGCTTTTATTTCTATTATTTTATGTGTTCCTTGTTCTAACCCTTTAATCACTATTTCTCCATTTGGATTAGTTGTTAATTCTTCAGTTGTTCCATTAGGCTTTGTATGTCTAAACTTTACATTAGGTAGTAATATATTAGTTCCTTCTTGTACTTTTCTTATAGTAAAGTCTAAGGAATCCTCTTTTATTATAGGAACATTAAAAGTACCTACAGCCTCTGTATTTCCATTAGGTGTTATTCTTCTAACAAAAATTTCTGGGTTTATTTTATATCCTACAGGTGCTTTAGTTTCTTGAATAGTTATTGTCCCTAAAGGAATTGTTGTATTTCCATTGGTCTGATAATAAAAATCATCCCCTGACACTTTACTTGATGCATCAAACCTAACAATACCATTATCATTCGTCTTCATAACCCAAGTTCTTGTAGGAGATACACCTAAATCTGCTGGATTTACACCATCCGCATACTCACCCGCATAATACTTTATTGTAAAATGAGCATCTGCAAGAGTTCCTCCTGGTACTGGAACTGCATTTCCTGTATCAGCATCCACTTTTTTAAGTAAAATAGCAATCGGGTCATTTTGAGGTCTATCAGTAAAGCTTTTTGTTGCTTTACTACCTGAATTAACAGTTATTGGGTATATATTATTATCTAAAGCATATCCCTTTGGAGCTTTTGTTTCTTTTATATAATAAGTTTTCGCATCTAACTGAATCTCTTGCGACCAACCATTAGAACCAATAACAAGAGTAGCTACTTGACCAGTAGCATTAGAATTAGTAAATACCCCATACTCTGCTCCAGCTATTGAATAATAACTATTCCCATTTGTCATTGATGGGTCAGCAGATGATTTTGATATTTGTAATGAACCCTTTGGATTATACATCCAAAACGCTAAATCTTGATAAGAACTTCCTTCAGTATCAGCAATATATGCAGTAAATGAAGATGGTGGTTCAGGTAATCCACTTACTTGATTAAGTAATCTCTTACCTAAGTTTCTACCATCACCATGTCTTACTTCAGAAATAGCCATAGCAGTAGCAATTCTTAAACCATTTGAATCCCAACCTGATATTTGAGCTGGCCCTTCAAAACCATAATATAATATTTTTCTAATATTAGAATTACTCTCAACAGAAGTACTAAGTATTCTTACCCCAGTTCCTGGCGAAACTTTAGTGTGATCTGCACAAAAAGCCGTACACCCATTTATACTAAACATGTCTGATCTCCCCATAAGGATTCCACCTTCATAGTAAGTTAAGTTACCATGATTTGTAACAGTCATTCCAGTTCTAACTGACATAAGAGATAAAGACCTTCTAAATCTAGTTATAATAGGATTTAAACTGTTAAGACTTTCTAAGATTGGATCTACATTTTCATCCTGAAGATACTCTAATGCTAAATCCTTTTTAGAAATATCAACTAGAATAATACAATCCCCTATAGATTCTAAATCAATAAGATCATTTAAATATTCATCTTTAAAGAAAAAGTTATCATCTACTTTTTCTTCTAAATTATGCTTTCCAACAAGTTCTTTTCTGAAATTTAAAGCTTCTTCAGAATCATATATTCCCTGAAGATATTCATTAAGTATCTTATCTACTTTAGTATCTATTTTTATTTCTTCCTCATTAGTATTTATTTCATTTGATGCTTCTTGTTTTTCTTCCTTAATCACATCTGATTGAATTATTTCATCTTTAGTTTCCTCTTTTTTTTCTTCTAAGAAGTTAATAGTTATAGACTTATTTTCTTTTAGATTTACATCGTAAATTTTACTATTTCCATCCATAACTCCATCATTTTCTATCCCCTCAACAGATGATATAAAATGTCCCTCATTTGGAGTTGCAGTTATTCTCAAATTAGTATCTGATGTACAATCTGCTCTAAAAACATCTTTGTTTCCTAAAGAATATTTAGAAGTTCCGTCATCAATAACAACTTCTCCTTCTCCTTTTACTTTTATTTCTAGCTTGATTATATTGGATGCTTCTGCTGGTATTGCTTGAACATTTCCTACAACTAAAATACTCACTAAAAATAAACTTAAAATTCTTTTGAGTTTCCTCACTAAATTTCCCTCCTTAACTTTTTATTTTAGTTAAAAAACTGTAATTAATTTCTATCCCCCCAATCACTC
>NZ_JAGHFX010000050.1 GCF_017888565.1 Clostridium sp.
TATTTCATTATTTGAGAACCTTATTTTACTCATATTAAATCACCTCATAACTTTATTGTACAAAAAAAGAACCTATATAGATAGACTCTCTTTTATAAGTGTCCATCTTATAGGTTCCATTTTATAAGATTTGTTATTTTTATAATGAATCTTACTCCTTACCTTGTTAAATATTCTTATTCTTAGAAGTTTCTAGTCTATAGCTTTTTGGAGAAGTTCCAGCTACTCTTTTAAACATTTGACTAAAGTAAGATGAATTTGCAAAACCAACTATAGACGCAATGTCTCGAATTGAATAGCTAGTAGTTGCTAGTAAGTTTTTGGCTTCTTGAATACGCTTATTTATAACATAGTTTATTGGGGAAACCCCTATTTGCTTAGTGAATGTATGAACTAAGTGAAACTTATTCATATAAGACAAATCAGATAAAAAGTCTAATGTTATATTCTGAGCATAGTGGGAATCGATATAATTTTTAATTTTTACACATTCTAAGTTTAATTTTTCTTGAGATTCTCCAATGAACTGTAGTGAAGTTGTGTTGCGAATGATATGTGTTATGAATAATGTTAAAATGCTTTTACATACATGTTGATAATTAAATTCTTTAATTTCTATCTCATTAATTAATTGATTAAAGTAATTAAGTATTATTTCCTTATCCTTAGAAAAATTAATAATTCTATATAGATTAATTTGCTGCTCATTATTAGTTAAACTATATGATTCAGGAAAGTTTAACAGCAGGTTGTCTACTCCAAGAACAATGTATTCTAAAGGAGAATCTGATAAAGATGACTTTTCTGTGTGTAAGCAATTAGGATTGATTATAATTAGATCCCATTTATTAACGTTAACAATAGCATCATCTAGATAAAATGCTCCTTTTCCATCGGTTATAAAAAATATTTCTGTAAATGGATGGAAATGAGATGTGCTATGCCAATCGTTTTCAAACTTTGATTTGCTTATATAAAGCAGCTCATAGTTTGGATCGAAGTTCTTTTTATTTATTAAATATCTTGTATTACCCATTTTATACCTCCATATATTATAATCGCAATATTATTATAAAATAGCAATAATATTATTTAAGATTTATTTTATGGTATATATTTAAACTTTATATCTTAATTCAAGATGGATGTTCAAGTGACTATATATAGTTTTAAAATTATTAACAATATAATTACTTTGTAATAGTAATAATATTTATAAAAATAAATTTAAAATTTTATAAATTACTTTATGTAGATGTATTATTTATTTTAATTTTAAAAGCCAGGTTCTTAAATTAATTTATTGAATACGAAAAAATTCATAATAGGTTCACAAAAGTAATTAAGGTTATCATTTTGATTTTCTCTATGACGTCTACAGCCATTTCTACATATATAATAATATTTACATGACTGACACTTACTGATTGCACTAATAGAATTCGTTAAAAAACTAATTGTGTTATTATACATATAATCAAAAGAGTTATTCAAAATATTTCAGATTTTATAAGTTTCAAAAGTATAAAAGTCGCAAGGATACATAGAACCATCACTTTCTATTATGCATTGGAATGAGCATATTCCTTTTATATTACAAGACTCATAATCTTGATTTAAAAATAATCCTATAATATTGTCAAAAAAACTTATTCTTACATAATTATTATTTATAACACCATTATACCAAAAATCAAAGAGTTTTATTAGAAAATATTTATGCTCTTCTTTTGTAATAGGGGACTTATCTAAAGATAAGCTTATGTTTTCATTTCTATAACCGAATAAATGTTAAATAAATAAGTCCAGCCTATATTTTTAAGACTGGACTTTAAATAGTTTATAGTATATGAGATAAAGTATTTATAGGAGTACAACCCTCTTTAAGAGTAATCCCATCACTATAACCTTCTTCTCTTCCAGCTAATTCTTTAATTAAGCAATTTCTCAAATAGTTAATACGCTCTTTTGAGGAAGGATTATCAATTAAATTACATTCCTCTCTAGGATCTTTTTTTAGATCAAAATACTGTTCTTCATTTTTTTCACTATACCATATAAATTTATCTGTTTTTGTAACAATATAATGACTGGATAAATTAGAGTGGAAGCTATGCTCTCCATGTAAATATTCACGGTCATTTCTTTTATCACCATAAATTTCTGGAACTAATGAAAATCCGTCTACCCCTTCAGGGATTTCTATTCCAGAAAAATCTAGGATAGTAGGCATTATATCTCTCAGCTCAACAATTGTATCGCTCCTAAATGGTGCTTTATTTTTAATATTGCTACCAACATGTATAATTAATGGAATATGAGTACTTCCTTCATATGGAAATACCTTTCGATATAAGTTATTGTCAAATAAAAGCTCACCATGATCGGATAAAAATAAGATAATGGAATCATCATATGTTCCATCTTCAATTAATGATGTAATAAGTCTACCTATCTGATGATCAACATGTGTTATACATGCATAATATCCACACATGGCTTCATGGCGAAGGTCTTTATCGTTACAACCATAAATTGAATCTTTTATATATCCATATTCTTTAGTAAGGCTTTGATCTACCCAATCACCATTTGCAGGTTCTCTTAATTGCTTATTTTTATATATATCAAAATAAGTTTGTGGAGCATCAAATGGTTGATGAGGGCGAACGAATGAGCTCATTAAGAAAAACGGTTTTGTACGATCTCTAGTTTTTAAAAAACGAATACTTTCATCTACTACCCAGTTTGTAGGATGAAGTTTTTCTTCATAAATCCAAGGATGAGTAATCCAAGAATTACATTCAGGGCCAGTTACATTAAAATCTGAATTTTGACCTTCCTTATCTTTTAAGTAATATAAGTAATCATCTGTTACCTCTTGATGTTGATAATGAGGGATAAGACTACTTCTATAGTAACCGAGATATCCATCATGCAATTTTAAATTATTAAATCCACAAGATAGACGAGGAGGATCTACGTGCATTTTTCCGATACATTGAGTTTGATAACCATTATCAGACAGTTCTTGTGCTAGCATATGCTCATAATTCCATGGGATACCGTCTTCATATCCCACACGACCATGACTTTTTTGACTTTTTCCGGTAAATAAAGCAACTCTAGCAGGAATACAACTAGGACAAGCTGAATAAGCTTTATCAAAGATTGTACCTGTAGCTGCTAAGGTATCTAAATTAGGTGTTTTTACATCTGGATGTCCACTAAAAGATATGCAATCACCTCGAAATTGATCACACATTAATAATATAATATTTGGTTTTTTCATTGTAATACCCTTCTTTCATGAAAAAATATAGATATGAGAATATATATATTTTTCAATGTAAATGTTTATATAAACGATTATAGCAAAGAAAATATCGGTAGGCAATTAATGTGAAATATAATATTATTAGTAAATTTATTAATAACAATATATAAATAAAACATAACAATATAACTATATAAAAAACGTTTACCTGATGATATACTATGAATTGTAAAAAGACTTTTTATTTTATAAGGACAAGAAATTATAAAAATATAAAGGGGAAGAGATTTTATGAAAAAATTATTATGTATGTCATTAGTAGCCCTTATGGCTACAACTACACTTGTTGGCTGTGGAACAAAAAATGAAGCTCCACCTTCTGCTGAAGGTGGAAAGAGAATTTTAAAAGTTGCGGCTTTCGAAGGGGGAAATGGAGCTGAAATATGGAAAAATCTTGAGACAGCTTTTGAAACTGCAAATAAAGATGTAGATATTCAATTACAAATTTCATCAAAGTTAGATGAAGAGTTACGTCCTCAAATGCAAAATGGAGAGTACCCAGATGTAGTTTACTATAATATGGGACAAAAGAGTGGATTCACTGAAACAATGATTAAGGAAGAAGCTTTATTAGATATCTCAGATGTATTTGAAGGAGAATTAAAAGACAAATTAGCTGATGGATTTGCAGAAAATGCAATTACTCAACCATATGGAGATGGAAAAACTTATTTAGCTCCAGTATTTTATTCACCAACAGGATTATGGTATGATGCATCTAAATTTAAAGAAGGTGAATTGCCAACTACATGGGATGAAATGTGGGCATATGGTGATAAATTAAAAGCAGAAGGCAAAGCATTATTTACTTATCCTCAATCAGGATATCTAGATGCAACATTATTTGCAATGTTATATCAAGCTGGTGATGCTGATTATTACAAAAAAGCATTAGAATATGATGCTAATACTTGGAATTCAAAAGAAGGACAACTAGTGATAGATACAGTTTCTAAGTTATCTGAATATACTTGGGATGCAACAGTTGCAAATGCAAATAGTGATGGCGGATTTAAGAAAAATCAACAAGCTGTAATAGATGGTCAAGCAGCATTTATGCCAAATGGAAACTGGGTAGTTGGAGAGATGGCTGAGTCAACTCCAGAAGGATTTGAGTGGGGATTCATGCCTTTACCAGCATATGAAAAGGGTGGAGATCGTTATGCTTACACATTCTTTGAACAAGTTTGGGTACCAAAAGAGGCTGAAAATGCAGACGATGCTAAAGAATTTATCAAATTCTTATATTCAGATGAAGCTGTTGATCTTATGTTAAAAAATAAAGCTCCTAATAAAGATGCAGAATTAGTTCCAGTTCCAGTTGTTCAACCAGTTAAAGGAATTGTTGAAAAACTTGATGGAGATATGAAGTTATTCTATAGCATTTATGAGACAGAAGGTGTATTACCAGCATTAGGTAACTGGGCTACAACAGACACAATTGAGGGATTAGACTTTAAGAAAGCTGTATATGGAGCAGTAGATTCATTAGTTGATGGATCAATGACTGCGGATCAATGGAAAGCTCAATTAAATGAGACATTTGAAAAATGTAGAGAAGCACTTAAATAATTAAACAAATTATAATTATATAATAAATGGTGAGTTATTTTAACTCACCGTTTAATTTAAAGGGGGGAGTTAAATTGAATAAAAGAAAGTCAGAAAAGCGATTTATATTTGCTTGTATGGCACCAGCTGTGATCCTTGTAACAATATTCATGGTAATACCAACATTTAATGTATTTAGAATGTCTTTATACAAATGGGGGGGGATTTCAAACAATAAAACATTCCAAGGATTGAGAAACTTTGAAATTTTATTGAAAGATAAAAATTTTCTGCAATCTATGCAAAACTCAATTCTAATTATTACACTTGTAACAATTTTCACACTTATAATTGCAATATTTTTTGCTACAATACTAACCAAAGAAAATATTAAAGGGAAAAACTTCTTTAGAATAATATTCTACATACCAAATATATTAAGTATTGTAGTTATCTCAGCTATTTTTGGAGCAATTTATGATCCTCAATCAGGACTATTAAATAGTATCTTGGGTTTCTTAAATTTAGAAAACTTACAAAGAATGTGGATGGGTGATCCTAATGTAGTAATATATTCATTAATCTTTGCTCTTATTTGGCAGGCAATTGGATATTATATGGTTATGTATATGGCGAGTATGGCCTCTGTTCCAGATAGTTTTTACGAAGCAGCTGGGTTAGATGGGGCAGGTAAAGTTAAACAATTCTTTACTATTACTTTACCACTTATTTGGGATAACATTCGTACTACTTTAACATTCTTTGTTATTAGTACAATTAACCTAAGTTTCTTAATGGTTCAAATTATGACAGGTGGAGGTCCTAATGGACAAACTGACGTATTCTTAAACTATATGTATAAACAAGCATATACATCATCAGCTTATGGTTATGGTATGGCAATTGGAGTAGTAGTATTCTTATTCTCCTTCATTCTATCTGCCGTAATTAATAAAATTACTGAGCGCGAAACACTAGAGTTTTAGGAGGTAAGATATGAAAAATAGTAAAGATAAAAAATTAAGTAGCACTAAAAGCTTATATAAAATATTTATTTATATAGCTTTAATTACTCTAGCAGTTTCCATTATTGTACCAGTTGCTTGGGTATTTATGGCTAGTCTTAAATCAAATGCTGAGTTTGTTGGACAAGATGTTAATCCATTCGCCTTTCCTAAAAAGTTGATATGGGAAAATTTTACCATTGCTTTTAGTCAAGCAAAGATGGGTGAATATTTATTAAACTCTGTAATTGTTACGGCCTTATCTCTTATTATTTTGTTAGTAGTGGCACTACCAGCATCTTACTGCTTAGCAAGATTTGATTTTAAGGGTAAGAAGTTCTTAAATGCTGGATTTATGGCAGGGTTATTTGTTAATGTTAACTACATTGTAGTTCCTATATTCTTAATGTTAAGTTCAGCAAATAGATTCTTTGATGTTAAATTCTTCTTAAATAATCGCTTTATTCTAGCTGTAGTTTATGCAGCAACACATTTACCATTTACTATTTACTTATTAAGTGGATATTTTAAAACATTACCTAAAGCTTATGAAGAAGCAGCATTAATTGATGGTTGTGGATACTTTAAAACAATGCTTAAAATTATGATTCCTATGGCTAGACCGAGTATAATTACAGTTATTTTATTCAACTTTTTAGCTTTTTGGAATGAATATATTATTTCCTTTACATTAATGACTACAACAAATAAAACATTACCAGTTGGATTACAGAACTTAATGGCAGTTGAAAAGACAGCAACTAATTATGGAATTATGTATGCTGGATTAGTAATAGTAATGTTACCTACATTAATTTTATATATTTTAGTACAGAAAAAACTTACACAAGGTATGAGCCTTGGTGGATTAAAGGATTAAGGAGGATTATTATGGCAAACACAAAAGGCAGAGTTACATTACCAAGTGAAAGTAATTTTCTTGAAGAAACAAAAGAACTATTATCTCGCTGGGGTGCAGATGCTATTCGTGATAGTGATGGTACAAAGCTTAGTGATGATATTAAGCAATTAGATGCAAAAATTTATACAACATATTTTGTTGCTCGTGGACATAATGATTTCGCAGAAAAACACATGGATGAATGTCAACAAATTTATTTGATGAGTGAATATAAATTAGCTACGTCAAGTAGTTTAGAAATAAATTTTTTAGCTTCTTATTATGATCAACAGGTCAAAGCAGATTATGACCATGATCCAAAAGTATGGTGGGAAGTTAGAGATAGAACAATTAATGAGGTTGTTCCTACTGAAAATTGGGAATATGATAAGGAAAATCATTTAGTTAAAGTGAATAATTGTACATCTTTCCATGAGTATACTGTTTCATTTCTTGCATATATACTATGGGATCCGACACAAATGTATAATCACATCACAAATGATTGGGGAGATGTACCTCATGATATACCATTTGATTTAAGAAAACCAAATTCAAAGAAATTTGCTGTTGAATATTTAACACAGTGGTTAAAGGATAATCCAGATACAGATGTTGTACGTTTTACAACCTTTTTATATCATTTCACATTAATTTTTAATAATTTAGCTAAAGAAAAATTTGTAGATTGGTGTGGATATGGTGCTAGTGTTTCTACAGAAGCAATTTTAGCTTTTGAAGAGGAATACGGATATAGATTAACTCCTGAAGTATTTGTACAAAATGGTTATTATAATTCAACTTTCTGCGTTCCTACAAAGGAATATCAAGATTATATTGATTTTCAACAAAGATTTGTATCTAAAACTGCAAAGGAATTGGTTGAATTAACTCATAAAGCTGGTAAGGAAGCAATGATGTTCCTTGGTGATAATTGGATAGGTACTGAACCTTATGGTAAGTATTTTAGTGAAATTGGATTAGATGCAGTTGTAGGAAGTGTTGGAGGAGGGGCTACCCTTCGTTTAATATCTGATATTCCAGGTGTGAAATATCATGAAGGAAGATTTTTACCATACTTCTTCCCAGATACCTTCTATGAAGGAAATGATCCAACTATAGAAGCAATTGATAACTGGTTAAGTGCAAGACGTGCCATTATGAGAAAGCCTATCGACCGTATTGGATATGGTGGATATCCAAGCTTAGCATACAAGTTCCCTAAGTTTGTGGATTATATAGAAAAAACTTGTGATGAGTTTAGAGAAATTTATGATATTATTCATAATCAAAACCCGTATTGTGGATTGAAAGTAGCTATTTTGAATAGTTGGGGAAAATTAAGAAGCTGGCATCCTTACATGGTTGCACATGCTTTATATTGTAAGCAAATTTATTCTTATAATGGAATATTAGAATCTCTTAGCGGAGCTAATGTAGATGTAACCTTTATAAGTTTTGATGATATAAAAGAAAATGGAATTCCAGAAGATATTGATGTAATAATAAATGCAGGTGATGCTAACACAGCATTCTCAGGTGGAGATGTTTGGGGAGAGCCGAAGTTTGTAGCAACTATACGTGAATGGATTTATAATGGTGGGGGTTTTGTAGGAATCGGTGAACCAACAGCATTTGAAAATGGTGGTCATTACTTCCAATTAGCAGATGCCTTTGGGGTAGATAAAGAATTAGGATTTACATTACACACTGATAAATACTTCCATGAAGAAGTAGAAAGTCATTTTATTATAGAAGATAAGAAAGAAGATTTTGACTTTGGCGAAGGCATGAAAAATATTTATTCAATAAAGGAGTCCACACAAATAATTGCCTATAGTAATGGTGAAGTTAATATTTCAAGCAATGACTATGGGAATGGAAGGTGTGTATATATTGCAGGACTTCCATATTCAGAACAAAATACACGTTTATTAATGAGAGCATTATATTATTCTGCAAATAAAGAGAATGAGTTTAAAAAGTGGTATGCAGATAATTTATACTGTGAAGTACATGCTTATCCAAGTATTAAAAAATATGCTATTTTAAATAATACAAATAAAGAGCAAGTTACTAATGTCTATGATGGTAATGGTAATATGGTTCATGTTACTTTAGAACCGGGCGAAATTAGATGGATGGTGATGTAATATATGAGCAAAGCGACAAAAATAGTTATTAACATTGGTTTATTTATACTGTTTTTATCAATGATTATTATAGGACAAAAGAATATTGGAATACAAGGGCTATGCATAATGTTAGTTGGACTAATAGGGCTCCTTACACAACTATTCTTATATAATAAAAAGAATAGGTAATTAAATATAGAAAAAGATAATTATTTTAAAGAATATAAAAAAGAAATTTTATATATAGATATAAAATAAATTATCTGTGAAAATGTATTTTAATAATATCACAAATAAAGTCAATTTATTTTTATAGTATTTATTAATTTATATGAGTATATTTAGAATAGTTAGGTCACTAAGGGGATAACAAGTATTTGTTATAAGAAGTATAGCAACTTAGTAGCAGTAGGTTTTATATAAATGTTATATTAATATTTAGACATCTTAAAAAGGGGAGATATAGTGCTAGAAGAATTTATATCAAATATAATTTTTTTAATAGTTAGTTTAGGGGCATCAATAGTTGGAGCTATATGTGGAGTTGGAGGTGGAATAATAATAAAACCTGTCTTAGATACTATTGGAATGATGTCGGTATCTTCGATAAGCTTTTTATCTGGTTGTACAGTATTGTCTATGTCTATAATTTCTGTGTTTAAAAACATGAAGAATAATTCAAATAAAAATATGAATTTAAAAATATCTACATTATTAGGAGTAGGCTCTGCAATAGGTGGTATTTTAGGAAGTAGAGTATTTCAATATCTTAAGATATTGCTTAATGATGATAATAAGGTAGGAGCTGTACAAGCTTTGGTGCTTATTATTATCACTATTGCAACCTTAATATATGTTAAAAATTTAGATAAAATAAAAACAATGAATGTTACAAATTTGTATTTATGCATTTTTATTGGACTAGTATTAGGCTTAATTTCAGCATTTTTAGGAATTGGTGGAGGGCCTATAAATTTAGTTGTGCTATCATATTTTTTTTCAATGAAAACAAAGACAGCTGCTGCCAATTCAATATATATAATAATGTTCTCGCAAAGTACTAGTTTTTTGAGTACATTAATAAGTAAAAATATACCTGATTTTAATGTAAAAACATTAGTAGTTATGATTTTAGGGGGAATTGCTGGAGGGATAATCGGTAATAAGATAAATGGTAACATATCGACTAAGAAGGTAGATAATATTTTTACCTATTTAATATTGATTATTATTTCAATAAATCTATATAATTTTTTAAAGTTTTCTATATAAATAAGTTTGAGCATTTAAAACTATGTATAGGTATAATTTTAAATTAATACCTATACATAGTTTTTATACTATAATTTTATATGACAATATCCATTAGGATTTTTCTTTAAGTATTTTTGATGATACTCTTCAGCTTTATAATAATTAATTAGGGGTTTTACTTCTGTAACAATTTTTTTGTCATACTTTTTTTGCTCTTCTTCCTTGCTTTTAAGAAGCGTATCTAAGTCATTTTCATATAAATAATATATACCTGTTCTATATTGACTTCCAACGTCTGGACCTTGTCTGTTCAATGCTGTAGGATCAATTATTGACCAATATTCATTTAATATATGTTCTAATGATGTTTTACTTTCATCATATTCAACTAAACAAGCTTCAGCAAAATAAGTATTTTTATAGCATACATCCTCATAGGTTGGATTTTCGGTTCTTCCATTTGCGTAGCCTACTTCTGTAGATACTACACCATTTAATCTAGAAAGAAATTCTTCTACGCCCCAAAAGCATCCACCTGCTAAAACTATTTTCTTCATTTTATCAACTCCTTTATAAAATTAATTGTATAAATTATTTAAATATATTATACATCTATAAAGAAAATAAACCATATTTATTTAAAGGATATATTGATGCTCATTTTCTCTTCTGTTATTTGGTCTAAGAGTTTTTCTAAAGAAATCTTAGTGTTAGATATAACTTTATTATATATTTCATCACTTTTCATAGTTTCTTCAAAACCTTTATGAACTTCTTCTTGAATTAAATCAAATTCTTCAGAAGTTAATTTTATTTCTCCAAATCTAAGTAAACCATTGGAGGATTCTTCATATTCTGTTTTTTCTCTATTAATATTAATACTAAAAACTTCAGGCTTAGTTAATATTATATTTAGCTTTTTATTTTTATTATCAATTTCTATATCGTTAGTAGTAATTTGTGATAAATCTATAGAATATGAGCAGTTGGCAAAGAATCTTATCCTTTTATACTTCTTTAATATTTCAAGATCTCCAAAGCTTTTATCTATTGTTACCGTTTTTGAAAGTTCTACTTCTAGAGGAATTATTTTATTGACATTTTTAATTTCTTTGACTAAACTTTCTTCAGAAATCACCTTTATATTATCAATATTTGAATGTTTTAAATTATTTGCTTGAGATCTATAACCTAAAAATGATTTGCAGACTAGTAGGGTTAATGATAATATTATAAAAAACCTAAAAAATTTTTTTGTATTATTCTTTTTATTATTGTTTCTATTTTTTTTGAAAAGCTTTAAAATAAGCATATAGACTCCTAAGGTAATTAATAGTAATTAATTATATGAAAGTTTATTTGAAATAATGTACGTTAAATTAACTTTGAATATTGATTAATTAATAAAATATAATATGTTGTGCATAAGGTACGTTTATCGTTATAATATAATTAGTGATAGACATATATGCAACTTAGGAGATTTTGTTATGAGCGAAAACAGAGGAATAAGTATAGATTTAGTTAAAGGAACATTTAGTGATTATATTATAAAAGATAAAAATAATATATTTATAGGAAGATTTACTATAGTTGAGCTAGATAAGGATAATAAAAAATGTACCGTTAAGCTAAAGTTTTACAAAGAAAATAAATATGATTTGTTAAAAGAAACTGTACAAAGTATATTAAGAGCTATATTTAAAGATACAAATATATATAAGGCTAATGTTTTGGTAGATGAAAATATTGGTTATAAGGTATTTTTAGATTTAGGATTTACATTAGAAGGGATCTTTACTGAGAATCTTTTTTCGAATGGAGTATTTTTAGATGAATTAAGCTTTGGAATAAATAGAAATGAGTATAACAATACTCAAAGGAGTTTCTTAATTAATTTAATTGGTGAAAATATCACTGTAAAAAATTTAACTCCTGATTGTGCAGAAGCTCTATTAGACTATAACATAAGAAATAAAGATCACTTAAGTAATTTTGAGCCAAGTCGGGATAATAACTTTTATACATATGAAGTTCAAAGAGATATTTTATTAGAAAGTTATAAGCATCTAATGAATGGTACTGGAGTAGACTTTGGAATATATAAAGGTGAAGAATTAATTGGTAAGATTAAGATATCTAATATAGTTTATGGGGTTTTTAAAAGTGGAATAATAGGATACTCTATTGATAAGAATTTTGAAGGTAGGGGATATATGAAAGAAGCCTTAAGATTAGTTATAGATTATGCAAGAGATGAACTAGAGCTGCATAGATTAGAAGCCTCTGTTTTAACAGATAATGAAAAATCAAAAGCCGTACTTAATGGTTGTGGATTTAAAAAAATTGGGTTAAATGAAAAATATTTATTTATAAATGGGGCATGGAAGGACCATATAAGCTTTTTTAAGATATTAGAAAAATAATATTAATTATTATACTTAATAAGAGGAAGGTATTTATGAAAGAGATTATATTAAATAACAATACAACTGTAGTGAAATCCTTTAATAACAACATATTACTTGTAAGAGAGAAAGGAAAGGAAAAAATTCTTTTTCAAAAGGGAATAGGATTTGGTAAAAAAACAGGAGATATTATAAAAAAAGGGACTTTAGTTGAGAAAATATTTATAATTGAAGATAAGGAAAATCAAAGAAACTTTGAAGAAATTTTAAATAGGGTAGATACAAAATTAATTGCATTAGTTGAAGAAGTAATTGCAGAAATAACTGACGAATTAGGTGAAGATCTTAATGAAAATATTCATATAGGATTAGTAGATCATTTATTTTATGCAATAAAGAGGTTAGAAGATGATGAAGAAATACAAAATCCTTTTTTAGTAGAAATAGAAACTTTGTATAATAAAGAGTTTGAAATGGCTAGTAGATTGGCAAATAGAATAAGTGAAGAGTTAAAATTAGATATACCTGAGGGTGAAAAGGGATTTATTGCTTTGCATATTCATTCTGCAAGGAATAATGGAAAGTTATCAAATACTATAAAATATAGTTTTTTAAGTAATTCTATTATTGAACACGTTGAAGATAGCTTAAATATAGAAATAGATAGAAAATCTTTAGATTATGCAAGGTTCTTAACTCATATAAGATTTGCAATAGAAAGAATAATTACTGATACGCCTATAAAAAATGATTTGATTGATGTTATAAGAGAAAAGTATGGAGTATCATATAAAATTGCAGAAGAGACAAAAGAAATAATTTGTAGAACTTTAGAGATTAAAGCTGTGTCAGAAGATGAAGTTGCATATTTAGCAATGCATATAGAAAGATTTAGAGTTTCAATTATAAAATAAAAATCAGCCATTATAAAATATGGCTGATTTTTATTTTATAAAAAAATTATTATACTTCGAATTTAACAACTACAGTATTACCTGCAACAGCAGCTCCACTTTCAGTTGGAGTTATTGACTTAGTTGCATCAACATTAGTTATTAGCACTGGCGTAGCAAGAGATAATCCTTTGCTTAAGATTAATTCTCTGTTTATTTTAATTAATGGTGTACCAGCTTTAACTTTTGTACCTTGCTCTACTAATTGTTCAAAACCTTCTCCATCAAGAGAAACAGTTTCTAATCCTATGTGAACAAGTATCTCTAATCCATTTTCTAAAGTCATAGCAAATGCATGCTTAGTTTTAAAGATAAGAGTAACTTCTCCATCAGCAGGAGCAACAATAGTATCTCCTTCAGCTACTATAGCCATTCCATCTCCAGCTAGTTTTTCAGCAAAAACTGGGTCTGGAACTTCTGATAAAGGAATAATCTTACCAGAAACAGGAGCAACAAGTGCATTAGGATTAACTACAGCATTTTCATTGTTTGAGTCTGACTTAAATAAGTTCTTAATAAAATTAAACATAGTATTTCCTGAATAATCAGGAACCCACATCCTTTCTACTTCAAATTTTAATGAGTGTATAGATTAATACTTATAGTATTTATAAATATGTAAGAATAAATACATAAATATTATATACAAAATGTTAAAAACAAAAGGCATAAGCCCTAGAATTATAGCTGGACTCATGCCTGATTAAACAGTAACACGTCTAGTATGATTATATATATAGTTATTAATAGTTGTCAATAAACTAAATCAAAAAAAACTAATGAAATCGTTAGCAAAATTAAGGATATTTAATATAATTAATGAAATCTTAAGAAAATCATAGAAAAATATCAAAAAAACAATAAAAAAAACTGTTGAAAACAATAACAACAGATGATACAATAACATTGTAAATAAAATATGTGTACAAGTTTAGGCGTGTTATCAATTTAGTTGAGCATGAGCCGAAAAGGATTTATATATCTATAATATTCTTTTCGGCTTTTTTTATTTCTTACTCGGAATTATATTATACAGCTGCTTGAATTTGTATATAAAAAATTTAAGGAGGATTTATTATTATGATGAAGTATCTTCAAAGACTAGGAAAAGCATTAATGCTTCCAGTTGCAGCTTTACCAGTTGCAAGTATTTTAATGGGTATTGGTTATTGGATTGACCCAACAGGTTGGGGTGCTAATAATGTAATAGCAGCTTTCATATTAAAAGCTGGTGGAGCATTAATAGATAACATGGCAATTCTTTTTGCTATCGGGGTAGCGGTTG
This sequence comes from Clostridium sp., assembly GCF_017888565.1. Lineage (GTDB taxonomy): Bacteria > Bacillota > Clostridia > Clostridiales > Clostridiaceae > Clostridium. The sequence continues at coordinate 14,829 of NZ_JAGHFX010000050.1, forward strand.
GAATGTCAGATGACAACGATGGAACAGCAGGACTTGCAGGTCTTGTTTCATGGCTTATGATTACAACATTATTAAGCCCAGCAGTTGTTTCAATGTTTATGAAAATAGATGTTGCAGAAGTACCAGCAGCATTTACTAAGATTCAAACTCAATTTATCGGTATCCTTGCAGGTATAATTGGAGCATCTTGCTACAATAAATTCAAAGGAACAAAATTACCAGATGCTTTAGGATTCTTTAGCGGTAAGAGATCAGTTGCAATTATGACATCTTTTGCTTCATTAATTGCAGCAGTAATATTATATTTCGTATGGCCAATGGTTTATGGAGCACTAGTATCATTCGGTAAAGCAATTATTGCTACAGATGCAGTTGGAGCAGGTATCTATGGGTTCTTCAATAGATTATTAATACCAACAGGATTACACCACGCACTTAACTCAGTATTCTGGTTTGACGTTGCAGGAATTAATGATATAGCTAACTTCTGGGGTGGTACAGGAACTCTAGGTCAAACTGGTATGTATATGTCAGGATTCTTCCCAGTTATGATGTTCGGTTTACCAGCTGGAGCTTTAGCTATGTATCATACAGCTAAAGACAACAAGAAGAAAGCTGTATATGGATTATTATTAGCTGCTGGATTAGGTTCATTCTTTACAGGAGTTACAGAACCTCTAGAATTCGCATTCATGTTCTTAGCACCAGGACTATACTTTGCACATGCTCTTTTAACAGGAATATCATTAACAGTTGTTGCATTATTACCAGTAAGAGCTGGATTTAACTTTAGTGCTGGACTTGTTGACTGGATATTAAGCTTTAAGGCACCAATGGCTTTAAATCCATTATGGTTAATACCAATCGGTTTAGTAGTTGGATTTATATACTATGTAGTATTCAGAATTATTATTGTTAAGTTTAACTTAAAGACTCCAGGTAGAGAAGATGATGATGAAGAGTTCACAGACAATTCAGCAATTACTGGAGATATGAATGAATTAGCAAAAGCTTATATTGAAGCTTTAGGTGGAAAACAAAATATAGTAACAGTAGATAACTGTGTTACTAGATTAAGACTTAATGTTAAAGATAACTCAATTATAGTAGACAAGAAGTTAACAGCTTTAGGAGCTAGAGGAGTTATAAGACCAGGAAAAGGTAGCATTCAAGTTATAGTTGGAACAAATGTTCAATTTGTTGCTGACGCAATAAAAGCAGAATTAAAGAGATAATAAATAAAATAAAATAAATGGAAATAGAAGGTGTATGAAAGTATGCCTTCTATTTTTATTGCTCTATTTATATTTAAATAATAAGAAAGTAATAAACGAAACATTAAATAAATGTATTGCTACAATATATATGAATTCAACTTTTATATCAAATTAATATTATAAAGTACATTAAAGTACTATATATATTAGATAAATTCAAATTTAATATAAGTCTAGCGTTATGATTTTACTTAAAGAAAGTAAGTTGACTCATTTATAGATTATTGATTCTAATTATTTGAATTATAAATTAATTATATAACTATATATTGATTGTGAAATTAAAGCGCTAGATAAATTTATATATAAATATAGGATTGAACAACGAGATATATAAGAATATATAGAATGTATACTATTGTTAATATTTAAAATGGATAATTAACTTATCCAGGTGTATCAATAATTAAAAAAACAAGAAAATAGGAGGGATTTATAGAAAAGTAAATATAATTTTTGTAAATAAGTATATTTGATCAAGAGTAGAGGGGGCTAACATGATATTATGTAATTCGTCGCTTATGAATGTATTAATTGCAGCAAGATAACTTGAAAAAAGTTAAAAAACATTGTTGACAAGAAAGTAAATAAGTGATAGAATAAGAAAGTCGCTTGAGGGCGATGAAGAAAATGGTCTTTGAAAATTGAACAGAAAATAAGTTAAGTAAACAAACCAGCAATTCTTTTAGACGTCTTAACATTAAGACTCAAAGTAATTTGAGCAAA
>NZ_JAGHFX010000051.1 GCF_017888565.1 Clostridium sp.
ATCTGATATAAACTCAACCCTTCTTATATCTTTTTTATTAATTATTGTTCCATGAACTTCTAAAAATCTTTCCATATTAAATTACCTCCTCAAAATCTACTTGGTTATTTACTTGTATAATTTCATCTAATAAAGCTTTAGGTGCTTTATAATTTGTTATTATTCCTTTAGCAAGTTCTATTTGACTTCTCTTAATAGCTTTATATGACTTTACTTGAAATTCTCTTTTAACTTGTCCATAAATGTCTGAATAAACTCTACCTCTTAAAGATTTATCTTTATATGCAGGTGTTTCGTATCCAGTTACCTTAGTGCAGATCTTTTTAATTAAACTAGTAATTTCATCACAATCCACTCCAAGTAATGGCAAGTTATCTTTTAAATCCTTAACCTCATCTCTTACAACAATTATTTCTTGTTCTAATTCTTGTTGCTTGCCGTCTATCATAAATATTGCTTGCAACTCCTTAGATAACTTAGCTTGTACAATTTGCTTTGCTCTGAAATAGTTATTAACTAATTCTCTTTGGACCTTCCATGCTAAATCATCTTGAAGTGACTTTACTAACATTAAGTAGCCACTTTCTGTAATTAGTAGTCCTTTAGGTGCTTTTTTATCAAATCCATATGTCTCGGAAAGATTTTCCCCAACATCATTTTTAGATAATTCAAAGTAATCTACATTCTTTATGAAATGTTTTTTATTATTTCTAAAATTTTTACTTGCAGTTCCTTCTACTCTTTCATGTAACATATCAATATCTTTGAATGTTACAACTCTTTGTCCATTAATTTCCTTTACTAATAAATCAGCATTATTGATTTTTACAATTTGGTTATTCATGTTTACCCTCCTCTTATTCTGTTAAGTTTTGTTCGATGGGCAATTTAGCCCTTTTTTAAAAAGTTTATAAAATATTATTTTCTCCAATGTAAATTAGCTTTTCTTTTAATTTTTCTTTGTTTTCACTAACTACTTTAATTCCTTCAAAATCCCCTAAATCAAAGTCTTTCAACAAAGATTTATAAATTTCTTCTTTTTGTTCTTGTGTTACTTTACTTTTCTTACTCAAAATAATCACTCCTAAAACAATTAAAATTTATAATTAGTTTCCCTAAAAATTGTTAAAGTATGTAATTATTTTTTTACTGAGTTATTAAAATAAACTAGTTTGTTCATATGGTCTATCCATCTTAATAACTCTTATACTTTCATCTATTACATTTAATGAACTTTTAAGAGTTTCAACATCTACATCTTCCCACTTGGTAGCTCCAAGCCTTATTAAGACTCTTTCTTTTACAAGTTCGTATTCTTCATTGGCTTTAGTTATCCCTAATCTTTTCTTAATGTAGTGACTTATATTAGTCTTATCAAATGCTGATGGTCTATAATACTGTGAACATTTATCTTCTATTTGATTTATTTTAGAACTTACAATATCATCTACTAAGGTTGTTATTTGTCCCCTAAATTCTGAAAGTAATTTCTGATTATTATTTGTATATGAACCCGTCTTTCTTATACTCGGTATAACTTCTACTGCTAACCACTTTTGAAATTCTTGTGCTACTTTATTACTAGCTTTCATTCCTAACATATAAAATAAACTCTCTGGAATATAATCATCTTTCCCAATTTGTTGGGAAAATCCAAGTTCGGAACAATAACCGTTCATAGTCTCCCATCTCACATATTTTCTATTGTTTTTAACTTGAGTAAAACCAAAACCTATTGCTGCATCTTCTGAACTAATAGAAATGCTTCCATCTTCATTTTGAATTGTTCTAACTTCTAAGTTTAATTTTTCATTTTTAAATACTTGTAAATTATTCATATAACCCTCCTTAATTTTTATTCTGTTAAGTTTTAAAGTTAAAGTCTATCAGCCTAACTTTCATTAGCTTGTCCTTTTTCTAAGTTCTCGTAATAACCAGCCATAGCTGATTGGTAATTTTCCGGATTTAATATCCTTACTCCTCCTTTAAATATATTTTTCAAACTATCGCAAAGTTCTTTAGCTTCCTCTTCTGTCAAATACTTAATTTTATCTTTTATTTTTTCTTTCATCATAAATCCTCCTAGCATATTTATAAGCTTCAAATAACTCTTCGTGAGTACATTTGTAAATCTGCTGCATTTTTAGTAAAATAGGAGCAGAAGGCAATGAGTAAAATTCTTCATATTTGTATAGTGTATTAATTTTTATATTAAGCTTGTCCGCAACATATTTAGTTGAAAAACCTTTTTTTTCTCTTATATCCTTAAACACCTTAGCACCTCCTTTCTGATATTATTATGTCATGTATTGTGACAAAAGTAAAAGCTGATTTATTCTTGAATAACACTATATAATGTCATATATGATGACCTATTTAATTTATGATAAAATTTTGTTATATATTTAAAATTTCCTTTATTTTTCTTTAAAATCGTACATACGTTCTCTTTTAATTTATCATATTTTATGATATTTTTTTTATAAGTGGTACTTTTTTTATGACATATAAGTAATAAAATATGGAGGAATGCATATATGAAAGGCATTTTGTTAAAAGAATTAAGAAAAGAGAAGAATTTAACTCAACAACAACTTAGCAAGGAACTAGGTGTTGCTAGAAGTTTAATCGGAATGATTGAAAGTGGGAAGCAAGATGGAGGAAGAGATTTTTCTAAAAAAGTTGCTGAATACTTTGGTGTATCTTTAGATTACTTAGAGGGATTGGTTTCTGAAAGAAATGGGGTTACAAAAGAAAAAGATGCGTTGGTATCTGACTTTTTAAAATATTTAGTAGACATAGGCATTATTAAAGATGAAAATAACATTGATGAAACTACACAAGAATTAATCATGACCATGGTAAAAAAAGAAATATCCAAGCTGAAGGGTAGGTGATAAAATTGAGAATTGCTATTTATACAAGAAAATCTGTCTTTAAAGAAAATAGCGAAAGCATAGATACGCAAATAAGTCTTTGTAAGGATTACTTTAAAGGCAGTAACGAATTTGAAGTATTTGTAGATGAAGGATTCAGTGGAGGGAATACAAATAGACCAGCTTTTAAAAAAATGATGAACATGATTAAATTAGAGAAATTTGATATAGTTGCAACTTATAAAATAGATAGAATATCTAGAAATATAGTTGACTTCGTTGGAATTTATGAAAACTTAAAAAAGAATAATGTTAAGCTTGTATCAATCACAGAAGGTTTTGATACTACTACTGTTATGGGTGAAATGATGATGTTTATATTATCTGCTTTTGCTAATATGGAAAGAGAAAATATAAGAGAAAGAGTCAAAGATAATATGATAGCTCTAGCTAAAAAAGGTTGTTTTACAGGTGGATTTATTCCGTTTGGTTGTATAGTAGAAGAAAGAGAAGGTAAAAGCTATTTGAAAATATCAGACGAAAAATTAATACAATTGATATTTTCAAAATATTTAGAATTTAATTCTTTATATTCCACACAAAAATATCTTTTGAATAATGGTTTTAAATCTCTATCTACTAGGAGTAGTTTAGGAAGATTGTTAAGAAACCCAATTTATTGCAAAAGTGATGAAAGAGTTTCTGAATATTTTATTAAAAAGGGTTATGATATAGTTGGGAGTGCTAACAAAAAAGGTTATATGACATATGGCAAGACCGCTAACTATCCAACTCTTATCGTAGGGAAACATAAAGCTTGTATAGATCCAGACACATTTTTAAAGGTAAATATGTTATTGGATAAAAATAAGGAAACTGCCACCAAGAAAGAGAGTAAGGTTTATTGGCTTACAGAAGTATTATATTGCCCTTATTGTGGTTCTAAATATGTTTTAACTAATAGTGGAAGAAATACATATTATGTTTGCCAGAATAGACTAAGCAGAAACACTAATGAATTAGGAATAGATAAAGACAAAAAGAAATGTGAAAATTCTAGGTACGTAAATGCCGAATTTATAGAAGGAAAAGTGTCTTTACTCATAGCTGAACTAGAGGATTATTCTACATATAAGTCATTTAAAAACAAAGTTAAAAAAGACAATAAAGACGATGAAATAGAAGTTTTAACTAATACTATTAATAGCAATAAAAAGGCAATAGGCAACTTGGTGGATAAATTAATGTTATTAAGCAACGAAGCTGCTACTCCATTAACAAAAAAAATAGAAGAACTAACATTAAAGAATACTGAACTAGAAAGCAGAATATATGAATTAAGATCAATTCAATTAGATAATATAAACGAAAGGGATGAAAAGGAAATTATAAATTCTATAAGGAATTTTAATAAATTAGAGAGCAATAAAGAAAAAAGGGGAAATGTAAGAAAGATATTCAAAAAAATAATTTATAATCCTTATGAAGATAGCATTGATATGCAATTGCCCTAATATCGGTTATGTTTTAAAAGGACATCCTCTAGAAGCTTCATAGTACACTATTTTATTATCCAAGTTTTCATCTTCTTCATAAGGGAATATTAATTCATTCATATTCATAAGAGGTCTTTTTCCATTTGATATTACCTCTCCATCAATTTTGTAATATAAACTTCTTATTGAGTTTATTTGCCTTTCTCCTAATTTATATTCTACAAACTCTCTATATGTTTTTTCTCCTTCTCCTTCAATAATATATTCCCCATTTAACTCTTTTAATATGTTTTGACTATCATAAGATACTTCTGGCCCACCATACAATATCTCTATATTTTCATCTACTAGTTTTATAAGATTAGAAAGCCTTTTTATCATTTCTATATTCCAGATATAAGTTGAAAAGGCTACTACATCAGGTCTCTCTTTTATTATTTCTTCTAATACTTTTTCATCTCTATCATTAATGGAAAACTCTCTAATCTTACAATCATAATTCATATCTTTAGTAAAGGCTCTTAGGTATCTAACAGCTAAATTACTGTGTACAAATTTAGAATTTATAGCTGTAAGTAAAATTTTCATACGTATCTTCTTCCTTTCAATGTTAAAGTTTTATCCCCCTTATAAAATGTATATCCTCCCATAATTTAGTTTCTTCTATTTTATAGTATTTTTCAAGTAATTTTTTATTATCCTCTATATTTGACTTTATTATTGGATTTAAATTTTTAAATTCGAATTCTCTTACTTTACCTGACGGTAGTACTGCCATTATTTTATTATTAATCATATCTTTGACTTCTTTATTTATATCCCATATAAATATTTGTCCACCAACTTTAATGTACTTTGTAACTTCTTCAATCAACCTTAATCTGCTATAATTATTCCACATTTTACTTAAATGAAAAAACATTGTGCAAGTATCATATTCTTCTTCATTAAGAATAACACTTGAATTATCTCCCCCCACATAATCTACTGAAATTTCATCCATTACATCCTTTGATATATTGTAAATAACACCAAAACTCTCCCCAACATCTAGTATATCTCCATTTAGCTTTACATCTGATAAATTAAGTACTATAGTTTTTCCCATCTCACCTTACCTCCTAATTACATAAGTTATATTATATTTATATTTATAACTTCCATAATTTATTAATAATTTTTATAAAAAAGAAGAGAATTCTTTAAAATATATAAATAGATTATACCTACATATCTTTAAAGACTTTCTCTTCTCTCTTTTACTTACTGTTAATTTTCACCTTTTTACTTTTATTCTTTATTAATACACATATAATTATAACTATAATAAATACTATAGAAAAAATCCAGAATATCTTTGGAAGTCTAAATAATTTACTAGTTTTATTGTACTCAAGATTATATAAACACCCAAGCTTACTATCTAAAATATAAAAGCTATCTTTATAAAATGATATTTTCTCTATCTTACTTTTATCACCTAAATCTACTAATTCTCTTGCTACTCCATTCTTACTTAGTGCGTAGATAAATCCCTTCTTATTATTTCCAAATATAATAGTATCCTTTTCAAAGCATATTCCTTCTTTATCTATAGCTAGTCCCTGTAATGATGAAACATCATTATCTTGATACATAGGAGCACTTGGATTTTTATCAGGATGATTCTTTATTAAAAATTCTTGTCTTACTGAATCTGTAAACCTTGGCGATGTTATAGGATCACCACCACTATAATCAGGCCATCCATACCAATTTTCTTCTTGAATATCATAAATATAGTCCTTATCATCTTTTATATTTCTAGGAGGTAAATCTTCCATTCCTCCAACTATTGCCTTAATTTTCCCTTCGCTATCTGTATCCCATCCATTTATATTTCTTATTCCATGAGCATATAATTTTACTTCCTCAGTATTAATATCATAAGATAATATAGCGGCATTACCTATTTTTTGAGATTCTACCTTTTCTCCTACCTCATTACTTACTGAATAAGGAGAAAAAGCACCAGTTTTCCCATCTCCATAATTATTTCCTGTTAAAATCCATGGGCTAGTTGCAATATCAAACGCCTCACCTTTTGAATTAACTACTCCTGAGTTAGTATTACTTCCAATAGAAAAATATAACTTATCATTATTTAAAAGCAAATTTACTTTTTTATTTATCCCATTGTTAGGTATTCCAGTTATAATCTCCTTATAAGATTTTTTATCTATGTTATATTCTAATATCCTATTATCTGTTGCTATGTATAATTTTTCATTATAGTACAGTATATCTAAAATATCAAATTTACTTTCTCTTATTATAAGTTCATCATTTCCATCTTTATTAAGTACTCTAATTGTATCTTCAAATGCTAGATATAAGTTCCCTTCATCATCAAATGCAAAACTTTTAGCGCCTTCATATCCTTTAAGGCTTATTGACCAATCTATATTTTTATTTAAAATATCTAAATTATATTTATTTGTAACCTTAAAAATTCCAAAGGCAATAGTTACTACTATAATTGAAACAAGCAGAAATTTAATAAACCTCTTCATACTCTCCCCCTTATTTTCTCTTTATGTTTAATTTATATTTTGAAATATATAAATTATTACTTTTATGATAATTTAATTTTTCCCTCGACTATTTATTTTCTTAATATTTAGTAGATGCATATTTCCTTTTATTTAGGAATAGATATAAGTGTATTAATTGGGGGTGATAAACTTTGAAAAAAGATAGTTTTGTAAGAAACTCATTTCTTCTTACAGCATCTAATATAACCACTGGGATATTAGGATTTATTTTCTCAATTTACTTATCAAAACTTATAGGGCCTGTTGGGATAGGATTATATGGTTTAGTAATGCCTATATATAACCTTTTTATCTGCTTAATGACTGCAGGAATTATAGCAGCTATATCCCAAGTATCTGCAATATATAAATCTAAAGGCCAATATAATAGCATAAGTAAGACTATAAGAACAGTTGCAAGCTTTAATGTAATATGGGCAATCGCCATAGGAATTATGGTATTTTTTTTAGCTCCCTACATAAGTAAATATGGTATCCACGACATGAGAACTATTAACGCTATCAGAGTTACTTGTCCAGCGATGGTATTCATAGCTTTATCTAATATATTAAAAGGTTACTTCTATGGAGTTTCTAAAATAGTGGTTCCTTCATTTATTGACATTCTAGAAAAAGCTATGCGTATTATCACCATTGCTTTATTAATCTACATGTTTAAAGCTACAACTATTACATCCCTAGTAACATTAGCTTACGTTTCTTTAGCGATTGGAGAACTTCAAAGCTTACTTTTACTATATGTATATTATAAAAATCTTTCTAAAAAGGCTCCTCCAGCATTTGATAAGCCAGAGAGAGCTTCACAATTATTATTTAATGTTTTTATAATCGCATTCCCATTATGTCTTAATGGGTTCCTTGGAAATCTATTTGGTACAGTATCTACCTTACTGGTTCCTAGAAGATTAGCTGCTGCTGGTTTTGATGCTGTAACCGCCTTAGGAATGATAGGAAAATTTACTGGAATGGCATTAACAATAGTTACCTTTCCAATGATTGTTATAGGATCTATTAATTCTCTTATTGTTCCTGATTTATCAGAAACCTTAAGTAGAGGTGACTATTATAATGCTACTGTAAGAATAAAAAAAGTTATGAAAATAGCATTTTTATTAGGACTTGCTACAGCCATAATCTGTAATATAATTCCTGACTCATTAGGCCAAATGTTTTACAGTAGAAATGACCTAGGCGAGTATATAAGGATTGCATCATTAAGTGCACCTATTTTCTTTACTGCCAATACTATGTTTGGAATACTAAATGGATTAAATAAACAAGGCGTGATACTTAGAAACTCACTAATTGTATCAGTATTAGAACTTGTTTGCCTATTTATATTTATTGGTCTTCCAGGTGTTAATATAATGGGGTATGGTATAACTATATTTATAACCTCTAGTATAAGTTTATTTATAAATCTTAGAGAAGTTCAAAAACACATATATCTAGACTTATCCAAAAGCAATATAAGCATATTTTTACTGTTATCAGTACTAATATTTATGATACTTAGATTATTTACAACTAAATTTTTAAACGATTTATTTATAAGTAAAAACCTAATAGTTATTTCATTAACATTTCTTATATTTACTATACTTAGCTTCTTTGGTATTGAAGAAGAGTAATGTATTTTGCAAAGCAAAATCTCCTTAAATCTTTCATTCTTTAATTTTTTCATTCTCACATTAATAAATAATTGCATATAGAACTAAGGAGGGCGCGAAACGCGACCTCCTTAGTTTGAGTGCTATTTAATTTTAATTGAAAATTCTTCGCCTATTTGTAACAAATCATCATCATTTATTTTTTCTATATTATATACCTGGATTAAACTATTTTATTTATCTTAACTAATCCAAGCCATATTAAGCCTTTTTATTTTCCATACTCCGTTAATTTTTTCTGCCTTAGTTGTAAATCCAATAGCACCAAGACCAGAAGCCCACTTTGTTCCTTCAAATGAAATTTCATTTTCTGTATTTTTTATATATTCATCAACTTTAAAGCTTATACCATCTATAAAAGTTGAATTCTTTATATATCCTTCACTTTCTAATTCTTGAAAAGTCTTATCTATTAAAGTTACATTATATTTCTTAGCTATATAGTAAAATAATTGTGTTTTATCTTCTCCAGTAAAATCTTTAAATGTACTTGTATCTATATTTACATATTTAATATCACTATTTAATCCTTTATCGGTTTCCCATGCTATATTAAATATCTCTGCATATACTTTTGCTTTTTCTGTTTTTAAAATCTCTTCTTGAAGTTCTTTTTCTTTTGAAGTCTTAACAAAATATTCTCCTTGTCTATTTATAATAGTTGCTTCATCTGTTGCTATTATGTTATTAGTTTCTTTTTCTTCTATTTGTAGAATTACCTTTATTTCACTATAAGCATCCTCTGTATAACTCACATCCGAATATGATGTAAATTTAACCGCTTCTCCTGAATTAATTATCTCATAACATGGTCCGTTATCACTTATAAAACCATGTATATCTTTATCTACAAAGTCATCTTCAAGAATCCAATGATATTGTACTTCTTTATTTGAATCTCCATCTACTACAGGAGTGAAAGTTACTACTTCATTGTAAAATAATACGATATCACTTTCTATATTTACTTTAATTTCTTCATCTTGTGTTATTTGATAGTCATCACTTATAAATTGTTTCTTTTCTTCTAAATTACATACAACTATTAAAATTATCATTAGTAATATTATTATTACTGATATTCTTTTCATATCAACCTCATACTTTCTAATTCTCTAAAAAATCTAAGGATTTTACATATTGCTTAATAAGCTTATTATCACTTTCATAATTATATATATATTCAAATACTTCTCTAGTATTTGGATCAACATATAATTGTTTTAATGGATAGTATTCATAGCTTATATTTTCATCTGGATTGTTTTTACAATTCTCATCATTAGCAATAGAATTAGCATATACAAGTACATATTCTCCAACCCTATAAATAGGAACTCCATTCCAAGTTTCAATAAACTTTTTAGTTTTATCTTCGATATTATTATAACCTCGTTTATCAACAAATCCTGGATTAGCTTGTTCTATAAAATCATAATAACTTAGTTCTCCTCCACGAACCCCAAGAATAATATTATCTCCCTCTTGAATATTATTTCTATAGTCATTTATAACTTTAATAGTTATATCACTATAAATCATATGACCATCTTTAACATAACTATTTACATTAATAACTCTCCCGTAAACTATAGACTCTGCCTCTGTTTCATAATTTATAAATTTTGAATAATCTGCATAACTGTTTTCTAATGCTAATCCTAATACTATTTTATCCTTCATTATTTTTTCTAAATCCAAGTCCTCTAAAACATCAATTTTATTTTCAACGTCAAGTTTAGAATTACTATCTTCACTTATAATCTCATTACCCATATTATTTTTCCCCCATAAATTTTTGTAAGTCACTCCTATAGTGAAAATAATCCCTATACTTGCTGCTATAATTAATGCTTTTTTATTTCTTTTCTTTTTTTTATGATTTATCTTATTTTCTATCTCATCCCATAAATCTGGCATATTATTTTTAGAATAATTCTTTAATAAATCTTTTATATCATTATCCATAACTCTTCTCCCTATAAACTTACTCCTTTTCTAAGTTTTTTAATAGCTTCACGATATCTCCATGCAACTGTACCTATAGGCTTATTTAAAATCTCTCCAATATTTTTAAATGTAAGGTCAGATATTGCATGCAAAATAACAACTTCTCTTTCTTCATCATTTAAAAATGCTAAAGATTCTTTAAGCTGAAGTTTTTGATTAATATCTTCAATCATATCTTTATCATCAATTATATTAAATTCATCTACTATATCTTCCCTCTTATATTTCCTTAAATAATCAATAGAAGTATTTCTTGTTATGGTCATTATCCAAGCTTTATGATTATTACTATCTTTATATTTACTACCGCTACTCCATATTTTAATAAACACATCTTGGCATATATCCTTTGCTAAATCTTCACTTTTAATTATAGATAACGCATATGAGTAAATAACATGCCCATAGTAATCATAAATTATTTTTAGAGATTCTTTTTTTCCATTCTTTATTTCTCTCAAGCATATTTGAAATTCCAACTCACTCATAATTCCTCCATTTGTTTTAAAGCATACTTCACTTATTATACGTATAAAGCAATATAAATTTATAGTAATTTTAAAAAAATTATTTATTAATTACACATTATTCTTTTTTTCATTAACAATTTAAATATCATTTTCAAATACTACACCATCATTACATCCTATTTTCTTCAATTTAAGAAGCCTAGTTTTTCATGAATTTTAACTTCAATTAACTATTATCAATTATGCACTGCCCATTACTAATTCTCAATTTAAAAAGAAAAGTCCTTCGTAGTTTCTATAACTAAACTGGTCCCTATGTCAAGGACATTTTAAAAAAGAGAGTTAGGAAGCTAAGAGCTGATTTCTGTATTGAACAGGAGTCAGCTTTTTTAAGTTCCACTGACAACGGTCATTATTATAATAATCA
>NZ_JAGHFX010000010.1 GCF_017888565.1 Clostridium sp.
TGCTGGAATTTATAGAAAATAACAGAATCATATCTGAAAAAGAAGAATGAAAATAAATTCTTCATCTTGTAACAAATCTATAAAGGCTGTCTAACAGCTTTATCTATATAACTATCTTTCCAATGGAGCAGGAAAAACAACTATAATTAAAATTATGGCAACTTTACTTAAAGCAGATGCTGGAAGTGTTGTAATAAACGGTTTGGATATTGAAAAAAATCCAGGGAAAGTTAGAGCCTCTATCAGTCTTACTGGTCAGTTTGCTGCTATTGATGAAATTTTGACTGGGCGTGAAAATCTTCAAATGATAGCAAAACTTAGACATATTAAAAATCCAAATGCAGTAGCAGATGAATTAATTAAGAGATTTGGTATGTCAGAAGCAGCAGATAGCAGAGTTGGTACTTACTCTGGAGGTATGAAAAGAAGAATTGATATTGCAATGAGTCTTGTTGGAAAGCCGAAGATTATATTCCTAGATGAGCCAACAACTGGTCTTGATCCAGAAGCACGTTTAGAAGTTTGGAAAATTGTAAAAGAGTTAACAGCTTCAGGAACTACAGTATTCTTAACAACTCAATATTTAGAAGAAGCAGAACAACTTGCAGATAAAATTGCTATTCTTCATGGAGGGAAAATAATTGCTTTAGATACACTAGAAGGATTAAAAAAACTATTTCCGCCTGCAAAAGTTGAATATGTTGAAAAACAACCTACATTAGAAGAAATATTCTTAACAATCATTGGTAAAAGGGAGGACAAATAAATGGGATTTACAAATAAATATTTTTTCAAAGATATGAGTGTTATGTTTGGGCGTTCTATGCGTCATATTTTTAGAAGTATGGATACAATTATTACAGTTTGTATCACACCAATAGCAATGATGTTATTATTTGTTTATGTATTTGGTGGTGCAATTGAGACAGGTACAGAAAATTATGTTAATTATCTATTGCCTGGTATAATGTTAATGGCAATTGGTAGTGGAATTGCATATGTAGCTTATCGTTTGTATATAGATAAAGAACGTGGTATATTTGAACGTTTTCACTCTATGCCAATTGCTCGTTCTACAGTATTATGGGGACATGTATTAACTTCATTAATTTCTAATGGAATTTCTGTAGTGATAATTATACTTGTTGCTTTATTAATGGGCTTTCGTTCATCAGCAGGAATCTTAGAATGGTTAGCGGTATTTGGAATCCTTGGGATCTTTACACTTGCTTTAACTTGGATTGCTGTAATTGCAGGGCTTGCTGCCAAAACCCCAGATGGTGCAGGTGTATTTTCTTACCCAATAATCTTTTTACCATTTATAAGTTCAGCCTTTGTACCAACAGAAACTATGCCTTCAGTAATAAGTGCTTTTGCAGAAAATCAACCTGTAACACCTATTGTAGAAGCTCTTCGTAATTTATTAGCAAATAAGCCAGTAGGAAATGACATTTGGGTTGCCCTTGCTTGGTGTATAGCAATAATTGTTGTAGCTTATATATTTGCAATGAGAATCTATAAGAAAATATGAATTGTAAAGATAAACTTATAAAAATATTATAAGATGGATGAAAAAATTATAAAATGAGAAAAACATCTCAAATTTAAGTAGTAGGTGGTGTAAGTCTTTTATTATTTGGATCTATAGAAACATCAGGACTTAGAACCTTTATAGAAGAGCAAGTAGATTTTTCAAAATCAAAAAATTTAATACTTACATCAGTTATCTTTATGATAGGATTAAGTGGTATAAAACTAAGTGTAGGTGTTATAGAGTTAAAAGGAATGGGACTACAGCGGTAGTTGGAATTGCTTTAAACTTAGCATTTCTAATATTTGATAAATTAGGAATTATGAATGAAGAACCATAAATAGGTAGACTTAGAGAAATTTTTAATACATAATAACGAATTAATTAAAGTTATGTGAAACTATGATAGTTAAGCATAACTTTTTTTATTTATAATGCATGATAGAAATGAATGTAATTAAATAAAATAATCTATAAATTTACAAAATATGATATAATAAACAAACGAGCTTTTGCTATAGAATAACTATTAAAATTGAAAGGATATTGCTAATGAAATTAATATATATTTGGGTGGAAGAATTTAAAAATATGAAACAAACGGGATTTAGTTTTACAGATAAATTTAAAGTTAAAGTTAAATCAAATTTAGAAAAGTATGATGTATTAATAGAAGAAAATAATAGAAGTGTAGAGTCATTATTATTTGGTGAGAATATAAACTTAGTATCTGTTGTTGGAGATAATGGAGCAGGCAAAAGTACATTACTAGATTTGATAAGAATAATGTTATTTGATCAAAATCGTATAAAAAATAGAAATGTAGGTTTTAGCATATGGTTTCAGGAAAATAAATTAGTAAAATATGCATTCTGCAATAAACACGTTACTATAAATGGAGAAGCTGTTAACAACGTAACAGATGATAACGAATTTAATCTTATATATTACTCAGATACATTTGATATTAAACACTATGATGATGATTTTGATGATGGAGAAGATGTTGAAACCTATATTGAAGAAGATGATTGGAATCGATACTTTAATGACCTTGAAGATGAATGTATTGTACAACAGTTAAGTTTTCAAAATAGATACATGAAACAGTATAATGTTTCAACTACATTTTTATTAAAAAACAGTAAAAATGATAAAGATAAAATTATTAACTTTTTTCATGACGAAGTAAAAAGGCATATAGATTTATATAGTAGAATCAGAAAAATATCAGATTATGAAAATAATATGTTAACATTAAAAATACCAGATAGCTTAACTATTTCAATAAAATTTTTATCACCAAAGATATGTGACGAAGTATTAGATGATCATTTAGTAAATTATTCATATAAAGATATAAGAGATGCTAAACATGGTGGAAATTATACAGAATCAGTAACAATTTATTTATTACAAGAATTACTAAAAATTTATGATTCAGTTGTAAATAAAGGTGATTATAAGATTATTTCAAAGATAGATATTAATTCACTTAACGATATTATTTGTTGGAATTTACTTATTATCTATATTTATAGAATATTAGATGAAAGAAAAGAGGTCTGGGAAAATGATAAGGATGACTATGAATATGTTGATGGAAAATTAGAAGGCATTATTGAAAAATATAATAATGCCAAAGATATATTTAAATTTTGTAGAGAATTATTTGAAGTAGTTGAAAAAGGTGAATATGAAGAAAGTTTCAAGAAAATATTAGATTTTTATGAATGTTTAAAAGATTTTAGAATAAAAAGCGGACATAGTATAGATATTAACTTTAGATTTTCAGATGAAATTATGAGTATTTTAAATGTCAGTAATAGATTTGTTGATGTATTTCAGCAAAATTCTTTATACAAAAATGGTTGGAATGGTGAGAAAGACATAAATGATTTTATGAATTTATATAGTAAATATGAAAAAATAGTAGGGCATTTAGATTTTTTCATGTTAGATTGGGGAATGAGTACTGGGGAATTTAGTTTATTTAGCATATTTGCAAGAATATACAGCTCTGTAAGTAGAATTCAAAAAGAAAACGGAACTGATATAATGATTTTACTTGATGAAATAGATAATACTTTTCATCCTAGTTGGCAGCAGACAATAATAAGCGATATAATTAATTTTTTAAAATTATTATATCCAGAAAAAAGGTTTCAAATAATTTTCACAACACATTCACCAGTACTATTATCTGATATACCTAAGCAGAATGTTATATTTTTAAAAGAACAAGCAATAGAAGAAGAACATGAACAGACTTTTGCTGCTAATATAGCAAGTTTATATTATGATTCATTTTTTATGAAAAAGGGCAGTATTGGAAATTTGGCACATAATTGCATTAACAATTTGATTAATGCAATGAATAGTGTAATTGAAGATAATATTTCAGATATTAAAATACGAAGGAGAATATTAGTTAATAGATTTTATGAATTACATCATAAAATGTTTAATAAAGATTTTGATTCCGAGCAATATGAAGAAAAAACTTATCAAATAAGGAATTTAATAAATTCAGTGGGTGAAGGAATATGGAGATATAAGCTTAATGAATTATTTGAACAATGTGAAGTAGTTTCAGAAGAAAAAAATATCAACAAAGAATTCTTAGAATATATTGAACAATTAAAAAATTCAAAAGGAGAAACTGCTGTAATAAAATTATTAGAGGAATTAAAGGAGAAAAATAAATGATTCCTATAAAGAAGCGTTTGGATTTAATAGAACAAAAAGAATATGTTTCAAAAGTAATGGAGTGCATGGAGACACCTAAGAAAAATAAATTGAAAATAAGTATTGAATTGATACATAAAGATATAAAGATGAATGATTATGGATTATATAAGGATTTACAAATGAATAGTGAACTTTGGGAGAAAGAAAAAAGTAAATATTATATGATATATTCATGGCTAACTTTAGATTATAGTTTATTAGAACAAATTAAAAATTATATTAATAAAAACTATATAGAAAGTAGTTTGAAAAACTATAGTAGCATTTTACAGAAAAATAGATGTAAGGAATTACGAGGTTATTGTGACTTGGTAAAAAGACGAAAATATTCGTATAGTAAGAATAAAAATGTATCTGTAGAATTAAATAAACCGAATGGCTATGATAAAATATATTCAGAATTTGATGACTGTAAAAATATTTATGATCTGTTTTCTAAAAAGCAAATTAATAGATGGGTAATAGAAAAGACCGATGTTAAAGTATGTCCATATTGTAATTTGGCCTATACATATAACAGAAAAGATAAAGCAACTGCCCAATTAGATCATTTTTTTAGCAAATCAGAATATCCAATGTTTGCACTATGCTATTATAATCTGATACCTTCTTGTCCTGCATGTAATCATATTAAGCTTGATAACAATAAAAAAATGTCATCACCTTATGAGAAAAATGCATTTGAAAATGTAAAAATTAATTGGAAATTATTTAACGATAATAATCCTGATGAAAAAGCTTTGAAAGAATTGTGTAAAGAGATACAAATAAATATTAAATCTAATAAAGAAGCGGATATGAATAATATTACTATTATGAAACTTAATGAAGCTTATAATTGTCATAAAGATGATGCTAGTGAAATTATAAAAAGAATACAGACCTACTTAAATGAAAGTTCAAAGAAATTGATACAGTCAATAACAGTTAAAAATGCAATTAGTGACGATGAAATTGAACAGTTCTATTTTGGGATGTACTTAGATGAAGCAAAGGATACAAATAAAATATTATCTAAAATGGTTAGAGATTTTACAAAGCAATATAAGAAAATGAAATCAGGTGATTAGCAATTTAAATTTCAAAAAATCCAGGGCTACATAGCTTACACAGTTATATTCATGGTATAAAACTAAGCATAGGTGTTATAGAATTAAAATGAATGAGGGACTAGCAGCTGTAGTTGGAATTGCTTTAAATTTAGCATTTATAATATTTGATAAATTAGGAATTATGAATGAAGCAGCATAAATAGAGAAATTTAGAGAAAATTTATATAAATAATAACAAATTGATTAAAGTTATGTGAAACTATGATGGTTAGCATAACTTTTTTTATTTATAATGCTATATGGAAATACATCTAGTTAAAGAAAATATAATAAATTGATAGGAGAATAAATTTTTACTAAGTTTAATAGATAAAATTGAAGAGATATACCTAAATATTTAATACAACCTTGATTTGTAAATGTTTTCGATATAATATGATATTATTAGAGTTTATAGGGATGGAGAGGGTTTAATATGCCAATGTTAAAATTTAAGGGAATAGAAACTGAAGAGGTTTGTACAATAAGTAAGAATTTAATAGACGAATTACAGGAATTAATTCAATGTCCAAGAGATTATTTTAGTCTTTCAGTTGATAAATCTGTCTATATAAAAGATGGGGAAATAGTTAAAAGTGAACCTATAGTAGAAGTTTCATGGTTTGATAGGGGACAAGAAGTACAGGATAAATCTGCAAATATAATTACTAAGTATGTTCATTCTTTGGAATATCCAAATGTGGATGTTATCTTTTTTAAATTAGATGAAAGTAAGTATTACGAAAATGGAGAGCATTTTTAATTATTTAAGTAAATATACTGTTAGTAGTAGATAATTGTATATTTAGAACTATTGTTTATGAATTATCTACAATTACATTTATATTTACTTATTAAAAATTTACGATTATTACTTAATGAATATAGGACATTTTATAAAAGTTAGTTAAGTATATCTAATGGGGTGATAAGATGATAATAGAAGTTAATAATAGTATTATTGAAAAGCTGACACCTACAGAAAAAGCTGTAGTTAATTATATTAATTCTAATGCAGATAAATTATCTAATATGTCTATTGTTGATGTAGCAGAAGAATCCTTTACTTCTCCTGCAACTGTATCAAGAACAATAAAAAAATGTGGATTTGAAGGTTTTTCAGAATTGAGATATAAAGTATCTGCAAAAGAAGAGCATAATCATGATTCTAAAAAAGTAAATGAAATATTAGGAAAATCCTTAATTGAAGTAACAAAAACTGTTGAAAATATATCTATAACTAAGGTATTGAATATAGTTAAGATTATTAAGGAGTCTAAGAGGATTTATATATTAGCAAGAGGATTAACTGAATTAGTTGCACAAGAATTTAACTTAAAGCTGCAACTTTTAGGATATAATACATTTTTGATTGTAGATCCAAATATAATGATGAATATATGTAAAACAATTGAAAAAGAAGATGTAGTTATTGCATTTTCATTAAGAGCTGAAACTAATGAAATATTAGAATCTGTTAAAAGTGCTAAAGATTCTGGTGCTAAAGTAGTTACATGCTGTTGCGTAAGAAAAAGTATCTTAGAGGAATATTCAGATGTGACTATAGTTGGTTATAAACAATCTAAAACATCTATAAAAGAATTTGAAGTTACATCAAGATTGCCATTATATATTATTTCAAGAGCAATAATAGATTATTTAATAATATAAAAAATGTATCCTGAAAATTAAAAAAATTGATTTTCAGGATACATTTTTATTTAGAATACAAGTAAAATAGCCATAGTAGCATAAAAAGGGTAAAAATAGATGAAAAGATTTTAGAAAACATTTTCCGTATGATAATGCTAAAATTTAATTATAGAAGAGAATTTGTTAAGTTGATATTAAAAATAGCTTAATAAATCTTAGAGATTTGGAGGGATATTATGAAAATATTATCAACAATGGAAATGTTAAAAAAGGCTCAAAGAGAAGG
This sequence comes from Clostridium sp., assembly GCF_017888565.1. Taxonomy (GTDB): domain Bacteria; phylum Bacillota; class Clostridia; order Clostridiales; family Clostridiaceae; genus Clostridium. The sequence goes on from NZ_JAGHFX010000010.1 coordinate 7,313, forward strand.
ATATGCTATACCAGCATTTAATATTCATAACTTAGAAACATTACAGGTAGTTGTAGAAACAGCAGCAGAATTAAAATCACCAGTAATACTAGCAGGAACTCCATCAACTATTGAATATGCAGGAGGAGAATTTATAGTAGCAATGGCAGATGCAGCAGCTAAAAAATATAATATTCCTATTGCAATACATTTAGATCACTTTGAAGTAATAGATGAAATAAAGCACTTTGTTAATTTGGGATTTAAATCAACTATGATAGATGCTTCTCATGAGACTTTTGAAGAAAATATAGAAATAGTTAAAAAAGTAGTTGAATATGCTCATAAATATGATGCAACAGTAGAAGCAGAACTTGGTAGACTTGGTGGACAAGAAGATGACTTAATAGTAGACGAAAAAGATGCTAAATACACTAATCCAAAGCAAGCAAAAGAATTTGTTGAAAAAACAGGAATAGATTCATTAGCAGTAGCAATTGGAACAGCACATGGATTATATAAAGGCCAAGCAAAGTTAGATTTTGATAGATTAAAAGAAATAAGAGATATGGTAGATGTACCATTAGTTTTACATGGGGCGTCAGATATACCAGATGAATTAGTTAAGAAGGCTATTTCACTAGGAATATGTAAAGTAAACGTAGCAACAGATTTAAAAATTCCATTTTCAGGTGCAGTAAAAAAATACTTTATAGAAAATCCTGATGCTAATGATCCAAGAAAATATATGGCTCCAGGAAAAGAAGCTATGAAGAAAGTAGTTGCACATAAAATAATGATTTGTGGAAGTAATGGAAAAGCATAAGTAAAAGTGGGGGAGATATAAATGATATATACGCTAACAACTAATCCAGCAATTGATATGAATTATACAGCAGAAAGTTATGAACCATTTAAAGTTAATAGAACAACTAATATAGAATACTCTCCAAATGGTAAAGGAGTAAATGTATCTCTTGTATTAAATCATTATGGAGTAGAAAGCAAGGTACTAGGCTTTTTTGGGGGATTTACAGGTGAATTCATAGTAGATGAACTTCAAAAAATGGACATAGAAGTTGAGTCTTTTTGGATTGATGAGCCAACTAGGATAAATGTTTTTATAGATACTAAAGATAAAAAGGAATTTAAATATGTAAATAAGGGCCCCTTTGTTCCTATAGAAACACAAAAGAATTTATTAAGTTATATAGAAAAGTCTGAGGATTGTAGTTATTTAATTATAAGTGGAAGCTTGCCTCAAAGTATAGATGAAAAGTATTATGATGAATTATTAGAAATATGTAATAAAAGAAATATAAATATAATTTTAGATATAAGCTCACAAAAATTAAAGGATTTATTAAAATATAAACCTTTATTAATTAAACCAAATGATGAAGAAATTAAAGATATTTTCGGACTAGATATAAATAATGAAAAAGACGTTGTGAATATATTAAAGTATTTAAAAAAGGAGGGAGCACAAAATATTCTTTTAACTTTAGGAGAAAAAGGAATGTATTTTTATAATGGAAATAAGATATATTATTGCAACGCACCTAATGTAAACCTTTTAAATTCTGCTTGTTCAGGTGATTCTGCTTTGGCAGCATTTTTAAGTGAATGGTTAAAAGAAAATGACATTGAATATGCTTTAAAAAAGTCATCAGCTACAGGTGGAAATGTAGCTGAGTCAAGAGGTATTGGAACTTTAAATAAAGTTGATAATTATATAAAAAATTTGGATGTTAGGGAGGTATTTTAAATGAAAAAAATTATTGCTGTTACAGGTTGTCCAACTGGGATTGCACATACTTTTATGGCAGAAGAATCATTAAAAAAAGCTGCTAAAGAAATGGGGATTGAAATTAAAGTTGAAACTAATGGAGCTATTGGTGTAGAAAATGAATTAACAGAAAAAGATATAAAAGAAGCAGATGGAGTTATAATAGCATCAGATAAAGATGCCAGGGCAGATAGATTTATTGGCAAACCAATTATAGAAACTTCTGTTCAAGATGGTATACGTAAACCAAAAGAACTTATTCAAGCAATATTAGATGGAAAAGCTCAAATTAAGAAGTCAACAACACAAAGAAGTGAAAATACTAATGAAAAAACAGAAAAGAAAAATGAAGTTATAGGAAAAGAATCATTTGGTAGAAGTATATATAAGCACTTAATGAATGGTGTTTCACATATGTTACCATTTGTTGTTGCAGGTGGTGTATTAATAGCAATATCTTTTTTATGGGGAATATACTCAGCAGATCCAGCCTCAGACCAATATAATAAAATTGCTGCTATGCTTAAGGGGATAGGTGGAACAGCATTTTCAATGATAGTACCAATATTTACAGCTTTCATTGCATCATCAATTGCAGGCAGATCAGGAATGGTTGCAGGGTTTGTTGGTGGATTAATAGCAGATGCAACAGGAGCAGGCTTTATAGGAGGAATAATAGCAGGATTCTTTGCAGGATATTTAATGCTAGGATTAATTAAAATGTTAGCAGGACTACCAAGACAATTTGAAGGTCTAAAATCAATCTTTTTATTACCTATACTTGGAATACTTGCAACAGGAATATTAATGACATTACTAGGAGAACCTGTATCATATATAAATAATTCAGTAATGGATTGGCTTGCATCATTAGAATCAGCAAATCCAATACTTTTAGGATTAGTAATAGGATGTATGTCAGCATTCGACTTTGGAGGACCAGTTAATAAAGCAGCATACATTACAGGAACAATGCTTTTATCACAAGGAAATTACTATTTCATGGCTGGAGTTTCAGCAGCATGTATAACACCACCTTTAGTAATAGCATTAGCAACAACAATATTTAAAAAACAATTTAATGAAGAAGATAGAGCAGCAGGATTAGTTAACTATATTTTAGGATTTACCCATATAACAGAAGGAGCAATACCATTTGCTGCTAAAGACCCACTAAGAGTAATTCCTATATTAATGGTAGGATCATCTATATCATCTATATTAACTTATTTAATGAAAGTTCAAGTGCCTGCACCTCATGGTGGATTCTTAATACTTCCAATTGTTGAAAAACCATTCATTTGGGTAGGATGCATATTAATTGGATCATTAGTTGGAGCTATTTTATATGGATTATACAAAACACACTTAAATAAAAAAGCAGCCTAATTAAATACAAGTTAAGAGGGGATAATTATGGAATTAAAAGACTTAATCAAAGAAAGTACAATAAAACTACAACTCGATGCTAAAGATAAAAATTCAGTTTTAGATGAAATGATTAAACTATTAGTTGATGATAATGTAGTAACTGATAAAAATAAATTTAAAAAAGACATTTTAGCAAGAGAAGAATTAAGTAATACAGGAATTGGTTTTGAAATAGCAATTCCACATGCAAAATCAAAAGCAGTAAAAGAAGCAAGAATAGCTATAGGGATAACTAATAATGGAATAGATTACGGATCAATAGATGGACAAGATATAAAAATGATATTTATGATTGCAGTTAGCGAAGACCAAAGCGATTTGCATTTAAAAGCTTTAGCTAACCTATCAAGAAAACTAATGCATGATGAATTTAGAGAAAGCATTTTAAATGCGAAAACTGAGATGGAAATAATAGATATGTTATAAAAATTAAAAAAAGAAGGCTTAAAGTAAATTAAAAGTTTAAGTTGGAAGTTAAAATATAAAAAGTTTTATAATAGAATAATATATTTGAAAAGAACATGTTCGCTTTTTTAGGAGTGGATATGTTCTTTTTTGTGGAGCAAAATTATATTAACCTACAGCTTATATTCTTAGAAATTTTAAATACAAACACTAATATATTTATTTCTCCGAAAGGAGCATTTTGAAATATTTATAATGTTTCAAAACTTATTATATTTTCTTATCATTTTTTAAATTTACAAGGATCTAACGAAACGCTAGCCACTTGTAAACTATTGATTTTAATAGCTCATAGAACATTTAGAAGGAAATTATATATATTATTCAACTATACAGAAAATTAAAGATTTTAATAATCACTAATAAATTAACTCTCAATAATAACTACATTGATTTATAAAAATAAAACTATTTTATAATTAGGCTTAAGTAAATTTAATTAAGTGCTATAGTTAATTTATAATGTCACTATTTAAATTGAACATTTTATTTGTTGTAATATTTTTACTTAAAAGGTATAATATATGTACATTTTGTTAATACATAGGGAGAAGTATTATGTCTAAAGATGATGATTATATTTACAGTTATATTGATAAAAAAATGGTTAAAGCAAATGATAAACATAAATTTGATAACGAAAGATACAAAAATAGAAAAAGAAACTCATTAAGTGTTATTGGAGCAATAACACTTGGAATTGCTTCAGGGATTTTAGTATTAAGCTTTATAATTTCTAAAGATATAGGAAAGGAAATTGGTAATATAGAATCAAATAATGTTTTAAAATCAGTTTTACCTAAAAGCAACACTAAAGTAGAAAATATGAGTAATTTTCTAAATACATCTAATAGTATGGTAACAGAAACTAATGCTATCCTAAAAAATATGATTAGTACTTATTCAAATAAAGATTTCTCAGAATCAACAAAAAATAACTTAGAAAATTCTTTAGTAAAATTAAATGATTATGACTTAAATCAATTTGATGGAAATGAATATACAAAATTAAAAAATAAGCTTGATGAACATATTAACATAATAAAAAATTGTGTTGAGTATTATTCTGTACTTACTAGTCAAAGTAATGAGGCTTCTAATTATATAAACAAGCTTATTGAACAAAAAAGAGTTTTAGGTGATTCATATATTGAGGATGTAAAAGATACATTAAATAAGGCTGGATTTAAATATGAGATTTTAGATGATGGTACTATTAAATTTTATTAGAAGAATAAATTGAATTATTGTATTAACATAAAAATATAAAAGTATAAGATCAAAAGGAGTTAATAAATGTTTTTTTCAATAATAATTTTAATAATATTGATCTATCTAACAGTTAATAGTTCAAAAATTAAAGGTGTAAAAGGGGAAAAAAGAGTAAATTTAATTTTGAAAGATATTCCTAATTCTAAGGTTTTAAATGATATAATGTTGAAAACTCAAATGGGGACAAGTCAAATTGATCATATCTTGATAAATTCAAAAGGTATATTTGTAATTGAAACTAAAAATTATGATGGATGGATCTTTGGAAATGAAAAATCTAAATATTGGACGCAAATTATATATAAAAAGAAAAGTAAATTTTTAAATCCAATAAGACAAAATTATGGTCATATTAAAGCTATAGAAGAATACTTACCAAACAAAAAGGAAATGTTTCATTCTACCATAGTTTTTAGCAATAAGTGTGAATTTAAAAAATTAGAAGTGACAACACACGTATTAAAGGTAAGAGAACTAAAAAAATTCTTAAATGAATTTAAAAGTAATATTACTTTAACTAACGCTGATATAAATTATTATTTCATGATTCTGCAAAAAAATAATATTACTGATGAGGTTGAAAGAAAAAAACATATAAAGAGAATTCGAGAATCTAATACATAGTCTTAACATAAAGTTATTTAAATATCTCTAATATAATTCTTTAAATTGTTATAGTATATAATCTATATAATTATTGAGGCTTAAAATAATAATAAATTTAAGTAAATAATAGTGAATCCATTAAAGTTATGTGAAACTATAGCGGTTAAGCATAACTTTTTTAGATGTAAACAAATTCAAGACTATATTTATTAATAAAGATAAAATATGGTAAAATACTTATTATAGAATAGTGAAAAGTACAAAGAAATTGGCAATAAAAGAATAAGTATATATTTTAGAGTCCATATTGAAAATCAATTATAAGAGGTAAAAAGGATGAAAATATACAATAAATTAATAAGAGATAGAATACCAGAAATAATAACAGCAGATGATAAAATATGTGAAATAGAAATAGTTAGTGGAATAGAAAAGCAAGAACTTTTAGAAAAGAAATTATTAGAAGAAGTAAATGAATATTTAGAAGATAAAAACCTAGAAGAGCTTGCAGATATTATGGAAGTGCTATTTGGACTTGCAAATGAACTAGGATATAGTGAAGAAGATTTAATAAAGAAAAGAAATGAAAAGCTAAAAGAGCGTGGTGGATTTAAAGAAGGAATAATATTAAAGAGCGTGAAATAAATTTCTATTTAAAGGTACAAAAATAAATTAATGACTATTTTCAAAATACATGGAGGTATAAAAATGGGATTACCAAAATACTATGAAATGCACAAACCTTTTTTAGAATACTTAAAAGATGGCAAATTACACACATTGAAAGAATTAAAGCAATTTATAAGTAAATATTTCAATTTAACAGAAGAAGAACTTTTAGAGTTACTACCTAGTGGAAGGCAAACAGTATTTATTAATCGTATTGGATGGGCAAGAACTTATTTAAAGAAATCTGGTTTAATTGATAGTCCTGCAAGAGCTTCATTTATTATTACTAATGATGGGTTAGAAGTTCTTAAAGATAATCCAGATGTTATTGATAGTAATTACTTAATGAAGTTCGAGAGTTTCAGAGAATTTCAAGGTGTAGTTATAGATATAAAAAATAATAATGAGACATCAAATGATATTAACAATACACCTGATGATACTTTTGAAGATTCATTTAGAAAAATTAACAAAAGTTTAGCAGAAGATCTTCTTGCAGAAGTAATAAAACTTTCGCCAACAGCATTTGAACAAATGGTTATTGATTTACTTTCAAAAATGGGATATGGTTCCTTTGAAAATGCTGGGAAGACAACTGCTACTACTGGAGATGAAGGTATTGATGGCATTATAATGGAAGACAAACTTGGATTTAATTTAATTTATATTCAAGCAAAGAAATGGGAGTTGAATAGCAAAGTAGGGAGACCAGATGTACAAAGTTTTGTTGGGGCCATATCTGGTAAAGGTGGTAAAGGTCTATTTGTTACAACTGCAAAATTTTCAAAACAAGCTATTGAGTATGCGAAAAATCAGCATATTATACTAATCGATGGCGAGAAATTATCAAATCTCATGATTGAACATAATTTTGGGGTTACAGTAAAAAAAGTTTTTGAAATTAAAGCAATTGACACCGATGTGTTTAATGAATATTTAGAGTAATAAGCTTTTAGTAATATACAATTATTATGAAGCAAAAAATGATATTAAATTTAATTAAGATACTATAGTTAATCTCTAATATCATTATTAATTTATCTAACTAGCGAGTTTTAATATTAAAACAGATTTAAATGGAGATAGAATTTATGTATATAAATAAAGTACAACATGAATTAAATAAAGATACTCATATAGAAGAAAAAGGTATCATTTTAAATAGTAATGAAATGATTTTATATAATTTACCTAGTTCTAGTAATGTAGATACAAAAATATTTGCTAGGTTATTAGAAGATAGTAGAGTAGTTGCAAGCTATAAAATGTATTGGCTTTTAGGTATTTTAGAAGAAGTGAATTTAGGTAATATTGAAATAACCTTTAAAAGATTAGTTGCACGAATGTTAACAGCAGCATGGTACCCGACTTTGCAATATAAACTATATTTTGGACAATTTGATAATTTAGTAAAATCAATAAATTACATATCAAGTATATACAGTGTGCCTACTAATATTAATAATAATGAATTATTAGAATTTATTTGTAGTCTTGATGATAATATATTAAATAAGCAAATGAAGGATTTAACAAACAATGTTCCATATATGCTTTTAACTCCTTTTTTTGATGATAAAATAAAAGGAACTTCTAGCTCAAAAAGAGTTAGAAAAATAATAGAATTATCTTTAAGTGAGTCAGGTGTTTTATATAAGATAATTAAAGATAGCAATAATATAGTTATGGATGAAGATTGGGCAATCTATATGAAAAGTAATTATAAGGTAATAAAATCTTGGATATATTATAAGTTAAGTTGTTTCTTACAAAAAAGAAATCCAAATGTACCAGCAATTATATTCAAATTAGATCCACCTATATGCAGAAATTTATCTAAAGCAACAAGAATATGGACAAGTATTATTGCAGATAGAAATGTTAAAGACATTTATACAGAAAGAGAGTTTTCGCAGGAAAATTATGATGAACTAGGAGTTTTGAGTATAGATCACTTTATTCCTTGGAGCTTTGTAATGCATGATGAGATGTGGAACTTAGTACCTACCTTTAAAAATATAAATAGTAGTAAAAGTGATAAACTTTTAAGATACGAAAATTATATAGATGATTTTTGTGATATACAGTATGAAGCATTTTCTTTTATGTGTGATAACAATAAGAAAAAGGATTTAGAGCCGTACGTAGATATTTTGAGGTTAGAAAATCCATTAGATTTTTATAAATATAAAGGAAAAGAAGGTTTTTCAGAAAAACTAAAACTAAGTATAGCTCCAATATATAAAATAGCTGTAAATCAGGGGTTTAGTGTTATTGATAAGTTATAGATTATAAGATTAATATAAGATTAATATAAAATAAGAATCAAATAATAATACAAGTTAATACATATTAATATATATTTTTAATAATCTAACTCGAAAACAAGTTAACTATTAAAGACTTAAGTGAAATATGCAATTTTTTGGATATTAATTTAAAGATATAAAGTGAGTAAAAAATTATATATAATTATTTATATCTAAATAATACTGTATTTAAAGACTTAATATAAAAAGGTTGTATCAGATCCTCCAATCAATCTGATACAACTCCTTCTATTTCTCAATCAAAGGAACAATCCCAAGCTTTTCCTTCAACAATTCATATATAAAAACCCGTCCTTTTTCAGTCCAGTGGGTTACTATTGTATATTTTTCATCAGAGATATTTAATGTTTTAGAACTTGTATATCCCTGTGGTGCGTATTCTTGATATAAAACCCATTTATCTGAAATCCTGTATTGTACTCTTAATGAATTAAGGATTTTATTCATTTGAATTCCTGACATTCCATAGTCCTTTGCAATAATTGTTATAGGTATTAATAATTTACTATTTAGAACTTTATCATGGTAATTTACCTTTTCTTTAGATTCTTCAAGTTCAAACATTAATTGTTGTCTTTCTTCTTTTAATTCAGCAAGCAACTTTTCTAAAGTAGTTGGTTCTTTTAATCCATCTTCTATTACTTTATCTGTAGCATAAATTCCCTTAGACCTTATTGATGGAAGTATTTCATCAAAAACCCAGCTTTCAAATTTTTCAGCATAAGGTAATTTAGAATGAACAATAAGTCTAAATAAATCACCTTCTGGTATGAAACTAACATCTTGATTACCGCCTATTGTAGCAATTTTATATTTGATAGAATGTTTACAATGTCTATTCAAAGCTGCTCGTGCATTTGAATATCCAAGCATTGATGCACATTGAACAGCTTGAAAATAATCCTTTCCATCAAGCTCTAGTATATTCATTTCTCCAAAGGTGTCATTTTTGAAAATTTCCATTTTTTCCATATTTTTAATCCTCTCTTTCATATAAAATTTATTTTTTTAAAGGGAGTCGCGTTTTGCGACCCCCTTTAGAATCCTTTATTTTACAAGTATAAAGGGGCATTTTAATAAATTTTTTCATTTATTAAATATGCAGAAAGTAGAAGTTTTTAAAAAAATCCATATATTTATTTTTTATTTTCATTATATTTTTCTTAATTAAATAAAAAAGAGTAATTCAGAAAGTACTGTAACTATTAATAACATTAAACCAGATAATTTTGTGTTTACAGATATTCCTGAATTTAATGCAATTTATGTTTCAAGTAGTACATTAACTATAAATAATAACACCTATTAACGGAGAGGTTATCGAAAGACATCCTACTAGAGATAGTAGTAGTAGTACTAATGCAACCTTGATAGAGCTATCTTTATAAATATTCTGCCAAATAAAGTAGTGAAAAGTCTAAAAGATGAAAAGAGGGGGGAGGATTTATTTTCACATTATGTAGATATTTTAATTTAGAAATATGCACAAAAATGTGCATTTTAAATATTATATAATATAGGGTTTCACTAACAATATTTTAACTAGATTAAACTATGGAGGAAGTGTTATTATGAATGATAACAAAATAAATACAAATGAAAATATAGCTGAAAATGCAGCTTTAGTAGGACAATGTGCTGAGGTTAAGACTCTACAACAATCTTTAACTGAACAAGCTTCTGTAACTCCTGATGTTATTGCACCAGGACCAGTAGTTGTTAAGGTTCCAGTTGTAATAGCTGAAACTAATATAACAATCCCAGTGGAAGCTACTATTAAATTAGATCATCCTGCTATAGAAATTAAGAGAATTAGAAAGAATGTATATTTAAATCAATCTAGAATTATTCCATTTTCTCAAGATGGTCTTTTTGGTACTGGAATACTATTCATAGCTGGATTTATAAGAAAGAATATAGAATATGCAACTAAAACTTGCAGTAGGTATGGATCTCCTAATATTTGTGGTAATATAAGACATTGTACAGTTGAAGTACCTTTTAACTTTACAACAAGAATTACTTTCATTAGACAACCACAATTTATTACAAATTTACCTCAACTTGAAGTAGAATTCTTTACAGATAAGAATAAGAGTTGCGATGCGTGTGCAGATCCAGTTATTGGACGTAATGTTTGTGATCAAAGCTTTTTCACTTCAGAATTCTTTAATGAAAAACCTTTTACTGAATTAGTAAGAGCAGATATTGCTGAAGTTGATATTCACACAGATCCATATAAGGACTGTGAAAATCCTACAGAACAACTTTTCACTAAAATTACAGAAAAAGTTGTAGTTAATCTAACATTGAAAGTATTACAAAATCAACAAGTAAATGTTGCAGCATTAGGATTAGGTAGAGAATAAGTTTATGAATTGAACTAAAAAATTAATTTTATAAAATCTAAAGTATTAAGATAAAAATTATATTGATTAAGCATATCCCTGTCATTACTTAATTTAAGTTTTGTCAGGGATTTTTTTATTATGAAATAATAATTATATTATAATTGATAAACTTTATTATATTTATTAGTAAAAGAATACCTTAGTTTATTTATGTACAATAAATGCGAAATTTGTATATTATACATTAGATAGTTAACTAACTATATCAAACTAGATAAAATGGAGGATACTTTTTAATGAGTGATAATAATGAAAATACAAATGAATATAAAGTTATAGAAACTCCTTGTACAACTGTTATTTCTGAAGTAGAGTCATTTAATAAACAGAGTTTTAAAGAGCTTGATGTTGTTACATCAGGGCCTGTATTTGCTAAGCTTCCAGTTGTATTAGCAGAAGTAAATATAACAATTCCTCTTGAAGCCACTTTAACACTAGATAGAATTGCTATGGAAATTAAACGAATTAAAAAAAGTGTGTTTTTGACTCAATCTCGCATTGTACCTTCTTCACAAGATAGTCACCCTGGTACTGGAATACTATTTATAAAAGGTTTTATAAGAAATACTATTGAATATGTAAATCAAAAATTAAGTGTACCCATAAGTAAAAATATCTCTGGAAACATAAGGTATTGCATAGTTGAAGTCCCTTTTGACTTGAGCACAAGGATTACTTTTATTAGAGAGCCTATTTGGGATGAAAATAATGAAGCAAATGAATTAGATTTTTCTACAGGCAATCTTAGTAGTTGTGATGATTGTTCAGATGAAATAATTGGAAGCAATCCTTGTGATGACAATTTTTTCTCTACAGAATTCTTTTACGAAAAACCTTTTACCGAATTAGTAAGAGCAGATATTATTGAAGTTAATATTAATACAAATTCATCTTTAAATAACACAACTCCTACAGAGGAAAGTGTTACTAGTATTACTGAAAAATCAATATTAAATTTAACATTAACAGTATTACAAAGACAACAAGTAAGAATTACTGCATTATAATTATCGAGTAAATATAAATCTAAAAATTAAATATTATTTGATAATATATTACAGACTTAAAGCTTGCCAAGGAAGTTTTTAGGTCTGTTTTAAAATTAGTTAATTATTTTCAAAATACTACAAATGACTGTCACTCTCCACCATTATTTCTATCTTAACACAGTACTTACTTTCATCTTTAGTTGAAAGTTCATTTAGGGGATATTCCTCATAAGCATCACTACAAATACGTAAGTTATTTTCTTTAATATAATCATATAATTTTTTATAAAGATCGTCAGATTCTCCATAAGCACATCTACCATAGAAAACAGCATATTTTCCTTCAGGTTTATATGATTTTTGATCATTCATAGCTTTAAAATAATATTGAATTGCATATAAAGGTTTTTCTGATTCAATGTCATCTTTACTAACAATAGCACCAAGTGGATAACCTATGTCAATCCCATTTTTAAAAGCAAAATTATAAAATGAAATAGCAGATTCATCTTGTGATTCTTTTATAGAATCTTTAGAAATTATTGGGCCTAGGAAAATAGGCTCTTTCTTTTTGTATTCAATATTTATGCTATTTTCTTTATATTTAATAGCATCCTCTGCCATATCAACATAAAGTTGCATAACTTCTAATATACGTTTAAGCTTTTTTATTTCAGTTAATATATGTTTTTTTTGTGAGCTAAATAATGCAAACATTTCTTCAGGACTACGTATATCAATATATTTTTTTATATCTTCAATTCCAATTCCAATTTCTCTGAGAGAGATAATCAAATATGCTGTAGTTAACTGACTTCTAGTATAGTATCTATAGCCATTTTCACCACGAAATTCTGGTGATAACAATCCTATTTGATCATAGTATCTTAGGTTTTCACGTTTAATACCTGTAAGAGCAGAAAATTCTTTAATTTGCATATTAGATTTATCTTTCATAAGTACCTCCGAATTTTAATTATACTATTGACATTAAAGTTACTTTAAGCTTTATAATACCACTGAAATCAAGTTTTTGCAAAATCACTTACATAACGGAGGTAGACTATGAAATATTTAAAACTATTCCTAAAAGAAAGAAAAGGCAAAGTAGGAATAACATTAATTATGCTTTTAGGACAAGTAGTAGGAACATTATTAATCCCATTTTTGATAGCAGGGATTGTAGATAATGGAATTTTGAAAGGTGATATGAATGAAATTCTTCATATAGGTATACAAATGCTATTAGTCCTTTTAATAACAACTGTAGCAGCAGTACTTGGAAGTTATTATTCAGCAGACCTTGCTGCAGTTTTTGGATATTACATGAGGGATAAGATTTTTCGTAAGAGTCAGGATTTATCTATTCATGAATTTGACAATATTGGGGTTTCGTCTATGATTACACGTACAACTTCAGATATTTCTAATATGCAACAGACTTTTGGATTGGTCTTGCAGCTTATAGTTCCAGCTCCACTTATTATTGGTACGTCTATTGTAATGACAGCATACACTAGCTTTACTTTAGCCTTAATACTTATTTTATCTGTGATAATATTTATGGCTTTTGCTGTGTTAGTACTTAAGAAATCAATATTTATTTCTAAAAGGATTCAGTCTAAATTAGATTATATAAATCAAGTCATAAGGGAATCTATTACGGGAATTCGTGTTATTCGTGCCTTTGGAAATGAAAAATACGAGGAAGGTAGAGCAGGTAAAGCTTTCAAAAGTTATGCTACAGATATGATAAAGCTAAATAAGTTATTTGCTGTATTAAATCCTACAATATGGCTTATAATTGGCTTTTCTATGGCTCTTATAGTTTGGATAGGTGGAGTTCTATCTATGAAGGGGACAATGGAAATTGGGCAAATAACTGCTGTAACTGAGTACTCTATTATTACATTAAGCTATTTAATAATGGCTACAACAACAAGTGTTACTCTTCCTAAAATGAAATCATGTCTTGATCGTATAGAGGAAGTCTTAGAAATTAATCCAGAGATTCAGGATTTGAATATAGAAAAGGCTTGTACAAAGGATACTAATTCAGTAGTTGAATTTGAAAATGTATCTTTCTTTTATCCTGGAGCAGAAGAGCCAGTTATAAGAAATTTATCATTTTCATGTAATAAAGGTGAGACGACAGCCATTATTGGAAGTACAGGCTCTGGTAAGAGTACTATTGCTAATCTTATTTTAAGATTACATGACATAGACAAAGGAGAAATTCGTATAAATGGTGTTGATATAAGAGGCCTTTCACAAAATGAATTAAGAGATACAATTGGTTATATTCCTCAAAAAGCATTTTTATTTAGTGGAACAATTGAAGATAACCTAAAAATGGGCTATAAAGAAGCGACTAAAGAGGATATGAAGAGAGCATTAAGTATTTCACAGTCAGATTCTTTTGTAAATACATTACCTAAAGGGTTACAATCTGAAGTTTCTCAAGGTGGTTCAAATTTCTCAGGCGGGCAAAAACAACGTTTATCTATTGCAAGAGCTCTTATAAGAAAAGTGCCAATTTATATTTTCGATGATAGTTTTTCTGCTTTGGATTTAAAAACAGATGCAGCACTTCGTAAATCACTTAAAGAAAATATGACAGATGCAGCTAAGATAATAATTGCTCAAAGGGTGAGTACAATTATGGATGCAGATCAAATACTTGTATTAGACGAAGGAAATCTAGTAGGTATTGGAAAACATGTTGAGCTAATGAAGAATTGTTCTGTATATCAAGCAATTGCTAAAAGTCAGATGAATATAAAGGAGGCTTGATTTTATGAAGAAGGATAAAAATAGAGAAAAAGATACAATGATATTTAGTGAGGATATTCCTCAAAATACAAAAAAGACTATTAGAAGGTTAATGGGACAATTAAAAACACAAAATAAAAAACTAATAATTGTAGGTATATCAGCATTACTTAGCAGTGCATCATATGCAATTATGCCACTTATAGTTGGATTAGCTATTAATAATCTAGTAAGTGCAATTCGTATTTTTGATGGATCTACAAGTATTCTATCAATGATAACACAGGCGCTAACTATACCAGTTTTGATACTAGTACTAACTTCTATTGTTAGCAGTTTTCTTTCTTATGCTCAGCAATATATAATATCAAGTATTGGCGAAAACTTAACTTTATCACTACGTAAAGAAATTAGTGAAAAAATAAATAGACTTCCATTAAAATACTTTGATTCACATAAAACAGGAGATGTAATGAGTAGGGTAACAACTGACCTTGAAAAAGTATCTCAAGTAATGCAGGTTGGATTTATGCAGTTTATTTCTTCTTGTTTTACAATTGTACTTACAATTATTTCAATGCTTATATTAAATCCAAGGTTGTCGTTATTGATTTTTATATTCCTTGGAATTAGTACCATTGCAACTAATTATGTATCAAGTTTAAGTCAACGTTATTATGCAGAGAACTATGTTGCAATGGGTGACTTAAGTGGAAAAGTTGAGGAAGTATATTCTGGTAATCGTATTATAAAAGTATTTAATAAGCAAGAAGATATAATTGAAGAAGTTACTGAGCTTAATAAAAAGCAGTTTGTGGCAAATAGAAAGGCACAGTTTGTTGATTTTGCTATATATCCAGCTGTTAGATTTTTAAATCAATTAGGCTTTGTAGTAACAGCTATTGTAGGTGGAATAATGACACTTAATGGACAAATTTCCTTAGGTGGAATACAGGCATTTTTACAATATGTAAATCAAGTTTCTGAGCCTGTTACCCAAGCTTCTTATGTTATTATGTCCTTACAGTCAGCTATTGCTGGAGCTGAGAGAGTTTTTGAATTATTAGATGAAGAAGAAGAAATCGCAGATAAATTCAACGAATTTTCATTTAATGAATATCCTATATCTCATGGAAAAGTTGATTTTAAAAATGTAAAGTTTGGATATACAGATGAAAAAACTTTAATAAATGATTTAAATCTTGAGGTAAAACCAAATGAAATGGTAGCTATTGTTGGTCCAACAGGTGGAGGAAAAACTACATTAATTAACTTAATTATGCGTTTTTATGAATTGAATGGAGGAGCTATATCAATTGACGGGGTTAATATTAATGAGATTCCTAGAAATATATTGCGAAGACAAATTGGCATGGTACTTCAAGATACATGGCTGTTTGAAGGTACAATAGCAGAAAATATTGCTTATGGTAATATGGATGCTACACGTGAAGAAATAATAACTGCTGCAAAAGCTGCTAGCTGTGACCATTTTATTCGTACACTAGAGCATGGATATGATACTGTAATTTCTAGTGAGACAGCAAATGTTTCTCAAGGACAAATGCAGCTTTTAACTATTGCTCGTGCTATGCTGACAAATCCTACTATTATGATATTAGATGAAGCTACTTCAAGTGTAGATACAAGAACAGAAGTAGAAATCCAAAAAGCTTTATCAAGACTTATGAAGGATAAAACAAGCTTTGTAATAGCTCATAGATTATCGACTATCCAAAATGCTGATATGATTTTAGTTGTTAAAGATGGAGATATTGTAGAAAGAGGAAATCATGAAAGCCTTCTAGAGCAAAATGGGTTTTATGCTTCTCTTTATTACAGCCAGTTTGAAGTTGCAAATTAGCTAGTATTTTTCTAATTATTTTAGTTTTTATATAAAGGTATATAGCTATAAAAAAGTAAGTATTAAATATAAAAAAGTAATTTTAATAAGAAATTTGTGTTTTTATGACAAGTATTCTGTAACGAATAAACGATAATTCTCATAGGTTATAAGATATAGTAATTAATAGAGTGGAGAAGTACATGATAAACGTAGCGCTAACACCACTACATTATATTTATCTTATTTTCATTATAATTATCATAGTGGCTATGGTAAAGAAAAGAGATATATCTTTAATTTGTATACTTGGGATATTTATATTAGGCCTTATGGGAACTGAATCACTTTCTAAGGCAACTATGGGTATTTTTGATAGTTTTGTCTATGCTACAAGGGAACTCATGCCGACAATATTTA
Organism: Clostridium sp.; assembly: GCF_017888565.1. Taxonomy (GTDB): domain Bacteria; phylum Bacillota; class Clostridia; order Clostridiales; family Clostridiaceae; genus Clostridium. The sequence continues at coordinate 24,289 of NZ_JAGHFX010000010.1, forward strand.
TTATTTCTGTGGTAACAGCTATGAGTAGAACTTTAATTGATTCTGGTATAAACGATGAGATGGTTTCACCCTTTAAGGGAGTCATTAAAAATTACTGGATTGCCTACTGGGTCATAGGAATAGTTATGATGACTTTATCCTGGTTCTTTTGGCCATCACCAGCAGTAGCACTTATAGGTGCTTTGTTTTTACCTCTAGCTAAGAAAGCAGGGCTTCCGGCTATGGGAGTAGCCATAGCTATTAATTTATTTGGACATGGAATTGCATTATCAAGTGATTATATTATTCAAGCTGCACCAAAGCTTACTGCCGATGCAGCTGGAATACCTATAGGAGATGTTATTTCGGCTAGTGTTCCCCTTGCTATAACAATGGGGGTTGTAACTACTATTGCTGCATTTTACTATCTTAGAAAAGATATTAAATCAGGAGCATTGACTACTGAAGATGATATCGATTATGAAGATAGTAATGATAAAAGCAAAATGGCTATATCATCAAAAAAAGTAAGAAAAGCTTTAGCATTTTTAATTTTAGTATTATTTGCTTTAGATTTATTTATAATGTTTAAGACGAATCTTCAAGGAGATGAAGCAACAGCCCTTATTGGTGGTACAGCAGTATTTATAATGAGTTTAGTTTCTATAATATCATATAAAAAAGAGGCTCTTGAAAAAGTAACAGAGGATCTTGTAAAGGGATTGCGATTTGGTTTTAAAATATTTGGTGTTGTTATACCAGTTGCTGCCTTTTTCTATTTAGGTGACTCAGCCTTTAATGAGATTTTTGGCAAGATACTTCCGGAAGCTTCTCAAGGAATAGTAAATGATTTAGGGCTTGCCCTTGCAAATATAGTACCTATAAATTCAGTTGTTTCAGCAAGTACACTTTCAGTGGTAGGTGCAATAACTGGATTAGATGGTTCGGGTTTTTCAGGAATATCACTAGTTGGATCTGTTTCACAAATATTCTCAACTGCCTTAGGTGGAGGAATAGAAACCCTTACAGCTTTAGGCCAATTAATAGGAATATGGGTTGGTGGAGGAACTATAGTTCCTTGGGCCGTAATACCAGTAGCAGCAATATGCGGTATAGATCCATTTGAGCTTACTAAGAAAAATTTCAAACCTGTTGTAATTGGAATAGTTGTAACTACTCTGGTAGCAATATTTATAATTTAAATGAGAAAAAACATGATATTGTAATTAAATGAATTACAGCATCATGTTTTTTCTTTTTAGAATTAAAATCTAAAGGTAGTTTAATTTATATTTTAACTATTTACTTTTCTATATTCAGAAGGGGATCACCCTTTAAGCTTTCTAAAATTCGCAGAGCATGAGTCAAGTGATTTAGTAAATTGGAAAAGATAAGGTGTTGCAATAACACCAACAGAAGTTTATGAATCTCATGGGTCATATTCAGGAGGGGCAATAGAACTAAATGATAAGTTATATCTTTATTATACTGGTAATGTAAAATATGATAGTGGAGATAGAAGTGCAAATCAATGTTTAGCCATTATGGATGAAAAGGGAAATAATGCTAGTAAATTTGGTATAAATATTGTATCATCAAAAAGAGAAAACTTAAATTTAACTTTTGATAGAGAAAGTGGTTTTATTTGCCTTAATAGAAAAGAACTAATAAATAGCTTTGCTGAAGAATAAAGAAAAAGTATATACTAGGAGTATTTAGCTTTGAAAAAAGTATTATGTATTGGTGAACTATTAATAGATTTAGTTCCAACAGAATTTCAGAATGATAATAATAGAAAATATTAAAATATATTTATTAATTTATTAAAGAAATATATTCTTAGAAAGGGTGAACTTAATGAGTGTTTAGACTCTTGCTTTTAAAATTTATATAAATTGAGGAGAAAGAGTATGATAAAAGATTTAAATTTAAATATAAATAAGTTAGAAGAAGTAATGAAAATCTGGCTTGAAACAAATATAGATGCCCATGATTTTGTAGCTAAGGAATATTGGATTAAAAATTATAATTTAGTTAAGGATTTACTTAAAGAAGCTGATGTTTATATATTTGAAGAAGATAATATTGTTAAAGGCTTTGTAGGTATAGTTGAGAATAATTATATAGGAGGAATTTTTGTAAGTAAAGATTATCAAAGAGAGGGTGTAGGACAAAAATTAATAGATTTTTGTAAATCTAAATATCCCTATTTAACATTAAATGTTTTTACAAAAAATAAAAAAGCACTAAACTTCTACAATAAAAATGGTTTTGTAGTTTTAGAAGAACTTATTAATGAAGATACAAAAGAAAGGGAATATCTTATGTCTTTTGGACAAAAGTAATCTAAAATCTAATATATAAATTTATAATATCATAGTTTCATTATACCACAGTTTCATTTTTGAAATTGTGGTATTTATAAATATATATAAAAATACAAATATATAGTATCTTTATTTGGAGGGGTTAAGTTGAAATATACAAAAAGCATTCCATTTACCGATGAATTAGTATGTGAAAATTTATTGTTAGATGGTTGGAAAAAACTAAAAGAGCCTAAAAATGTTAAAACCGCTATTTTTTATTCTTTGCCAATTATGATTGTTTCTTTTTTTATCGAGTTAACACTTATATATTTTTTATATGAACCTTTTAGAGAACTTATTAATGGAAGTAGAGATTTAAAATTACAGTTAACTTTAAATTTGAATATATTTATATATTTAATTGCTATTATTATTTTCTTAATTATACATGAATCACTTCATGCTTTATTTGTTCCAAATATCTTAAAGTCAAATAGGACATATTGGGGATTTAGTGGAATGTTTGCTTTTGTTTATACTGAAGAAAAGATGAAAAAGAGTAGATTTATAATTATTTCTGTGATGCCTTATTTAATATTATCTTTTATTTTTCCAATAATTTTGAGTATGTTTGGAGTATTAAATGGATTTTTTTCTTTCTTATGTTTATTAAATTCTGGTGGATCCTGTGTTGATTTATTAAACGTTATTTTAATTAGTGTACAGACACCAAATAATTCTTATATACTTAGCAATGGTCATAATACATTTTATAAATAACTTTATAGCTTTAATAACCCAGAAATTCAACTTCTAAATTGAATTTCTGGGTTATTTTTAATATGCTATAAATTTGTAAATATAATTGTTTTCAACTCATAATTATATGAAAAACTTTAATCAAGTATAAAAAAATTAAAAATAATGAGAATTGATAAATTTTATACTAAAACAAGGTTTTGATTATCAAATTGATTAAAAAATCTTCTTTGAATTTAAAAATTTTATATAAAATATTTAATTTTTTAATATTTATATATTGACATTTTATGTATTAAAGTGTATTATTTGTTTAAATCAGAAGAATAAATACACATTTATAAAATGTATATGAAATTATTTCGGGTTATAAAAAGACATCATTGGGGTTTAATTTTATTATTAAATAAAAAATAAATATTAAGGGGGAATTAATTTTATGAAGAGCAAAAAAATAAGAAGAATTTGTGCAGTAGCACTAACACTTGCTCTTGGAATGTCTGTTTTTGCAGGATGCCAAAGTAAACAGGAGGAAGCAAGAAAGTTAATTTATAATTTAGGAGAGGAGCCTGAAACAATCGATCCTACTTTAAACACTTCATCAGGATCAGGCTCAGTAATAGATAATGCTTTTGAAGGCTTAATGAGACTTGATGAAAATGAAAAAGCAATTCCTGGAGTTGCTGAAAGTTATGAAGTTTCAGATGATAATTTAGTTTATACTTTTAAATTAAGAAAAGACGCTAAATGGTCAGATGGGGAAGCCGTAACAGCAAAGGATTTTGAATATTCTTGGATAAGAGCTATATCCAAAGAAACAGCAGCAGAATATAATTATCAATTATTTTATATAAAAAATGCGCAAAAATTTAACGAAGGTACAGCAACTAGAGAAGATGTTGGAATTGAAGTTGTAGACGATCATACTTTAAAAGTAACTTTAGAAGCACCAACAGCTTACTTCCTAGAACTTACTACTTTTACAACTTATATGCCATTAAGAGAAGATATAGTTAGTAGTGATCCAGAAGGATGGGCACTAGATCCAAAAACTTATGTTTCAAATGGACCTTTCAAATTGACTCAATGGGATTTAAAAGATCAATTAGTATTTGAAAAGAATGAAAATTACTGGAACAAAGATGATATAAAGCTTCCAGGCGTAGTTTATAAATTAGTTACTGATCAAAATACTGCTTATGCTTCATTAAAATCTGGTGAATTTGACATGGTTGATACAGTTCCACCATCAGAAATTGAAAGTGGTCAAGCTGAAGGATTAGTTACAATCCATCCAAATCTTGGTACCTACATGGTAGTATTTAATGTTGGTAAACAATCAACTTTATCTGAAGATGCAAAAAAGGTTTTAAGTAATGCAAAAGTAAGAAAAGCTTTATCTATTGCAATTGATAGAGAAGGTATAGTTAATGAAGTTACAAAAGCAAAACAAACTCCAGCATATGCTTTTGTTCCAGAAGGAATTTTAAACGCTGAAGGAGAAGATTTTGCTGATAGAAAATACTATGATGCAACAACTCCTAATATAGAAGAAGCTAAGAAGTTATTAGCTGAAGCTGGTTATCCAAATGGAGAAGGAATTCCAACTTTAGAGTTTATGTATAATACAGAAGGCTCTCATAATTTAGTAGCACAAGTAATTCAACAAGACTGGGCTAAGATTGGAGTTAATGTAGAGCTTACTAACCAAGAATGGAAAGTATTCTTAAATACTAGACAACAAGGTGGATATCAAATTGCAAGACATGGCTGGCTTGGAGATTATGTTGATCCAATGACATTCTTAGATTTATGGGTAACAGGTGGAGGAAATAACGATGCTGGTTATTCAAATCCTAAGTATGACGAATTAGTTAATGGTGCTAAGGTTGAAGCTGATGTAAATAAGAGATGGGATATGATGAAGCAAGCAGAAGATATCTTAATGGAAGATATGCCAATAATCCCGCTTTATTTCTACAATAAAACAACTGGGGCTAAACCAGAAGTTAAGGGAGTTAGAGTTTCAATGCTTGGACATGTTTACTTTGATAAAGCATATATAGAGGAATCAAAGTAAGATAATAATTAAAATCATCTATTATTAAACTCAATGATAAGAAATTAAGAAGTTGTATAAGATTAAGTATTAGCATTTAATCTTATACAACTTTTATTTTATTATTTGGTATTTCAATATAACTTAAAAACTTATAAATCTTATTTATTTCTATATAATATATAGTACTTAAAGAAGAAATAATATGATATCTGATATAACCTGATTTCCTAAATATTTTTTCCGAAATTATAACCACACTTCCACGTAAAAATTATTGATATTATAAATATATTACTCAAAGCATATCCAAAAAGTAATCCTGTTAAAACTCTTTTTAAATTATTACTTTCATAATCAGTTAATAGTTGAGTAAAGCCATCTAAAAGCATTGGAATTATTAAAATTAAATTTAATAGTATATTTGGATGATATAGAGAAAATAGAAATGGCGAACAAACCATTCCGATTAGCTCGCCAGTACATCTAGCACATATAGGAAATTTTTTATCTTTAAAATAAAAAGATCTATCTGATCTACAATGGCATCCAAAAATAATTGGCAACCATTTAAAAATAAAGGTTTTAATCATTTATTAATAACCATATGAAGCTCCAGCAGCGCCTATAATAAATATAAATAAGTATAATAATATATAAATACCAACTGAAACTAAAGCTCCAATTCCAGCAGCCTTAGATGTTTTAGGTTTAGTGTCTTTCCAAACTAAAAATAAAATTAACCCTACAACTGGAATACAGCATCCTAATAATCCCCATCCAAATCCACCATTATCTACAACATCAGGTGTAGCATTTGTTGCTACTCCACAATGTATACATACTGCTGCCTTATCATCTATTTCTTTCCCACAATTTTTACAAAACATTTATCTTCCCCCTTTTTATAATTTTATGTAGTTAAGACATTTGATTGAATTCAAAACAATAATATTTTAAAATTATAACCTGTTTTATAAAGATACTTATATTTAACAATACATTCTATGATTTAAACTAAAATAATATTCACTATTAAATATTTATTCAATATTTATTTTTGATATTTACTTAGAGTTAATTTTAAAATGTATAATAAAAAAGGCACTCGATGGAGTGCCTTTTTTGATGGAAGAATAGATGCAGTGAGTTAGTATTGCCAATGATATAGTATAATAAAATAAATTTTTAATTTTATGTTTAAATAGATTTATGATAAAGCTATAGAACCATCACCAACAACTATTAATTTATAGCTAGAATCTAATTTAGGATATAATTGAACCTTCGGAGAGTTAGGCATTAGTTTTATTGATTGAACTATAGTATTGCCTTCATCATAAATAATGAAATAAGTAATACCTTTGTCTGAAATATTTTGAGCATAATTTATGTCATTTAGTGGAATATCAAGATCATTTGCATTGTAAACACCTTCTGTAAGTGTTTTTGAAGGCACTTGAAACCCAATTGCAGAAGCGTTGAAAGATAAAGATAAAGATAAAGAAATTAATAGCGCAAAAATAAATTTTTTCATAAGTTAAACCGCCTTTCAATTAATTTTTATTATTTAAAGTTCGAATGTTTTAAGATAAAAATGCTGATCCATCACCAATTAAAATTATTTTAAAGTTTGGATTTAGTTTATGTAAGTCATACTTAGGAGAGTTAGGTTCTATTTTAAGTGCTTGTATTACTGATTGATTTTCATCTACTAACAGAAAATAAATACTTTTATCGCTAGATATGTTTTGTATAGATGATAAATCTCTCCCTAAGACTTGAATAATTGTATCTACTCTATAAACACCTTGATTGAAAATATTAGTATATATAGAAGGCTGAGCTTTAGCAATATTAAAGTTCAAGCATAAAAAAATTAAAAGAGTATAAATAAATTTTTTCATAATAATAACCACCTTTCATGATTAGTTTGTCTATAGAACAATTTAAATATACAAACTAGCTTAGAGATGATGTAATTAGCTAAAGTATATAAAAATAAATCTAGTATTTATAAGAACTTATTCAGAAATTGAAGGCGATAAAATAAAAGTTAAGGAAGTATTATCTATAATATTCTCAGAAATAATCTTTAAGTTTGCATCAGCTAATATTTAATGAATCTATTGAAAATTATCCTCAATAACATTAAAATTATATTAAGTTTAATTTAAATAGTTTTAAGGAGGGTGCTTTGGATAGAAAGTTAATCGAAAAAATAATAGGCAAGAAGAATTATGTCGATTTAAATGATGTAATATATATGTTAAGAGATCTTACAAGTATTATGAGACAAAATATACAAAACAACTTATCTTTTACAGATGAATTTATTACTGAAATATATATTAAAGCTTCAAAATCTAAAGTAAAAGTAGATGAAATAATTAAAGGTTTAGAAGATGATTCATTTATCCTAGGATATACTAATAGTAAAAATTATTTATTAAAATATTTAAAGGATTTTAATAATAACCTAGAAGGAATTATAAACTCTACTAAGCTTTTCAATTATGATGAGTTGATTAAATATACAAATAGTATTATAGATCTTATTTTGCTTTTCTAAAAGTATTGAAAAGCTAAAGGGTTATGTCTGCAATACTTTATAAGATAAAATATTAGAAATTAAATATTAATAAAGGGATGTAGTTAATTATCTACATCCCTTTATTAATATAGCAAATAGAACTACTTTTTAGGTATTAAATATTTGGTTTATGTAATTATAGTTAACCTTTTAAATAGAACTTAATTTCATTTATAAGAATATAATCAACCTATATATTAGTTTGATTATATTGTATTTAACAGTAATTATACTAATGAAATAAACTTAACAATCAAGAAAAGTATAACATTTAATGATATCGTGTACATTTACAAAAAAATACATAAATCCAATTATAAATATAATTAAATAGGGTTTAAACTAAAAAATATCAATATAATGCCCCAAAAAAGTATAAAGAAAGTATAAAAAGAGTTAAAAATATAACTTTTATTGTAAAGTATTAAGTAGTTGGTATAATAGTATTTGCGCAAAATAATATATTTTTTGGAAATATATTATTTAGTATTTTTCCAAAAGATATAATTATTTAATAATAAGTAAATTAGAGTAAATGGAAGACTTGACAGATGGAGGAACTAAATGGATTATACACATGAAAAAAGAAATTATTTAAGTAAGTTGAAAATACTTTCAGAATGGGAGGCTTTACCTGGATTATTACTATTAATTGCAACTATTTTTGCATTAATTATTGCAAATAGCCCATTAAAAGAAATATATAATAATATATTTCATCATATAGAAATATTTCCTAATTTTAATTTGCACAAGTTTATAAATGACTTTTTAATGGCAATTTTCTTTTTGGTTGTAGGATGTGAAATTAAAATGGAAGTTATAAGAGGGCATTTATCAGATGTAAAAAGAGCATCTTTCCCAATTATAGCAGCTATTGGAGGAGTAACTATTCCTGCTATTATATTTTTTATTTTTAATAGAAGTACCCCTTATATTAGTGGAGTAGGGGTTCCAATATCAACTGATATAGCATTTGCTGTTGGAGCATTTATGATATTTAAGGATAAACTTAGTAATTCACTTAAAATATTTTTATTAACTTTAGCAGTGGTTGATGATTTAATTTCTATTGCGGTTATAGGAATATTTTATTCATCAGGAATAAAGCTAATACCGTTAGCTTTAGGAGCATTAACATTTATCATGTTATTATCACTTAGAAAAATTGATAAAAAAGAAAGGCTTACCCCTTACTTTATACTAGGATTTATTTTATGGCTTTGTATATTTTCAAGTGGAATACACGCAACTATAAGTGGTGTTTTATTAGCCATTACATTACCTATTAGCAAGTGTAATAAAGATACACTTGAGTGTACATTAATAAGAATTGAACATGTATTAGCACCATATGCTAATTTAATTATACTTCCGTTATTTGCATTTTCTAATACTGCAATAAATATGAATATTTCATCAATACCAGAAGGTTCTATAAAGGTAGCTTTAGGTATAATTGTTGGATTAGTTATAGGAAAGCCTTTAGGTATAATGTTATTTACATCTGTTTTATCTAAATTTAAAGTTATAGAAAAGCCTAAAGATGTAAAATGGTATGATATAATGTGTGTTGGAATGCTTGCAGGAATTGGTTTCACTATGTCTATATTTGTAGCTGAAATAGCATTTACAGGTAATGAAAATGTATTGAATATAGTAAAAATCTCTATATTATTGGCTGCAATTATCACATGTTTAGTAGCATCTATTGCAATTAATTTAGGTAAAAGAAAAAATAATAGATCAAATGTAAAAGAAGTTAATGCTTAGTAACAAGTTCTAAGTACTATAAAACCTTAAGCAATACAGAAATGTAGCGCTTAAGGTTTTATTTTTATTTAAAGTAAGATTAAACTTTTTTTAACCTTCCTCGTCAACTCCCTTTAAATAATGTCTTCAAATTTTATAGTTTCTTGTTTGCCAGTAATCATATTTTTAATATTTATAGACTTATTTTCCTCTTCTTCCTCACCTAGAAGTATAACGTATGGTATTTCTAACTTATTAGCATAATTAAGCTTTTTCTTTAATTTATCATCTTCAAAATATATTTCTACAGCTTTTCCAGACTCAGTTAATTTCTTATATACTTCACCACAATATTTTAAAGTTTCACCAATTGGAATAATTAAATATTCAACTTTAGATGGAAGTTTATAATTTTCAACAAATCCTATTTCTTTTAAGAGAAAGAATAATCTAGTTAATCCAATAGAAATTCCAACTCCAGGTAAGATATTATTAGTGTAATTTTCTGCTAAGTTATCGTATCTACCCCCAGAGCAAATTGAGCCATATTCTTCATTGTTAATTAATAAAGTTTCAAATACTGTTCCTGTATAGTAATCTAATCCTCTTATTATTTTTAAATTTATTATATATTCGCTATCATCAACCCCAAGTACTTCTAGAGTAGTAGTAACTTCTTTAAGCTCATTTAATCCTAAGGTGAATTTTTCATCTTGTATATTTAATAATTCTAATTCTTCCAGTACTTTATCTTTAGATCCATTTATATTTATAAAGTTATTTATTATTTCTGCACTTTCTTTATTAATTAACTTATCTAGTTCTTCTTTAAATGCTTTTTCACCAATCTTATCATATTTATCGATTAATATCATAACAGCCATAGAATTTTCTATATTTAGAGAATTTAATAAAGCAGAGAGTAGTTTTCTATTGCTTATTTGAAACTTATAATCTTTTAATCCTATTGATTTAAAAGCCTTTGAAGCTAGACTTATAACTAAAGCATCATTTTTAATACTTAGCTTATCTTTTCCTATAATATCAACATCACATTGATAAAACTCTCTATATCTTCCTCTTTGATTTCTTTCTCCTCTATATACTTTGCCTATTTGATATCTTTTAAATGGGAAAGTTAAATTATTGAAGTATTGAGAAGTATATCTAGCAAAAGGAACTGTTAAATCAAATCTTAATGCTAAATTATTAGATCCTTTTTGAAATGCATAAACTTGCTTTTCTGTTTCTCCAGCACTTTTAGCAAGTAAAACTTCAGCTTTTTCTATAATTGGAGTATCTATTGGAAGGCACCCATTTTCTTCATATACCTTTGTAATTTTTTCTACCATATCATTAAATTTTCTTTGTTCTATAGGTACTAACTCCATAAATCCTGGTAAAATACTTGGTTTAATTTTATAGTTACTCATTTTCATTTCTCCTTTATATTAATATTTTTGTGTAGTTCTTTTAGCATTTAATACTAATTGTTAGAAATATAAGTATTATTAGCATTTATATTTAATTCTAAATCAAAAAGCCATGTAGGCTAATATCCCACATGGCTTACAAAAATATGATTGCACTTACATATCATAGCCTAGAGATACAAGCCCACTTAAAATAGACTTGCACTCTTTTTATAAGAACAAGTCTCTCTAGCAATGATGATGTATAAATTTATACAAGTTATTTAGTGCTTTCATAATTATTCCTCCAAAAGTTATTAAATTAATTATAAAACAATTAATTTCTTTCTTCAATAAAATTTGAAAGTTTACAAGTTTAAAAATAATGGAATATTTACGTAATTTATATGCGCTTTTAAATTATATAATCATCTTTCATGATAATATAATGTTTTATATTCTTTTGGGGTTATTCCAACAAATTTTTTAAAAGTCTTTGAAAAATGGCTTTGATCAATAAAACCTAAAGGTACATAAATATCTACAACAGATTTTTTGCCAGATACAATTAATTTTTTGCATACTTCAATTCTTTCTTTTTGTATATAATCGCTAATAGATATTCCAACTTCTTTCTTAAATAAATGTGAGAGATAGCAAGGATTCATAGATGAGTACTCTGCAAGCTTTGAAAGGGATATTTTCTCATATAAATGTTCAAATATGTATTTTTGACATTTAAGAATAGCAGAAGAGTAGTTATACATTTTAACTTTCTTTACATGCTCTGTATAATCTAAAATCATTTTTAAAAATAATTCATTTATATCTTTTATAGTATTAAGATCTTCAACTGCTTCAAAATAAAAATCAGTAAGTGTTAGGGATACTTCCCAAGCAAGTCCCTTTTCTATAGCTGCACGGGACACTATTGATGTATAGCTAATAAAAATATTCTTTAGATTTCTTAAAGGATTTTTGGAGTTAACTCCTAATTCACCATCAAAAGTAGTATATTTAAAAAACTCCATTACCTCTTCTAAATTCCCTTCTGTTATATGTTTCAATAATTTTCTTTCAAACTCTTGAGAATGATGCAATCTACCATTTCGTCTTTTCTTTAAATTTGAAATATAAAAGGCTTTACTATCTTTAAGTTCAACATCAATAAGAATTTCATCAATATTTACTACATTAGTTAAATCTAATTTATCATTATAAATGGAATGATAAAGAAGTAGCCCTGCATCTATAAAACTATTAAAATCCATTATAACGATATTATTATAATAATTAATTAAGCTTTCTCTGTATTTTACAAAAATATCAAACTTTTTAATAATTGAATTAATAGACTTCTCATCAATTTCAGAAGAAATAGTGGGTCCTACTAAAAGAGTTCCGCTAATATTGTCATTAGTAATTACTTTAATAATAAAATAATTTTCATGATACATTGTTGATTTAATATTTATAGGAATATTTTCATCATTAATAGATAGAAAGTCATTTAAAAGTTGTTCAGTATTATTATATAAGGGGTTAGTACTATGTTTATAAGAAAACTTAAAGAGAATTATACCACTAGAGTTAAAAAAGAATATTGGTATTTTTAACATTCCAAAGGTTTTATTACAAATATATTCTATATCATCTAAAGACAAAATACTATTTTTAATAGGAAACATTTACATCACTCCTAGAAGAACTATTCCTAATATTTAACAATATAGATATTATAACATACATAACAATAATAAAGTAAAATAATTCCCTATAATATGTAAAGTAAATACAAAATTCTAATAATAATACAATAATAAATTTATAAAAATATTTAATATAAAGGTATGACTAAATGAAAGGAATGATTAATTTATGGGGAAAAAAGTTGCTCTTATAACAGGCTCATCAAGAGGAATAGGTGCAGCATGTGCTACAGAATTTGCTGAAGCAGGATATAATGTTATTATTCACTGTAATAGTAATGTAGAACGTGCTAAAGATGTAGCTAATGCTTGTATTTCACTTGGAGCTGAAGTTCTAATATGTCAAGCAGATGTTTCAAAATATGATGAATGCAAAAAAATGGTACAAGAATCAATAAACAAGTTTGGTTTTATTGATGTACTTGTTAACAATGCAGGTATTGAATTTAATGGTTCAATAATGGATACTGAAATAGAAAAATTTGATCAGGTTATGAAAACAAATGCATATGGACCTTTTTATATGTCAAAACTAATAGTTCCATATATGATGCAAGAAAAAACAGGTAGCCTTATTTTTATATCTTCTACAAGTGCTTCAACAGGTGCATTGGGAAGCTCTGCATATGCTTCTTCAAAGTCAGCACTTCTTGGATTGACAAAGACGCTTGCTAGAGACTTAGCGCCAATAGGTATTAATGTAAATGCTATTTCTCCTGGAGCCATAGAAACAGATATGGTATCAGTTCTTCCGGAAGAATTAAAAACTTGGATAAAGGGTAGTGTATATGCAGCAAGACTTGGAAAGCCAGAAGAAATTGGTGCAACAGCCGTATTCCTAGCATCAGATAAAGCCAAGTATTTAACCGGACAAAATATAACAGTTGATGGTATTTTTCGCACATAATTGTATTTTATTTAACAAACTATAACTAATTTAATAGTAGAAATAATTTTATAAATTTAAAATATACTATTTAATTTCACTTTTACAGAAAATAGCCTTTAATATCTTCGAAAAAGATTATATTAAAGGCTATTTTTATATAGTTAAATTTATTTAATTTTTAATATATTAAAAATTAAATAAATAGACGTTAAGTATCAACAAATAATAAATTATAAAATCCTTATGGTATAACTATATAAATACTTCAAGTAAAATTACGCTTCCTCTATTTTCCTTTTTATGTTATAGTGTATATACACTAGTAAATATTTTAGGGGGTTGTGTAAACTTGAATTTAAAAAATGAAATAATTAAATTAAAAAATAAAAAAAATGCTCTTATATTAGCTCATTTATATCAAAATGATGAAATTCAAGAAGTATCTGATATTGTTGGAGATTCTTATTTTTTAAGTAAGAAAGCAATGGAAAGTGATAAAAGCTTAATAATCTTTTGTGGAGTAAAATTTATGGCAGAAAGTGCAAAAATTTTATCGCCTAACAAGAGAATTTTAATACCTTCAAATAAAACAACCTGTCCAATGGCTGATATGGCAGTAGAATATAAATTAAATCATTTGATAGAAAAACACTCAAAAGCTAAAATAGTTACTTATATTAATTCTAATATTGATATAAAAGCTATTTCAGATGTATGTGTAACCTCATCTTCAGCAGTAAAAATCATAAATAATATTGATAGTAATGAAATTTTATTTTTGCCAGATAGAAATCTTGGTAGCTATTTACAAGAACAAATTCCTAATAAGAAATTTATCTTATACGATGGATTTTGTCCAACTCATGAAAGAATTGAAGTAAACGAAATTAAAGCAATTAAGGATAAATATAATGAATTTAAAGTACTTGTTCACCCAGAATGTAATAAGGAAGTAAGAGATATTGCAGATTATATTGGTAGTACATCAGAACTTATAACTTATAGTGAAAAATCTAATGCTAAAGGCTTTATCGTAGTAACTGAAGAAGGCGTTCTTTATCAAATGAAATTAAAAAGTCCAAATAAAACCTTTATAAAAACTAATACAGGTATGATTTGTCCTAACATGAAAATGATAACTTTAGAAAATTTATATAATTGTTTATTAAATGAGGAATATGAAGTGCACTTAGACGAGGATTTAAGAAATAAGGCATATAAATCTTTAGAAAATATGCACTTATTATCTAGGTAGATTATGATATATGATGTTTTAATTGTTGGGACAGGTGTAGCTGGGCTTTATACAGCTTTAAATATCCGTGATGATTTAAGTGTTTTAGTTATAACAAAAGGAAAAAGAACTGATTGCAATAGTTATTTGGCTCAAGGAGGTATATCTACAGCGTTAAATACTGAAGACATAAGTATTTTTATAAATGATACTCTAAAAGCTGGAAATTATAAAAATAATATTGATTCTGTTAAGGAAATTGCAGAAAAATCAATGGATATAACTTTAGATTTAATAAACTTAGGAGTACCCTTTGATAAAAATTACAATACTTTAAATTATACTAGAGAAGGGGGTCATAGTGTAAATAGAATCCTTCATGTTAAAGATCAAACTGGAAAAGCAATAGTAGATTCCTTACTAGATAAAGTATCATTAAAGAAAAATATAAAGATTTTAGAAAATACTACTTTAGAAAATTTAATAATTTTTAATAATGTTTGTATAGGTGGATTAGTAAGTAATGAAGAAAATGAATATAAGATATTTTCAAAAATAACTGTATTAGCTACAGGTGGTATTGGTGGTATATTTAACTCAACTACAAATGTTGAATCATTAACAGGGGATGGAATAAAAGTAGCTCTACATAATAAAATAAATGTTGTAGATATGGAATATCAACAGCTTCATCCTACAGTATTATATAAAAAAGAAACTAATAGTAGACGATTATTGCTTACAGAATCTCTAAGAGGTGAAGGAGCTATAATTATAAATCAAAAAGGTGATAAATTCATAGATCCATTATTGCCGAGAGACATTGTATCAGCTAGTATATTAAATGAAATTTCAAAAAACTATGTAACCCCTTATGTATATCTAGATGTGAGAAGTCTTGGAAAAGAATATTTAAAGAAGAGGTTTCCTTATATCTATAATGAATGTTTAAAAATTGGCTTAGAAATTCATAAGGATTTAATACCAATATCACCAGCTCATCATTTTTCAATGGGCGGTATTAAAGTGAATTTAAATGGACAAACATCCTTAAATAATCTTTATGCTGTTGGTGAAGTAAGTTGTACAGGAGTTCATGGTTCTAATAGATTAGCTAGTAATTCATTACTAGAAGCAATTGTATTTGCTAAAAATGCAGCTGAAGATATAAATATTAAGGCACCTGAGTTATGTATAAGTACAAACTTTCAAAATAATGTTAAGAGAATAAATGAAAAGATATTAATAGAATATTTAAAGAAAAGAGTTGATTATAAATATGCTAAACTTTTTAATAGTTGATAAATTAATAAAAGAAGCTTTACTAGAAGATTCTCCTTATGGAGATGTAACCACATCTTCTATTGTAAGAGATGAAAAAAAAGCTAGTTCTGATTTAATAGTTAAAGAAAATGGAGTAATTTGTGGTTTGCCTATATTTATTAGAGTCTTTGAAATATTAGGTGAAGTTGAATTTAAATCCTATGTAAAAGAAGGCGATTTTATAAGTAAAGGAGTTATAATAGGAAAATTATATGGAAATGCTTCTAATATTTTAATTGGAGAACGCATTGCATTAAATATTTTACAAAGATTAAGTGGAATTGCTACTGAAACAAATAAATATGTATCAAAGCTAAAGGGACTTAGCACGAAGGTTTTAGATACTAGAAAAACAACACCTACTCTTAGGCATATAGAAAAATATGCTGTTTCCATAGGTGGAGGAATGAATCATAGGTTTTCATTATCAGATGGAATTTTAATTAAAGATAACCATATTGGATATGCTGGAGGCATTAAAGAAGCTATTAATCTCGTAAGAGAAAGTAGCTTATTTATTAGAAAAATAGAGGTAGAAGCTGAAAATGAAGCTGATGTTTTAGAAGCATTAGAAGCTAAAGCAGATATTATAATGCTTGATAATATGTCTGTAGAAGACACTAAAAAAATGGTTAAAATAATTAGAGATAGGGCTTTAATAGAAAGCTCTGGGAATATTACATTAGATAATATAAGAGATTATGCAGAAACTGGTGTACATTTTATTTCTTCTGGTTCTTTAACTAATAATATTAAGTGTTTAGATATTTCTTTGAAAAATTTAAAAGTAATTTAGATAAAAAATTATCCTTATCGAATTATTAATACTTGAAGTGATCTGTAATGAGTATTAAAATTAGCTTGTTAGAAAATTATAAATAAATACATATGATGTGAGGTTAAAAATGAAGATACGAAAGCCAGATTACTTTGATGAATTTGAATGTATAGCTTCTGAATGTGAAGATACTTGTTGTGCTGGATGGGGAATAGTAATAGATGAAGAAAGTCATAAACATTATTTATCTGTAGAAGGTAAATTTGGAGATGAATTAAGAAGCAAGATAGTTAATGAAGATGAAGAAAATGTTTTTGTTTTAAATGGAGATAGATGTTCTTTTTTAAACCAAAATAATTTATGTGATATATATAATAATTTAGGACCAGAAGGTCTTTGTTATACCTGTAGACAATATCCTCGTTACTTAGAGGAGTTTGGAAATACTCGTGAAATTGGTATATCTTTATCATGTCCTGAAGCTGCAAGAATAATACTTAGAAAATCTGATAAGGTAGAATTTGAATTAAGTGAAAATGATGAAGAAATCACTAGCTATAATGATATTAATCCGATGATTTATATTAATCTTATGCAATGCAGAAAAATAGTTTTTGATATCATGCAAAATAGAGAAATAGATTTAAAAATAAGATGTGCTTTAGTTCTTATATTTATAAATGAAGTGCAAGAAAAGATAGATTCAAATGATATCCAATCAATTAAGTTAGTTAAAGATAAGTACTTAAATAAGGATTTTATTAAATCAACTATTAATGATATTGAAGTATATAAAGGTAAAAATACAGAAAAATATATTAACATAAAAGAAGTTATAGAAGTCTTTAGAGATTTAAAGCATATTAAGCCAAATGACATTTTAGGGCTAGAAGATGCCTTAAGATACTTTTGGCAAAATGAAGATGATAAAGATATTTACCTAGATATTCATAAAAAGTTTGATGGATATTATAAGGCAAAAAGCTATGAATTTGAACAAATACTAGTTTACTTTGTATTTAGATACTTTATGAAGGCTGTTTTTGACTATGATGCTTTAGCTAAGATTAAAATAGCATTAGTAAGCTATACAATGATAAAAGAACTGTGTGTAGTAAGATATCTAGAAAATAAAGAGTTTACAAATGCAGATATGGTTGACATAGCCCATACATATTCTAAGGATGTAGAACACTTAGAAGAAAACATTGAAACTTTAGAAGAATTATTTGAAACTAATGATGTATTTAGTATTGAGGAATTATTAATTACTCTATTAAACTAAGATAAATATGCAATAATATTCTATATTATTAAAAAGAAAAATAATCCTATCTATTTTTAATTGATAAGATTATTTTTCTTTTTATATTTATCTCTTATATAAAAGATTATACTCAATATTAAATTTATTATAATTTTTTATAGATAATAAACCAACTAATTTCATTGCTTTAATATGGAAATGTAGTAAAATATATATGTAGTTAAATAGGGGGTAAATATATGAAACTATTAAAAAGAATATCAATAATAATGACTTTAGTACTATCAATTACTGCTTTTTATGGTTGTAAAAGCAAAGAGCCATCTCCATCTGACACAGTAAAAACTTATTTTGATGAAATTAAAAGTGCTGATGAAGCAACAATTTCTACATTACTAAGTAATGTGAAAGAAACTGACACTAATTCTTCTAAAAAGATGATTACTGAAATACAAAAGCTTACTTATACTATTAATTCAGAAAGTATTGATGGAGAAAAGGCAACAGTTAATGTTAAAGTTAATGGACCAGATATGGCTGCTGTAATTGCTACGTCCATTCAAGAAATGTTTACAAGTGTATTTTCACAAGCTTTTTCTGGTACAGAAATGACAGAAGCAGAACAAAATAAATTATATGATGATATTATGGTAAAAGCTTTAGATGGAGTTACATTTACAGATAGAACTGGAGATATAACTTTAGAAAAATCAGAAAATGGTTGGGAAATTACTAGTGCTAATGAAATTACTAAGTTAATAATGAATATAGATCCAACTACTTTTGACACATCTAATACTGATATTGCAAATTAGATTATAAAATAAATCTTTATATTAATTTAAAAATGACCTTATCAAGTTTGAAATTGATAAGGTCATTTTTCTTATTAACTCTACTTTAATACTTATTACTTTTTATTGTTGCAACTTTATAGTATAATAGTCATAAAACCTTATGTTTACAAGGTTTGTACTTAAATTTAGGGATGTGAGGTAATAAAAATATGTTAACTCCAATGATGAGACAATATTTTGAAATAAAAGAAAATTATAAGGATTGTATCTTATTTTTTAGATTAGGTGACTTTTATGAAATGTTCTTTGATGATGCTAAAATAGCTTCTAGAGAATTAGAACTTGTTTTAACTGGAAGAGATTGTGGTCTTGAAGAAAGAGCTCCTATGTGTGGAATCCCATTTCATGCAGCTCCATCTTATATAGCAAGACTTGTTAATAAAGGTTATAAAGTAGCTATTGGAGAACAAGTTGAAGATGTTTCAGCTTCTAAAGGTATAGTTAAAAGAGATGTTATTAAAGTTATAACTCCTGGTACATATATAGAAAACACTGAAGATAGTGAATATAAAAATACATATTTAATGTGTATAGTTGAAGATAATGGCTATTACGGGTTAGCCTCTTCTGATATATCTACTGGAGAATTTAAAGTAACGAGCTTTACAGCAATAAAAGCAAGTTTATTAGATGAAATAACTAAAATATCTCCAAAGGAAATAATTGTAGATATTAACATAAGTGATGAATTATTATCAGAAATTACTTCTATTTCTTCAGCACTAATTACTAAGAGAGATTTAAGTAAAAGTATTTGTACTGAAGAAGAAATTCTAGAACAATTTTCAGAAGTATGCATTACTAATTTAAATGATTTATCTAAGACTGTATCTAAAGCCTTATTAAAGTATATTTATGATACTCAAAAGATGACTTTAACTAATATAAACCTTTTAGAGTATTATGACATAATTAATTATATGACTATAGATGGTAACTCAAGAAGAAATTTAGAGCTTACTGAAAACCTAAAAGAAAAATCTAAAAAAGGTAGTTTGATTTGGGTTTTAGATAAGACTGCTACTTCTATGGGAGGAAGAGCAATTAGAAAATGGATTGAAGAACCTCTTATTATAAAATCTGAAATTGAAAAGAGATTAGAAGGTGTAGAAGAGCTATATGATAATGCTTATTTTAATGAAGATTTAAGAAGTTTACTTAAGGAAATTTATGATATAGAAAGAATTGTAGGTAAAATTTCTAATAAAAATGCTAATGCTAAGGACTTAATTTCACTTAAGTGCTCATTAGAAAAGCTACCAGGTATAAAGTCTCATTTATCAGAAGCAACATCAAATATACTAAAAGAATGGTATAAGGATTTAGATGAACTTACTGATATTAAAGAACTTTTATCTAATTCTATTTTAGATGATCCATCTATTGCCTTAAAGGAAGGTAATATAATAAAAGATGGATACAATGAAGAAGTAGATAGTTTAAGAACAGCTAAGCTTCATGGTAAGGAATGGATTGCAGCTCTAGAAAATAGAGAAAGAGACTTTACAGGAATTAGATCATTAAAGGTTGGATATAATAAGGTATTTGGTTATTATATAGAAATATCAAAAGCTAATTATAATTCAATTCCTGAAGGTAGATATATAAGAAAGCAAACACTAGCAAATGCTGAAAGATTTATAACTCAAGAATTAAAAGAAATGGAAGATAAAATCTTAGGAGCTGAAGAAAAGCTAGTAGCTTTAGAATATGATTTATTTATAGAAATAAGGGAAGCTATAGAAAAAGAAATTGCAAGACTTAAACAAAGTGCTAGAATTATCGGTAACTTAGATGCTTTATCTACTTTATCTTTAATAGCAGTAGAAAATGATTATGTTAAACCTAGCATAAATGAAGATGGAATTATAGAAATAAATGAAGGAAGACACCCAGTTGTAGAAAAAGTAATTGGAAAAGGTGAATTTGTTTCTAATGATACTACATTAAATTCAAATGATAATAGACTTTTACTTATTACTGGTCCTAATATGGCAGGTAAGTCTACATATATGAGACAAGTGGCACTTATTACTCTTATGGCTCAAATAGGATCATTTGTACCAGCTAAATCTGCTAATATTTCTATATGTGATAAGATCTTTACAAGAATAGGTGCTTCAGATGATTTAGCAGGTGGAAAATCTACCTTTATGGTTGAGATGTGGGAAGTATCTAACATCTTAAAGAATGCTACATCTAAAAGCTTAGTTTTACTTGATGAAGTTGGAAGAGGAACATCAACTTATGATGGACTTAGTATAGCTTGGTCTGTAATAGAGTATATATCAAAAAATAACAACCTAAAATGCAAAACACTTTTTGCTACTCATTATCATGAATTAACTAAACTAGAAGGTGTTATAGAAGGTGTTAAAAACTATTCTGTTGCTGTAAGTGAAGTTGATGATAATATAATCTTCTTAAGAAAAATAGTAGAAGGTGGAGCAGATCAATCTTATGGTATAGAAGTTGCAAAACTTGCTGGATTACCAACACAAGTTATTGATAGGGCTAAGGAAATATTATCTTCACTAGAAAATACATCAAATAAAAACTCATTAGATGTTACTTCAATAAAAGAAGTTGCGACTGATAAGGTTGAGAAAGATGAAGTTAATGGATCTGTAGAAGTTAAAGCTCCCGCTCCAAATAGTAACTCATTAGATAATTCTAAGAATGATTCTAATGAAAGCTATATAGCTAAAGAAAGTGATACTTTAAATAATACATTATTAGAAGATACTAATACAAAGAAAGACTTTAAAAAGAAAAAGAATTATAAAGAAGAAATAAACGATTATCAAATAGATTTCACAATGATAGAAAAAGAAAATTTAATTAATTCAATTGCTGATATAGACGTTATGGCATTAACTCCTATGGATGCAATGAATACCTTATACAAGTTAATACTTGAAGCTAAAAGGGTTAAATAATTAATATTATAAATTAATTAATAGGGTACGTAATTGAGGTGATTATATGAAAAGAATAAATCTATTAGATGAACATACCTCTAATAAAATAGCAGCTGGAGAAGTGGTTGAACGCCCTTCTTCAGTTGTAAAAGAATTAGTAGAAAATTCAATAGATGCAGAAGCCAAAAATATCACCATCGAAATAGAAGAAGGTGGTATTTCTTTAATAAGAATTATAGATGATGGTAATGGAATACATAAAGATGACATTAAAAAGGCTTTTATGCCCCATGCAACATCCAAGATCCAAAATGTAGAGGATATATATTCTATTATGACTCTAGGCTTTAGAGGAGAAGCATTGGCTTCTATAGCATCTATATCAAAGGTATTATTAAGAAGTAAAATAAATGGAGAAGATTTTGGTTCAGAAATTTCAATAGAAGGTGGAGAAATACTTTCTGAAAGTGAAACTGGAACTAATAAAGGAACAATAATAGAAGTTAGGGATTTATTTTATAATGTACCAGCTCGAAGAAAGTTTTTAAAATCTACTTCAAGAGAAGGTGCATTAATAAGTGATATAGTTTCAAGGATTGCATTATCTAATCCAGATGTATCTATAAAGTTCTACAATAATGGTAAGAAGGTATTACATACTTATGGTACAGGTAATCTTAAAGACGTTATTAGAACTGTATATGGAAAATCTATAAGTGAAAACTTAATATACTTTGAAAGTGCAGAAGATGCAATTCATTTATATGGATATATAGGTAAAGAAGAAATAGCTAGAGGATCTAGAAATAATCAAAGTATCTTTGTTAATGGCAGATATATAAAGAATAAAACTATAGTTGCAGCAATAGAAAATGCCTTTAAGTCCTTTGCGACAGTAAATAAGTTTCCATTCTTTGTTTTATTTCTTGAAGTGTATCCAGAGTTTGTAGATGTTAATATACATCCAACAAAGGCTGAAATTAAGTTTAAAGAAGATAGAGGGATATTTAAAAAGGTATTTGATGCAGTTCATAAAGCTTTTAAAAGTGAAGTTTTTAATGATTTCTATATACCAGAGGAAGAAAAAGAACATAAGGATGAAGTACCTACAGAAGTTGTTGAGGAAATATCTTTTAACATAAATGTAAATGATACTTATTCAAATCCAAATAACTTACCTTTATCTTACTATGAAGATAATAGCAATAAAAATAAGGAAAATGAAATAAATACAATGCCAGGAGTTTCTTATGAGGATTTAAGGAGAGAAGAAGAACTTTATAATAATCTTAAGAACCTAAAGGAACTTGGTAAATTAGATATTAAAACACATAATAATAACAATAATATAGATGATAACAACAATTTTGATTATAGACCTATAAACTATGATCCAAATACTGTAGTTTGTGAAGATAAAAAAGAAATTTCTAATAATGAAGTAAATACAGATATATCAATTAAAAGTAACGAAGTAAATAATGAAAATGCAGTAAGTAATAAAGAAAACTTAAATAATATAGAAAATAGAAATGCAAAATTCCCTAACTTAAGAATAATAGGACAGTTTAATAAGACATATATATTAGCTGAATATGATGAAGTACTTTATATGATTGATCAACATGCTGCTCATGAAAAGATTCTTTTTGAAAAGTACTTAAATAGCATAGAAGAGGGGGATATAGTAGTACAACAACTACTAGTACCTACTTTGATAGATTTAACTACAGATGATTTCTGTTATTATGAAGAAAATTCACATGTATTTACTATGGCAGGTTTTTCTATTGAGAACTTTGGTGGAAATACTATAGCAATTAAAGAAGTGCCTTATTTCTTAGGTAAGCTTGATCCAAGGAATTTATTTATTAATATCTTAGATAATATAAAATCATTAGGTAGTGGTAAAACAACCGAAGTAAAGTACAATAGAATTGCAACACTTGCATGTAAAGCTGCTGTTAAGGCTAATGATTATTTAAATCAAATGGAAATGGAAAAACTAATAAATGATTTAAGATATATAGAGGATCCATTCCATTGTCCTCATGGTAGACCTGTAATTATCAAGTTTACTAACTATGAATTAGACAAAAAATTTAGGAGAATAGTATAAAAGGAGCAATAATGAAAGATAAAATTTTAGTTATAGCAGGTCCAACAGCAGTTGGGAAAACAGATTTATCTATAAAATTAGCAAAAGAATTAAATGGAGAAATAATATCAACAGATTCAATGCAAATTTATAAATATATGGATATAGGATCTGCTAAAATTACTAAAGAAGAAATGTGTGGTGTTCCACATCATATGATAGATGTAGTAGATCCTAGTACTCCATTTTCTGTTGCTGACTATAAAGAAATGGCGCAAAAATGTATAGAAGATATTATATCTAGAGGAAAGCTTCCAATACTGACTGGGGGTACAGGGTTATACATAAATGCATTAACCTGCAATATGAACTTTACAGAAGCAGAAAATGATTTAGAGTATAGAAAACAATTAGAAGAACTTGCAGAAACGCATGGCAATGAATATATTCATAATATGCTTAAGGAAATAGATCCTATTAGCTATAAAGAAATTCATTATAATAACAGAAAAAGGGTTATTAGAGCTTTGGAAGTATATAAGTTAACTAAGAAACCTTTTAGTTCATTTAATGCAGGAGAAGAGTTTTATAATGGTCCTTATGATGTAAGTTATTATGTTCTAAATATGGATAGAGAAAAGCTGTATAATAGGATAAACCTAAGAGTAGATATAATGATGGATAAAGGTTTACTTGAAGAGTGTATAAAGTTAAAGGAAATGGGGTATAATTCATCTGTACAGTCAATGCAAGGGATAGGGTATAAAGAAATATTTTATTACTTAGAAAATAAGATATCTCTAAATGAAGCTGTAGAAATGATTAAGCAGGGTTCAAGAAATTATGCAAAAAGACAATTAACTTGGTTTAGAAGAGATCCAAGAGCTATTATTTTAGATAAAGATATATTTAGTGAAGATGAAATATTTAAAAGAATAGTTGGTGAATTTCTACCATAAATTGTATAATAGTATTGTAAGGATTATGCGGAGGTGAATATGGTGAATAAACAACCAAACAATTTACAAGATATATTTTTAAATGGAGCAAGAAAAAATAAGATTTCCGTTATTATATACTTAACTAATGGATTTCAACTAAAAGGGTATGTAAAAGGATTTGACAGTTTTACAGTTGTACTTGATAGCGATGGTAAGCAAATGTTAGTTTACAAACACGCAATAACAACTATAACACCAATAAAACCAATTTTATTTAATAATGATGAAGAGTAGGCAATTAGCCTACTTTTTTATTTATATGATTACTGTACTTAATTAGCATTTTATTTAAATTGAATTTAGATATAATCTTTATTTTTATATTTAACCATATTATTTTCCTATAGTTTAATTAAATATTAAATCTATGCATAAATATATACTGCCTTTATATAATTTATGTACTATGAAATTAAGTTAAAATATGATAATATTTTATTTATGTAATATAATTATCTTATTTAAGTACTTAGAAGGGAGAAATTACATATAATTAAATAAATATGTAATAATAACGTTATGCTAAGAGAAACAGAAGAATTAATGATGAAAAACTTTAATTTTAAGCCTCAGACATTTGAGTTATATAAGAAAGCTCTAAAAGATGTAGAAGAGGTTTTTGAATCATATGATGAAATAAGAGAGTATAATCAATTAAAAGTGTTGAAAGCTTTCCAAGATGAAAGAATAAGTGAATCCCACTTTACAAACTCATCTGGATATGGATATGATGATATTGGAAGAGATTCATTAGATAAAGTTTATGCAAGAGTGTTTAATACTGAAAGTGCTTTAGTTAGACCTCATTTTGTTAATGGAACACATGCTATAGGGTGTGCTTTAATGGGAAATTTAAGAACAGGAGATACAATGGTATGTATTTCAGGTGCTCCTTATGATACATTACATAACATAATAGGGATAAGTGGTAAAGAAAATATAGGATCACTTAGAGAATATGGAGTTAACTATAAGCAAGTTGACTTAAAAAATGGAAAATTTGATTTAGATAAAATAAAAGAAACACTAACATCTGATGAAACTATAAAGCTTGTACATATTCAAAGAAGTACAGGTTATGGTTGGAGAAATTCATTCTTAGTTAAAGAGCTTGGTGAAGTTATTAATTTTGTAAAAGGTATAAGAGAAGATGTAGTTATTTTTGTTGATAACTGCTATGGCGAATTTATTGATGTTATAGAACCTACAGATGTTGGAGCAGATTTAATTGCAGGTTCTCTTATAAAGAATATAGGTGGAGGAATTGCACCAACTGGTGGATATATAGCTGGTAAAAAAGAATACGTAGAACAAGCTAGTTTTAGATTAACTACTCCTGGAATAGGAGGAGAGTGCGGCTCAACATTTGGAGTTATGAGACAATTCTATCAAGGTTTATTTTTAGCTCCACATATAGCTATGGAAGCTGTGAAAGGTGCTGTATTCTGTTCAAGAATAATGGAACTTGCAGGTTTTGATGTCCTTCCTAAATATAATGAAAAAAGAAGTGATATTATTCAAGCTATTAAGTTTGGAGATAAAGAAAAACTTATACAATTCTGTAAGGGTATCCAAAAAGGTTCTCCAATAGATTCTTTTGTTGAATGTGAACCTTGGGCTATGCCTGGATATAATGATGAAGTTATTATGGCTGCTGGAGCATTTATTCAAGGTTCTTCAATTGAATTATCAGCAGATGCACCTATTAGAGAACCATATATAGCTTATCTGCAAGGTGGGCTTACTTTTGATCATGCTAAGATAGGTATATTAATTTCCTTAAATAATATAATTGGATAATTTAAAATAGCTTTTTATTTAACAAAAACCACTAGCTAATTTCATAGCTAGTGGTTTTTGTTATTCGTTACTATCATCAACATTAAAAATCATCTCTTTAATATATTCAGGAGCTTTATTTTTCTCAATTAAGCTATTTTTAATTTTATTATTATCTATATGTTCTAATAACTGATAGCAAAATTCATCTTTACATTCTAACTCATCATCATCTTCAAAATCAATTGAAATTTCTTTCAATGCTATATTTGAATTAATATATTCATAAGGTGTAATTATTAAACTTTCTCCAACAGACTCATCTCTAATTAGAATTATTGAAAATATTAAATCTGACATGGAAATTATCGCTGAGGCAGAAGCAATAGCATATAAATAAATATTAAATTCTAATATATAACTAATTATAGTTGGTGCTAATGCTAATATTATAAAAGGTACTGTTGATGCTATTAACACTCTATCTTTGGATATAGGCTTTGTAGAAGATATAGATATACTCATACTATAGGGATTTAAATTTAATTTGATTATATCTTTATTAAATGCATTAGGTAATAATGATACCTTTAAAAGAGCATAAGGAAATTCCATTATGAAATATAACACTATCAGTATAAGCAAAAACTTAATTCCAACCTTAACAAAATCATCACCACTATAAAATAAGCTATATCCAAGTCCAAAGGCATAAATGGATGCTATAATGACTTTAATAAGTAATATTAGTGAAGAAAATTCTTCTTTTATAATATGTCCATTATTATGTTCATCCACAGAGTCATTATTTTTATTATTATCACTTTTTAAAATAGAAATTTTCAAAGTATGCACCTCCTTAAATTGTAGTAAAAAAAATAAGATTCATACAATATTGTATGAATCTTATTTTTTAATATGCTCTAAATAAACCAACTAATTTACCTAAAATAATGCAGTCTTCAACAATGATAGGAGAGAGTGCATCATTTTCAGGTTGAAGTCTTATGTGATCTTTTTCCTTAAAGAATCTTTTTATAGTAGCATCATTTTCAATTAGAGCTACAACTATATCTCCATTTTTAGCAGTTGGAGCTTTTTCTATAATAGCATAATCTCCATCATGTATTCCTGCATTAATCATACTATTACCAGTTACTTTTAACATAAATAATTCTTCATTATGTTTTATGTAGTCTATTGGAATAGGGAATGTATCTTCTATATTTTCCGTTGCTAAAATAGGTGTTCCTGCTGTAACTCTTCCAACTAAAGGTATATTTAACATTTCTTTTTTCGTATTAGAAGTTTCCATAATTTCTAATGCTCTAGGTTTAGTTGGATCTCTTCTTATTAATCCTTTTTTCTCTAATCTTTTTAGATGACCATGAACAGTCGATGTAGATCTTAAATTAACAGCATCACAGATTTCTCTTACTGAAGGCGGATAACCTTTGTTTTCTGTATATATCTTTAAGAACTCATAAATCTCTAATTGTTTATCTTTTATTTCGTTCATTATAACACCTCACTCTATTTCTATTATTATATCATAAAAGTATGATAATATCAAACTTATGTTCTCAAAACGAACGTTCTTACAGCAATTATTTATATTTTTTTATATGTAATCCTTAAATCAGTTTATAATGTAAATTATGTGTGATTATTAAATAAATTTGTAATGTACACAATGAATTTCATATTATCTACTATATAAATCTCTTAAATTTAGTAGTGCAAATTATTTTACTTATATAAGTAGAATAGTAAAATTGAAAGCATATAGCATTTAATTTTATTATATAATTTGCTTATTTAATATTTATTTGTTATAATAAGTTTCGGTTTATTTTAAACAAAGGTGGTGTATTTATGGATTTTAAGAAATTCACAGAAGATGATTATTGTGATATATATCCTAATAGAATTTGTGATAACTGTGGAGATTGTCTAGAAGAAGAAGGTATAGATGTAAGAGCAATCAAAATTGAAGATATAGCTAAAACAGTTGAAGAAAATGAATTCTTAGAAAATGAATATAAAAAAATGATAGAAGCTTTAAAAGAAGAAAAGCTTTCAACTGAAGAACTTGATGAAGTAGGAGAGTACGCTTTAGAAAATGAATCAAGTGACTATGTTGATGCTTTTGATCATATTGAATACATAGATGATTTAGATATATTAGGTGATGATTCACTAGAAGATGCTACAGAAGAAATTTTCCCTGGAGTTAGAAAGTTAAAAGGAAAGTACTAATAAAATTAAATGTTAAGATTTTTAAAAAAGACCCTATATAGTAGACACCCATAAAAGATAGTCTATTTATATAGAGTCTTTTTGCATATTTTTATTTGTACTTTTTTTTATAATTTCGATAATGGGTTTGAATTTACAGCATCTCTTAAAATTTCTTCATCAACGTGAGTGTATATTTGGGTTGTAGATATATTTTCATGACCTAGAATGCTTTGTAAACTTCTAATATCAACATTTCCATGCTTATACATTAGCGTAGCAGCTGTATGTCTTAATTTGTGAGGAGTATATTTCTCATTACTTAATCCTGAATTAAATATATGTTTTTTAACAAGTAATTCAACCGTTCTTTTATTAATAGGTTTAAAACGGGAGGAAAGTAGTAAGTATTCTTTATCCTCAGGTGTACATTTAGATGTATCTCTAACAGCTAAATAATTATCAATTGCTTTTAAGCAAGCTTCATTTAAATAAACAGTTCTTTCTTTATCTCCCTTACCGATTATAGTTAAAGTATCACCTTTAATTTTATCTAATTTAATGCTACAAAGTTCTGATAAACGCATCCCGCAATTTAAAAATAAAGTTAAAATACAATAATCTCTGTAATAATTCTTATTATCTTTATCTAATGAACTAAGTAAATTCACACTTTCATCTAAAGATAAATAAACAGGATGCCTTTTATTTATCTTTGGTGATTCTAACTCCAGAGTAGGGTTATCATCTATAATTTTTGCTTTTCCATTAAGAAACTTAAAATAAGATTTAAGTGCAGCAACTTTCCTAGCTCTTGCATAACTTCCATTTTCCCTTTGTTTTTCTGCAAAAGATAAAAAAGCATATAAATCAGTTAGTTTTATTTTCCTGATAAATGAATTATCAATATCTCTAATATCTATTTCAGAAAACTCTAAAGAATCATCGGTAATAAGTCCTTTGTATATTTTTAAAAATCTGAAGAATAAAGTTAAATCTATTTCATATCCCTTAATAGTGTTAGGAGATTTCCCCTTAATTGTTTCTAGATAATTAAGAAAATCTATAACTGATTCTGGCAAATTTTTAATTTGAACTTGCTCAATACCATACTTACTTTGTATTGAATTTGCGTTTAAATTCGAATTTCCGACAGAATTCAATTCTAAATTTACTTTAGAATTCTTTTTATTTATCTTTTGAGCCTTTTTAATGCTGCGATTTATCCCAAGTTCTTTAAGCCAAATTTGAACATTTCTAACTCCAGTATCATAAATTTGTGCTATTTGAGAAGTTGATAATTTATGTACTTCAGCAAGTTTAAATAGATCTTCAATTATAAATTCATATCCACGTTCAGCATTTAAATTATAATAATTAGAATAAACTAAGTGAAGTTTTTTCTTATCTTTATTCGATAATTCTATACTTAAAAGTCTTTGAACATCGTTAGTATAACAAAAATCTTTATATTTGTATGTTTTCGTTCGTCCTGTAGACATTTTTTCACCTCCAAAATCTCTCTAAAGCCTTGATTTTATTATATCACAGAGATTTTCAACTTACAATATTACGAAATATAATAAATGTATATTTAGCGAAATAAATTTTAGGCTTTTTTATATTATTTTATTATATTTTCGAATACTTTTTACTTCAATTATGCTATTTTTATTTATATTAAGTATATTTATTTAAAAATACTTCTTTTATTTTAAATATGACAAATTTCATAATTAAATTTGTCTTTATATAAGTTATTCATAGATTTAACAGAACTTTAAATATAATTTTGCTATACATAAATTTTGCATAATTATATTCACAATCTTATTCACTGCATGTTATTAAATATGACTTTAATAAATTCATTATTATGTTTATTTTTTAAATATTTAATAACAATATTAAACATATTAAACATTATGTAAAGTAATATTTCATAAACAATGCTTATGCATTGCTTAATTCAAATAATTAAATCTTTATATTCAATATTATTAAATTTATCTATAATAATCTTAGAATTACTTATTTCCTTACTTTGAAGCAAATACTTCCATATAGAATTATTATATCCATTAATAATTGTAATATCTTCTTTATATTTTATTGAAAACTTCGGAGACAAATAATTCAAATTCCAAAATTTAATTTTAGGAACTTTAAATCCTAAATTTATCCATTTTTCATTAATCTCCTTAAAATCCATTAAATCAATATCTTCAGATTTATTATATATAAACATTATAGATTTAGGAATTGCTTCAGCTTTCAAATTTTTTTTAATGCTAGTAAATAGTAATAAATCTAAAGCTGAATATAAATCGATATTATAATTAATATTATTTTTTGATATTGTTTCTATTTCTTCTATATAATTGCCTCCTGTTAATTTATTAAATTTAGAATTCTTTTTAAAAGACATATAATAGTTTTTAAAGCTGTTCGAATTCAATTTGTTGTATAAAAGGATTGTTGCAATTAATACATCAAAGTATCTATTTTGATCTTTTGTAAACTCCCCTTCAATTCCATTAATTATTAAAGTATCTTCAAATGAGTTTATATCCTTTATAGTTATATCTATTAAATATTCTAAATTTTTGCTATACATATCTTCTATACTGTTTCTATTATAATTATTCAAATTATTTCTAATAGTTGAAATCATCTTCTCAAGAGATTCGAATATAAAAGTATTTTTATTATTTTGTAATTTAAATTTTTCATAGCTTACTTTATCATTTCTTAAAAATGCCTTTTGATATTTTCTTATATTTAATTTTGTAAGATTCTCATAATCTATTTTAGAATAATCTCTCCTACTTATATTGGTTTCTACTATATCTATCTTTTTTCTTAAACTAGATAACAAACGTCTATATTCTTTAGGCGAATATCCAAGTAACCTTCTTGTTTTATTAGCAAGCCTTTTCGATTCTTTAGAAGAAGTATTTTCTGACTTTAACCATTTAGCTAATGTAGATGGTTTGCTAGAATTAACATCTATTTGTAATTGGTTTTTAAATAAATCTATAACTTTATCTTCAACTTTCGTATTAAATAAATAATATAAGTCATCCCATCTACCATACTTAGGAATTAAGGCTAAGTTATTTTCTATATAATTCGGGTGTTCAGTTCCTAAGTATCTTAAAATAACCCTAAATATTCTTCTCTCCCCTAATCCATTTATCTTATCTCTAATAAAGAATAATAACTTAATGCTACATTTAGTTCCAGAGTAAAAAATCCTCCTAAAACTTTCTATAATTTCTTCTTCAGGCGCATTTCTAAAATATGCTATATCATCTATAAATTCTTCTATTGCATTTATATTAACTTCTTCTTCTTCTTCCATATCAATTTCCGAGACTTTATATAATTCTTCTCTTATTCTACTTAAAACACTAGACATTTTACCCTCCTAAAAATTAATACAAGACACGTTTATATAATAATTATATCATATATTATAAATACATCATATCAATTTGCTGTTAGTGTCTTTTCAAGATACATAAATTATTACGCTGTTAGTATCTTTTCATTATTATAATATTGTAAACATTATAAATTTAGAACAAGTTTATAATAAAAACACAACCATCTATAAGTTTTCTTTTTTACTTTATTTAATGTAATGTAAAATTTTATACTTTTCGACAAATAAAAAAAGTGCTGCTATAGCACCCCTTATGACTCAACAATTTTATTTATTAAATTATTTACAATTAACTCTGATTTAGAACTTCCTTTTTTATTGAAGCATCTAACTTGCTTATAATCAATACCATTTAAATTTAGGTCTATGATATCTATTCTCTCTCCTTCATATACAACTGGATCCTTTTTTCCTTTTAAAAATATAGATACTTTCATAAATTTTCTCCTTATGTCAAATATATATTAACTATTTTATACAAAGTATAATCTTAATTAAATCTAATTAAAATAAAAAAATATAGTGTTAAACTGTTTAATACAATAACACTATATTTATAATATCACATTTATTGCTTATTTAAAAATATTAAATGGTTTGCCTGTTGGTAAAAATACTTTACCAAAATGTTTATTTAAAACAGCTGCACCACTTCCATAAAATGAAAAGATTGCAATTGCAAGCTCTGCATAAGCAGCTAAACTATGAGCAAAATGAGGTATGATTCCAAATGAATTTAACATTAAACCTATAAATAAGAAGTCTATTAAAACAAAAATTATAAATAATACCTTATTAGTTTCCATTGCTCCAATTGTCATAAATAATGTAAATATTAAGTATGCTAAAAAGGCAAATCCTAATTGTTTTGTATCAGCTGCAGAAGCAAGTTTTTCTCCAAAAACTCCATTTTGTATAAGCCATGTCATTCCCATTGCATACCAGAAGAATGCATATGCTCCAAAAGCTGTAGCACCAAAAGTATTATTGTGTTTAAAATCATTTATACACGCTAATAATTGAGCTGTAGCACCTAAGAATATAGCCCAAGGCAATACTAAAGATACCCCGTCTGTAAGTCCTAATTTTTGTGATGATGCAACCAATGTTATTACAGCTAGTCCAAATAATCCTATTGCTGAAGGATCAGCAACTAAAATTTTTACTTCTTTTGTTCCTTCCATAATTTCCTCCTATGTACTATATAAATCAACCTTTAAAAGAGTATCAAATATTTATAGTGTTGTCAATAAAGTTATTTTACCAAATAGCTAATATTTTATTTTAGATATATTTACATCCTCTACAAGATTAATAAAATTATACATTATCAAAATATCATCAAAACTATTGCTTTTAAAAAACTCATTGAAACTTCCAATAAAACCTCTTAAATCAACAACATATACTTCTTTATAATTATTGACTAAATACTGAATAAATGAATTCCCAAAAGAATCTTTTAAAACCAATATTTTATTATTGTTAGAAGCATTATTATTCTGTATTATAGTTAATCCATTATTTCCTCTTAAAAAAGCTGAATATTTGTCACTACTACTCCACTTCGACTCATCATTTATACTATCAACAGTCACTCCATCTATAGAAACATTTAAATTTGGAACATCATAATAAGTTATAAAATCACTTTCAGCATTAAAGTTTTTACTTTTTGAAAAGTAAGTTCCATAGAAATTATCAACTTCATGCTTATTAAAATTACTCATATCTACTAAACTTAAATTATTATTTTCAACAAATTCACTATATGCTAAATATGCTCCAAAAGATGTCCAGTGATGATCTGTTTTATAATATATATACTTATCTCTATTTTCCTTCAAATTATCTGTTATTGATATTGTTTTTATATTATTATAATTATTTAAAGAATTATATATCTGATTTATATAAAATTCTTGATCAACTAAATTAATTCCGTAGGGCAAATGATCCTTATATATAACATATGAACTCGGAATAATCATGAAATTCACGTTACTATTAGGAGTATTTTTTATAAAGCCTAAAAGTGACCCAATATTTTTCTTTAAATTTCCTTCATCTATTTTTTCATACTTTTCAAACAAAAAATTATTTTTTCCATAAATTATATTATTATTTTCTATCTTACCTAGTAAATACTCACTTCTGGACTTCAAATCTATCCACTTATCCCTAAAGACAAATTGATCATTAATATATCTTTCATAATCTTTAGAAAATCGTCCTTTAAGAAAATCATCAAAATAGAATATAGGCTTTTGAGCTAAAGATCTATTTTCAAAGTTAGAAAACTCTTTATCTTTATTGAATATATCTAATATAGTAATAAATATAATTACAGTTAAGATAAATATACTAATTGGATATTTCATTATCTTTTTAATCATACTCTCCTCCTATTAAAATCTAAAATATAAGAAAGGGTTGTAACTACTATCCACCAAATATGCTACAGATATTATAAAGAGCAAGACTATAACTATTGATCTAATTACTTTATTCATCTTATTATATATCTTTAATATTATTGGAGTTGAAGAAATAATACACAATATAATAACTATAAAGTAGTTTCTAACATAATAGAACCAATCACTTCTAAAGTCCATACCAAACATCTTCTTTATATAAATACCTAATGTAGTAATATCAGTTATTGCAAATATACACCATCCTATAATTAAAAAGAATATAGTATATAAATGTGAGAAAATAACATATTTTTTTAGAACTTTTCCTAAGAATATTTTCTCTATATATATCAACACAAAGAAATATAATCCCCATAAAATAAATGTATATTCAGCACCATGCCAAAAGCCAGTTAGAAACCAAACTATCAATAAATTAAAAAATATTCTCGTTTTATTTACTCTATTACCTCCTAAAGGAATATATAAATATTCCTTGAACCAGGAACCTAAAGTTATATGCCACCTTCTCCAAAACTCAGTTATACTCCTAGATATATATGGAAAATTAAAATTCATAGGAAAGTCAAATCCAATCATTTTTCCAAGTCCTATAGCCATTGAGGAATATCCACTAAAGTCAAAATATATTTGAAATGAAAAAGATATTATACCAAGCCAAGTTAAAGGTGTTGATATATTAATTAAATCTTTACTAGATATTTCAGACCAAAGCATTCCTATATTATTAGCTATTAATACTTTTTTTGATAATCCTATTATAAATTCCTCTAATCCCAATTCGAAATTGCTCATATTTATAGAGCGATTTTTTATCTCTTTATTTATATCACTATATTTTACTATAGGCCCTGCTATTAACTGGGGAAATAAAGAAACGAAAGCTCCAAAATCTATTATATTTTTCTCTGCTTTAACTTTTCCTTTGTATACATCAATAGTATAAGATAAAGTTTGAAACGTATAAAAACTTATTCCAAGGGGTAAGGTTAAATTAATCTTATCTATCGAAGATTTAAATAGTAAGTTTATATTTTCTATAAAAAAGTTAGAGTATTTAAAATAAATTAAAATTCCTATATTAAAAACTATAGAAACTAATAATAAAACTTTGCACTTACTTTTATCTTCAAAATTCTTTTGAATTAATAGAGATACTGTATAATCAACAATAATAGATGAAATCATTATTGGAAAATATTTTGGTTCTCCAAATGAATAAAAAAACAAACTAAAAATAAGTATACATAGATTTTTATATCTATATGGAGTTATATAATATACAGCTATAAATATAGGTAAAAATCTGAATATAAAAATTAGACTACTGAAAACCATAATAAATCCTTTCTAAAAAAGCTAGATAAGAATATTTTCCTATCTAGCTTTAATTAAAATCTTATTCAAAACATTCATTTACAGCTTCCTCAGCTGCTTTAATATCCGCATTTACTAATAATATAACATAATTACCCTTTTCAGTAAGTATTGCTTTTTCTAATTTTTCCTTTTGATCTGGTAAATATGCATTATTTTTCTCAGTATCTAGCATACTTTGTAAAGTTGTTTTAACAGATTCAATCTTACCATCCTTAGCTTTTACAACAGCTGCTACATCAGCAGAGTTCATTATCATTGCTTTAGTAATAGCATAATCTTCAACATCATCTAAGTTTAATTTAGCTATATCAGTAGCCATTTGTTCATCATATTCTTGAGGCATTTGCATAGGCGCCTTTTCTTCAACCTTTGCCACTACATCCTTAGCAGTTAATCCTTCCTTTAATTCTACATTAGCACTTTTACTACCACATCCAACTAAAGCAAAAGATACTAATAGAACACTAAAACTTTTAATAAGTTTCTTCATAATAATTTATCTCCTTTTCACATTATATTTGTGAGTTGCGTTACACAAAGATTATACTATAATTATTCAAAATGAGAAAGTCATTATTTCAAAATTTTATCTGCTTTTGTATTCTTCAATCTTATTAGCAATATCTTCTAAGTATTCTAATCGCTCATATTTAAATAATAGTTCCTCTTCTAATGATTCTTTTTCTTTCATAAGTTCATTTAAAGCTCCATAATTTGAAGCGTTTTTTGTCATTTTATCTTCTATTTTAGCAAGTTCATGCTCTAAAGACTCTATTACAGAATAGATTTCTTCAAATTCCTTTTGTTCCTTAAAAGTAAATTTAGGTTTAGACGAAGTATTTTTATTTTCCTTTTGATTAGTTTTCTTTTCTTTTACTTCATTTTGAGACTTTTCTGGTTTTATTTCATATTCCTTATGTATTAAATAATCGCTATAATTACCTACATATTGTTTTACTAAGCCATCACCTTCATATGAAAAGATTTTATTACATAATCTATCTAAGAAATACCTATCATGAGATACTATAATTACTACTCCTAGGAACTCATCTAAGAAGTCTTCTAGTATCTTAAGCGTTTCGATATCTAAATCATTTGTAGGCTCATCTAGGATAAGTACATTTGGAGATTCCATCAGCACTCTTAGTAAGTGTAATCTCCTTCTTTCTCCACCTGATAGCTTTTCAATTGGGGTATATTGCATTGTACCATCAAAAAGAAATCTTTCAGCTAATTGTGATGCTGTTATATTATATCCATCTTCTGTTGGTATGTTTTCTCCACCTTCTTTTATATAATCTATAGCTCTTTGATTCAAATCCATATGTGTATTATCTTGCGAGAAGGTTCCTATACTTACTGTATCTCCAATCTCTATATCCCCATCATCTGGTCTTATAGAACCTGTTATCATATTTATTAAAGTTGTTTTTCCTGCACCATTTTTTCCTATTACACCTATTCTATCATTTTTAGAAAAAATATAATTAAAATCTTTAATTAAAACATTATTATCAAAAGCTTTAGATATATTATTTATTTCTATAATCTTTTTACCTAACCTTCTACCTACAAAAGGCATTTCTATATCAGTATTTACTGTAATATATTCAGTATTGACTAAATCATCAAACCTTTGAAGCCTAGCTTTTTGCTTAGTAGTTCTAGCTTTCGCACCTCTTCTTACCCATTTCAACTCTTTTAAGATAAGCTTTTGTCTCTTTTCTTCTTTAGCAGCTTCTACTTGTAATCTTTCAGCTTTTTTCTCTAGAAAATCACTATAATTTCCATCATATAAATAAAGATCACCCCTGTCTAGCTCTATAATCTTATTTGCTACCCTATCTAAGAAATACCTATCATGAGTAATCATAATTAAAGCACCTTTTCTTGAGTTTAGATATTCTTCTAGCCACTCTATTGATTCTGAATCAAGATGATTGGTAGGCTCATCTAATACAAGTAATTCACAAGGAGTTATTAATGAAGAAGCTAAAAATACTCTTTTTCTTTGGCCACCAGATAACTCTGCCATTTTTTTATTAAAGTCACTTATTCCAAGCTTAGTTAGAATCGTCTTAGCATCACTTTCTAAATCCCATAAATTCATAGTATCTATTTTGCTTTGAAGTGCTATTAACTTATCATTAAGTGATATGTCACTATTAACTTTTTCTAACAATTCTTCATACTCCATTAAAATCTTCATTTCAGGAGTATCCCCTTTAAATACTTGTTCTAATATAGTAGAGTTATCATCATATTTTGTATCTTGTGCTAGATATTCTATTCTTATATTCTTGCCTTTTACTACTTTACCATCAAAGAATTCATCTCTTCCAGTTAATATCTTAAGTAACGTTGACTTCCCTGCTCCATTTAAACCTATTAAACCAATTTTATCTCCGTCATTTATGTTTAATGTTACGTTGTTTAATAATATTTTTTCACTATAAGTCTTATTTATATTTTCTAATGTAATTAAATTCATACATATCTCCTTAACCTATTTATCTATTAGTATATAACTATATTGTAAATAAAAAAGTAAGCTTAGACAACTATAAAGTATCTAAGCTTACCTTTTATTGTAGAGCTATTCTGCCCTTATATTTATTTTCTATTAATTTAAATACCGGAACTCCTATTACAGTAACAACTACAAACTCACCAACTCCAACTTGTAGCATAGTTAACACTAGTGGAGCAGCAAGAACGTAATTTAGCATCCATCCAATTATTACACCATTAAAAATAGTTGGCCATAATGAAGCTATTATTAAACTAAGCTTCTTTGACTTTATATATTTAGCAGTAATGGATATTGAGGATACACTTAAAAATGTTGCTAATGTACCAAATACTATATCCATAATACCTAATCCTCCTAATATATTTGCTAAGAGACATCCTAAAGTTAATCCACCTATGTAAAAAGGATCTATAAATGCCAATAAAACTAAAATCTCTGATAATCTAAATTGTACTGGTCCATAACTTATTGGTGCTAACACTATTGTAAGTGCGGCATAAATTGCTGCAACTAAAGCAGCCTTAACTAATTTTTTTGTTATATTTTCCTTCAATGCAATCTCCTCCAAAATATTATTTATATACTCTTAAAGAAAATAATAAAAAAAGTGCCTAAACTAGACACCTCAAAATACAAACATACGAAATAAAACTACAAATATTATAGATGTAAAATAAAAAAGAGAGCTCACATAAATGAACCCTCTA
Source organism: Clostridium sp. (assembly GCF_017888565.1). GTDB lineage: Bacteria > Bacillota > Clostridia > Clostridiales > Clostridiaceae > Clostridium. Next base: position 63,758 of record NZ_JAGHFX010000010.1, read on the forward strand.
CGAATAAAATCACACTTAATATAAATTGCAATTAATAACCGTAGTTTTGTTTATAGACAGGAGGCTTCCGAACTGTCTTATTTAATTTTCTATAATATTATATTGTATAAGCTTTATAAAGTCAATATTTTATTTTGTTTGTAAAAATTCTTCTAATTTGCATAACTCTTTTGATTTATTTATCCACCAATCTCGACTCCATATTCTATATAATTTAATGTTTTTCTCTATTAGTACTTTATTTAAATAAATATCTTTTAATTTATATGATGAATTAATTTTTATAGTTTCAGAGTCTATTTCTAGTGCTACAATTGTATTTAGATTATTATCTTTTATTAATAATTTAATATTAAATTTATCTATATATACATTCTTTTCACTTATATACCCTAAGCCTTCTAAATATTTCTGTATTTCATTTATAATTATATTTTCACTTAAATTATTAGTAGTTATTGATTTATCTATATTCAATATATCTATATTCTCATAATTTTTAAGATTCATAGGACTATCTACTTTATCCTTACACAATACTATAATACTCTTACCTAAGTCTTTTAGAGTTTCTAGCATTTTATTATCCAGATTATTCTTTTCCCCTATATAGAAGACTTTATCAAATTTTATATTATTATCATTTATATTCTTTAATTGCAAATTATCTAACTTAGAAATTATACATGGAAATAAAGCTCCAATAATTTCTTTATTCGAAAAATCAAACTTTTCAATATTATTTTTTCCTATTTGAAGTTTTTCTCTTAATTTATTATTCCATATATAATCTATAGATTCAGGTATTAAACTATTTCTTATCATTATATCTTCATTTAACTCATTCAATAGTTTACTAAAGTCCTTATATTTATCCAAAGTATCAGAAGCCCTAATTTCCTCTTCTTCAATTTCTAAATGTAGTTTTAACTTAGGAACATTTATAATAATATCCTCCATATGCTTTTTATCTTCGATATTATTATAGGAATAGTTTAATAATTCAATATCAATTTGACTTAGATGCTCTATTAAATTTAAAATATCCCTCATATCATAAGAAATATTAAATATCTTTCTATATTTTAATATATCATCTTTCATATCTTTTCCTCTAATAAGATGCATCAAAAAATTGTTGTATTCTCCCTCATTTAATACATTTTTTAAAAAGCTTAATTTATCAATATAGGAATTTATATTTCTTAAGTTATCTTCATACTCTTTTGTAATATCATCTTCTATATTAGAGTATTTATTTAAATTATTTTCATATTTTACACTATCTTTTCTTTTTGTAAATATACCTAACAATCTATTTTTCTTTTGATGAGTTAATAAATTATAATTATATTTTAAGTTAACTAAATTAACTAAGCTCTTCAAATCTTTATTTAGCATTTTTTGATTTATAGAAAAAGTTTCAATAAAATCCTCTGTATATTGAGAATATTTTAATGGAACTTTAAAATTCGTATCTTTTTTTAATTCATCAATTTTATAAATTGCTAAGTTTAACATCTCATAATTAATAGGTTCTTTAAGGATTTTTAATTTATTATTATCAATAAATCTTCTATATTTTATATATTTTTTTATTATATCAGAATTAATAATTTTATTAACACAATTAGTAATATCAAAGTAACTGTATTTTTCAAAAGGCTTTTTTATTCTATATATACTATAATATTCGTATAAAGAATCATACTTATTTAATTTCTTTTGAGTTATCTTATATTTTTCTATTAAAGATAATGACTTATTATTTTTTAATGTAAAGAACCTAATTAAATCTATTAATTGTTTAGTCTTTTTATCAATACTTCTAGATAATACTTGAATTTTGCTTATAATAGTTTTCCCAGTGCATTCTGGTAAACTTAATAATTGTTCTTTTAAATTACTTTCAAAGTCTATTGAATCCTTTAAGTAAATAGCTCCTTTATCTAAGCTCTTTATAACCGATGTATCTATAATCTTGTTAATATAATCATCACATAATACTAACACGTGTTCTTCATTAAATAAGAGCTTGTATAAAACACCTTGAAATATATTTATTAAATATTCTTCGCTACAATTATTAATTATTAAATCTTTATTATCCTTCAAACTGTCTATAATACTATCAATTTTATAATCAAAACTTAATGTATTTAAAACATCTCCTTCTTTAACTAAATTACTTACCATTTATTAAATCCGCTGCTAATATTAAGCAACTCCCTCCTGTTTAAATTTAAGTTAATAGTACTAATACAATATATTCATAAAAATAATAATTTATAATCAAATTTAAATTATTATTTTCATTTATTGTCTATAATACTAATAGCTTAAAAATAAGGAGTTGATCTTTTGAAGAAAATATCTAAATTCATAGTATTATTTGTAGTATCATTTATTATAACATCTCTTATTATTGCTTTTTACTTCAAAGGTGCAATTTTAATAACATTTGATATTGTTAAAGATTTAAAAGATTCAAATAAAAGTGTAGCAACATTAAGTGAATTAACAGATTATTATTGCTCTACATCTATGGATGTAAGTAGATTAAAATATAAAGAAAGCTTGTCTGAAGATGTATTTTTAGATATTTATAAATCAAATATAACTGACAAACCTTCACCAGTTGTAATATATGTTCATGGTGGCAGTTGGATATACGGTGATAATGGCATTCCAATTGGATTAGATCCTATAATAAATGCATTCAATAAAAGAGGGTTTAATATAATAAGTGTATCTTATGAGTTATTAAAAGAAGATACTCCTATTTCAAATCCAGTAAGTGATGTTAAAGATGCCATAAGATGGGTATATAAAAATAAAGATGAATATAATTTTGATACAAATGACATTGGACTTCTTGGAATATCATCTGGGGCTCATTTATCTTTATTATCTGCTTATTCAAGTGAAGATGAATTCATTGGAGATAAAAATTTAGCTAATTATCCATCAAAAGTTAACTATGTAATTGATATATTTGGTCCTACTGAATTATCTACATTAGATTTTTCTGTAGTTGATGACGAATTTAAAGATGAAATAGAAAAGTTAAAAGGAAAATCATTTTTAGGTGATATATATAGCCCAATTAATTATGTGAATGGATCTTCTCCTAGTACCCTAATAATACATAGTAAAAACGATGAATTAGTTCCATATAAAAATTCCGTTGATTTATATAATAAACTTAAAGAAGAAGATGTTAATACAAATTTACTTGGTCTAAACTCTGGTGGACATGATTTTTATGGATTTGATAATAAAGAAATAGTAGCTTTAATTTTCGAAGTTTTTAAATTCCTCGTAAAAAATACTTCATTATAAAAGGCTAGCATATTATGCTAGCCTTTCTTACTTATATTATTTATTAAAAAACTTATACAATTTATAAATATTTTAATTTTTTATTAACTATTATAAGTAACTCCATATTTATTATAATAGTCTTCTATTGCATTCTTCATCTTATCGTCTATATATATATTACCATTCAATTCTCTATTATATAAATAACTTACAACTTCTTTCATTGTAACTATAGGATATGTAGTTATCCCAAAAACTTCTTTGATTTCTTCTTGAGCAGATTTATCTGATTTTCCCTTTTCCATTCTATCTACAGATATAATAAGTCCCTTTATATCAACTTTTCCTTGTGCCTTTAAAATAGGGGTAGTCTCATATATAGATGTACCTGCTGTCATAACATCTTCAACTATAACGACTCTTTTTCCATCATTTAAAGAACCTCCTAGTAATATTCCACCCTCACCGTGATCTTTTACTTCTTTTCTATTTGAGCAATATTCAACATTTATATTATATAATTCACTTAAAGAAATTGATGTAGTTACCGTAAGAGGTATTCCTTTATATGCTGGTCCAAATAAAACATCAAAATCATCTCCAAAATGTTTATGTATAGCTTTAGCATAAAACTCACCTAATTTTTTTAACTGTTCTCCAGTAGTATAATTTCCTGTGTTAATAAAAAAAGGCGTCTTTCTTCCACTTTTAGTTACAAAATCTCCAAATTTTAATACATCGCTTTCAACCATAAATTCAATAAACTCTTCTTTATATTTTTCCATACTAAACATTCCTTCCAATACAGATATTAAACATTTAATTTTAAAAATTATACGTTTGTATAATTTTATCATTTTTTTATATAAAATTCTAATATTTTTTATAAAAAATGTATAATTATAATTATTCAATAAATCGCTAGCTTTAGACTTATCACAAATTACATATTTTTATTTTTGAAAGATTAAGTATGGAAATGCTATTTACCAATAAAATTGTTATAATCTCCTAAATAGTAAGAAAAGCATTAATTTAAATTTAATGCTTTTCTATTTTGTGAATATTAATTATTTTACACCTTTAGCTTCTTTGTTTAATTCATATAGTCTCTGTCTTTCTTCTAGTGTAAGTTCAGCAGAACCTTCTCTTTTTTCAATAAGTTTTTGCAACTCTTGAAATTTTGCATCACCTAACTTAACCTTTATTACTTCTGCCTTCATATTTTTTAATTCATTTCTTTCTGAAGCAGTTAACATATCACCGTTATTTACTTTTTCTTTTAATTCATTCAATTTTTCCTTTTGTGATGCATTAAGATATCCTTCGTTTTCTGGAGTCCAAAAGCTATCAAACTTTTCTTTACCTAAATCAACTATAGCGTTACTAAATACTCTATATGCATTTGATTTATTCTTTACATCATCAGCTTGTACGTATAGTGAGTTTGAGAAATTCATTATAGAAGCTGTTAAAATAAAAAATGCAGCAAATTTTTTAATCATCTTTTGTACCTCCTTTAAATATATTCACAGTATTAGTATGTGAATAATTTAGAATTTTAAAGGAAGAAATTTTTTCTATAATAAGTCTATTTCATTTTTTTTGCAAAAATCTTTATTTTCTTCATCCCAAATAGAACATTGAACTTCTCCGATATGTTGCTTATTTAAGAAGAACATACATATACGAGATTGACCTATTCCTCCACCTATTGTATAAGACAACTCTTTTTGTAAAATTCCCTTATGAAATTGTAATTTCATTCTATCTTCGCAATTACTCTTAGTTAGTTGCTCTTCTAAAGCTTTTTCAAAAAAATCTTTAATAGCTTTTATTTGAATTTCTGTTTTAATTAATGAATTTGTCATATAAATGCCCCCTATTTATAATAATTACTCTTTTAAATCTAAATACCTATCAACTGCTATTGCTGCTTCTAAACCTTCTCTTATTGCCCAAACTACCAAAGATTGACCTCTTCTAGCATCCCCACAAGCAAATATCTTATCTTTATTAGTTATAAAATTTCCATAATCTGTTTTAATATTCCCACTATTATCTAATTCTAAATTAAAGTTACTGATTATATACTCTTCTGTTCCTAAAAAGCCCATTGCAAGTAATACAACATCTACATCAATTAATTCTTCACTATTAGGTATTTCTTTGGAAGTAGTTCTTCCATTTTCATTTTTTATCCATTCTACTTTTATTGTAATAGCAGATTTTACAATACCTTTTTCGTCTCCTATGAACTCTTTTACGCTAGTGCAATACCTTCTAGGATCCTTCCCAAATAAATTTATAGACTCCTCTTGACCATAATCAACTTTAAGTGTTTTACTCCACTCTGGCCATGGATTATTACTTTGTCTTTCTTTAGGAAGAGGTGTTGTTATTTCTAATTGTATTACAGATTTACATCCTTGTCTTATAGCAGTAGCAACACAATCTGTTCCTGTATCACCACCACCAATTATTAAAACATTTTTATTTTTACAAGAAATAAATTTATCATTACTATTTTTATTTAATAAGCTTCTAGTATTTTCTTTTAAATAATTAACAGCAAATTCTATACCTTTTAAGTTTCTTCCTGGTACATTTAAATCTCTAGGATTTGTAGCTCCTGTTGCTAAAACTATAGCCTCGTAATCTTTCAATACTTTCTCTTTTAATTTAATATCTTTAAATATATCTGTGTTAGTTAAAAAATTTATCCCTTCATTTTTCAAGATATCAACTCTTCTATTTACAACTTCCTTATCTAGCTTCATATTAGGTATACCATACATTAATAATCCACCAATTCTATCTTCTCTTTCATATACATCTACAAAGTAGCCTAGTCTATTTAAAAGATAACTAGTTGCAAGTCCTGATGGACCCGATCCAATTACAGCAACTCTTTTATTTTTTCTATACTTAGGTGCTCTAGCTTTAATTTTTCCGTCTTCAAATGCTTTATCAATAATATATCTTTCATTTTCTTTTATACTTACAGCAGGAGAATTTATAGAAACTGTACAAGCAGATTCACATGGAGCTGGACAGACTCTTCCTGTAAACTCTGGAAATGGATTTGTTTTTAATAATCTTTGTAATGCCAAATCCCAGTTTTCTTTATATATTAAATCATTAAACTCCGGTATTAAGTTATTTAAAGGGCATCCTGATGCCATTCCATTTATAAGAAGCCCTGATTGACAAAATGGTATTCCACAATCCATACACCTCGCACCCTGTTTTATTTGCTCACTTTCTGAAAGTAAGTTATGGAATTCTTTATAATGAGTTATTCTTTCATTTATAGAATCATTTATACCTACTTTTCTTTCAAACTCTAAAAATCCAGTTGGCTTTCCCATTATATTGCACTCCTTTCATAAAAAGCTGCTAATAAAGCATCTTCATGATTTAATCCTTCTGCTTTCTTTTCATCTATTAAAGTAATAATCTTTTTATAATCATTTGGAACTATTTTTAAGAAGTTTTTACTTTCAAAGCTCCAATTAGATAATATTTGTTTACCTAGTTTAGAATCTGTAGCTCCAACATGTTCTTCTATTAAAGTCTTAACTTTATTTATATCTAAATCATCTAGATCTTCTATATCAACCATTTCTCTATTCAAATTACTATTTAAGTTATTATTTTTATTATAGATATAAGCAATCCCTCCACTCATTCCAGCTGCAAAGTTAATTCCACACTCACCAAGTAGAACAACTGTTCCACCAGTCATATATTCGCATCCATGAGATCCAACACCTTCTACAACTGCTATAGCCCCAGAATTTCTAACACAAAATCTTTCTCCAGCAACTCCATTTATAAATGCTTTTCCTGCAGTAGCACCATATAAAGCAACATTTCCTATAATTACATTTTCTTCAGGATTTATATAACATTCCTTAGGATTACTCACAATAATCTTTCCTCCAGATAATCCTTTACCTAAATAATCATTACAATCTCCACTAACTTTAATTGTTATTCCTTTAGGTAAAAATCCACCTATGCTTTGTCCACCTGATCCAGTACAATTTAAAATTATGGAATCATCTCTTAAAGTATTGTATCCATATTTCCTTGTAATTTCTGATCCAAGTAATGTTCCAAGTGTTCTATCAGTATTCATTATATCTATATCAAGATTTAGAGTATTTTCTCCGTTAAAATATTTATCTACCATAGGAATTAATAAGTTTCTATCCAAAGTTTTAGCAAGTTCTACTTTATTATTTTTATTAAATTTAATTTTTGAATTTATAAACCTCTTATCTTGAACCAATATAGATGATAGATTCACTCTACTTCTTTTATAGCCTTTAACATTTTCTTTTTGTTTTAATCTATCAAACCTACCTATCATTTCTTCAACAGTTCTAAAACCTAATTTTGCCATATATTCTCTTAATTCTTCTGCAATAAAATACATAAAATTAATTACATATTCAGGTTTACCCTTAAATCTATTTCTAAGCTCTTTATTTTGAGTAGCAATACCAACAGGGCAGCTATCCAAATTACAAACTCTCATCATAACACATCCTAAAGAAATTAAAGGAGCAGTAGCAAAGCCAAATTCTTCTGCACCTAATAAGGCTGCTATAGCTACATCTCTTCCTGTCATAATCTTGCCATCAGTCTCTAATCTAACTCTATCTCTTAATCCATTTAAAATTAATGTTTGATGAGTTTCTGCAAGCCCTAATTCCCAAGGTAGTCCTGCATTTTGAATTGATGTCTTAGGTGAAGCACCAGTTCCTCCATCATGGCCAGAAATTAATATTACATTTGCACCAGCTTTTGCAACTCCAGTTGCTACAGTACCAACACCAGCCTCTGCAACAAGCTTTACTGATATATCAGCTCTTTCATTAGCTTGTTTTAAATCATATATAAGTTGAGCTAAATCTTCAATTGAATAAATATCATGATGAGGAGGAGGTGATATAAGACCAACACCTGTAGTGGCCCCTCGAGTTTTAGCTATCCACGGATATACTTTATTACCTGGTAGTTGTCCTCCTTCACCTGGTTTTGCTCCTTGAGCCATCTTAATTTGTAATTCGCTTGCATTAACTAAATACTCTGAAGTAACTCCAAATCTACCTGATGCAATTTGTTTTATTGAGGATTTTCTTGAATCACCATTTGCATCTTGTGTAAATCTATCACTATCTTCTCCGCCTTCACCAGTATTAGACTTTCCACCTATCTTATTCATTGCTATTGCTAAAGCTTCATGAGCTTCCTTTGAAATAGATCCATATGACATAGCTCCAGTTTTAAATCTTTTAACAATTGATTCTACAGTCTCTACTTCGTCTATTGGTATAGGATTACTTAAAAATTTAAAATCCATTAAATTTCTTAATGTAAAAAAGCTTTCATTATTATTTACAAGACTTGAATATTCTTTAAATATCTCATAGCTACCTGTTCTTGTAGCTTGTTGCAATTTATGAATAGTAAGTGGATTATACAAGTGCTGTTCTTTTCCAGAACGTAATTTATCTCTTCCTTTTGAATCCAAAGTAAAGTCGAAATTCTTATTACTTTTTTTAAATGCATTTCTATGTCTAATTAAGACCTCTTCTTGTATTTCTTTTAATGATATCCCTTCAATTCTACTAACTGTATTAGTAAAGTACTTATTTACAACTTCATTATTTATTCCCACTGCCTCAAAGATTTGTGATCCTCTATATGACTGAATAGTAGAGATGCCCATTTTAGATATTATCTTAACTAATCCTTTTAATATGGCTTTATTATATTTTTTTACTGATATCTCATAATCTTCTTTTAATAAGTTATCATCTTCTAATTGCCTTATAGATTCATAAGCTAAATAAGGGTTTATCGCAGAAACTCCAAAAGATATAAGTGTAGCAAAATGATGTATTTCTCTAGGTTCAGCACTTTCAATTATAATGTCTATTTTACTTCTTAAACCTCTTCTAATAAGATAATTATGAACTGATGAAAGAGCAAGTAATGAAGGTATTGGTATTAACTTATCATTTAATCCTTTATCACTTAAAATTATAATATTATAATTTTCATAATAAGCTTTTTTTACTTCTAAGGATAAATTATATAAAGCTTTTTCTAAATCGTACACTCCATTTTCTTTAGCATATAAAATACTGATTATCTTAGTTTTAAAATCTTTGCTTTTTATATTCTTTATTTTTAACAAGTCTTCATTTGATAAAATTGGAGATGATAATTTGATTTGTTTACAGTTATCTTCTGAATCTTCTAGTATATTTCCTTGTGATCCTATATAAACTGTAGTAGAAGTAATAACTTCTTCTCTTATAGCATCTATTGGAGGGTTTGTTACTTGAGCAAATAACTGTTTAAAATAATTAAATAATAATTGTGATGAGTTTGATAAAACTGCAAGTGGTGTATCTACTCCCATTGAGCTTAATGGTTCTTGTCCATTTTCACTCATAGGTAATATAGTATTTTTTAGATCATCATAGCTATAGTCAAAAGCTTTCATTAAAATTTGTCTATCAGCCATTGAAATATCAGTAGAATTGTCTTTGTTAACTTTAATTTTATCAAGAGTAATTATATTTTTTTCTACCCAAGTTAAATAAGGTAACCTTGAATAATACTTTTCCTTAAGCTCTGAATCATTTAAAAGCTTTTTATTTTTAGTATCAACTAAAAGTATTTTGCCAGGCGTTAGCCTGCTTTTAGAAATTATTTCTTCATTTTTTATATCAAGTGCTCCAACTTCTGAAGACAGTACTAAACTATTATCTTTAGTTATATAATATCTTGCTGGTCTTAATCCATTTCTATCTAAAGTCGCTCCCATGACATCTCCATCAGTAAAAACTATTGCTGCAGGTCCATCCCATGGTTCCATTAAAGTAGCATTATATTCAAAAAATGCTCTTTCTTCTTTACAAATAGATTGATTTTTATCCCATGGCTCAGGAATTAACATCATTATAGACTCTTCAATACTTCTACCATTCATTATTAAAAATTCTAAAGTATTATCCAATATAGCTGAATCTGAACCTTCTGAATTTATTATAGGTAATACTTTACTTAAATCTTCTTTAAGTACATTTGATTTTAAGTTACCTTCTCTAGCAAATAAGCTATTTATATTCCCTCTAAGGGTATTAATTTCTCCATTATGAATTATATATCTATTTGGATGAGCTCTTTTCCAACTAGGAACAGTATTAGTACTATATCTTGAGTGTACCATTACAATAGAAGATTCAACTTTTGCATTAGATAAATCTTTATAAAAGTTTTTAAGTTGTCCCGCTAAAAGTAATCCTTTATAAACAATTGTTTTACATGAAAGAGATGAAATATAAGCATTTTCAGTTACTAATTCTTTTTCAAATCTTCTTCTTAATATATATAATCTTCTTTCAAATTCTTTAACATCTTTTATATAAGAAGGCCTTTCTATTATGACTTGTTTAAAACATGGCATTGATAAAACTGCAAAATCACCAAGTTCAGCTGGATTAACTGGAACTTCTCTCCAAGTTAATATTTTAAGATTTTCTTCATTACAAAGTTTTTCAAATATATTTATACAATTTTCTTTATCAAATTTATCTACTGGTAAAAGGAACATTCCAATTGCATATTCCTCTTCATTTGGTAGTATAACTCCAAGTCTCTGGACTTCATCTTTAAAAAATCTATGTGGAATTTGAAATAATATACCTGAGCCATCTCCAGTTTTACCATCAGCTCCTGTTCCACCTCTATGTCCTAAGTTAATTAAAATATTTAAAGCATCTTCTATTGCTTTATGAGTCCTTTTACCATCAATATTTACAACTGCACCTATTCCACATGCATCATGCTCAAAAGAGCTTCTATATAAGCCTATATCATTATGCATTTTATCCTCCTTTCATATTCTCTAATTAAATATAGTTTTATGGAGCTGACTTATTACAGCTCCTATTGTAATAAAGTAGCACATAAAACTTGTTTAATAGCATGCTAAATCTCATTCATTTTCCTAATAAAATTTTACTTGAAAAGTCTATCATTTTTAATCCGAGGTCCATGCTATTTTTTTGAATATATCTAAAAGCTTCATTTTCACTCATACCTTTTTGTTGCATAAGTATACCTTTTGCTTTTTCTATAACTTTCCGCTCATTTATTTTTGTTTCTAACACATTCACTTTTTCTTTTAGCTTTTTAACTTTTCGTTCGCTTTGATAAATTATATCTAATGAAGCTAATAATATTGAATTGTTTATAGGGCTAGATATACAAAATATATCAGTTTCTTCCTGAACAAAAGATTTATATGGTTCATTTACTATTGCAAGAAAACTACATTCTTCAGCGACATTATTATATATATCTATTAATGTCATATCTTTAAATTTATAACCACTAATAACTATAGATGGTGAAAGTTGCCTTATAGCACGTATAAGCTCATTTCCATAGTTGCATAATGCTAAAACATTATAACAACTTCCAATTAAAATAGTTTTTATCTTTTGTCCTATTTCTTCATTATTTACTGCAACTATTACATCTATTATCATTTAGATTGCTCCCTTACAAGTAAATTTAATATTGTTTTAAATAGTTATCTATCTCCCATTCATGAACTTTACTTCTATAATCATCCCATTCATTCTTTTTAGCCTTTATATAATTATTAAATGTATGATCACCTAAAGTTTCTCTTACTAATTCACTTTCTTCCATATATTTAATTGCTTCTTCTAAACTACCAGGTAAGCTATCAATTCCATCTACATCTCTTTCTTCTAAAGTCATTTTGAATATATTTTTTTCTACTCTTTCAGGTGGAACTAAGTTATTCTTTATACCATCAAGGCCAGCAGCTAAAAGACATGCTAATACCAAATAAGGATTTGCACTTGGATCTGGACATCTAAGTTCAATTCTAGTACCATTTCCCCTTGTAGCAGGAACCCTTATTAAAGGACTTCTGTTTTTAGCTGACCATGCTATATATACTGGTGCTTCATATCCTGGAACTAATCTTTTATATGAATTTACTAATGGATTAGTTATTGCAGATATTCCTTTAATGTTCTTTATTAATCCTGCTATAAAACTATATGATGTTTTACTTAATCCTAATTCATCATTTTCATCAACAAACGCATTTTTCCCATCTTTATTTAATGACATATTAACGTGCATTCCTGACCCATTTATTCCAAAGAAAGGTTTCGGCATAAATGTAGCATGCACACCATGTCTTTGAGCAATTGTCTTTACTACCAATTTAAATGTCATAATATTGTCGGCAGTAGTTAAAGCATCTTCATATTTAAAATCTATTTCATTTTGACCAGCTGCTACTTCATGATGCGATGCTTCTATTTCAAATCCCATGTCTTCTAAAACTAAACTAATATCTCTTCTGACATTTTCACCAGCATCTAATGGACTTAAATCAAAGTATCCAGCATCATCTTGAGTTTTCAGTTTAGGATTGCCATATTCATCAGTGTCTAGTAAGAAAAATTCACATTCAGGTCCAACATTCATTGAATAGCCTAAATCTGCTGCATCCTTTAAAACTTTCTTTAAGATATTTCTTGGATCTCCTTCAAACGGTGTTCCATCAGGCCTATATACATCACATATTAATCTTGCAACCTTACCTTGTTGTGGTCTCCACGGAAAAATTACAAAACTATCTAGGTTTGGTCTTAAATACATATCTGATTCTTCTATTCTAACAAATCCTAATATAGAAGATCCATCAAACATAATTTCATTATTTAAAGCTTTCTCTAATTGCCTATCTGTAATTGCAACATTTTTTAATGATCCAAATATATCAGTAAATTGCAATCTTATAAATTTAACCCCATTTTCTTCTACTAATTTTTTAATATCCTCTTTTGAATATTTTGCCATAAAGTATTCCCCCTTAAAATATTTATAAAAAAAAGCGCACAATAGAAAGACTTCTATTGAACGCCATTGTTCAAAGTTATTTTTTACCATTATATTATTATTTTTTTATTTTTGCAACTATTTATTGAAAAATTATCTGAATTTTTTCATTTTTTATAATAATACCTCAATATATATATAACTTCTTTAACGTTATGGTAAAATATATTAAGAAATTTTTGCAATAAATCTTTTTATTCTTTTCACAGCCTCTATTAAATCCTCAGTTGAAGAGGCGTAACATGCTCTTATAAAACCTTCCCCACATTCTCCAAAGGCATTACCTGGTACAGCAAGAACCTTTTCTTCCATCAATAACTTTTCACAAAATTCATCTGAGCTCATTCCAGTGGACTTAATACAAGGAAAGACATATAAAGCCCCCATTGGCTCAAAACATTCTAATCCCATTTCTCTAAATCCTTCCACAAGAATTCTTCTTCTCCTATTATACTCTCTAGCCATTTCTCTTACACTATCATCACCATTTTTTAAAGCCTCAATTGCTGCATATTGTGCAGTTGTTGGAGAACACATTATTGCATATTGATGTATCTTTTTTAAAGCTTCAATTAATACTTTATGTCCACAAACATATCCTAATCTCCAGCCTGTCATTGCATATGCTTTTGAAAATCCATTTATAACTAATGTTTTATCTCTTACTTCACTAAAACTAGCAATTGAATAATGATCTTTATCATAAGATAATTCAGCATAAATTTCATCAGATAGAATTATTATATCTTTGTCTTTTAAGACATCAACGATTTCTTTTAACTCTTCTTTTGTCATAATAGCTCCAGTTGGATTGTTTGGAAATGGAATTATTACAACTTTTGTTTTAGGAGTTATGGCTTCTTCTAAAAGCTTAGCAGTAAGCTTAAATTCATCTTCTGCTCTTAAGTTTATTATTTTAGGAGTAGCTCCACAAAATGTTGCACATCCTTTATAAGCAACAAAGCTAGGTTCTGGAATTATAACTTCATCTCCTGGCCCTACAAGAGCCCTTAATGCTAAATCTATTCCTTCACTTCCACCAACAGTTACTAATATTTCATCAGTTGGGTTATAGCTTAAATTAAATCTTCTATTCAAATATTTTGATATTTCTTCTCTTAATTCAACAAATCCAGCATTAGATGAGTAATGAGTTTGTCCTTTTTCTAATGAATAAATACCTGCCTCTATAACATTCCAAGGAGTAACAAAGTCAGGCTCCCCAACCCCTAATGATATAACATCATCCATTTCATTAATTAAATCAAAATATTTTCTTATACCTGATGGTGGCATATTCCTAACATTATCTAATATCATATTCTCTAAAATCATATAAAAATAGCCTCCCTATCTTCTGTTTTTCTTTCTTTAAATATTGTTCCGTGATCTTTATATTTCTTTAATACAAAGTGCGTTGCAGTACCTGTTACATATTCTTGAACTGCAAGTTTTTCCGAAACAAATAAAGCGACTTCCTTCATTGTTTTACCTTCTACAATTACAGTTAAATCAAAGCCACCTGAAGACATTAAGTAACAAGCTTTAACTTGTTTAAACTTATATATCCTTTCTGCAACTTTATCAAATCCAGCACCTCTTTGTGGCGTTATTTTTACTTCTATCAAAGCTGTTACTGTTTCCTTACCTGTATTCTCCCAATTAATAAGAGTTGTGTATCCTGCAATTATGTTTTTTTCTTCATAATCCATTATAGCATCTCTAACTTCTTCAACAGTTTTTCCAGTCATTAAAGCAATTTCTTCATCACTGTACCTACTATTTTTTTCTAAGACCTCTAAAATTTCATCCATTTTAACTACCTCCATATAAAAAAATAAATCCTTCATCCCTAAAACAAGGGACGAAGGATATAGCTTCCGCGGTACCACCCTAATAAGTAAAATTTAATTTACTCACTCAGCTTGAATACATAAAATATTCAATTCTCTATAACGTGAGAATAACGTCAATACCTAATTAAGAATTTACATTCTTATTTTTCAATACGAGATTCAAAGGCTGCTTCACTTAACATATCATACTAAACTTTCACCATTCTTTAGCTCTCTTTAATGCTTAGTTAAATTACTCTTCCTTATCATTATCTTTATTATATACGCTTTTTATTATTATAATAATAAAAGTAAAAAATTTCAATAGACTTTAATATAAAAATGCAAGTATTTTTATTAATCACCTAATTCTTAAGTTTTTATTTTCATTGTCATTAGAAAATATAAGCGATAATAGGACACTACATAATAATATCATCAATATTATTAAAATTGATATAGACACTGATATCTCTATATTAAAGTATAATACTAGCAATTTTATCCCTGTAAACATTAATATAAGTGCTACCCCATATCTCATAAATTTAAACATATTATTTAATCTATTTAGTATGTAATACATACTTCTTAAACATATTATAGCAAAAACATTAGATGTATACACAATAAGAGGATCTTGAGTTATTGAAAAAATAGCTGGTATCGAATCTAATGCAAATAGTACATCTGAACTTTCTATTATTATTAAAATTATAAATAAAGGAGTTGCATAAAGCTTATTGTTTATTCTTGCAAAAAAATTATGACCTACTAATTTATCATGTACAGGCATTATTTTTCTAAATATCATTATTACAGGATTTTTATTAAAGTCTATATTATTATCATCATGAAACATCATTTTAAGACCGCTAAACATTAGAATTATCCCAAATATATATACTATAAAATGAAATTTATTTATAATTTCTATACCAAGTAATATGAAAATTAATCTTAATATAACAGCACCCGTTATCCCATACTTTAATACTCTTTCTTGATATTCTAATGATATATTAAAGCTTGAAAATACCATTAAAAATAGAAATAAATTATCTAAACTAAGAGACATTTCTATTATATAGCCCCCTAAAAACTCTATAGCTGGTTTAATTCCCATTGAAAAATATATGTATATATTAAATAAGATAGCCAGCCCTATCCAAAATATTAAATTGAAAAAAGATTTTTTTACCCTCATAGAATCTCCACTTTCTAAATCGTTACTCTTGGAATTATATGAAAATAAATTTAAATTTATTTCAATAAAATAAAAAGAAGTTATATATAAATAAAATGGAACCTATAAGATGGACACTTATAAAAGAGAGTCTATCTATATAGGTTCTTTTTTTGTACAATAAAGTTATGAGGTGATTTAATATGAGTAAAATAAGGTTCTCAAATAATGAAA
>NZ_JAGHFX010000052.1 GCF_017888565.1 Clostridium sp.
ACTAAATTCTTCTTAAATACTTTTATTGTATCTTCGCTATACTTCTCTTTTAAAAGCCAATATAGTTGTGGATAATCATATTCTAAAAGATTATCTTTAATTTCACCATTCATTACTTTCATACGGATATTATACATATATATTCTTTGTTCTTCTAATATAATTGAATATTCATATAAATTTTTTCTAAAATCTGAAAGTTTTGCTTGAATAATTTTTTGGGCTTTATTTATCTTATAGTTAAAAATAGGATTAGATAACGCTTCTTCTTGAAGTATTGGATAATGTTTTTTAGGGATCATTTCATTAATTCCATACTTAACTATAAGATCATCCTCTAAACTTATAAAAAAGCGTGTTATTCCAGGTTCTCCTTGTCTACCAGCTCTTCCCCTTAACTGTTTATCAATCCTTAAACTTTCATATAAATTAGTACCTATAACATATAATCCTCCTAAACTTATAATTTTTTCTTTTTCATCACCATCAGGACCACCGAGTAAAATATCAACACCACGTCCAGCCATATTTGTAGAAACAGTTACTGCTCCCAACATTCCTGCGTGTTCTATAATCTTAGCTTCTAACTCATCATTTACAGCATTCAATACTTGGCACTCAATTCCAACTTCTATTAATTTTTTAGCTAAATAAGTTGATTCTTTAATATTACTTGTACCTATAAGAATTGGTTGTCCAGTAGAGTTTACTCTTTGAATCTCTTTGACTAAAGCATTATATTTAGCTTCTTTATGTGTAAAAACTATATTATCTAAATCTTTTCTTATACATTTTTTATTTGGTGGAACTATTAGTAGATCTAAATCATAATATTCAAAGAATTCATCTTCTGAATCTATAGCAGTACCTGTCATTCCAGCTAAGTTATCATATAACTTAACAAAATGTTGCAAAGTTATTTGTGCTAAGATTTTACTTGTGCATTGAACTTCCAAATTTTCTTTAACCTCTAATGCAGCCTGAATCCCATCAGCCCAATGTCTATTCTTTGCAATACGCCCTGTAAATTCATCAATCATTTCAATTTTCTCATTTTTTACAATGTAATCTATATCTCTCTTAAGCATTACTTCTGCATATAATGTGCTATTTAATAACCTTAATAAATTGAAATTCTTATTATCGTAAAGATTTCCACACTTAAGTAAATTCTCAACTTTATTAATTCCATTTTCTGTTAAAAATATATTCATATCATATTCATCAGTAGTATAGTCAATTTCAGCTTCTAATTTAACTACAATATCTCTTATTTTTCTAACTTCTGAATCTTTTTCATTTGTACTAGTGGCTATTACTAAAGGAATCCTTGCTTCATCTATTAGTATTGAATCAGCTTCATCTACAATTGCACAATAAAAAGGGCGATGTACTAATTCTTCTACACTGTAAGCAATAGAATCTCTAAGATAGTCAAAACCAGCTTCTTTTGCAGTGACATAAGTAATATCAGAATAATATGCTTTCTTTTTATCTTCTAAACTCATATTTTCTTGTACAAATCCAACATTGACTCCGAGCATATCATATATCGGCTTCATCCAATTAGCATCCCTTTTGGCTAAATAATCATTAAATGTAAGAATATGAACTCCTTTACCATATAGTGAATTTATATATGCTGGAAATACAGCGGTTAATGTTTTTCCTTCACCTGTTTTCATCTCTATTAGCTTTTTATCATTAAGTGCTAAGGCAGCTAATAATTGAACATCATATACTTCAAGCCCTAAAGTTCTTTTTATTACTTCTTTAACTAAGGCAAAGCCTTCTATTACAATATCATTAATTGTTGTTCCTGTTGTAATTAGTTCTTTTAAATTATTTGACTTATTTAATAATTCTTCATTATTCAACATTGTAAAATCTATTTTTTTAATTTTATCAACCATATTCCTATAATTAGTTGATATTTTTTCCTTATTTATCATAAATATATCACCCTACCTTGCGATTACTCCACCTAATATCTTTATTCGAAATCATTAAACATATTTAAGGAATATTGAATCTTATAATCATACAATCTTGAGTCAATTATATCATATTTTATAAATATATTGATATTAAATTTAAAAGAATATTTTACAATTTAGTTCTTAATATATTAAAAGCATGAGGTATTATTAAATAAAAAAATTAAGGTAATGAAAAAATTAAAGAATAAATACCGCAAAATTATAATTGCTTATAAATATCTGCATAATTAATTTTTACTTGTTCTTTATTTTATTATTCAAGTCTTTTGACTTTTCTTTTTAAACTTGCAATTATAGCATCTTTATTATTAGGATTTTAAAACTTTACTCTCTACCAACATTAGCAGTTGTGAAGCTTCCACTCATATAATCACTTATTTCATCAAACTTATAAAGTGAATATAAATCTATTTATAAAAGGTGTTCTTCGGGAACACCTTTTGATTAGTATTCTTCAGGAAGCAAAATAGTTATTAATAAACTCTTTATTGAATAATCATATTCACTCATAATCCAAATTTTATGTTAATTTAATTATCCTAGAAAAATATACTCTAAAATTTTATAAATAAATATAAAAAAGTATTATACATGTACTATATCCAATGATTTTTTTGTAAAAATATTGTATAATTATTAAATAGTTACTTAATTTACTTATATAGTGACTTGAGGTAATAGCAAATTTTTAACATTATTTCATTTTATACTAAGGAAATATTTCTATAAATCCTATTACTATTCTATTTTATGTTACATAATATGGTATAATTCCCACAAAATAATTATTACTACTATAAAGGAGGCAAATCAGTGCTTAAACTAAACAATGTTACTAAACAATTTAAAAAATCAAAAGTAGTTGATAACTTATCTTTTTCAGTAAATAAAGGAGAGATAGTTGGACTACTTGGTGAAAATGGGGCAGGTAAAACAACAACACTAAGGATGATTTCTACTATGCTTGAAATATCAGAAGGAGATATTAAGGTTAATGATATCGACGTAAAATCAAACCCAGAAAGAGTAAGAAAGGAAATAGGAATTCTTTTTGGTGGAGATGTAGGTCTATACGATAGACTTAGTGGAAGAGAAAACATAAGATATTTTGCTAACCTTTATGGAATGAGCAAAAAGGAAGCAGATGAAAGAATAGATGTCTTAGCTAAAAGTTTTGAAATGGAAGATTATATTAATAAACCTGTTGGTAAGTACTCTAGAGGTATGAAACAAAAAATTTCTATTGCTAGATCAATAGTTCATAATCCATCTGTTATGCTTTTTGATGAGCCAACTACTGGATTAGATGTAAGTGCTGCAAGAATTGTACAAGACTTCATCCTTCAATGTAAGAAAGAAAATAAAGTTATATTATTTTCAAGCCACTCTATGAAGGAAGTTGAAAAACTATGTGATAGAGTTGTTATTATTAATAAAGGAAAGCTTCTAGAAGATTGTACATTAACTCATTTAAAAGAAAAATATAATAATGATGACTTAGAAGAAACATTCTTAGGTCTTATAGGAGGTCATACTAATGAGTAACTTTTTAACTGTTTTAAAGAAGGAACTTTTAGATATTGTAAGAGATAAAAAGACATTAGTATTTACTTTAATACTACCAATTCTTATTTATCCTTTAATGTTTAAATTTATGTCCTCATCAATGGAAAAAGCCCAAAATGATGTTGAAAAAGAAATTAATATTTATATAGATGGTGATACTGACTCTAATATGGCAAAAGTAATCACTTCCTTAGAAAATATTAAGATTCCTGAAGTAGATTCCCCTACTGAAGCTTTAAAAAATGGAGATATTCAACTTATTATTAATATTCCAGAAAACTTTGATGAAAATATAGCTGCTAGCAAAAGTGATACTATTAATTTATTAATAGATGAAGAATCAAATAAGTCAATGATTGCAAGTAGTATGGTTAATGAAATTTATGAAAGCTATAAAAATACAATAGTAGAACAAAGATTAACAGAAAGCGGAGTAGATACTTCAATATTAAAACCATTTGAAATTAACATTAAATCTGGAATAAATGCAGATAGTGAAGACATAAATACTGTTGCATCTATGCTTCTTACTATGATTCCAACTCTTATAGTAATACTTATGGTTTCTTCAACTGTGGGTATGGCAGCTGATCTTGGAGCTGGTGAAAAAGAAAGATTTACTTTTGAACCATTACTTTCAACTTCAGCAAAAAGATCTTCATTACTTTGGGGTAAAATAACAGCATTGTGTACAATATCATTTATAGCTTTAATTGCTAATTTAGCTGCTATGGTATTTTCAATGCAAAGATTTATGACCTTTGGAGAGGGAGATGTTCAATTTAATCTATCACCAGTAACTATATTAGGTATGTTAGTAATAGGTTGCTTAGTATTAGTTACATTATCGGCATTACAAATTTCAGTAAGTATTTATGCAAGATCTACAAAAGAAGCTAATTCATACTTAGCTGCTATTACAATGCCAACTATGATTTTATCATTTCTACCATATATGATTGATGCAAAAGGAATAAACCCAGCATTTTTCAATATTCCTATAACTAATGCAATTTGCTTAATGAAGGAATTTACTGTTGGAATATTTGATATTAAACATATAGCTATAGTAGTTGGATGGCATATTATCTATATAGTTGCTTCAATTATATTTGCTAAATTTATGTTCTCTAAAGAAGAAGTTATATTTAGGCATTAATTATATATCTATTCTTATATTTAT
>NZ_JAGHFX010000053.1 GCF_017888565.1 Clostridium sp.
CTGGTTTGTTTACTTAACTTATTTTCTGTTCAATTTTCAAAGACCATTTTCTTCATCGCCCTCAAGCGACTTTCTTATCTTATCATTTGTTTTATTTCTTGTCAACAACTTTTTTCAAAGTTTTTTTGACTTGTTTTATCGCATCTCTCAGCGACGAAATTTATCTTAACATTTAACTTTAAATAAGTTTTATATAATATATAATATTTTAATAAATTATATTTATTTTTCTTTTATTTTCTATTAATATCTAACTTTTTCTATTAATGATACGCCAGGGCATGATTACGTTAAATTCATTAATTATGATTACATTTATCCATATTATTTATAGATTATAAAAAAAATAAACTGCAATTATCGATATATTAGTTATTAATAATTGCAATTTATTTTTATTTATATTTATATTTCTTCTTCCTCTTCTTCTTCAGCTATATCTAATAATTTATTTAAACTATTATCAGAATCATTTACAACTGCTATTTCACTTTTAATTTCATCATTTATATCTTCATTATCTAATGTTAATTGTTCCTCTTTATCATCAATACTTCCTGATATTTTAGCAATTGCAGCTATCTTTTCTTCATCTGTAGTTCTCATAAGAGTTACTCCCATTGTAGATCTACTAGTTACTGATATATCAGATACATTTATTCTTATAGCTACTCCACTTGTATTTATTAACATAAGTTCGTCATCTATCTTACATATAGTTGCACCTATAACTTTACCTGTCTTCTCAGATAACTTATATGTTATTAATCCTGTTCCGCCTCTTTTTTGTCTCTTATATTCTGTTATAGGAGTTCTTTTTCCAAATCCATTTTCACTAATAACAAGTAAGTCTTCTCCTTCTACAGCTATATCCATACATACAGCAATATCATCTTTTCTTAAATTAATTGATCTTACTCCTGATGCGGTTCTTCCCATAGGTCTTACATCAGTCTCGTTGAATTTTATTGCATTTCCATCTTGTGTTACTATGACAATATCTGCATCACCACGAGTTATCTTAACCTTTAGAAGTTCGTCACCATCTCTTAGATTTATAGCTATTAATCCATTCTTTCTAAGATTCTTAAATTCAGATAAAGGTGTCTTCTTTACTAATCCTTGCTTAGTTCCCATAAATAAGAACCCTTCATTTACATCATCCTTAACAGATAACACAGTCTCAATTCTTTCATCTTGTTCTATAGCTATAAGATTTATAATATTTGTTCCTTTTGCTGTTCTTCCTGCATCAGGTATTTCATATGCTCTTAGCTTATAAACTCTTCCCTTATTTGTAAAGAACAATACATCTGAGTGAGTTGAAACAACATTAACATGTTCTACAAAATCATCTTCTTTTGTAGACATTGCTTGTATTCCTCTTCCCCCTCTTCTTTGAGCAGAGTATGTATCTGCAGATATTCTCTTAATGTATCCTGAGTGTGTTAAAGTGATAACAACCTCTTCTTCTTGAATAAGATCTTCAATATCTATATCGTTAACTACTTTTTCTATTGATGTTCTTCTTTCATCATTATATCTATTCTTTATTTCTAAAAGCTCATCTTTTATTACAGATAGAAGTTTTTCTTCACTCGCCAATATTGAATTTAAATAATCTATTAATTTCATAAGTTCAGCAAACTCTTCTTCTATCTTATCTCTTTCCAGGCCTGTTAATCTTCTTAACCTCATTTCTAAAATTGCTTGTGCTTGCTTTTCACTTAATTTGAATCTTTCTATAAGTGTATTTTTAGCAACTTCAGTAGTCTTTGATGATCTTATTATATTTATAACTTCATCAATATTATCAAGCGCAATTCTTAATCCTTCAAGTATATGTGCTCTAGCTTCAGCCTTGTTTAATTCGAATACAGTTCTTCTAGTAACTACTTCCTTTTGGAATTCTATATAATTAGCTAATACTTGTTTAAGATTTAATACTTGAGGCTCATTATTAACCAAAGCTAACATTATTACACCAAAAGTATCTTGCATTTTTGTATGTTTATATAATAGATTTAATATTACATTTGGATTTGCATCTTTTTTAAGTTCTATTACAATTCTCATACCTTCTCTATCAGATTCATCTCTTAGATCTGATATTCCAACTATTCTCTTATCCTTAACTAGATCAGCTATATTTTCTATAAGCTTAGCCTTATTTACTTGATATGGTATTTCAGTAACTATTATTCTATGCCTATTATTTTCTTCTTCTATTTCAGCTTTTGCTCTAACTATTATTCTTCCTTTACCCGTCTCGTAAGCAGCTCTTATTCCTGACTTACCCATTATTGTAGCTCCAGTTGGGAAGTCTGGCCCCTTAATAGCCGTCATTAATTCTAAAATAGTTGTTTCAGGATTATCAATAAGCATAATTGTTCCATCTATTACTTCCCCTAAATTATGAGGAGGTATATTAGTTGCCATACCAACAGCTATACCTGATGAACCGTTGACCAAAAGATTTGGATATCTTGATGGTAATACAACTGGCTCCTTTTCTTCACCATCAAAGTTAGGAATAAAATCTACTGTGTTTTTTGTTATATCTCTCAGCATTTCCGCAGCAATTTTATTCATCTTTGCTTCTGTATATCTCATTGCAGCTGCACTATCGCCGTCTACTGATCCAAAGTTTCCATGGCCATCTACAAGCATATACCTCATAGAAAAATCTTGCGCCATTCTTACAAGTGCATCATATACAGATGAATCACCGTGTGGATGATACTTACCTAAAACTTCCCCAACTATTCTAGCGCACTTTCTATATCCTTTTTCAGGCGCTAATCCTAATTCACTCATAGAAAACAATATTCTTCTATGTACAGGCTTTAGACCATCTCTAACATCTGGTAGAGCACGACCGACTATAACACTCATTGCATAATCGATATAGCATCTTTTCATTTCTTTATTTATATCAATAGATATAACTTTTCCCTCGTTTAAACTCATGTACCTCACCTCGTTTTAGTACTAAACATCTAAATTGCTTACTTTTTTAGCATTCTTTTGAATAAAGTCTCTTCTTGGCTCAACCTTATCCCCCATTAGTATAGTAAATATTTCGTCTGCTGCTATAGCATCTTCTACAGTAGCTTTTAATAATACTCTCTTTTCAGGATCCATAGTTGTATCCCATAATTGAGTAGCATTCATTTCTCCAAGACCTTTGTATCTTTGTATGTTTGTTGAATTATCTTTTCCACCAACTTCATCTAATAATTTTTCAAGCTCTGCATCTGAATAAGCATAATATTCCTTCTTATTCTTTTTTACTTGATAAAGTGGTGGTTGAGCTATATACACATGCCCCCCATCTAATAGTCCTCTCATATATCTAAAGAAGAATGTTAATAATAAAGTTCTTATGTGTGCTCCATCAACATCAGCATCTGTCATTATAATTATTCTATTATATCTTAACTTTTCTTCATCAAAATCATCTCCGATTCCAGCTCCAAATGCTGTAACCATTGATTTAATTGAATCAGCTGTTAATATTCTGTCTAATCTTTGCTTTTCAACGTTTAATATCTTACCTCTTAGAGGAAGTATTGCTTGGAATCTTCTGTTTCTTCCCTGTTTAGCTGATCCCCCCGCTGAATCTCCCTCAACTATATAAATTTCACACTCTAAAGGATCCTTTGATGAGCAATCTGCTAATTTTCCAGGTAATGATGAACGTTCTAATACTGATTTTCTTGTTAATTCTCTAGCTTTTCTCGCAGCATCTCTTGCTCTTGCTGCCATTAACGCTTTATCTATTATTATCTTACCAACACCTGGATTTTCTTCTAGAAATATAGAAACCCCTTCTCCAACTATAGAATCTACTACACCTCTAACTTCTGAATTTCCAAGTTTAGTTTTTGTTTGACCTTCAAATTGAGGTTCAGATATCTTTACAGAAACTACAGCAGTTAACCCTTCTCTGATATCATCTCCTGATAAGTTTTTATCATTTTCTTTCAAATGATTAAACTTCTTACCATAATCATTTATAACTCTTGTCAATGCTGTTTTAAATCCAGATAAGTGAGTACCACCTTCTATAGTATCTATGTTATTAGCAAATGAATATAAATTTTCTGTATAGCTATCATTGTACTGAAGTGATATTTCTGCTATTATTCCATCTTTTTCTCCTTCAATATAGATTGGCTCTTGATGTAGAACCTCTTTATTTCTACTCAAATAAGATACAAATTCTTTTATGCCACCTTCATAGTGATATACTTCTTTTTTACCATCTTCTCTAGCATCAGATAATATGATTCTAATTCCCTTATTTAAGAATGCTAATTCTCTAAGCCTATTAGATAATATATCAAAATCATATTCTGTTTCCTCAAATATCTCAGTATCTGGTTTAAATGAAACCTTTGTACCATGCTCCTCAGTTTTACCTATCTTACTTAAATCAGTTACAACATTACCTCTAGAATACTTTTGTTGCCATATATCGCCTTCTCTTAATACTGTTACTTCACACCATTCTGATAATGCATTAACAACAGATGCTCCAACACCATGTAATCCTCCAGAGACTTTGTATCCTCCGCCTCCAAATTTTCCCCCAGCATGCAGAACTGTCATTATAACTTCTACTGTCGATTTTCCCATTTTAGGATGTATTCCAGTTGGCATACCCCTTCCATTATCAATTACAGTAATTGAATTATCCTCGTTTATTGCAACTGATATCTCTGTACAGAATCCTGCTAAGGCCTCATCTATACTATTATCAACTATTTCATATACAAGATGATGTAATCCTCTTGAACTAGTACTCCCTATATACATTCCTGGTCTTTTTCTAACAGCTTCTAATCCTTCTAAGACCTGAATTTGACTTTCATCATAGCTTTGATTGCTTTTTTCCAACATAATCTCCTCCTTAAATGAAGTTTTATTATAATCACATGAAGATTTAACATTGGAGTTATGGATTATAATCTATATTTGTTCTCTTTGTTAAAGTTGAAGATGATATTGGAGATAAATAAACTTTACTCATTTTATTAACTTCAGCTATAACAAATGATTTTGGTTTTTCTTTAGAAATCCTTTCTACAAACCCATCTTCTTCTGCCATTCTTATAAATGCGCTCGTATCCGAACTGTACATTGTAGTTTGTAAATCAAAAATTCCAATTATATCTTTAATTGGAACAACAACATTTTCTCCTAAATGTAAAAACATAAGAATTCCTCCTTTTAATTTAGGATTTCCCCTTCTTTGACCTTAAAGACCCTGGAGCTATTATCTAAATAATTTGTAAGATCTTCTATTCCCGTGCAAGTTATTATAGTTTGGATTTCTCCAATTGTACTTAGAATATATCTCTTTCTATTAAAATCTAATTCCGATAAAACATCATCTAATAATAATACCGGATACTCTGATGTCATTTCTTTTATAATTTTTAAAGATGAAAATTTTATTGTAAGGACAGCACTTCTTTGTTGTCCTTGTGATCCAAAACTTTTAGTGTCGACATCATTAATTAGAACAATAAAATCATCTCTATGAGGACCTATACTAGTAGTTCCTTTTTCAATGTCCTTTTTCCTATTTTTCCTTAGTAACTCATAAAAATTATTTTCTATATCTTCTAGATCCTTTATTGTACTTATATATTTAAATTCTACATTTTCTTTTCCTGAAGATATATCCTTATGAATATCCTTTCCATAGAAATTCAACTTATTAATATATTTAAGTCTCTCTATTATTATATGATACCCAAAATTTGCTAACTGTATATCATATATATCTAAAATTTCTGAATCTAGCTTTCTGTTTTTTAGCACAACATTACGTTCATTCAAAACCTTATTATATTGTACTAGATTATAATAGTATTTAGAATTTAATTGACATAGCTCCATATCAATAAACTTCCTTCTTACTCCAGGAGAATCTTTTATAATCTTTAAATCTTCTGGTGAAAACATAACAACATTAAAATTTCCAAATAACTCCCCTATTTTAGATACCTTAACTTTGTTAATTTTGATAGCTTTTTTTCCATCCTTTAATATATTTATATCGATATTTTTATCAAGTCTATCTTTACCTACCAATAAACTTACATAAGCACTATCAGAGTTCCAATTTATTAATTCTCTATCTTTTGAAGTTCTATGTGATTTTGCAAAAGCACAATAATAAATTGCTTCAAGAATATTTGTTTTACCTTGAGCATTATCCCCCATAAATACATTTACATTTTTACCAAGTGTTATATTCAAAGATTTATAATTTCTATAATTTAACATCTGTAGTCTTTTAATATACATTTTTACACCTATTTTAATTATAACATATTAGAGGAATAAAAGTAATTATTAGGTTAATGGTAATAAATATATATTATTATTAAATAATTTTATACTTTTCTCCATTGAACTCTACTATATCACCTTGTTTTAATTTTTTTCCTCTTTGAGTACAAACTTCACCATTAACTTTAACCATCTCATCTAAAATATATATTTTAGCTTCTGATCCTAAAGATGCCACTCCGCACCATTTTAAAAATGAATCTAATTTTATAAAATCAGTATTTATTTTAACTTCATCCATTTCCAGTTTTATGCATATTAATACACAGTTTATGCATATTCTCCTTTCTATCTTATTAATCTAACCGGTAGAACAAGATACTTTGAATTATCTGTATTTTTACACTTTATTACACAAGGACTAACACTTGATGTCATCTCTAGTTTAACTTCATCGTCATCTACATTCTTTAATACGTCTAATAAATATCTAGAGTTAAATGCAATTTGAATTGGTTCTCCTTGCAGATTTATACTAAGTTCCTCTCTAACTTTTCCCAATTGAGAATTAGATGTTATTATCATATTCTCTTCTTGAACTTCTAATTTTATTAAATTACTATTGCTATCCTTAGCCATTAAGGAAGCTCTTTCTATACAGCTTTGAAGTTGTTGTTTATTCACATCTACTAGTATTTTGTGTTCTTGAGGCAATAAAGATGAATAATTTACAAACTTTCCATCCAATAATCTAGATATAACTTTTGTATTGTTTAAATTAAATAATATATGATTATTTGTAAATGTTATTTTTACTATATCGGAAACATCTTCTAATATTTTTGATACTTCATTTAATGTTTTTCCTGGAATAACTACTTCTATTTCATTATCATTATCTAAGAACTCACTTCTTACTGCCAGTCTATATCCATCTAATGCAACTAAATTTAAATTTTTATTTTTAACTTCAAATAAGATTCCTTGTAATATTGGTCTAGTTTCATCTTGAGCTATTGCAAATGATGTACCTTTAATCATATTTTTTAATATATTTTGATGAACTTCAACTGAAAGATTTTCATTTATACTTGGTAAAGCTGGATAATCCTCTCCATTCATATAAACTAAGTTAAATACTGATTTTTCACATGTTATTTGCATTATGTCATTTTCTAAAGTTTCTATTTTTATATCTGAATTAGGTAATTTTCTTATTATTTCTCCAAATATTCTTGCATCTATTACAATCATGCCTTCTTCCAATATATCAGCATCAACCTTTGTTTCAATAGATACATCCATGTCAGATCCTATTAATGTTAATCCTTCACTTTTAGCATTTATGTAAATACCTTCTAGAATAGGCATTGTTGTTTTACCAGTTATAGCTTTATTGGCAATTGATATGCCTTCTTGTAGTTTTTGTTTTTCACAGATAAATATCATATAAAAACCTCCTTAAGTTATATACATTAGATATCTATAGATATAGATAAATATATAGATATAAATTAATAATAGTAGTAGTAGGGGCTGTTGATATGTTGATAAGTACTTATACCCCTTGAAAATACTAAATTATTTATAAAAAAATATTGTGGATAAGTGAAACAAAAATCATATATCTTATCCACAGTATTAACAATCAATATTGATTTTAGTAGTTATCCACAAATAGTTCAATATATTTATGTACAGTTGTTAATTAATTTTGAGTTAGCTTTTTTGTTATATCATTTACTGTGTGTTGTAGGCTTTCATCTCTATTTAAACTATCAGATATTTTTTCATAAGCATGTATAACAGTAGTATGATCCCTGCCCCCAAATTCTTCACCTATTTTAGGTAAAGACATATCAGTTAACTTTCTGCTTAAATACATTGCAATTTGCCTAGGATAGGCTACATTCCTAGTTCTTCTTTGAGATTTTAAGTCTTCTATTCTAAGATTAAAATATCCAGCAACAACATCCTGTATAACGTCTATAGTTACATTTTTATTTTGCTTATTTGATATTATATCTTTAAGAGCTTCACTTGCTAGCTCAACAGTAATTGGCCTATTAGTAAGTGACGAATAAGCAACAATTCTAATTAAGGCTCCTTCTAACTCTCTAATATTAGACTTAATCTTAGTTGCAATATAAACCATAACTTCATTTGCAACATTTAGTTTTTCTACGTCAGCTTTCTTTTTTAAGATTGCCATTCTAGTTTCAAAATCTGGAGCTTGAATGTCAGCAATTAAGCCCCATTCAAATCTAGAGCGTAATCTATCCTCTAAAGTAGGAATTTCTTTAGGTGGTCTATCAGATGATAGAATTATTTGTTTATTAGCATCATGTAATGCATTAAATGTATGGAAAAACTCCTCTTGAGTTCTTTCCTTTCCAGCTATAAATTGAATATCATCTATAAGTAAGATATCTACGTTTCTATACTTATTTCTAAATTCTTCATTTTTATCGTCTCTTATTGCATTAATAAGCTCATTAGTAAATTTCTCTGAAGATACATATACAACTTTAGCATTAGAATTATTTTGTAAAACATAATGACCGATAGCGTGCATTAAGTGTGTTTTACCGAGACCAACGCCTCCATATATAAATAGAGGATTATAAGCTTTTGCAGGTGATTCAGCTACAGCTAATGAAGCTGCATGAGCAAATCTATTACTATTTCCAATAACAAAAGAATCAAA
Organism: Clostridium sp.; assembly: GCF_017888565.1. GTDB lineage: Bacteria > Bacillota > Clostridia > Clostridiales > Clostridiaceae > Clostridium. Next base: position 9,014 of record NZ_JAGHFX010000053.1, read on the forward strand.
TGTATACTTTGGATTTAATAAACTAGACATCTCATCATTTACAGTAATAGCTCCTCTTTCATCAATTCTTGACTTTTTTTCTTCCTTTTCTTCGGCTTCCTGAATATCAGATGCTACCATAAAATCTACATTATAGACTTTTGAGCAAGCAGCTTCTATAGAATTTACAACCAAGTCCTTGTATCTTTTTTCCAATATGTCTTGAGTAAAGGAATTTGGAACACTGATTCTTATTATATTGGAAGATATAGAAATAGGCTCGCAACTTTTAATCCATGTATTAAAGCTAACTTCGCTCATTTCACCCTTGATTATATTTAATGTTTTTTCCCATAATGATTTTAGATCATTATTCATTGTATATCCTCCATGAAAATAAATTTTAAATTTAAATTTTAAATAGTTAATAACAATATATCAACACACTTATTAACATATGAAAATGCATGTTAATAAATATAATAAAAATATTCACATGTTAATAATTATGTTGATATTTTATATAAATAAAAGTTATCCACAATATAAGTATGTACATTTTTTCACATTATTAACATGGTATAAAAGCATTATTTTAGTTAAAAATAGATATAAATAGATAAGTAATAGAGAAAAAGTAAACAAGTTATACACAATTTAATCCACAGGTGTGGATAACTTGTTACCTAAGTAAAATTATTCACATTCAATATTAATAATAACATAAGTCAAATAGAGTATTCAAGGAGTTATCCACAAAAAACTGTGGTAAATTATTTTATTTATCAACAGAATTTGAAAATTATAGTGTATTGACATAAAAACATGATATATATATAATGATAAGGTAAATTTAAAATAGGAATTATAGTTTTTACTATAGAAATTACAATTTAAAGGGGGTGTAGTGAAATGTTCATGACATACCAACCAAAAAAGAGACAAAGAAAAAAAGAACATGGATTCAGAAAGAGAATGAAAACTTCATCAGGAAGAAATGTTCTTAAGAGAAGAAGACAAAAAGGTAGAAAAAGATTAACAGCATAAGGGCCGCAAATAGTGGCCTTTTTTCTGCAATAGCAGGAAAAAAAGGAGTATAGAGTTTCCGATGGTATACAGATTAAGAAAAAATAATGAATTTAAATTAGTATATAGAAGGGGAAAGTCTTTAGCTAATAACCTTTTAGTTTTATACACTTTTAATAATAAAAAAAATAGAACAGAAGAAAATCTTACCTATAATAAGGTAGGGATTTCTGTAAGTAAGAAAGTTGGAAATAGTGTAGTTCGAAGTAGAAGTAAACGATTGATAACTGAAAGCTATAGACTTAATGAAAAGGACCTTAAAAGTGGCTACGATTTTGTGTTTGTAGCGAGAAGTGCTATAAAAGGAAAAAGTTTCTCAGAAGTTGAAAATGCAATGAAAAAACTTTTTTTAAAGGCAGGCTTATATAAATAATGAAAAAGATAATGTTGAATTCTATATATTTATATAGAAAATATATTTCGCCAATGAGACCGCCAACATGTATTTATGTTCCTACATGCTCACAATATGCAATAGACGCTATTAATAAATATGGAGCAATAAGAGGTGGTTTTTTAGCTATAAAGAGAATTTTAAGGTGTCATCCATTTTCAAAGGGTGGATATGATCCTGTAAAATAAGGAGGTTACGCATAAAAGATGATGAGTTTCTTATCACCAATAACAAATTTCTTGACAGGTATATTTAATGGTCTTCACAATTTTATTCTTTCAGTATTTAACCTGGAACCAAGTGGAGTTTCATATGTATTAGCAATTGCAGTATTTACTATAATAATTAGATTGTTAATATTACCATTTAATATTAAGGCAAATAGATCAAATGCTAGAATGCAAGAAATTCAACCAGAATTAAATGCAATACAAAAGAAATATGCAAATGATCCGCAAAAGATGCAAGCAGAGTATTCAAAGTGCATGAAAGAAAATAATGTAAGTATGTTTGGTGGATGTCTTCCTACATTATTACCATTACCAATACTATTTGCGTTATATTATGTATTTATGAATATAGATAAGGGGTCAGTGGTACATCCATCATTTTTATGGATACCAGATGTATTTGAAAAAGATCCTTGGTTTATAATGCCAGTACTAGCTTTCTTAAGTACTTATTTACCAAGTTTACTTTTAACTAAGTCAATGCCTAAAAATGAAAATAGTCCAATGAATATGGGAAGCATGAATATAATGATGGCAGGTATGATGGGAGTAATGGCAATTAACTTTGATTCTATACTTGTTATTTATTGGGTAATAGGTGGAGCTATACAATTAGTTCAAACGTATTTCTTAAATTACTTACCAGCTAAAAAGAAAATGGCAGCAAAAGAAGAAGAAGAAAAATTAAAAACTATTCAAAACGCAAAAAAAGCAACACCAAAGACTAAGAAAAAAAATTAAGATTATTATATTTAGTATTTACTAGGTGGTGAATAGGGTATGAAAACATTAGAAATTACAGGGAAAACTATAAGTGATGCATTGCAAAATGCTTTAAAGGAATTAAAGCTTACAGAGGATAAGGTTGAATATGAGATTTTAGATGAAGGATCAAAAGGATTTCTAAATATTATAGGAACAAAACCAGCAAAAATATTAGTTAAAGTAAAAAGAGATTATAAGGAAGATGTACGAGTATTTTTAAGAAGTATTCTTGATAATATGAAGGTACAAGCAGAAATAAGAATTAGAGAAGTTAATGAAGTTGTTTATATAGATTTAAATGGTCCTAAGATGGGCTTAATAATTGGATATAGAGGAGAAACTTTAGATTCTCTACAATATTTAGCTTCACTAGTTGTTAATAAAGGGCATGATATTCCTTATAAAAAGGTAGTTTTAGATACTGAAAATTATAGAAAAAAAAGGGAAGATACTTTAATAAGAGTTGCTGAGAAAACTGCATATAAAGTTAGAAAGACTAGAAGACCTTATAAGTTAGAACCAATGAATCCTTATGAAAGAAGAGTAATACATTCTGCTTTACAAGATAATGAATATGTCTATACATTTAGCGAAGGTGATGAACCTTACAGAAGAGTTGTAGTGGATATAAAGAAATAAAGGTGAGAAGGCCAATTGGCTTTCTTACCTTTTATTTATTTTTGACTTAATTCAAATAGTTTTGTAAAATGAATATTAGTTAAAATGGGGTATAATATAAATATACACGATATATTGAACGAAAGAATTTACATAAAATACATTAAGGAGGATAGATGATGAAAGAATTTGATACAATTTGTGCTATATCCACAGCAATTGGAGAAGGTGGAATTGCCATTATAAGAGTATCTGGTGATAAAGCCTTAGATATAGTATCTAAAATTTTTAGGGCCAAAAGTGGAAAAGATATAAAAGATATGAAGACTTATACTATGAGATATGGTCATATAGTTGATATAGATAAAGAAGAGTTGATAGATGAAGTAATTATAAGCTATATGAAAGGACCGAAAAGTTTCACAGCAGAAGATACTGTAGAAATAAATTGTCATGGTGGCGTAACATCAACAAATAAGGTTCTAGAAATGGTTATAAAGGCTGGAGCAAGATTAGCTGAGCCAGGTGAATTTACTAAAAGAGCATTTTTGAACGGAAGAATAGACTTATCTCAAGCAGAGGCAGTTATGGATTTGATTACCGCTAAAACTGAGCTAGCAATGAAATCAGCCTTAATGCAAAGTACAGGGTCATTATCTGAGAAAATAAATAAACTTAGAGAGTATCTATTAAATGTATTAGCTTTAATAGAATATGCTGTAGACTTTACAGAAGATGATGAGGAAGTTGACCCGACTATTCCATTGAGAGTAAAGGATAGTCTTGAAAAAGCATGCGAGGATATGAGCAAACTGCTTAAAAGTGCAGATGAAGGGAAAATAATAAGAGATGGATTAAGTTTAGCTATAGTAGGTAAACCAAATGTAGGAAAATCATCTTTATTAAATGTTTTGCTAAAGGAAAAGAGAGCAATTGTTACAGATATTGCTGGAACTACTAGAGATGTAATAGAGGAATATATAAATCTTGATGGGATACCAGTAAAGATAATAGATACGGCAGGAATAAGAGAAACAGAAGATATAGTTGAAAAAATTGGAGTTGAAAAATCAAAAGAAAAAATAAATGAAGCAGATTTAATCTTATTAGTACTAGATTCTTCTAGAGAATTAGATAATGAAGATATTGAAATAATAGAAGCTATAAAAAATAAAAATTCTATAGTTTTATTAAATAAAATAGATTTAGAAAATAAACTAGATAAATCTTTATTAAATAATTTTGAAAATACAATAAAAATTTCTGCAAAAGAAGATGTTGGAATAGATGGATTAAAAAATGAGATTAAGAATATGTTCTTTAATGGTAAAATAGATAGCGAAAGTTTAATAATATCTAACTCAAGACATAAGCAAGCTTTAATTAGAGCAAAGGAAAATTGTGATGATGCTCTAATAAGAGTTAAAAATAATGAGTTTCTTGACTTAATTTCAATATATGTAACGGCAGCTTTAAAAGCTTTAGGAGAAATTACTGGTTCAGAGTTAGAAGAAGACTTAGTTAATAAAATATTTAAAGAATTTTGTTGTGGAAAGTAGGAGAAATATAAATATGAAATATAATGCGGGAGAATACGATGTAGTAGTTGTTGGTGCTGGTCATGCTGGTTGTGAAGCAGCACTTGCAGCAGCTAGAATGGGATTAAAAACATTAATTTGTACTACTAATCTTGATTCTGTAGCTATGATGCCTTGTAATCCTAATATAGGAGGTACTGCAAAAGGACACTTGGTAAGAGAAATAGATGCATTAGGTGGAGAAATGGGGGTTAATATAGACAATACATTTATTCAATCAAGAATGCTAAATACGTCAAAGGGTCCTGCAGTTCATTCTTTAAGAGCACAAGCAGATAAAAAGAAGTATCAAAATAGAATGAAGAATGTACTTGAGAATCAAGAAAATCTTAGTTTGAGACAATTAGAAGTCATAGAATTAGATGTGGAAGATGGAAAAGTTAAAGGTGTACTTACAAGGAACGGTGGATACTTCAGTTGTAAGGCCGTTATATTAACGACAGGTACATATCTTAGAGCAAGAATAATAATAGGTGATGTTACATATAATAGTGGACCAAATGGATTAGCAGCAGCTAATGAGTTATCACAATCATTAATTGATTTAGGAATATCATTAAGAAGATTTAAAACTGGTACTCCAGCGAGAATAAATAAAAGATCTGTTGATTTTTCAAAAATGGTAGAGCAACCAGGAGATGAAAAGATAGTTCCATTCTCATTTATGAGTGGAGATATATCTAGAGAGCAGGTTTCCTGTTGGTTAACTTATACAAGTGAAGAAACTCATAAAATAATACAAGAAAATATTGAGAGATCTCCAATGTATAATGGTTTAATTGAGGGGGTAGGACCTAGATATTGCCCATCAATAGAAGATAAAGTTATGAGATTCCCAGATAGGGAGAGACATCAATTATTTATAGAACCAGAAGGTGAAGATACTCAAGAAATGTATATTGGAGGAATGTCTTCATCACTTCCAGAGGATGTACAGTTACAAATGTTAAGAACTGTTCCAGGATTAGAAAATGTAGAAATAATGAGAACTGCATATGCAATAGAATATGACTCAATTGATCCAACACAGTTAAAGCCAACATTAGAATTTAAAAATTTTGATGGATTATATGGAGCCGGCCAATTGAATGGTAGTTCAGGTTATGAAGAAGCAGCTGCACAAGGAATAGTTGCTGGAATAAATGCGTCTTTAAAGATTAAAGATAAAGAGCCTATGATATTAACTAGATCTGATGGATATGTGGGAGTGCTTATTGATGATTTAGTTACTAAAGGTACTAATGAACCGTATAGAATGATGACATCAAGGGCTGAGTATAGATTATTATTAAGACAAGATAATGCCGATTTTAGATTAACTGAAATTGGTTATAAAGTTGGCCTTGCAACAGAAGAGAGATATCAAAAGTTCCTAGCAAGAAAGAATAATATAGAAGATGAAATAAAGAGATTAAAGGAACTTCAAATAACTAATAAGAAAGAAACAAATGAATTTTTAGTTTCAATGGGATCAACAGAGCTTAAAAAGCCTATAAGCTTCTATGAATTAATTAAAAGACCAGAAGTAGATTATTTTAGCTTGGTAAGCTTAGATGTTGATAGACCAGACTATGAAGATGATATAGGTGAACAAATAAATACAATTGCTAAATATGAAGGGTATATAGATAGCCAACTAGATCAAGTAAGACAATTTAAAAAGTTCGAGAAAAAATTAATTCCTGATGGTTTAGAATATAAGGAAGTAAAGGGATTAAGGACAGAAGCAATTCAAAAGTTATCTAATATTAGACCTGTAAGTATAGGGCAAGCATCAAGAATCTCAGGTGTATCACCAGCTGATATATCAGTATTATTAATTTATTTAGAACATCAATATAAGAAATAAAATTCTTTGGAGGAACTATGGAATATTTTCAATTAATGAAAGCAGCTTCTTTAGAAGTAGGAATGGAATTATCAGAGCATCAATATGAGCAATTTATAAAATATATGAGATTACTTCAAGAGTGGAATGAAAAGATTAATCTTACTGCAATAACAGAAGATGAAGAAGTAATAAAAAAACATTTTATAGATTGTATAAAGGCTTTTAAATCAGATGCTATTAAGAATGCAGAGGCCATAATAGATGTAGGAACAGGAGCAGGTTTTCCAGGATTACCTATAGCTATAATGAATCCAAATGTTCAAGTAACGTTATTAGATTCATTAAATAAGAGAATTAACTTTTTAAATAAAGTTATTAATGATATAGAATTAAAAAATGTAATCACAATTCATTCAAGAGCAGAAGACGGAGCAAGAAAACCAGAGTTAAGAGAAAAGTTTGATGTAGCTACATCAAGAGCAGTTGCAAATATGGCGGTATTATCAGAGTTTTGTATACCTTATGTAAAAGTTGGTGGACACTTTGTAGCATTAAAGGGACCTGCTATAGAAGAAGAACTTAAAGATGGGCAAAAGGCAATATCTGTTTTAGGTGGAGAATTAAAAGAGATAATTGAAGTAAATATAGAAGAATCCGACTTGAAGCATAATATTGTAGAAATTAAAAAAATTAATAAATGTCCAAAGACGTATCCTAGAAAAGCAGGAACTATAAACAAAAAACCTATAAAATAGAATAAAATCCTACAATATATCTAGATAAAAATAGTCGATTAATAAAAAAAAATTAATATATATGAGACTATTTGTAATTTATTAAATTATAGTAAACTAATTTGTATTATAATATTAGGTAATAAATAGAAGGAAATTAGAGAAGAAAATAGAATTTTTACTTTATTGAATAAAATGGTAACTTAGAATAATAGGGGATGGTTGGGTGCATATGAATAGAGAAATTACAAGTATAAATGTAAATAAGATATTTCCAAATACTTATCAGCCTAGAAGATTTTTTAACGAAGAAGCATTAGAAGAATTATCTCAATCTATAAAAGAACATGGAATAATTCAACCTATTACTGTTAGAAGAAGAGGAGAAAACTTTGAATTAGTAGCAGGTGAAAGAAGATGGAGAGCTGCAAGAATGGCAGAATTGGAAAATGTACCATGTAATATTATTGAAATAACTGATACGCAATCTGCTGAAATAGCTTTGTTAGAGAATTTACAAAGAGAAGACTTAAACTTTATAGAAGAAGCTGAAGCTTATTATAATCTTATAAATGATCATAAATTTACCCAAGATGAATTAGCAAAAAGAATGGGTAAAAAACAATCAACTATAGCTAATAAGTTAAGATTATTAAAACTTAGTCCAAGTGTTAGATCGGTTTGTATAGAAAATAGATTAACAGAGAGACATGCAAGAGCGTTACTATCATTACCTAATGAAGAGCTACAATTAAAGGTTGTAGAAAAGGTAATAAAGAATTCTCTTAATGTTAAGGCTACAGAAGAAGCAGTTAATAAGGAACTGTTAAAATTGGCCGGAGAAGAATTAAATAATAAGGAAAAGAAAAGAGTTAAAAGTGTATTCCCAGCAAAGTTATATGTAAATACTATAAAGCAAGTATTTGATAAGTTTAATATACCAGCTGAATATAAGTTTAAGGATGATGAGGAATTTATACAAATAACAGTTTCTATACCTAAGAAATAATTTCAATAAGTATATTCTTATTTAGTAAGAATATACTTATTTTTTTATAGAAAATTAAATTTGATTATTAATTTAATCGATTTTTATTATGTTAATCTTTTAATATTAGTAAAAAGTATATATAATATTAATATGAGAAGGGGGGTGAAGCTCTAAAATAGAGCTTTTATATGAAGAAAGTTTGTATATTTAATCAAAAAGGTGGAGTTGGGAAAACTACTACAAACATAAACTTATGCGCATATCTAGCAATGGAGGGTTACAAGGTATTAACAATAGATATAGATCCCCAAGGAAATACAACAAGTGGGTTAGGCCTAGATAAGAGAAATTTAGAATTATCAATGTATGATGTATTAACCTCAGATGCATCATTAAGAGAGGTTATATTAAAGAGTGAATTAGTACAAAATTTATTTATAGCTCCATCAACAATGGAGTTAGCAGGTGCAGAAGTTGAAATCATAGGTAAAGAAGATAGAGAAACTATTTTAACAAATAAAATTAAAGAAGTAGAGGATGAATATGATTTTATTTTCATAGATTGTCCACCATCATTAGGAGTATTAACAATTAATGCATTAACATCAGTTGAATCAGTACTAATACCAATTCAATGTGAATTTTATGCACTTGAAGGAGTAGGACAGCTCATAAACACTATTCAATTAGTTAAAAAATCATTAAATAGAAACCTTGAAATAGAGGGCGTTGTAATGACTATGTACGATTATAGAACTAATTTGAGTAATGAAGTTCTTGAAGAAGTAAAAAATTTCTTTAATGAGAAGGTGTATGAAACTAAAATATCAAGAAATATAAGATTAGCAGAGGCTCCTAGTTTTGGATTGCCAATAATGCTGTATGATGAAAAGTGCAAGGGTGCAGAATCTTATAAGTCATTAACAAAAGAGTTTTTAAGTAGGCAGTAAGTAGGTGAGTAATAATGAATAAAAAATCAGCATTGGGAAAAGGATTAGGTGCATTAATTCCTAATGATATTGCAAGTAAGGAAAATAATAAACCATCAGTTATATCTATAAATTTAATTAGAAGTAATGAAGATCAACCAAGGAAGGCCTTTGATGATGAAAAGATTGCAGAATTAGCTCAATCAATTAAAGAACATGGAATAATACAACCTATAATTTTAAATAAAAAAGATAACAATTATATAATAGTTGCTGGTGAGAGAAGATGGAGAGCGGCAAAATTATTAGGATTAAAAGAAATACCAGCTATAATAATGGAGTTAACTGAAAAAAATATATTAGAGGTGTCTTTAATAGAAAACATTCAAAGACAAGACTTAAATCCTATTGAAGAAGCTATAGCATATAAAAAATTATTAAATGATTTTAATTTAACTCAAGAAGAACTTAGTAAAAGAGTAGGAAAATCTAGAGTAGCAATAAGTAATGTAATAAGACTTACTAACCTTTGTGAAACAGTAAAACAATATTTAATTGATGAAGTTATTACAGAAGGACATGGAAGGGTTCTATTATCAATTGAAGATCCAGAAGTTCAATGCGAAGTAGCTCAAAAAGTTATAGATGAAAAATTATCCGTTAGAGAATTAGAAAGATTAGTAAGATATTTGGGTTCTGAGAAGAAGGAAAAAGAGAAAGAAAAAGTAAGAGAGATAAATCCATATTATAAGGACGTAACTGAAAGGTTGCAAAATTATTTTGGAACAAAAGTAAGTATTAGCAATAAAAATAATAAGGGAAAAATAGAAATAGAATATTATTCAAATGAAGATTTGCAAAGGATACTAGAAATAATTAATTTATAAGTGTTTCACGTGAAACATTATGAAAGATATAAAATATGTTTCACGTGAAACATTTTATATTATTTCTTTATAAGATTTAGAGAGGAGCATTAAAAGTGGAAGATATACTTAAAATAATAAATGAAAATTCACCTTTTATTATTGTTGGATTACTTATTATAATGTTATTACTTTTTATAATTGTAATTTATTTAATAAAATCTATAAATAAGCTTGAAAAGAAGTACCGAAGAATGATGAGGGGAGTAAATAATAAAAATTTAGAAGAGCTTATATCTTCTAAACTAGATGAAATTGACAAGGCTATGGAGTTTTCAAACGAAGCCCTTAATAAGTGCGAAGTAGTAAAGGAAGAAATGAAGGGGTGTGTAAATAAAATAGCTATAATGAGGTATAAAGCATTTCCTGATGTAGGGAGTGATTTAAGTTTTTCAATAGCGATATTAGATTCACATAATGATGGAGTTTTAATTACTGGGATTTATTCAAGACAAGATAGTACTACATATGCAAAACCAGTTGATAAGGGAATTTCGAGATATGAGTTATCAGAAGAAGAATCATATGTTTTAAATGAAGCAATAAATAAAAAATAAAAAAATGAGAGTCTTATTAAAATGGAACCTATAAGATGGACACTTATAAAAGAGAGTCTATCTATATAGGTTCTTTTTTTGTACAATAAAGTTATGAGGTGATTTAATATGAGTAAAATAAGGTTCTCAAATAATGAAATA
>NZ_JAGHFX010000054.1 GCF_017888565.1 Clostridium sp.
ACTACCTTTAATTAGTTTTAGTATTTTTTATTTTATATTTGATGAATTAGATAATTACCTAATGAATATTTCTAAACTTTTTATAAATAGCAACATGTATTTTAATATAATAACTATTAGTGCTTTGGTATTTTTAATAGTTATTGTTACTGTTTCTTTAAAATTAAGCAATATTATTTATGACAGAAAAGAATAATTATAATTTATAACGGAGAAAAATTATGAAAAAAGATAAATTAGGAAATTTTTTAATTACAATAGGAAAGGTTATTGCATTAACATCTGTACTATTATCTATATTAAAAGTAATACCTATTAATGGAATAATTCAATGGAGCATGTTAGTAGTAGCAATTATATTTATCTTTACAGGGAATAAATTATCTTAAATTTACTCTTGATAATATAACTATTGCGAACTAATTTAAAAAATATGTTCTTTAAAAATTGAATAGTATGGTATTTACAAAATATGCTACTATATATGATATAAAGGCATTAATGGGAGGAAATATATATGGAGTTTGGTGGATGGTGATCATGGCAAGTTATAACATTAATCATCTGTATTGCTACAGCCATTGGATGTGGTGTAGTAGTTAGTCATAAAAAGAAAAAATAGTTAATAATATTAAACTATTATAAAAATACCGTATTATTCAGAAAAGAGTATGCGGTATTTTCTTGTTTGCAATTCAAAGATAAGACGAGCTAGTTTAAATTTTAAACTACTCGATAAATTGGGAATTTGTAGGAGGATTATAATATGAAAAGAATATTATTTGTCATATCTATGTTTATATTAAGTTTGTTTAGTTTAACAGGTTGCTTAAATATAAAAAATAACATAGAACCAAAACCATCTATAGATGAATCTTCAAGTTATTTACCTGAATTAAATGGAGATTACGCATATTTACATGTGAAAGTACTTGCTAAAGACTATGACGAAAAAAAACTTCAAGTTAAAATTCTTGATTTTGATTCTGTTTCTGGTGTAAATATAGGTGATGTTCCAGTAGGATCAGAAGGGGAATTAGATTGCTCAGACCTACTTATATTTGGAGGATTTAAAGAAGGTGCTGAATTTATTGTATCATACAAAGATGAAAATCAATTCAATTTACCTTTGCATATATACTCTTTAGAAAGCATTGATAATTTTAATGAACGTATTACGAAATAATTAATAAAAGTTGATATTTTTAAATTTAATTGAAAGGTAGTTGAAAGAGAGAATATAATCAATAAGTAATTTATAAAAGATAAGAAGGGTTTAAAAATGAAAACATACTATATTAATCAAAATCTTTCCTTAAATGATAAGTATTATGTATATGATGATAATAATGAACCTTATCTAGAAATAATAAGTAATAATAAATTACTAACTGTTATAGACAGATTATTAGGAGGAATTTTTACATTTGGAAACAAATTATATATAAAAAGTTTAGATGGAAAAGAGTTTGTAACTATAAAAAAGAAATTTGGATTTTTTAAAGAAGAATATGATTTCTATAGTGATAAAAAGATAGTAGCATCATTTAAACAACATATTGTATCAATGAAACCTAAAATATCTATTATTTCAGATAATGATAGGTATTTGGTAAAGGGTGATTTAATGGCTAGAAGTTTTACCTTTTATAAAAATAATATAAGTATTGCGACAGTTAAAAAAGTTCTATTGAGTATTAAGGATAGTTATAAAATTAATATTCTTAATGATGAAGATGAAATTATATGTTTAGCTATATTAATAGCTATTGATAATTCAATTCATAATTGAAAATTTTATGAAGTACAATAAAGCAATAAATATATAGTTCATAATTTTAAATTAAATATCAATCATTAAAAATACCGTATTATTCAAAAGGAATATGTGGTGTTTTTTTTTCGCATTTCAAAAATAATAATTCAAAAAATTACTAGTATTTTGATATTATTGTTAACTAAATGATCTCTGAAAAGTGAATATACGGTATTTTTTAGTGAGCAATTCAAAAAAAGATTTTTAGATTTATTTCCAAATAAGCAATAATAATATTCTTTGAGAATTGAATAGTAATATATTTACAAAATATATTATGAGAAGTTTAAAATATTTATATTATGGATTCTAGGTAAATAAAATTATAACATTTTAATTTGTCTTTTTAATAAGTATGCTAGAAGTGATAACTATTCATTAATTAGTAATTAATGAATTTACTTAATAAATTAGATATAAGAATAAAAGGGGGAAAGAGAATGTATAGATATAAATTAGTTAATAATGATGAATTTAAAATATCTTATAAAAAATATCTAAAAAAAAAACTTTTAAAAGGTAGCTTAATTATTATTGGAGCAGTTAATCTTATAATATTTATATTATTATTTTTATTTTTAAAAAAAATGTATAAATCACAAATAATAATATTTATATGTATAGCTAGTATAGCATTAGTACTAGAATCATTGATATTTTATATTTCTTACAAGAAAGAGAGTAAAAGAATAGTAAATAGTATACCTAATGGTGAAATGAATATTTCTTTTGATGAAAAAGGAATATCACTTTATCAGGAGGATAGATTAAGACATGTTAAATGGCAGGCAGTAAAAGAAGTTATTGTAGATGAAGATAGTTTATTATTACAATTCAAGGTTAATGGAGTACCAGGAAATTTCTTTTATTTCAAATTCTTTGATGTTCAAAGGGAGGAATTAATTAAAGATATTGAAAAATATATAAAAGTGAAAGGGCGTTAATAATATGAGATTTGAGTTTAAACCATCTGAAAATATTATAAGTTTTCGAGAATATTTAGGTTATTTAATGCAAACATCACCAGGTATCATCATATATAGAAAAACTATTTTTACATCTAGTGTACTAGTTGTATTTTCTATAATTACTTGCTTATTAAGTCACTATTATAGATATTTTACTTATGTACTTACAGCAATAATTGGTATATTTATATTTTATTTTTTAGTAATTTGGCTAATAACCAAATTAATTAAAGCAAGAAAAAATAAAGTGATAAAAAATAATAATCTATATTGTGATATTGAAAGTAAATTTTATTTCACTATAGAAGATGGTTATTTAATAAGAGAAAATGAGTTTAGTAATATTAAGATTCAATTAAGTAAAATTAAATATGTTAAGCTTTTAAATCATGGACTAATTCTATCTACAGAAAATGAAAATGTTTCTCTTTTTATTCCAATTGATATATTGCCTATTACATTAGAAGCGTTTATATCATTCCTTAAGGAGAAAAATAATTCTATTATTGTACTTGAAGAATCCAAAAGATTAAAAAGGCTATCCCAAAAAATATATATGATATTTGGAGTTACCTTTATATTAGCTTGTATTTTTAGCTTTTTTATCGGAAAGTATAATTAAGAATATAACTTAAAAAAATACGATTTAATAATGTAAAGTGATTTAATTAAACAAGATAATAATATCTATCTTTATGAAATTGAACACTTAGGAATTCCATTAGTTTTCCTAAATAAATGGAAAGTAGTAATATTACGTTACTATTTTTAATAAAGGATTTAAGTTTTATGTTAAATGAAAGTGAAACTAACATTTTAAAAGAAAGATTTATGAATACAGAAAAAGAATAATACTATATTGACAGTGGATAGCAAGTCACTTATTAAATAATAAGCCAAATAAAATTTTTTAATTTAACCACATACTTATAACATTTAAATAAGTACGGAATTTAATATATTCAAATATGTAAGAAGTCCTTAGGGACTTCTTTTTTATCTTGTTTTTTTGAAGCACTAGCCTATCATATTTCCGTTCAAGTTGTAAAGCCATTCCATAAAATTTTTTGTCGGCCAACTGGATCTGCAGTTAGCAGCCAAAAATTTTTATTCCATTTTCCTTTACAACTCACTCCAATATGTAGTCTTAGGCTCAACAAAAAAACAACAACACGACGGTAGGAGTGCTAATTTAAAGTTTATATTTTAGGAGTTGATAGTATGTGCCAATACAAAATTTTCTTATCTGCTACTGATAAAAAGATATCTGATAAATCAAAAATGAGAGTTGACCTTTTGGGGGATATGAAAATTAAAGATATTGAGGAATTAAAAGATTTCAATATTTTATATGTTTCCCAAGGGCATGAAGATTTAGTATCTATTAAAGGTAAAGAAGTACCTCGTAAAGTTAGATATATACAAGTTTTCAAAAGATAGTTTCGATTTATTGAAAGGGGGTGATTTGGTGAAAAAAAAGAAAAAAA
>NZ_JAGHFX010000055.1 GCF_017888565.1 Clostridium sp.
ATCTGATATAAACTCAACCCTTCTTATATCTTTTTTATTAATTATTGTTCCATGAACTTCTAAAAATCTTTCCATATTAAATTACCTCCTCAAAATCTACTTGGTTATTTACTTGTATAATTTCATCCCTTAATACTGTAGGTAATATATAACTTTTAACTAACTCTCTAGCTTTACTTAATTGACTTCTCTTTATAGCTTCATACCTAGTAACTCCAAACTCTCTTTTAAGTTGATGCTGAATATCTGCATACACTCTTCCTCTTAAAGAATTATCTTTATAAGCAGCACTCTTATATCCACCTAGGTGTATTATTCCTACTTTTCTTACCAATGCTTGAAGCTCTTTACACTCAATATTAAATAGTGGACTATTACCTTTAAAATCATTGAAATCTTCCTTAAGTTCTGCAACTTCTTCTTTTACTTCCTTTGCATATCTGAATTGAAGCTCTAATATTTGTTCTGTAGTCAATTTCAATGGTTGTCCCTTTAATGACTTTTCCATTTCTTCAAACTTAGTCACATATTCAGCTGTAAATAAAACCCCTTTTTCTCCTGTCATTTTGTTTGCTACCATATCACAACCTTTTCTAGTTAATAAGAAACAATCGTATGTTTTATTATTTCCTTCAACTTTATAAGTATCTTTTATAAAGAAATCTTGAGAACGGAAATTTCCGTTTTCTAAATGTCCTATATATCCTTTAATACTCTCTAATAAATCTGAATGTCTTTTATCAACCATAATAGCAACTTCTCTGCTATCTACAACAGGAACTGCTTGTCCTCCAATGTTAATTTGTTTAATAGTTATATTATTCATTTCTTATCCTCCTTAACTTTTATTATGTTATATAGCTTGTACTAAAAGGCGATTAAGCCTATTCTCATATGTTATAATTGAACTTTATCTAAGTTTTCTAGCTTATCTATAAATACACCTAACTCTTCATGAGTTAATTTATTAGAAACTATATCCGCCGTTACTTCAGCAAATTTATTTTCTAATTCTTTTGTATCTTCTGGTAATATCAAAGTTACTTCATACATACAAATCCCCCTTAAAATTTTCTATAATATCTTATGCTGAATATTTATTTATGTTCATTATTTTATCAAGTTCAATTTATTGAACTTCTTTTTCAAAAAAATATACTTGAATTTCATTTGATACTATATTTAGCAATTCTGAAATCTTAGTTATTTCATCTTGAGAGAAGAATATTTTATTATTTAATTTTAATGACAAAGTTCTTTCAGAAACTCCCATGGCCTTAGCAAAACGCCCTTGAGTTCCATATTTTTCAATTATTCTTCCTCTTAATCTATTATAGTTAAAAGCCATATTGTCACCTCCTGTCATTTAGTTCAATTTATTGAACAACCTAATAATATCATGTCATATTTTGTCTGTCAACAATTTTTGTTCAAAATTTTTAACTTTTATGTTTAAGATGTTGAACTTCAATTCAAAATACTATATAATATCATTGAAAGGAATGTTGTTATGAATAATGAAAATACATCAACTAGATTAAAACAAATTATGAAAGAAAGAAATTTAAGGCAAGTAGATTTATTAGAGATGGTAAAACCATTTTGTGAAAAATATAATGTTAAAATTAATAAATCTGATATAAGCCAATATTTATCTGGAAAAGTAAAACCAGGGCAAGAAAAACTTTCAATGTTAGGAATGGCCTTAAATATAAATGAAACTTGGTTAATGGGCTATGATGTTCCTAAAGAAAAACAATATAATATTGAAAAAACATCTTTATCTGAAAATGAAATATTATTATTAAAAAATTTTAATATACTTAACAAAGATGGAAAGTCAAAACTGATTGAATATAGTAATGACTTAATTGAAACTCCAAAGTATTTAGAAAATAATAAAATTATTGATCTTCCTAAGAAAGAAAAACAAATATGGGAAGAACCGGGTAAAGATCATTTAATGCCTATAGCTTGTCATGATGATAATCTTACTGATGAAGAAAAAGTTATAGTTGATGAAAGAATAAATGAGATTTTAAAAAATATTGATAAATATTAATATATAAAATTTAATATGGAGTACAGATGAGTAATTATGAGAATTTAATATCCTTTGCATATTCTCATGGTATTAAGGTTATAGAAGAAGACTTGGGTATAGATAAACCATTTGGAAAATGCATAGGTAATTTAATTATTATAAATAATAGGGTTAATGAATGTGAGAGGCTTTGTGTCTTATATGAAGAATTAGGGCACTTTAAACTTACTATTGGTGACATAACTAATCAAAGTATTTTAAATAATAAGAAACAAGAATCTATAGCTCGTAGATGGAGTTATGAAAAGCTAGTATCTCCAGATGATATAATTGCTGCAATTCTATTTGGGATAGATAATATATATGATTTAGCTGATTATCTAAATATTACAGTAGATTTCCTAACTCAATCTATCGAGCATTATAAAAATAAATATGGTATTTATTATGTTGGTAAAACGCACTTACTAACATTTGAGCCATTAAATGTTATAAATTATTAACGGAGGTGATTATTTGCTAAAGGTAGCTATTTATTCAAGAAAATCAAAATTTACTGGTAAAGGTGATTCTATAGAAAATCAAATTGAAATGTGTAAAGACTACATAACTAATACTATTGGTAAAGATGTAGATTTTACAATTTATGAAGATGAAGGATTCTCCGGTGGTAATCTTGATAGACCTAATTTTAAAAAGTTAATGAATGCTATTAAAAATAAAAAATTCAATATTTTAGTATGCTATAGGCTTGATAGAATCAGTAGAAATGTTGCTGACTTCTCTGGAACTCTAGAAATACTACAATCTAATAATTGTTCCTTTGTAAGTATTAAAGAACAATTCGATACATCTAGTCCAATGGGTAGAGCTATGATTTATATTGCTAGTGTTTTTGCTCAACTTGAAAGAGAAACTATAGCTGAAAGAGTTAAGGATAATATGCTTGAAATTGCTAAGAATGGTAAATGGACAGGTGGAAAAATCCCTTTAGGATTTACTTCAGAAAAAATTGAATATATAGATGAAAAAGGATTTACCCGTAATTCTCCCCAATTAATTATAAATGAAAAAGAAATGGAGTTCGTAAAATTCTTATATAATAAATATTTAGAGTTAGGTAGTCTTCATAAATTAGAAGTTTATATTCATGAAAATAATATTAGATCTAAAAATGATGTTTTATATGAAAAATCATCTTTAAAGACAATACTACAAAATCCAATCTATGTTAAAGCTAATAATGATGTTGTCGAATATCTTAATAATTCAAATTGGACCGTATATGGTGAGCCTGATAATATTCACTCCTTATTGACTTATAATAAGACAGAACAAACAAAAAAAGATGGCAAATATGTTAAAGTAAAAAAAGATGAATCTGAACGTTTAGCTGCAGTAAGTTCTATTAAAGGATACATTGAGCCAGAACTCTGGTTATCTGTTCAAAAACAATTTGATAAAAATAAAGATACCTTCCCAAGGTTAGGTAAAACTCATAATGCTTTATTAGTAGGTAAAATACGCTGTGGTAAATGTAAAGAGTATATGTTAATTACTCATGGTAGAATATCCAAAACTACAGGAGAAAAGTTATTTTACTATACCTGCTCCTTAAAGAAAAAATCTCGTAAAAAGTTATGTGATAATGGCAATGCAAAAGCTGCTGATTTAGAAAAGTTAGTTTTATTTTCTTTAAAGCAACTTAGTTTAAATAAAAAAGATTTCTTATCAAAAATAAGAGAGAAATATAAAACTGATGAAAGTTATAAAAATATAGACTTAGAAAAACTATCTTTAAATAAGTCACTTAAAGAAAAGAAATTACAAATAGATAATCTAGTTACAAAACTATCACTATGCAATGACATTGAAGATATCTTACTTAGTAAAATCAAAACTTTAAAAGATGAATGTAATAACATAGAAAAAACTCTTACAGAATTGGACAATAAAACTTTAACTTTAAAGAATAACCTACTGAATTTAGATCTTATAGAATCTTTATTAAATAAATGTTCTATTATAGATAAGCTTGATAGATCTGAACAAAAATTAATTATAGATAATTTAATTGACACTATTTATTGGTATAGTGATGGACCAGGTAAAGGAAAAATAAAAATTAAGTTTGTTGGCACTGATGATAATCAAAAAGAGATTAATTTTACAATTAAAGAAATGCAACAACTAATGTTGCATTTCTGTTCTCATAGCATGTCCAGTATCTAGAAGTATTATATTTTCTGCAAATTCTTTTAAAGCATATTGCTGGCAAACCTTTGCATTAAGTTTATCATAATTTATATCTTCCTTTGGAACTTCTAATATAACACAGCCTGTTTCATCTAATTGCTTAACTATTTCTTTTGATAAACTTTCTTTAGCTAACTTACAAGAACCTGAAAATGCTCCTAGCGTATCTTCATCTCTTTCTCCTTGTATATCTGCTACTCCGCATCTTTCACTTATACTTATTCTTGGCCCAAAGGCTGGACATCTTAAAACGCACATAGAACATCCATTTCCATATCTTAAACAGTTTCCCATCGGTCCTGTTGTTCCAGTAGTTTCAATAAATACATCTCCCGCTTCATAAGTACCATCACTAAGATAAATTCCTTTAATCTTACTACCTTCTAGATTAACATCGGTAACTCTACTTTCTATATGAATATTTATCCCCATTTTCTCTAAATATTCACTTATTTTACCTTCAATTAAATTCACATCATATAAAGTTGCATGCTTATGACCTGGAAATTCTATATCTTTATGCCTTGCAGTATCATCTACAATATCAATTAGATCTCCAGCTCCAAGCTCTATTAATTCCTCGGAAGCAGTCCATCTTCCATTATTTCTCATTATTCCTCCAACATTTCCAAGTCCTAATAATAAATCTGTCTTTTCATATAAATGAACTTCTGCTCCTGCTTTCTTCGCTGTTATTGCTGCGGCGCATCCAGACCAACCGCCCCCAACGATAATAGTCTTTATCATATAAATCTTCTCCCTTCAAATACATTTCTTGGATCAGCTTGAACTTTACAAAAACGCTTTACTCTATGGCCAGAAAATCTAGCGGTACAACTTCCGCATACCCCTTCTCCACAGCACATTTTTATATTATTACAACAAGATAACTTTATATCTTCACCTTGTATATTATCTAAATAATCAATTATTTTTACAGTTAATATATCAGCCCCAGCAATATGAATATAATTTACATTTTTATCTTTTATATAAGATTTTATAAGAACTTTTACTTCATCAGTTAGCTGACCTTTATCTAATACTGATTCTTCAATTACATTCACATCATATTCGGACAAAAATTCTTTAACATAACTATCTCTATAAGGTGCCTTATCTAAAATTAAATTTATATTATTATTATTTAGAGACAACTTTCTTATTACTGGCATCATAGGAGCCATTCCTATACCTCTAGCTATTACTAATACATTATTATTAACTTGCTTATCTAAATTTTTAAGACCGAAAACTCCATTCCAGTATGGTCCTCTAATAGTTATTTCTCCACCTTCTTTTATATCTAATAATTTCTTTGTTTTAATTCCTCTTATTTCTATCATTATGGTTATTACATTTGTTTCAATATTTGATTCCAAAATAGAAATAGGAACATCAAAATAAACATTTTCATTAGTTCTTATAAATATAAAGCTTCCAGGCCTTACTAGATCTATAGCCAATTTATGTGGAGCTCTAAATTTAATTAAAAGAACATCATTTTGATAAAGAACCTTTTTTTCAACTAAACAATTATATGTTTTTCTCCCCTCTTTTGACTTAGATCCATTATTTATAAATTCATGATATATACATACCCCATTCCAATTTAAGCAATCACAAAAGCAGCTTCCTTGTAATTGAGAGCACAATATACATTCATTTGATTCTGCCAGATGACAAGGACAAAACTCTGTTCCAGCATCTATACAATCAACAGCTTCTTTCATTTTTTGAATCTCCCCACTAGATTTCTTACATAATAATAGATTATTTTCTATTTTTCATTTTGTTACACTATATTTTTATATAACAAAAAAAGTAGAAGATAACTCCCCTACTTTTTAAAGATTATATTTTCAAATTCTTCTTTACTCATATTTATATTACTTATTAATGGAAATTTACTTTTTTCTTGTTTTTCATCTTTAATTGAAATTTTTCCTAGTATATCTCCAGTTTCTACATCAGAACTTCTATTAAATACCTCTACTTCAACTATATCTTTTTCCTTATATCCATAAGTTATATCTTCTTCTTGTATTATATTACCTAATCCTGCAAGATTTTCTCTTTGTAATATCTCTTTATTAGATATTTCCGCAAAAGTATTTGTGCTTATGACGTAATTAAATATTTTTTCTGTTACATTCCATCTATCTACACAATTTAAAACAACAATAATAATATTTCTACCATTGTGATTAACTGATGAAACTAAGCATTTTCCAGCTCCTCCAGTATATCCTGTCTTTACCCCGTTTGCACCCGGTATTCTATATAATATTTTATTTATATTTTGATAATCTCTTGTGAAATTATATTTATCTTTATATATAACTTTTTCTCCTACAATTTCTCTAAAGAAATCATATTCCATTCCTTTAGCTGTTAAAATCGCTAAATCATATGCTGAAGAATAATGTTTTGCACTATCAAGCCCATGCGGTGATTCAAAATGTGAATCTATAATCCCTAAACTTCTTGCAAAATCATTCATTATATTAGAGAAATTTTCTACTGATCCGCCTATATCTTCTGCTATAGCAATAGCAGCATCATTACCAGATCTAAACATTAATCCAAATAATAATTCTCTCATTGTCACTTTTTCACCAGCTTTATATCCTACAGTTGAACCCCTAATAGATGAAGCATTCTTACTGATGGTTACTATTCTATCTAAATCTCCATAATTTATTGCTATAAGGGATGTCAAGATTTTTGTAGTACTGGCCATCGGAACAATTTCATATCCTTTTTGATTCCATAGTACTTCTCTACTTTCTGCATCTATAGCTATGGCATTTCTAGCAGATACCTTTAATGGAAGTTTGCTATCAACTTTATTTCCGTCAATATCAATATAATCTTCCTCAAGCATTTCTACTGTTTCGTCATCCATATCTACATCATCGTCAATAAATGCTTTTACTGAATAAATATTCCATTGTAATGTCAATAATACTAATAAAATAGTAAAAATAACTTTTTTTAAAACTTTCATAAAATCACCCTCTACATTAACCATCTATGAGTAGTTTGTTCTAAAAGTTATTTTTTAAACATTTTTTTATTACTTTTTTTCATTTTCACTTATGGTAATTATTAGAATGGTTTAGAAAGGAGTGTGAAAATGGCTTTAATATTGTCACTTTTAATTATTATATTACTACTTATTTTTCCTATACCAATGAAAATTGAAATTAGTTTTAACGAAGGTTTATTTAAATTAAAAATATTTAACTTAAATATTTTTTCATCAAATAATGGTATTGAAAATAAATTGTTAAAAAAACTTATTAATAAAACTAATATAGATTTTAAAAAAGAAACCACAATAGAGTATAAAGATAAAAAAGCCATTAAATCCTCACCCCTTAAGCGAAAAAAAATTATAAAGAAAATATCTATACAAAAGTTATATTCTAATATTTCTTGTAATAAATTTAAACCTCTTATAAAAATAGATGGTCACTTAACTTTTGGTATTGATGATGCTGCATATTGTGCAATTCTTTATGGCTTGTTATGTAATACTCCAACTTTACTTAGGTTAATATTAGAAAAAG
The DNA here is from genome assembly GCF_017888565.1 of Clostridium sp. Classification (GTDB taxonomy): domain Bacteria; phylum Bacillota; class Clostridia; order Clostridiales; family Clostridiaceae; genus Clostridium. Next base: position 7,876 of record NZ_JAGHFX010000055.1, read on the forward strand.
CTTTTAAAGTTAAAGGTATAAAGCTTAACATTATTCCTAAATTCAATACTAATACTATATATTTTGGTATAACTAGTATATTTTACTTTAATCTTGCTAATATTATATATATATTATTTTTATTGTATAAATCTTTTGAAATTGAGGAGGTGACTCCCGAATAGGGAGATATATTATGTCAAACGAACATCCTGTTGAAAATTTAATGAAAAGTACTATGGAAAATCTAAAAGATATGATAGATGTAAATACAGTTATAGGTGAAGCTGTAGAAACACGTGATGGTAGCTACATTATACCAATATCAAAAGTAACATTTGGTTTTGCATCTGGTGGAAGTGAATTCGGAAATCAATGCAAGCCAGCACCTGATAAAGATGCTAAACATCCTTTTGGTGGCGGTTCTGGAGCTGGTGTTACAGTTAAACCTGTTGCATTTTTAGTTCTTAGAGATGATGCTGTAAGGCTTCTTCCTGTTGATCAAAATAATACATATGATAGAATTGTAGATTCTGTCCCTCAAATTATTGATATGATTAAAGGATGCTTTAATCATGACAAGAAGAAGCCAAAAGATCCAAATCCTAATGTTGAAAATAACATATGTGATTCTAACCCATGTGATGATAGTGACTCATCATCTAATAACCTATTCTAGAATTTTTTTAGTAGATATTTCAATACAAGAACTCACCAGTTATTTTTAAACAAATAACACCAAATAAGAAATTCTTATTTGGTGTTATACTTTTAATTAAATCTTATAATTTATTATAAACCCAGTTAATATTTTTAATACGTCTTTTTCGAGGCTACTACTATATTTCCTTAATTATTTCACTCATAGCTTCTATTGTTTCTTCATCTTTTTCTGAATACAAATCTAAAGATGGCAATTCATTTAATTCCTTTAATCCAAATTGTCTTAAGAACTCTTCAGTTGTTCCAAATAAAATAGGTCGTCCTGGAACTTCCAACCTACCAACTTCTTTTATTAAATCTTTTTCTAATAATTTATGGATAGCACTTTCTGATTTTACTCCTCTTATTTCATCTATATCAATTCTAGTTATAGGTTGCTTATAGGCAATTATAGCTAAACTTTCTAAGGAAGCTTGTGATAAAGATTGTCTCTTATTCTTCTTTAATAATTTTTGTATATAATCGCTATTTTCAGCCTTTGTAACTAATTGATATTCTCCATTTATTGATATTAGCTTAATTCCTCTTTTTTCTTCTTCATAATCTAAAATCATTTCATTTAAAATATTTGATATTGTTTTAGGTGAAACTTCTATAGAATTACTTAAATCCTTAATAGTTAAAGGTTCTCCGCTTACAAATAATAATGCTTCTATTGCAGATTTTATTTTAGGTTTTGATGAAATTTCTTCAAATTCATATTGCTTAATTTCAGTTTTACTCACCTATTTTTCTCCTTTCAATTAATATGTCATCAAAGTTGTCATCTTGATAGACTTTAATCATCCTAAGTTTTATAAGCTCAAGAAGAGCTAAAAATGTTACTACTGCTTCTAGCTTACACTCGCTTTCTCTTATTATATCTCTAAATTTAACTATTCTTTCATCTTCAATATTACGTAATAACTCGTCCATTTTATCTTCAATCTTATATTTATCTATATAAATCTTTCTTTGAATTATATTTTCCTTATTTTGCTTCATAAGGAAGTTTTCTATTAATTTATTATAAATATTATAAAGATCAAGTAACGTAATATTCTTAAATATGTCCTCTTCTTTCTTATCACTTTTAATTTCTTCAATTATTTCTGGTTTTTTTGTATATATGTCTCCAGAATTTATGTATTTTTCTTTAAAGAATAATGCAGCACCTTTAATTTTCTTATATTCAATAAGCTTTTCCATAAGATTTTTTTCTATATCCTCTTCATTTTCTTCTGAAACCTTAATGTTAGGTAATAACTTTTTAGACTTTATTTCTATAAGAGTAGCTGCAACTACTATAAATTCAGATGTAATCTCTAAATCCATAATTTTCATATCATCTAAATATTTTAAATATTGACTAGTAATTTTATATATTTCTACATTATAAATATCCATTTCATTTTTTTTAATTAAATGCAGCAGCAAGTCAAATGGACCTTCAAAATTTGCTACCTTTACTTTTGGCATTTCCATAAATATCATCCGCCTTTGATAACACTATATTCCTTCAAATATATAATATCAATTTTAATAGTAAAGAACAACCTTTGTTTTATTTTGCTATACAAAATAGTTAAAAGTGAAATAGTGGAGATGGAAAGTTTAAGGAAAAAATCATTGCATGACTTTTTAAAAATTATGCTTTACACTTAATTTTTAGTTTTGCTGAGCAAAACAACATTAACTCTTTCACTCTTAATTTTTCACTTATAAATCGCCTCTGATTATACCTTGAAATAATAAAATAAAAAATATCGGATACAAGTATCTCTACTTATATCCGATATTCACTCTATGTATTTGGAAGATATAATTTTACTATATTCCTTTTTTAAACATGTTTTTCATATTGAACTTGAAGTTTTCAAATATTCCACCAAGTTTTATATCTCTATCAGAATATAATTCTACTTCTCCAATCTTTTCTTCCCCTAAATAAACTTCACATTTACCTACAATATCACCTTGTTTATATTCCTTTTTAACTTCGTCTATAACTATTCTCTTCTCTAATTCTGTATTTGTTCCCTTTGGTACTATTGCTACTAAATCATCCTTTGCTCTAGCAACTAAAAATTTATCAGTTTGTTTGCTTAAATAGATATTTTCTACATCTTCATCCTTTGATAAAAGTTTTTTACCTTCAAATTTAGAGAATCCATAATTTAAAAGCATTCCTGCATCTCTGTTTCTTACTTTATATGTTGGTGCTCCCATAATAACAGAGAGCATTCTAACACCATTTCTAGTTGCTGTTGCAGAAATACAATATTTTGCTTCTTCAGTATATCCTGTTTTTAATCCATCACAACCCTCAAAAAATCTTACAAGCTTATTATGATTAACTAACTCTATTGGTGATTTTCTTCCTTCAGATATTGTTTCCATATAAATTCCTGAATATTTCAATATTGTTGGATGCTTTAAAAGTTCCATGGACATAATTGATATATCTCTTGCAGTAGATAAATGACCTTCTGTAGGTAAGCCATTACAATTTTTAAAGGTTGTATTAGTCATACCTAATTCTTGTGCTCTTTTATTCATCATTTCTACAAAAGCTTCTTCTGTTCCACCTAAATATTCAGCTAATGCTACAGCAGCATCATTACCAGATGCAATGGCAACACCCTTCAATAATTCTTCTACAGTTCTTATTTCTCCTGTATCTAGGAGCATTGTGCTTCCGCCCATCTTTTTAGCATTTTCACTACATGTTACCTTATCTTGTAATGTTATTTTTCCGCTATCTATAGCTTCCATAGTTAGAAGCATAGTCATTATTTTAGTTACAGATGCTGGAGCGAATTTTTCATCAATGTTTTTCTCATAAAGAATTTTACCGCTTATTGGCTCTATTAATAATGCTGATCTTGCATCTACATCAAGTCCTTCATCACTAAAAACCTCTTCAGTCCATTCTTCATAAGTTTCTATTGAAATATCATATGGTTCTATATCTGCTTTTACTGGAACTATAGATATAGATAATAAGCTTAAAACAATTGCGACAACTTTATTCATAAATTTTTTCTTCATCATATTGCCTCCCTTCAAAGCTTATTATTACCAATAAAAATAAAAATATGATAAAAAGAACTAAATTCTTCTTACCATATTTTTTAAAATTTATTCTACAATATCGTATATTAAAGGGATCTCATTATCTAGAGAGCTAGATATAATCATATTCTTAATTATATCATTCTTAGCTTTTTCTATATTACTTTCATCATTACTATGAATATAAGCTAGTATATCGCCCTCTTTTACTATTTCCCCTCTTTTTTTATTTAAAACTATACCTACAGATAGATCTATTATACTTTCCTTTGTTTCTCTTCCCGCTCCAAGTTCCATTGCAATTAACCCAAAGGCTTCTGCATTTATTTTTGAAATCACACCGCTTTTAGTAGCTTTTACTTCAACTATATATTTGGCTTTAGGAAGTTTATCAGTATCATCTACAAAACTTGCATCTCCACCTTGAGCCTTAACAAATTCCTTAAGCTTTTCTAATCCCTTACCGTTATTAATATTTTCTAATAATAATGCCTTACCTTCTTCGAAGTTACTTGCTGTATTTCCACAAACAAGCATATAGCTACCTAAAGTTAATGTTAATTCTAATAAATCTTTAGGTCCATTTCCTTTTAATAATTCTATTGCTTCTTTAACTTCAAGGGAGTTACCTATTGCATATCCTAAAGGTTGATCCATATCTGAAATTACACCTATAGTTTTTCTTCCTACTGAACTTCCTATATCAACCATTTCTCTTGCTAGAGCCTTAGCATCTTCAGGTGTCTTCATAAATGCTCCGTCTCCAACTTTTACATCTAATACTATAGCATCTGCTCCTGAAGCAATTTTTTTACTCATTATACTTGATGCTATTAATGACATATTATCTACTGTTGCTGTAACATCTCTAAGGGCATATATCTTTTTATCAGCTGGGGCAATATTACCTGTTTGACCTGTTAATGCTATTCCTATTGTATTAGAGTTATTTATAAATGTTTCTTCAGAAAGTTCTACTGAAAATCCATTAAATGCTTCTAATTTATCAATAGTTCCACCAGTGTGACCTAATCCTCTACCAGACATTTTAGCAACTGGAACTCCAAGAGATGCAACTAATGGTGTTAAACAAATACTAGTCTTATCTCCAACTCCACCAGTTGAATGTTTATCTACCTTTACTCCATTTATTGATGATAAATCAATCTTATCACCTGAATCAACCATTGCCATAGTCAAATCTGCAGTTTCTCTTTTATTCATCTTGTTAAAGAATATAGCCATAAGTAATGCTGATGCTTGATAATCTGGAACTTCTCCCTTTGTGAATCCATTTACAAAAAACTCAATTTCTTCTTTAGATAATTCTAGACCTTTTCTTTTTTTTAATATAATGTCATACATTCTCATAAGAACATGACCTCCTACTTTAGTATATTATTTTTAAATCTTTATCTATTTCATTTGTTATATTGCAATAATCAGTTTACCTCTATTATCTTTCTAATAGCAGTTGTATATTCCTTATTTTAATTTGATATCTTAATTTATCTTACTACTAAAATTAAAAGATTCCCTATTATTATGCTCTAGGATGAGAGTTTTTATATACAATATTTATTTTATCATTATTAATTATTTCATAATATGTGTCCATATAAGTGAGCACTTGATTTCCTAAAAGCTTTTGTACAGCTCTTACATTAGCTCCATTTTGTAATAAATGCACCGCAAAAGAGTGTCTAAAAGTATTTAAATTAACTTCTTTTTTAATTCCTGCTTTATGAGAATATTCTTTTACTATTCTCCATACACCTTGTCTTGTTAGATGATTTCCATTTAAATTAACAAATAGTGTATCAACTCCTGCAGATGCAACTTGATCTCTTATTTTTAAATACTCCTTCAATGCCTCTGTTGCACTTCTTCCAATTGGAATGAGTCTCTCATAATTTTTATTATCATGACATTTTACAAAGTTTAACTCTAAGTTAACATCATAAACATTTAATCCAATTATCTCTGAAACCTTCATTCCAGTGGCATACATAAGCTCTAATAAAGCATTATCCCTTACTCCCTTATTGCAGTCCTTATCTACTATTTTAATTATTCTGTCTACCTCATCTATAGTTAATATCTCAGGTAACTTTTTAGTTGTAGTAGTGTTCTTATAGTATATCTTAGGTATTTCACTTACAACTTTTTGATCTTTTAGATAATTATAAAAACTTCTAAGACTTATAACAATTCTGTTTATTGATCTTTCAGACTTACCTTGACTAAGCAAGTGTTGTATATAACCAAGTACTGATACATTATCCGTTTCATCAATACTCATATTTTTACTCTTTAAGTACTTAACATATAAGTTTACGTCAGTTACATAGGCATAAACAGTATTTTCACTTTTATGACTTTTTAATAAAGCTTCCTTATAATTATTCACAATTTCTTTCATAATTCTCCCCTATCCTAATACATTATTAATTCGACAAAAAACTTCTTATTCCTTCTTTATTCTCATTGGATTAGGTTAATTTATAAACTTTCGTTACTACCATTCTTATTAACCCCGGGCTCATATAGCACTCAATAATAACCCCTATGGCAAATAGGATAATAAAGAAACTTAATTTCATTACTAGTCCATTTAACATCAACTTACTACTTCCAATTCCATTAAAAAACTTTTCTTTTAACTTCACTGAAGATAACTCTAAAGAAATAATACTTATACCTATGAAAAAAGGTATATAAAATATGTTTTGTGGAACTGTCGATGTTAGAGCAATCCAAATACCTTTCCCTTCAAAAGTAGTTAATAAAAAACTAAAGGTATAACCCAACGTAAAGCCCTTTATTAGATCAATTATTAAAATTATAGGAGCTCCAAAGACAGTAAATCCTAGTGCTATTATAAGTAAAATGATTATTATATTATTTTTTATTATGCTTATAAGCAATTCATTTGTTTTTACCTCTTCAACATTTATACTTTTAATGAATGCTGTAAAGTAATCAGCTAAATCCTTTGCATCTACTCCATCCATATATTTTATGGTATATGAACCTAGTAATATACCTACAAAGAAAAAAGTTAGTACAAGTAAATAAAATATTTTATTTTCTCTAAAGTTTGAATTCAACTTTTCTATGAAATTCATATTATTCCTCCTCCATAGTTGCTATAGAACATAATATGTTTAAAGTTCCCTCATTATTCATAATTGAATATATGTAAAATATTTTTTTTATAAAAAATTTTTAAAAAAAGAGATAAACTATACAATAAACTGGTCCCTATGTCAAGGACATTTTAAAAAAGAGAGTTAGGAAGCTAAGAGCTGATTTCTGTATTGAACAGGAGTCAGCTTTTTTAAGTTCCACTGACAACGGTCATTATTATAATAATCA
>NZ_JAGHFX010000056.1 GCF_017888565.1 Clostridium sp.
CAATACCGTCATTAGCGGCAATACCAGGAGTATTATTAAAGATTTTCCCATATGTTGTAACTTTAATAGCTTTAGTTTTATTCTCTAAATCATCACAAGCACCAAAAGCATCTGGAGAACCATTTGACGCTGGTAAGAGATAATATTATGAAAGGTAAAGAGTTAATAACTCTTTACCTTTTTTTATATATCTAACAAATTAGGATAATTGCAAATTTTACTATAATAAAAAAATAATTCTTTATAGATAAGTAAATTGTTATTTTGATTATTTATTATATATTAAATCTACAAATCATATAATTTAATAAGAATAAAAAGAGAAGATATAGTTTTGAAAACTATTATTAAGGAGGAGAGATAAATAAAAAACTTTTCTATTTAGTTTGGAATTATATTATTATTATTTATAAGAGGGATGTCTTTTATGACAAATCAAGAAATTGCAAAGAAATTAGTCGAATTAGTTGGAGTAAATGCAGCTAAAGAATTTGGTTCACAAATGCCAATGATGGGTGGAGTTTTAGGTGGAATACTATCATCTGCAGCTTTAGCTAATATAACTTTATTAGGAAAAGTTTTAACTCCAGGTAGAGGCGGATTTATTTCAGATGGAATTGGTTTTATAATCTCTCAAACAATTTCTTCTGATAATACTATAGTTTCTGTTCTATCAGGAGCAGTTTCAGGAGCATTATTCTTACCATTAGTTATGATAGGAATGCATCAAGAATTAACACCTATACATGCTGACTTAATAGCAAATGCAGGCTATACATATAGAAGTAGAATGGGTTTTTTATTGAAAATTATAACTAGTAATAGTAAAAAAATAGATTAATTAGTATAATGGATATATTAGCAATAAGCAAATTAAGTGAGGGAGGAATTAAAATGAAAAAAGTCAAAATTGCTTTAATGGGGCTAGGCAATGTTGGACGTGGTGTTTGGATGATATTAAATTCAAACAAAGAAGAAATTATGAAAAGATCAGGTTATGAAGTAGAGGTAGCAAAAATACTAGTTAGAGATTTAGAAAAAGATAGATCTGTAAATGTGCCCAAAGAACTTCTTACAACAGATTTTAGTGAAATTATTAATGATGATTCAATTAAAATTGTAGTAGAAGTAATGGGGGGAATTGAACCTGCTAGGGAATATATGCTAGAATCTATGAAAAGAAAAAAGCATATTGTTACGGCAAATAAAATGCTTTTAGCTACTGGCGGAGATGAACTTTTTGAAAAAGCTGATAATGAAGGTGTTATGTTTAATTATGAAGCTAGTGTCGCAGGTGGAATTCCAATAATAAATGGAATAAATGAGAGTTTAACAGCTAATAAAGTAGAAAAGCTATATGGAGTAGTAAATGGAACAACTAATTATATATTAACAAAGATGGAATTTGATAATTTAAGTTTTGATGAAGCTTTAAGTCAAGCTCAAGAAATGGGATATGCCGAAGCAGATCCAACATCAGATATTGAAGGATTTGATTCTCAATATAAATTAGCTATATTATCTTCTCTTGCTTTTGGAACTAAAATAAAAGTTGAAAATGTATATAGAGAAGGAATAACAAAAATTGAATCAATAGATATACAATATGCTAGGGAATTTAATAAGGTAATAAAGCTACTAGCAATAGTCAAAGATAATGATGGGAGTCTTGAATTAAGGGTGCATCCAACTATGATTCCACAAAATCATCCTCTAGCAAATGTGTATGATTCTTTTAATGCAGTATTTATAAAAGGTAATGCTGTGGGAGATCTGATGTTTTATGGAAGAGGTGCAGGAGACCTACCAACAGGAAGTGCTGTAGTATCAGATATTGTATCTATATTAAGGAGTAATATAGATATAGATAATCTAAATCCAGTAGTTAAAAATAATTTATGGGATAAAGAAATAGGTAATATAAAAGATATAACAAGTAAATATTATATAAGACTAACAGTAGAAGATAGACCAGGTGTTCTTGGTGAAATTACTTCAGTATTTGGTGGGATGAATGTTAGTTTGCTTTCAGTTATACAAAAAGGAATAGATAATGACAATGAAAATAAGGTGACTTTAGTTCTAGTTACCCATTATACTAATGAAGAAAATATAATTGAAGCTATTGATAGCGTATGTAAGTTGAATTCTGTATATAAGATTAATAATTTAATAAGAATAGAGGAATTTAATAAATAATTATAGAATTTAGGAGAGAAAAATATATTAGTTAATATATTTTATAATCTCCTTTATTTTTTATTTATAAATAGTTAATAATTACTTTTATATGATAAGTTGTATAGATATAATTAAAGTATTATAATAGTAGAAAAAATAAAATAAGAGGTAAACGTATGAGTAATATAAAATCAATTAATAATGAGCAAGCTCAAAAATTAATTAAAGATAAAGAAGATTTATTAATATTAGATGTAAGAAGGCCGAATGAGTTTAAAGAGTCAAAAATAACAAACTCTATAAATATACCTGTAGATGAATTAGAGTGGGAACTAGATGAAATAGAAGAATATAAAAATAAGCCTATTTTAGTTTATTGCAAGGTAGGTGTTAGGAGTAGTGTTGCTTGCTCTATATTAGAAGAAGAAGGGTTTAGTAACTTATATAATTTAAGAGGTGGAATTTTAGATTATACAGGTGAAATAGAATAAGATAGATTATAATAGTATTAAAAGAGAATAAGAATATTTCTATAAATACTATCATTAAAAATTTTAAGAAATTTTCGTTTAAATTAAATACTTATTTAAAAACCAATACTTATATGGTATAATATATAAAGTAATTGTAAATAATAAATAATATAAAAGCATTGACACAATAAAAAAAGAATGATAATATGATAACATATTTAAGAAGAAACTGCCGTTTCTCACCTTACGGCCATGCTTAGTAGGGTAATGTAGTTTTGTAATAATTGCTAGTTATTTTAACTGGTTTTTTATAAGTACTAGAGGGCGGCAAAATATGTCCTCTATTTTTGTTGTGTTTATATTTAAAATTTTGGAGGTGACCTGGTATAAGTAAGGATTTTACTTGTAATGAAAATATAAGAGTTAAGGAAGTTAGAGTGATTGATTCAGAAGGAAATCAATTAGGCGTACTTCAAACAAAAGAAGCTCAAAGAATGGCTGATGAGAAAGAATTAGATTTAGTTATGATTTCTCCAGCTGCTAACCCACCAGTATGTAGAATAATGGATTTAGGTAAGTATATTTATGAGCAATCAAAGAAAGAAAAAGAAGCTAAGAAAAAGCAAAAGATAACTACTCTTAAAGAAATAAGATGTAGTCTTACTATTGAAGAAAATGATATTGCAATAAAAGCTAAAAATGCTAAAAAGTTTTTATTAGACGGGGATAAAGTTAAGATCACTGTTAGATTTAAAGGAAGAGAAGCACAATTAGGACATATTGGACAAAAAATATTAGATAACTTTGTTTCTAAATTAGAAGACGTTTGTGTTGTTGAAAAGCCTGCTAAGCATGAAGGTAGAAACATGACAATGGTTTTAGGCCCTAAAAAAGCGTAACTTGAGAGGAGATAAGTATCATGCCAAAAATGAAAACCCACAGAGGTGCAGCAAAGAGATTTAAGAAAACTGGAACTGGGAAATTAAAAAGAGCTAAGGCTTTTAAGAGTCATATATTAACAAAGAAAAGTTCTAAGAGAAAGAGAAACTTAAGAAAAACTGCTTATGTTTCAACTACTCAAGAAAAAGCAATGAAGAAATTATTACCATACCTATAATATAGAGGTTTTTAGGAGGATTAAACATGGCTAGAGTTAAAAGAGCGGTAAATGCTCGTAAGAATCATAAAAAAGTATTAAAGCTTGCAAAAGGTTACTATGGTGGAAAAAGCAGATTATTCAAAACTGCTAATGAATCAGTAATAAGAGCTTTAAGAAATGCTTATGTTGGAAGAAGATTAAAGAAAAGAGATTTCAGAAGACTGTGGATAGCAAGAATTAATGCTGCTACAAGAATGAATGGACTTTCATATTCAAGATTCATGAACGGAATTAAATTAGCTGGAATTGATATGAACAGAAAAATGTTATCAGAAATAGCTATAAACGATCCAAAAGCGTTTGCAGATTTAGTAGAATTAGCAAAAAATTCAATTAAATAGTTTATACTATTAAAAAACGCCTTAAAATGAAATTTTAAGGTGTTTTTTTGTTATAGCTATGATCTTTATTAATTCTAATATATTAAAGTGGAAAAATTAAAAAGTTTAAAAAGTAAATTTGAATTTATAATGAAATAAAAAAGTATAATTAACAAAAATTGAAGATTAGCTATATAATATTTATAGATTTACAAAGTTTTTAAAAAGAGGGGATCAATATGAAAATGGGGTTGGTATTGTCTGGAGGGGGAGGAAAGGGAGCATATGAACTTGGAGTCTGGAAGGCATTAAAGGAACTTAAAATTGATAAATACATAGAAGTATTTTCAGGTACATCAATTGGAGCTTTTAATGCAGTGTTATTTGCACAAGATAATATGAAAGATGCAGAAGCACTATGGGAAGAAGTAACTATAGATAAGCTTATTCCTATTAGTAAATTTGAATTATTTAAAAAAGGAATTGGACTTATACTTGGTGGGAAAAATATAAATATAGCGAAAAAGTATATGAGTCAAAAGATAGAAGAAGGTGCAGTTTCAAAGGATGGAGCAAAAGAAATAGTAAATAAGTATTTAGATATAAATTTAATGAAAAAGAACAGTAAGATTTGCTACGCAGCTTGTACTGAATTACCAGATTTTAAAGTAAAATATTTTAAAGTTAACGATTTTAATAATGAAATAGGAAAAGAAATAGTGATAGCATCAGCATCTCTACCTCTAATATATGAGCCAACTGAGTTGTTTGGATGTAAATATATAGACGGAGGTATAAGTGATAATACACCTATACAGCCGGTGTATGGAGAAGGCTGTGATATTATAATTGTTGTATTATTGTCAAGGGAAGCAAGAGTTGATAGAGCATTATATCCAAATGCAAAAATTATAGAAATATATCCAAGAAATTTAAATGAAAGTGTTATAAATGGAACTTTAAATTTAGATGAAGCAGCAAAAAGAAATAGAATAAAAGAAGGATATGAAAATACGATGGAACTTTTAGATCCTATAATGAAAATGACAGAGTTTAAGAGTAAAATAGAAGAGGAAAGAAGCTTCCCAAGGTTATTTAAAATATATAATTTTATTAAGAGATTATTAAAGAGTAATGAGGAAAAGGATATTGATATAAGCACATAAATAAAAAAACTGAGATTATAGCTCTCAGTTTTTTTAGCACATTAAATTTGCATATTTGCTATGGTATTCATAGGCTAGTCCTTCATATACAAATTCTTTATGATTTATATCTAATAAATCACTTGGCTTTGTAAGGCCAGGAATTTTATCAGAGTCATAAATATTACTTTTAATTAAAAGATGTGATACGAATTCAGAACAAAAATAATGGTTATCTCTTTTAATAGGCCTTTGAATAGCAACACCTATTAATCCTAATAAACTATATTTATATTTTTTTTGTTCTTTTAAGAAACGTTCTAATTCTTCTTTTAATAGAGTATATTGTTCATCATCTATGCTAATTTTATAAATAACGCATCTACTATTTTGAAATCTTTTATAAACACCATCTTGTAAGTTTTCTTCAACTAAGCCTCCTATAAAAGGAATCTGAGGAAAAACCCTTCCAAATGAATACATTTTTTTAAAAGAATTATCAAAGCTTAATGAAACATGTACATATGGATCTTTTGTATAATAGTTAATACATTTTGAAAGTAGTGTTCCTGTATTTGAAAACACTAAATAAATATCTTTATTCTTCATTTTGTAAAATCATCCCCCGAATAAATAAATATTAAATAATAAGTAAAATAAAAACATAAAATAAATATATATAAATTATATAGTATAAAACTTAATTTATCCTTAAGAAAATCTAAAAATATATAAATTTTAATAAAAATATTAATAAATAATAAGCTTAAAGTTAAAAGAGTGCTATAAAATTTGGAAGATAGTAATTATGATACAATAAATATAAATAATATCTAGTAAAATAATATAAACTAGAAATATATTTAAGGATAAGTTATTATAATTTACAAATGAGATTTTTACAATAGGTATTTAATACGAGAGGTGATTATTTGAAAAAGAATGCAATGCAAAGAGAGTTTAAGAAGTTAAAATCGCAGATTAATCAAATAGAGGAAATAGCACATAACTCAAAAGTAGGTGCTTTAATTGAACAAGAATCTTCTTTAAGAAAAAAGATAAGACAGCTTAAAGATATGGAAAATGAAGGCTTTAAGGATTTTTCAAGTATAAACGAAAGATATGAAGAGCTTTTGGAATATATCTCTAAGAGACTATTAGATGATTACAATAAAAAGAATAATACAGATTTTGATTTTTACCAAGTAATAAGAGGAAACTATAATAGTTTTATTAACTCAGGTTTTATGTCTGTATTAACAAGGCAACATATTCCAAAGTTAATTTCTAAGGAATTTGAAGAAAACTTCCCAGATAATCCTAAAGATGAATATAGTTTAGCAAGAAATATTAAGAGAAAGATATATATACATTTAGGTGAAACAAATACTGGTAAAACTTATACAGCAATGGAAAGATTGAAAGTAGCAAAGAATGGAGTTTATTTATCTCCTCTTAGAATTCTAGCATTAGAGAACTATGAAAAATTAAATAATAATGGAGTTATATGCAACTTATTGACTGGAGAGGAAGAAATATTAAAAGAAGGGGCTACACATACATCCTGTACAATAGAAAAGGTAGATTTAAAAAAGGAATATGATATAGCTATTATAGATGAAATTCAAATGATAGATGATTCACAAAGGGGAGCTGCTTGGACAAGAGCTTTACTTGGGCTAAGATGTAATGAAATTCATATTTGTGGTGCACTAAATGCAAAAAGAGTAGTCGAAAAGATAGTTAAAGATTGTAATGATGATTATGAATTTAAAGAATATAAAAGGAGTATTCCATTAGAAGTCCAAGAAAGTAATTTTAATTATAACTATGCAGAAGAAGGAGATGCAATAGTAGTATTTTCTAAGAAAAAAGTATTACAAATAGCAGAGCAGTATTCTAATATGGGAATAAAAGCTAGTATAATCTATGGAGATTTACCTCCAGAGGTAAGAAGAAAACAATATGATATGTTTATTAACAAAGAAAATAAAGTTCTTATAACAACAGATGCTATAGGAATGGGAGTGAATTTACCTATAAAAAGAATCGTATTCTTAGATATACAAAAATTTGATGGTGAAGAAATTAGGTATCTTACTTCACAAGAAGTAAAGCAAGTTGCTGGTAGAGCAGGAAGAAAAGGAATTTATGAAGTTGGTTATGTTGCCACGGTAAGAGATAATCAAAAGTTTATAAAAGAAAAGCTCGAAGAGAAAGATAAAATAATAAATGCAGCTGTTTTAGGACCGTCAGATGCTATTTTAAATATTAAAAACCTTCCATTAAATGAAAAACTGGCTTTATGGGCAACAAGAGAAGAATCAATAGATTATTATAGAAAAATGGACATAAATGAATATTTAATTATATTAGATAGCATAAAAAAATATAAATTAAAAGAAGAAATACAATGGGAGTTATTAAAAATACCATTTGATATATCAAAAGATGAACTTATGAATACATTCTTAGATTATGTTGAGGAATTATTTGTATTGAAGAATAAAGTAATAAGTAGACCTCAATGTTTTAAAGGAAATTTAGATGAACTTGAATGCTATTATCAAAGGATAAATATGTATTATTCATTTTGTAAAGTGTTTAATTTAGAATTTGATTTTAAATGGATTCATGAAGAAAGACTTAAGGTAAGTGAAGAGATTAATGAAATATTGATAAGAATTTAATTTAAAAGAAGATAGATGAGAAAATAAAATTCAACTATCTTCTTTTTATCTTTAAAATTAGGTTGCTATCTTATTTCTCTTTAATAATAAATATAAAGATAATAAAAGACAAATCAATTCTGAAATTAAAGTAGCAATCCATATTCCGGTATCACCAAAATAAAATGATAAGGAAAATAAAGCTAAAGTAACAAAAATAAGTCCTCTACATATAGATATTATGGTCGCCTTAAAAGCTTCTTCTATAGAAGCAAAATATCCAGAAACTAATACATTAAATCCAAGAACTAAAAAAGAACTAGAGAATAAACGAAAAGCCGAAACAGAGTATGTAAATAAAGGTGATGAAGAATCTTTTATAAATATATAGACAATTTCTTTAGCAAAAACTATACAAAGTATAAATATTGCAATTGATGATATAGAAACAGATTTTAGGCTCATTTTTATTAACTTTTTTATTGTTTTAAATTCTTTTTTTCCGTAATAATAACTACATAATGGTTGCATTCCTTGAGTGATTGCTATCATAGTCATTATTACTAAAGTACTTACGTAACAAATTATACTATATGTAACGATGCCACTTTCTCCTATATACCTTAATATAGTTTGATTAAAAAGAAGTATAACAATCCCAGAAGTAAGTTCTGTTATTGCATCTGGAAATCCAATAGATAATATCCTTTTTAAATGTTTTATTTTGAATTCAAATTTAGTTAAAGTGAGTTTAGATCTTTTACTCATAAAATGCGATAAAAAGAATATAAAAGATACTCCTTGAGAAATAATAGTCGCATAAGCTGCCCCCGTAACTCCAAAACCTAAGATAATAACAAATAGAAAATCTAAAATTATATTAGTAATGGCAGAAATAATCATACCTATTATCGCAAGATAAGGATATCCATCAGCTTTTGTTAATACTTCTAAGCAATAAGAAATGATGAAAAATCCATTGAAACTTATTATTATTTTTAAATAATCTTTTACTAGATTAAATGTATTTTCGGTAGCTCCAAGAAATAAAGATATTCTATCTATATTTAACAAGCATAATAATGTTATTAATAGTGATATAGTACACATGCAAAATAAATTAAATGAAAAAATTTCATTAGCCTTTTTAATATTATTTTTTCCAATATAAATAGAAATTATTGTAGAAGCTCCCGTTGAAAATAACATAGATATTGCAAATATAAAGTTTATAAAAGGCATTGCTATATTCACTGCTGCAAGAGCGGTTTCTCCAACACCTCTACTAACAAAAATACCATCTATCATTGTATATAATGAAAATATCCACATTGCAGTAACTGAGGGGACTAAATATTTAAAAAATTGTTTTTTTAAAGATAGATTGCTATCCATTTGACTCTCCTTTGTTGTCTAATTATGATATAATATATAAACTGACATAAAGATTATATCTTTAATTAAATAATATTACAAATTACTAGTATTTAATTAGAATTAGTCTTAGAATAACTTAGATAAGTAAAATAAAAGTTTTAGCTTTGAAAGGAAGATATAGATGACATATAAATTTAAATTTGATGAAAAAGAATATACTTTAGGGGAAGATAATTTAGAATACTTTGTGAATGATGAAAATGAGGAATTAGAAGGTATTGATGTTAACAAAATATTAGGATTACTTTCAAATAGTGATGAAGTAGATTTTCAAAATGCATATTATGAAAGTTGTTGCAGCAACTGTAAAGCTGGAAAGGAAGAAAAAAAGAAGGTTTTTGACTTTTTAGAGTTCTACTTTTATGCGTATGGAAAAAATAATAAATTTATTACAAGTAGTATCGATAATGAATACGAAAAAAAATCTTTCACTAGATTAAATAGAGAAAGAATAGTTGATAAAAGTTACTTAGTTACAGTTATAGTTTGTAAAAATTGTGGAACATATTCTATAGAAATTGAAGAATTTGAACTTTAATATATAAAGTAAAATATTTGATGTATTAAATTTTATTTAGGGTATAAAATACTTTTGAAAGGATGTGTTTTATATGACAAAGAATGAGAAAGATATAAATCCTATGCAAAAAGGTACAAGAAGACAAAAACTACATAAAAATCAAGATAATGTAGGTAATGATGAAAATAGAGCTGAATATACAGATTTCAAAGGTAATCCAATAAAATAGTTCGGTTTTAAGATAGGTAAGATTAAATTTACCTATCTTTTTTTATTTTTCTAGGAATTATAAAAAATTATCATGTAAATAAAATTCTATAATTTTTTTAATCTAGCTATTATTGGACATACGTAAGCTTATAATGACATGCTGTAAGTAGTGTATTAATTAAAACCTATATATGTATTTGTTCAATACTTAAAATTAAATTACAATTGGAAATTTAATGGTAATGAAGCGTGATAAATATGATAATATATAGTTGAATGATACAAAGGTTATTAGTTAGAGGTAAAAATAATAATTAAAAGTGTTCTTATAAGATGAGATTTAATTAAAAATGATTGAAGGGAGAAAATTATGATTAAGAAAATGGATTTAATAATAGGTATATTAATTGTTATGTACTCTATAAGTATAAATTTAATATTTGGGAAGATTAGTTTCAGTGAAATATTTTTAGGAACTGGAATTATTTTAATTATTTATCACTATATAAAAGAAAGAATGAAGCAATTTATTGATAATAGAAAAAGTATTAAAGAAATTTTTAATATTATAAAGTGCTTTATAGCAATAATATTATTGATTTTTATAATAATAGAAAGTGCAATAGTTATATTCCCTAAAAATAATAAAAATTATTCAGAGTACGTTATAGTTCTTGGAGCTGGGGTTAAAGGTGAAAAGCCTAGTCTTACATTGAGGCAAAGATTAGATAAAACTATTGAATATATTAATAATCAAGATAAAGAACCTAAAATAATAGTTTCTGGAGGTCAAGGAAGAGGAGAAGATATATCAGAAGCACAAGCAATGAAAAAGTACTTGGTGGATAATGGTGTGAAAGAAGAGCTAATAATCATGGAAGATAAGTCTACAAGTACAAATGAAAATTTAATATTTTCAAAAGAAATATTGGAAAGTTCTACAAAAAGGGAAATAGGAGATATAAATATAAAGATAATAACATCAGATTTTCATGCATTTAGAAGTAATATGATAGCCAAAAATCTAGGCTATAAGGATATAAGTCTTTATACAAATGGAACATTTCCAGCTTTAATTCCTGTTATGTATTCTAGAGAATTTTTAGCTGTAATAAAGTCATATTTGATAGATATAAAAAAATAAATTTTATAAAAATATCTAAAGGTAAATTTCAGTTTTTGTAGAATAATAGAGGTAGAGTATTAATATGATTCTTTGATTAATTTTTATATCACCTTTAATCAAGTATTAATAAAACATAAAGAGTTAGGCTTAAGGGGGAAACGTAAATGGCTAAAGTTGTAGAGTGCTCAATAATAATTAAAGATGATTTCAATAATGTATTTATTGTTCAAAGAAAGAGTAAAAAAAATGAACCAAAACTTTGGTATAGTGTTGGCAAGAAAATAAGAGGAAAAGAATCAGAAGAAAAATGTATTTCACGAGCTGTAAAAGAAGATTTAAAATCTATAATATTTAACTTAGAAAGAATAGGTGAAATATTAAATAAAGAACGAGATGAAGTATGTGCTGTTTATAAAGGCGAACTTAAAGAAAGAGTAACATATGGAAATGATATAGTTGATGGTAAATGGGTAAGTGCAAAGGAAATTGATGACTGTGATTTCGCAGCAGGAGAAAAAGAAAAAATTTTAATGTATATTAATAGATAGAGTTGTTAGAAAGTTGAGCTATGTTAATTAACATAGCTCTTTATTTTAATACAATGAAAAGTATAACTTTAGTATTATATAAAATTAGAGCTATTGACATCATAAAGTTAAATAATTATCATATAGATAGAAAGGTGAATATTAATTCATTTGTTTAGAGAAAGTCTTTATTCATATGTTTAAATATTTATTTAAAATAATTAGTTATTATCTAACAAAAAAGAGAGATCTGATTTGAAAGAGAATAGTAAATAGTATATTAATAATAAAAATTATAAAATTAAGTTATAAGCTTAGTTAATTTTGTAATGCTTTTAATTACTATAATTTTTCTTATTAATATAAGAAGCCTATTTTCTTTGCATTTAAGAAAATAGGCTCTTTTTAATATTTAAGAAAATATGAAAATGTGATTATGCAATGTTTAAGTATCTCAATCTTAAAGAAAGTACATTAATTTATAATGTAAATATCTATGTTAAAAAGTGAATTAATTTAAATTTTGGATGATAATTTTACAGCATCATAATAAATGGGGGGATAAGATATGAAGATTGGCGTAATAAGTGCAATTTTAGAAGAGCCAAGTAAGTGTAATTCTGAATTTAATGAAGTTGTTGCAAGTTTTAGAGGAAATATTAAAGGAAGGATGGGAATACCATTAGAAGAGGGGATATCAATTATTTCCATTGTTGTTACAGGTGATTTAAATGAAATTAATAGTTTAACAGGAAAATTAGGTAATATTGAAGGGGTAACTGTAAAAACAGCTATTAGTAAAAAAGAAATGTAATAAGATACTAAAATTATTAAGTATATAGCTGAAATGAAAAATATTGTAAATATTTATAAATAGCATTTGGAGGAGTGTATATGCAGGTAAAAAGTATTATAGACAAGCTTTATAAGTTTAATAATGCTAGTGGAGATGAATTGTTATTTTTATTAGATAATTTAAGTGAAGATGATAAAAATTATTTAATACAAAAAGCACATGAGACTAGAATGAAAACTTATGGAGATAAAGTCTATATGAGGGGACTTATAGAATTTACAAATTTCTGTAAAAAAAATTGTGTTTATTGTGGTATAAGAAGAAGTAATAAAGATGCAGATAGATACAGACTTACAATGGAAGATATTATGGAATGTGTAGATATTGGAGATAGACTTGGGTATAAAACTTATGTACTTCAAGGTGGAGAAGATGACTACTTTACTGATGAAAGAATGGTAGAAATAATAAAAATGATAAAAAATAAGTATCCCAATAATGCAATAACATTATCTCTAGGGGAAAGAAGTTATGAGTCATATAAAAAGATGTATGAAGCTGGAGCAGATAGATATTTATTACGACATGAAACAGCAACAAAAGAGCTTTATGAGAGATTACATCCAGGAGCTAGCTTTGAAGAGAGAAGACAATGTTTAAGAAACTTAAAAGAAATAGGATATCAAATAGGGGCAGGATTTATGGTTGGACTTCCAAAACAAACAAATAAGGATTTAGTTAATGATTTATTATTTGTTAAAGAGCTAGAACCTCATATGTGTGGGATTGGGCCATTTATACCTCATAAGGATACCCCTCTAAAGGATGAAAAAGCAGGAACTCTTGAAAATACTATTACTATGTTAGCTTTAGTAAGATTATTGCTACCAAATGTTTTATTACCTTCTACAACAGCTCTTGGAAGTATTGATCCAACAGGTAGGGAAAAAGGAATAAAAGCAGGTGGAAATGTAGTTATGCCAAATCTCTCGCCAACAAGTGTTAGAGAAAAATATTCACTTTACGATGGCAAAATATGTACTGGAGATGAGGCAGCAGAATGCAGAAAATGCATAGAGGGGAGGATAAATAAAGCTGGATTTAAGGTTGAGATAACAAGAGGAGATAATGTAGCATGGAGAAAAGAAAATGCTCATAAATTTACTGAGATTATTGATAAGAGAATCCAATCAGAAAATATACAAGTAATTAAATTGAATAAATAATTTATAGATTATAGGGGTGTTTTATATGTTTATTGATCATGAGTATATTGAAAGAATTTTAGAAGAAACAAAAGGAGCAACAAGTCAAGATATAAAGGCTGTTTTAGAAAAAGCTAAAAAAAGAGATGGATTATCTTATGAAGATATAGCAGTACTTCTTCAAGTAGAAGATAAAGAAGATTTAAAAGAAATATATAAATTAGCAGGGGAAATTAAGGATTCAATTTATGGTAAAAGAGTAGTAATTTTTGCACCATTATATGTTAGTGATTATTGCGTAAATAATTGTGTTTATTGTGGATACAAACGAAGCAATGACTTTGGAAGAAGAAAATTAACTATGAAAGAAGTAGCTGAAGAAGTTAAAATACTAGAAAAAATGGGACATAAGAGACTTGCACTAGAACTTGGTGAAGATCCAGTTAATGCTCCAATAGATTACGTATTAGAATGTTTAGATACTATTTATAAAACTCAAAACGATAATGGAGAAATAAGAAGAGTTAACGTTAATATTGCTGCAACAACTGTAGAAGAATATAAAAGGCTAAAAGAAGCTAAAATAGGTACTTATATATTATTCCAAGAAACATATCATAAACCAACTTATGATAAAATGCATCCAAAATCATTAAAGGGAGATTATAATTATCATTTAACAGCTTTTGATAGAGCTATGGAAGCAGGAATAGATGATGTAGGTGCTGGAGTATTATTTGGACTTGCTGATCCTAAGTTTGAAGTAATAGGACTTATGATGCATAATAGACACTTAGAAGAAAAATATGGCGTTGGATTCCATACAATTTCAATGCCAAGATTAAAACCAGCATCAGGGGTAACACTACAAGAGTTTCCAAATCTTGTAGATGATGAAATGTTTAAAAAATTAGTTGCAATTATAAGAATAGCTGTACCATTTACAGGGATTATAATGTCAACAAGAGAAACAGCAGAAATGAGAAGAGAACTATTAAGATGTGGTGTATCTCAAATTAGTGCAGGTTCAAGCACTGGAGTTGGAGGATATAAGGAAAGAGAAGAGGGGACAGAAACTCTTCAATTTAAGACATCAGACGATAGAACTCCATTAGAAGTAATAAAATCTGTTTTGGATGATGGATATATACCAAGTTATTGTACAGCATGTTATAGAAGAGGAAGAACTGGAGAAAGATTTATGAAGCTTGCAAAGAGTGGTGAAATTCAAAATGTATGTGAGCCTAATGCAATGACTACTCTTTTAGAATTTGCAATAGATTATGGTGATAAAGAAATATTAGAAAAAGCTGAAGCTGTTATAAAAACTGAAAGAGAAAGAATAAAGAGAGATGACATAAAAGAGCTTTTAGATAAAAACTTAGAAAGACTTAGAGCTGGAGAAAGAGATCTATATCTATAGGAGGATAACTGTATGAATTCAACACCAAATGCTAATAGAAAACATATAGCTGTTTTTGGAAAAACTAATGCAGGAAAGTCATCTTTGATAAATAGATTTTTAGGACAAGAGGTTTCGGTTGTATCTGAAAAAGAAGGAACAACTACAGATCCAGTTCAAAAAGCAATGGAGCTTATACCAGTTGGACCAGTTTTAATTATAGATACCGCTGGATTTGGCGATAAAAGTGATCTTGGAGAAGTTAGGGTTAAAAGAACTTTAGATATACTTAAAAGAACTGATGTAGCAATTTATCTTTTTGATATAAATGACATTGATTTGGAAGAATTTAAAGAAGCTAAAAGGAATTTTAAAAAATATAACATACCTTATGTAGTTGTTATAAATAAATCTGATAGTGTTAATGAAAATATTTTAGAAGAATTACAAACTAAATTTAAAGATTCGATATTTTTATCCTCAAATACAGGGGAAGGAATTGAATTATTAAAAGAAAAGCTTATAGAAATTTTAAAAGAAGAAGAGGAAGAACTACCAATAGTAGGAGATTTACTTCCTTATAATAGTAAGGTTATATTGGTTGTACCAATAGATTCAGAAGCACCTAAAGGAAGAATAATTTTACCTCAAGTACAATGTATAAGAGATTGTTTAGACCACGGAATTAAAAGCTACGTTGTGAGAGATACAGAGCTTGAAAGTGCACTTGAAGAATTAGAAGATGTAGATTTAGTAATTACAGATTCTCAAGCATTCAAAGAGGTAGATAGAATTGTTCCTAAAAATATAAAACTTACAAGTTTTTCAATGCTATTTGCACGACAAAAGGGAGATTTTGAAGAGTTTATAAAAGGTGCTTTGAAAATCAAAAATTTAAATAAAAACTCAAGAGTTTTAATTGCAGAAAGTTGCACTCATAATGTTTCACATGAAGATATTGGAAGAGTTAAAATTCCTAAACTATTAAATAAATATGTTAGTGCTGAGTTAACATATGATTATAGCATTTTCCATGACTTTCCTGAAGACATAGATAAATATGATTTGATAATTCATTGTGGAGCATGTATGATAAATAGAAAAACTGTAATTAATAGAGTAAAGCAATGTAAAGAAAAAAATGTTCCAATAACTAATTATGGTATTGTATTAGCATATTTAAATGGTATATTGGAAAGAAGTTTATCTTTATTTAATACCAAAAATGATGATATAATTTAAAAGATTAACTTAACAAAGGAAAAAAGGGGGATATAATCATGAAAGAGTTAGTTATAGAAGCGAATAGATGTTATATGTGTAAAAATCCAAAATGCCAAGTAAATTGTCCAATAGATACTCCTGTACCAGAAATAATAGGACTATTTAAAGAGGGACAAATAGCCAAGGCAGGAGAAATACTATTTAAGAATAACCCCTTATCTTTAGTATGTTCTATAGTTTGTCCTCATGAGGATCAATGTAAGGGAAATTGTATTAGAGGGATTAAAGATGAAC
This sequence comes from Clostridium sp., assembly GCF_017888565.1. GTDB lineage: Bacteria > Bacillota > Clostridia > Clostridiales > Clostridiaceae > Clostridium. The sequence continues at coordinate 16,689 of NZ_JAGHFX010000056.1, forward strand.
CAGTAAGTTTTTGTGATATTGAAAGACATATATCAAAATACTATTTAGAGAATATAAAGCTTGAGAAAGAAAATGATCTAGATGAAAGAGTTGCAATAATTGGTGGCGGACCTGCTGGTATAACAATTGCATTTATATTAGCACAAAAGGGATATAAAGTAACTATATTTGATTCACATGATAAAATAGGTGGAGTATTAAGATATGGTATTCCAGAATTTAGATTACCAAAGAGTATTATAGACCATTATGAAGAAAGGTTAATTGAACTTGGAGTTAAAATAAGACCAAATACATTAGTTGGACCTGTATTAACTTTAGATAAGCTTTTCTATGATGGATATAAAGCTATATTTATAGGTACCGGAGTGTGGAACCCTAAAACTTTAGATATAAAGGGTGAAAGTTTAGGGCATGTACATTATGCAATTGATTATTTAAAATCGCCTGATGTTTATAATTTAGGAAATAAGGTATGTGTAATAGGAGCTGGAGATGTTGCAATGGATGCAGCAAGAACAGCAAAAAGAAATGGAGCTAATGAAGTATATATTTTATATAGAAAAGGTATGGAAAATATACCTGCCACAAAGGCTGAATTAGAAGGAGCAATTTCAGATGGTATTAAATTTGAATTGTTTAAGTCTCCTTTAGAATTAACAGAAGAGGGAGTAAAATATATAGAAACTGAAAATGTTGTAGATGAGAATGAAAGAATAAGTACTGTAACTGTTGAAGGAAAAGAAGGATTATTTGAATGTGATTCAATAATAATTGCTGTAAGTCAATCACCTAAAAATAATATTGTTTCAAATACTACAGGACTTGAAACAAATAAATGGGGGCTTCTATTAACTGACGAAGTTGGACATACAACAAGAGAAGGCGTTTTTGCATCAGGAGATGTAGTTACTGGAGCTAAAACTGTAGTTAGAGCAGCATCACATGCTAAGATAGTTGCAGAAGAGATAGAAGAATATATTAGAAAAAATCATAAGTAGAGTATATTAGAAATTAGAGGTTATAAAGATATAGCCTCTAATTTTTTTATAAATGTTAGTTAAATTGTTGCTATAAAGGAAAAGAAAATATTTAATTATCTGAATTTTCATATATAATATAAGTATGAAAAGGATTTACTAGTGAGGCGGAGGATTTTATGGGAGCAATGGTAGAATTATTAAATGAAGTATGTAAAGAGGCTAATATAAAAATAAGATTGTTAGATTCTAATAATAATGAGGTATATGACAATTTACCCACAACAGAATCTAAGGTAATGAGAAAAATATTTGTAAATAGTAAAGCATATAAAATTATATTAGAACAAGATGATATTAAAATAATACCTATAGTTGAATATGTATTAAATAAATGTATAAAAAAGGAAAATATAATACAAGAATTATTAGAGGGAAGAAAACAATGGGATGTTTTAAATGAATCATTAATAACTAAATCAAATAAAATGTTATTAATAGAAACGAATAAGGAAGATGAAGCTTTAGAGATAGTCAAAGATACATATATAGATAATGATATATATGTTGGAGAGATATATGACAGAATAATAGTTATAGGGAATTTAGAGTATGAAAAAGATCATGCCTTTTCTTTAAAAGAAACAGTAATACAAACTTTAGGAGTAAATGCAAAAATAAGTATAAGTGATTTAGATTATACTTTTGATGGATTTAAAAGGGCATATAATAGAGCTGTACAAGCTCTAGAGATAGGTAGAAAATTTAAAATGAAACCAGAAATATATTGTCTAAAAGATATGTATTTAGAGAAAGCTATATTTAATTTAGAAAATGAATATTCAAAGGAACTTAAAGAAGAGTATAAGGATATATTTAAAGGATTTAATCACGAATTAATACAAACTTTAGAGGAAATATTAAAATGTGATTTATCATTGACTAAAGCAGCTAAAAATTTATACGTTCATAGAAATACACTAATGTACAGAATTGAAAAAATTAAAAAAGAAACAGGATTCGATATACGTAATTTTAAGGAAGCTACTTTCCTTTATATTTTATATATGAATAGTAAAAGAAATTAAGTAAATAAAAAGTTTTATAAATAATTAAAAATTAAAAAATGGCACAGTCTCAGAAATCTATTTAATATAAAATTTATTCAATTTCAAGTAAGCTTTATTGTCTTAAAAAAGTTAATATCTTATTTATTATAATAACTACAGGTATAAATGGGATCAAAAAAAGATGACCCCTGTTCAATACAGAAATCATCTTCTTTGTGCATAACCCTTTTTTTATAATGTCCTTGACATAGGTATCAGTTTAAAATGCGAGACCATTTTAAACCATTGATTTTACTTGCTTAAAGACGTTTTAAAACTTAAATAGAAATTTTTATATATTATTTATATATACGTAAAATGGAAGCTCAAATTAGAACTTCCATTTTTATCGCCTAATATAAAAATTTATTTTTATATAGCCATATTTTTATGGGTATTAAAATTGATATTCATATAATATTTACATGTAAATAAATAAACCTAAAAATCCTGTTAATGCTATAATTGTTAAAGGATTTAACTTATATTTTCTAAGCAAGAATAATGAAATAGAAAAAATTATAACAGCAATTATGTTAATGTTATTTAAATTCCCACTCAGAGTAGTTCTTCCTAAAAATGCAATTAAAATTATAGAAGAAGCAGATGAAGCAATAAGACCAATTGAAGTTGAACGAAGACCTTTTAAAATATTTGCAATTTCTTCAATATCATTATGTTTTTTAAAAAAGTTAAATAAGAAAATAGAAATAATTACACCAGTAATTACGCAAGCAAAGGTAGCTATTATTGCACCAAGTATTCCTGCTATTCTTAGGCCAACAAAAGTTGAAGCATTAATTGATAATGGGCCTGGGGTCATTTGAGATATAGTAATAATATCAGTAAATTCTTGAATAGTAAGCCAACCATATTTATTTACCATTTGGTCTTGAATTAGAGGCATTATAGCATATCCCCCACCAATGCTAAAAGAACCTATTTGCCAAAAGCTTAAAAATAAAGTAATAAGGATATTAATCATTTCTAATTCCTCCTAACTTTTTCTTCTTAACATATATTTGAGTAAGGCTAACTATTACTCCAAAAATAATAATAGCTAGTACATTTATGTTAAAGAAGAAGCTAGCTATAAATGATAAAGGAACTAAAAGTGATAATAATAAATTTTTTTCCTTAAATACATCTTGGGTCATATCAATAACTAGATCTACAATTGTGGCAGCAACACCAGCTTCCATTCCTTTAAGAATTGCAGAAATAACTACGTTACTTCTAAAAGCTTCGTAGAAGAAAGATATAGCAGATAATATTAATAAGGGAGGTAAAACTGTACCTATACATGTGATAACAGCTCCTTTTATACCCAAAAGATTATAACCTATTAATGAAGATAAATTAACAGCAATGGCTCCCGGATTTGATTGAGCTATTGCTGCCATATCTAGTAGTTCTTCATTATTTATCAGTTTCATATCTTCAACTAAATACTTTCTTAATAATGGAATAATTACGTAGCCTCCACCAAAGCTGAAACAACTCACTAAAAATGTAACCTTAAAAAGTGAAAAATATAGTTTAAAACTTTTAGATTTCATGTTATGCACTCCTTATGATTTACTCTTATGAATATAAGTATATAGCATGGACATAGCATAAGTATAATAGTATAATTTTATATAATATATAAACATTTAGTAATGAATTAGGAGGGGAAAATGAAGATTAGGCATTTGCGTATTTTTAAAACAGTATGTGAAGAGGAAAGTATAACAAAAGCATCTGAGAAATTATTTATGACACAGCCAGCAGTTTCCCATGCTATAAGTGAGCTAGAGGACTATTTAGGAGTATCATTATTTGATAGAATTTCAAGAAAAGTTTATCTAAATGAGATAGGTAAATTATTTCTTACAAAGGTTACAAAACTATTAGATTTATATGATGATTTAGATAAAAATATTAAAGAATTAGAAGACAATGCTGTTATTAAGATAGGATCATGTATAACTATTGCTAATTTTATTTTGCCTACTATAATAGAAAGGTTTCAAGGTATTTGTAAATCTACTCCAACAAAAATTATAGTTGATAATGCTAGAAGCATTGAAAATATGTTATGTAAAAATGAAATTGATCTGGGGTTAATAGAGGGCGTTGTTTATAACGAAGAACTTGAAAAGATACCCTTTTCTTCTTATGAATTAGTAGTAGCTTCTTCTAATAAACATAAATTTGCAAAAGAAAAATCTATATCGTTAAGTGAGTTAGTAAAAGAAAAGTTACTATTAAGAGAAAAGGGTAGCTCTATTAGAGATATTTTTGATAGTGCCATGCTATTACATGATATGAGAGTAAATCCTAGCTGGACAAGTGTTAATTCTCAAGTTTTAATAGAGGCTGCAAAGAAAAACTTAGGGATAACAGTATTACCTAGGGTATTAGTTGAAAATGAAATTAATTTAGGAAATCTTGTTGAAATCAAAGTTAATGAGCTTAATTTATATAATGTAAACCATATTGTTTTTTATAAGGGGAAAGTACAAACTAATAGCTTTAAGGAATTAGTTAATATAATAAAAAACATAGTTTAATTAAAGATAGGTGAATAATATGCTCTTTTTCATATCATAACTATATATTAAATAAAAATTTTATTTTGAGGGAGAGGTTTATATATTTTATATGTTATGGAAGGAAGAAAAATATAGTGTTTATGAAATAATAAATTCTATAGAAAAATGATTGCTTATAATTTATATAAAGATGAAGGATTTATAAGAAGAATGTTTTCTTATAAAAATTAAATAGTCTATAGGCTGGTTTAAAAATAAGTCTATAGACTATTTTTACAATTTATTTCTTAATCGATATTCTAATAAAAGTATTAATAAGCATTGTCTATAAATTCAAATTTACTTACATCAAATAATCCTTTATCAGTTATTTTTAGTTCTGGAATAACTGGTAGTGATAAGAATGATAGGGTTAAAAATGGGTTGAAATTGATATCTGGAGCAACTTCTTTAATAGCTAAGTGAAGTTTTTCAAGATCATCAACAACTTCTTTCGATTTTCTTGAAGTTATTAATCCTGCAATTTCTAGTTGAATTGATGCTAATACCTTTTTATCTTTAACAACTATAATTCCGCCATTTATTTTTTTAAGTTCTTCTACTGCAAATAATATCTCTTCATCAGATGTTCCACATGTTATTAAATTATGAGAATCATGAGCAACAGTTGTAGCAATTGCTCCAAATTTCAAATTGAGTCCTTTTATTACTCCAAGGCCAATATTACCAGTATTTTTATGTCTTTCAATTACAGCTATTTTTAATAAATCTAAACTTATATCTGATTTAAATGATTTTGCATTATTTAAAGTACTTATATCAACTTTTATATGATTACTTTCAAGTTTATTTGGATTGATTTCAATTACATTAAGTATTGATTTCCCATATATATCTATTTCTAAATCTTTAGAAGTAATCTTTTTTGTATTGATGTTGTTTAATTTAGGAAATTCATATTGGGTATCAGAGGTATTACATACTAATTTATTTTCTTTTACTACTAATGCACCATTTTTATAAACTGAGTTAATCTTGAAATTAGATAAATCATCTAATATTAAAAAGTCAGCTACATATCCTGGCGCAATAGCTCCTTTGTATTTTAGGTTATAACATTCGGAAGGATTTAACGTACACATTTGAATAGCTATTTCAGGGGTAAGGCCATAAGAAATAGCCATCCTTATAGAGCTATCAATACTTCCGTTTTTTATTAAATCATCTATATGTTTATCATCTGTGCAAAAACAAATTCTTCTACTATTAGAAATAGAAGCTGCTTTTATTAATTCTTTCAAATTTTTTGCGACAGATCCTTCTCTAATGTGGACATACATGCCTCTTCTTAGTCTTTGAATAACCTCTTCAGCTAAATGCGATTCATGATCAGTAACTATATTTGCTGTTGAATAAACATTTAGCATATCATTTGTAAAGCCAGCACAATGACCATCAATTATGAAATTATTTGATTTTGCATCCCAAAGTTTATTAATCATATCATTAGAACAGTTTATAACTTCAGGAAAATTCATAACTTCAGCAAGTCCTAATACGTTAGATTCTTTATATAGTGGATGTAAATCAGTACTTCTTAATATAGATCCAGAAGTTTCAAAAGAAGTAGCTGGAACGCATGAAGGAAGCATAAAGTAAAAATCAAATGGTGTATCTTTAGCAAGATCCATGATAAGTCTGATACCTTTATCTCCTAGTACATTAGCAATTTCATGAGGGTCAATAACTATAGATGTGATTCCATGTAATAATGCAGCTTTATAGTATTCTTTTGGAGTGACTAGTGATGACTCAATATGGGCATGGGCATCTATAAGACCGGGACAAATAAATTTACCAGTACCATCAATTTCGACTGTCCCGTTATAATCACCAAAACCAACAATAACTCCATTTTTTATAGCTACATTATCTGTAAAAGAACTGTTTTGAAATACGTCAACAATAGTTATATTATTAATAACCAAGTCACATATTTCGGCTTTACTTGAAGCCTTAATTTGAGATATAAAATCTTTTTTATTCATAAATCCACCTCTGAGTATATTTAAATATAATAATAAACAACCTCACCTGGATTAAAACTTCTTAGTTATACTATTTAAGGTAGTATAGTAGAGACGCCCGAACCATATTATCAGGCTTATATGAAGGTTATTTTTATATATTATATGCAATACAGGACAAGCTGTCAAAGGGAAATCAATATTATTTATCTATAAAAAAGAACTAATGAACTTTTAAACTATTGTATTTTATGATTTAATATTTTTATAAGGAGGGGGTATATTTGCCAATAAAAATTCCAGTAGAGCTTCCAGCATACAATGTTCTATCTAATGAAAACATATTTGTAATGAATATTGAAAGAGCAGAAACACAAGATATAAGACCTTTAAAAATAGCAATTTTAAATTTAATGCCAATGAAGATTCAGTCTGAAAATCAATTGCTTAGATATCTATCTAATACTCCAATTCAAGTAGAAATAACATTGATACAAACAAAAACCTATACTTCTCAAAATACTCCAATAGAGCATTTAGAAAAGTTTTATAATTATTTTGAGGAAGTAAAGGACAAAAAGTTTGATGGGTTAATAATAACTGGGGCACCTGTTGAAACTATGGAATTTGAGGATGTATCGTATTGGAACGAATTAAAAGAAATTATGGAGTGGAGCACGGTAAATGTTTTTTCTACAGTACACATATGTTGGGGAGCTCAAGCAGCATTATATTATCACTACAATATAAATAAAAAGCCTTTAGAAAAGAAAGTATTTGGAGTATTTCCTCACAAGGTGAATAAGATTAATGAGGATTTAACAAGAGGGTTAGACGACATCTTTTTTGCACCTCATTCAAGGCATACTACTACATTAAAGAAAGATATAAATAAGGTTAAAGAGTTAGAAATATTAGCAGAATCAGAAGAGGCTGGAGTATTTATAGTTGCAACAAGAGATAAAAGAGGAATATTTATTACTGGTCATTTAGAGTATGATAGAGATACACTAAAGAATGAGTATTTAAGAGATTATAATAAAGGAATAAAAATAGATATTCCTAAAAATTATTTTCCTAAAGATGATGTAAAAGAAATTCCTACAGTAAGATGGAGAGGAAGTGCAAATATAGTTTTTAGTAATTGGTTAAATTATTGTGTATATCAAAATACTCCATTTAAACTGGAAAATATAAAGTAATTATTGTTACTAATAAAAGTAAGTTTTGCCTTTATGAGTTAAGTTTATGTTAATTAATAAAGGCACTTTTTTTTATACAAAATAATATAATGATTTTAGAAAGGCTTATATACGGAGGATTTTATGAAAGATAGGGCAATTATATTTGGATCTTCAGATAACTTTCTAGTATATTTTGTAAAATATCTTATTTTAAATAATGTAGAAGTTTATTTAATACTTAGGAAGAATGAAGAAATTCCTATTATAAAAGATATAGAAAAAGATGTAATAGTAATAAGATTTGATGGAAATATAGAGTATTTAAAATTAATATTAAAATCTATAGAACCTAAGGTAATATATAATTTATATGAGTTAAATAGAGATGATAAATATGAAGTAATTGATCTTGTAAATATCAATTACTTAAATGTTATTTTAATTTTAGAGGCTCTTACAACAGCAGGGGATGTAAAGCTTATTAATTTAGTAAACAAAAGTAAAATTGATGAAGAAGGGAATTCATTAGATTTATATTCTGCTGTTCAGAAATCCTTAGAAAGTATTATTTTATTTTATAAAAATAGGTACTCAATAGATTCGTCTATTGTATTTAAAACTGGAGATATAAATTTAGATTTAGGAAAACTCTATAGTTTGTAAAATGATAAAGCTATAATGCTTAAAAAGCATTATGGCTTTATTATTTTTATATATTTAATAATGGTTGAAATTTATAACTTTAGGCTTTATTATATAATTATTATTAATTAATAATTTATATTGAATTAGGAGGCATAATATGAAAAAGTATTTTAATTTTGCAACATTTTATTTAGTTTTAGGGTTGGCAATGGGAGTGTTTTATAGGGAATTTACAAAGCTTAATGAGTTTGAAGGGAAAACTGTATTATCAGTTGTACATACTCATGCAATAACATTAGGATTTATTTTCTTTATTTTAGTTTTACTTTTAGAAAAAAATTTCGGCTTATCAAAAATAAAACATTTTAGTAAATGGGTAGTATTTTATAATGTATCATTAATATATGTTTTAGGAACTTTCACAGCTAGAGGGATAATGCAAGTATTAGGAACTGACTTTGCTGGGTTAAGCCATATAGCTGGACTTGGACATGCTATGATTGGAATTGCAATGATATGGTTCGTAGTTATAGTTAATAAATCAATAAAAGAATAATTTTTTTATAATAATTATAAAGAGATATGAGAAAAATAAAGGGGGATGATTTCTCCTTTATTTTTTGCACTTATACAAGATTTGTTATATAGTTTAATTATAAAGTACTATAATTATAGGAATGGTGCGTATAAATGAAAGATTTAGTAAAATGTCAATTAGGAAAAATGGAAATATTTAATAATTTAAATAAGCCTACAATAAATGCACTATCTGAATTAGGAGAAAGTAAGTGCTATTTAAAAGGTAGCCATATATTTAGAGATAAGGATGAAATTAATAAAGTTTATATAGTATATAGCGGAAAAGTTGCGCTTTATAAATTAAATGAATCGGCTCAAAAAAAGATAATATTCATATTAGGTAAAGAATCTATACTTAATGCAGTAGTTTTAGATGATTTACCAGCTTCTATAAACTGTGAAGTGTTTGAAAAAGCAGAAATTCTATCCTTCGATAGAATGAAGTTTCAAGAGATTATGATGAATGATTTTGAATTGACTAAAATAGTAATCTCTTCCTTAAGTATAAAAGTAAGAAGATTATACAGGCAATTAAAGAATTCTACTCCTATAAAGGTTGAAAAAAGAGTAGCAGCAAAGTTATGGAAGTTGTCTAAGGATTACGGAATAGAAGTTGAAGATGGAATATTGATAGATATGAACATAAGTATAACTTATTTAGCAGATATGTTTGGAGCGCCACGAGAAACTATATCTAGAGCTTTGAAGATACTTCAAGAGAATGATTTGATAATATATGAAAAGAAAAGAATAAAAGTAAAGAATAAAGATAAACTAGCTAAATTTTTTAAAGGAATATCATAATAAAAATAAAAACTGTGATGAACGTCACAGTTTTTATTTTTATTAGCATTTATAATTTAAGTATAGAGATTGTGATAATAATAACAATCACGAGGGGAGAAATATGATGTTCAATGAGGAATTTAATAAGGTTGCATCTGCTTCTAAAGCTAAGGTTGAACTGTTAAAAGATAATAAACTTGGATATTTTATTAGTTCAATGTTAGCAGGTATCTATGTTGGATTTGGCATTATTCTAATTTTTACCATTGGGGGATTGCTTAGTTCGACTAATTCGCCAGCAACAAAAATTGTTATGGGATTATCATTTGGAGTTGCCTTAAGTCTAGTAATTTTTGCAGGATCTGAATTATTTACTGGAAATAATTTTATAATGGCAGTAGGATCATTAAATAAATCAGTTTCTTGGCTAGATACTATTAAAGTTTGGATTGTAAGTTTTATTGGAAATTTAACAGGTTCAATACTTGCAGGAACATTATTTTTTATGGCTGGGTTAGCAAATGGTCCAGTTGGAGAGTTCATAGCAAAAACTAGTGCTATTAAAATGTCTCTACCAGCAAGTGATTTGTTTTTTAGAGGAATATTATGTAATATGCTAGTTTGCTTAGCTGTTTGGTGTAGCTTTAAATGTAAAGAAGAAACATCCAAGCTTATAATGATATTCTGGTGTTTATTTGTTTTTATAACAGCAGGTTTTGAACATAGTGTTGCAAATATGACTTTATTAACAATAGGATTACTTTCACCAGCTGGTGCTGCTGTAAGTATAGGTGGATATGCCTATAATATTATAATGGTAACATTAGGTAATATGGTTGGAGGAATTGTATTTATGGCAATACCTTATTACATAATATCTAGAAAGAAAAAAGTAAACTAAGAGGTGTTTAAGATGGGATATAAGCTTAAAGTAGAAGAATTTAATAATGGATTAAAAGAACTATCAAAAAAATATAAGATATATGCACCAAAGGTTTTGGAAGGAAAGGGAACTTTTTCAGATACTGATATTGTTAGATATGGTGAAATATCAAAAATTGAAGAAATAGAATTCGATAAAAAATCACAATTTTCATATAAGGAAGTTTTACTTCCAATAACACAAACAGTATTTTTCTTTACAGAAGATGAAATAAAAGAACCGAATGTTGATGAAAAATCTATATTAATTTTTCTAAGAAGTTGCGATATGCATTCATTAAGAAGAATAGATGATATTTATTTAAGAAATAAATTTGAGGATCCATATTATAAAAAGTTAAGAGAAAAAGCTAAGTTTGTTTTAATGGGCTGTGAAAAAAGCTTTGAAAACTGCTTCTGTGTAAGTATGGAAACAAATAAAACTGATGAATATAATGCATATGTTAAACAATCTGGTGAAGAAGTATATTTAGATATAAAAGATGATGAATTAGAAGGTGTATTTACCAATCTTACTAATGAATCATTAGATGTAACTCCAGATTTTGTTGAAAGTAATGATATTAAAGTTAATATACCAAACAATTTAGAATTAAAAGTTATGAATTCTAAGGTATGGGATGAATATTCACAAAGATGTATAGCTTGTGGTAGATGTAACTTTGTCTGTCCAACATGTACATGCTTTACTATGCAAGATATATTCTACAAGGATAATGGAAAAGTAGGAGAAAGAAGGAGAGTTTGGGCTTCATGTCAAGTTGATGGCTATACAGATATGGCTGGAGGACATAGTTTTAGAAAAGAAAAAGGACAAAGAATGAGATTTAAAGTTCTTCATAAAGTTTATGATTACAAAAAGAGATGGGGATATCATATGTGTGTAGGTTGCGGAAGATGTGATGATATATGTCCAGAATATATTTCATTCTCAAATTGTGTTAATAAATTAGAAAAAGCTATGGAAGAGGTGAAGTAATATGAATACAAACGAATATATACCATTTATATCAGAAATATTAGAAGTTATTAAGCATACAGAAATAGAATATACTTTCAGAATGTCTTTTAAGGGAGATGTAAAACCAGGACAATTCTTTGAAGTATCCCTTCCAAAGTATGGGGAAGCTCCTATATCAGTAAGTGGAATAGGTAAAAATTATGTTGATTTAACTATAAGAAGAGTAGGTAAAGTAACAGATGAAATATTCAATAATTATGTTGGAGACAAGTTGTTTTTAAGAGGTCCATACGGAAATGGATTTGATATTAGCAACTATAAAGGCAAAGAAGTAGTTGTTGTTGCTGGAGGAACAGGATTATCACCAGTTAAGGGAATTGTAGATTACTTCTCAGAAAATAAAAATGATGCAAAAGGATTTACTCTTATTTCAGGCTTTAAATCTCCAGAAGATATTCTTTTCAAAGAAGATATAAAGGCTTGGGAAAAGAATATGAATCTTATAATAACAGTAGATGGAGCAAAAGAAGGTTACGAGGGAAAAGTTGGACTTGTAACAAAATATATTCCAGAGCTTGATATAAAAGATAAGGAAAATGTACAAGTAGTAGTTGTTGGACCACCTATGATGATGAAGTTTACTGTATTAGAATTTTTAAAGCTTGGCATCAAGGAAGAAAATATATGGATTTCTCAAGAAAGAAAGATGTGTTGTGGAATTGGAAAATGTGGACACTGTAGAATAGATGATACATATATTTGTTTAGATGGGCCTGTATTTAATTATTCAAAAGGAAAAGAATTAATAGATTAGGAGGAGACACTATGGATATCAATACTAAAAAGCTGAAAAAAAATGCCTTTAGAGTTACAAAAAGAAGAGGAATAACAGCTTCAAGAATAAGAGTTCCAGGTGGATTCTTGAAAGCTGAGTATTTAGGATTAATTCAAGAAATTGCAGATAAATATGGTGATGGAACAGTTCATTTAACAACAAGACAAGGATTTGAAATTCCAGGGATAGATATGAATGATATAGAAGAGGTTAATATTCTTCTTCAACCTATAATAGAAGGATTAGAAATAAATCAAGAAGTCCCAGGAAAGGGATATACAGCAGCAGGAACAAGAAATGTATCAGCATGTATAGGAAATAAAGTATGTCCATATGCTAATTACAATACTACAAACTTTGCAAAGAAGATAGAAAAAGCTATATTTCCTAATGATTTACATTTTAAAATAGCATTAACAGGATGTCCAAATGATTGTATCAAGGCTAGAATGCACGACTTTGGAATAATAGGAATGACAGAGCCACAGTTTGATAGAGATAAATGTATATCATGTGGTGCATGTGTTAGAGCCTGTAAGAAAAAATCAACAGCTGCATTACATCCAGAAAACTATAGACCAGTAAGAGATCATAGTAAGTGTATAGGTTGTGGAGAATGTGTTATAAACTGTCCAACAGGAGCATGGACAAGAAGTAAAGAAAAATATTATAGATTAGCTATAATGGGTAGAACAGGAAAGAAAAATCCAAGATTAGCTGAAGATTTTATAATATGGGTGGATGAAGAAAGTATTATAAAAATAATATTAAATACTTATAAGTATGTTGAACAATACATTGCTAAAGATGCTCCAGGTGGAAAAGAGCATATTGGATATATTGTTGATAGAACAGGCTTTATGGAATTTAAGAAATGGGCACTCGAAGGAGTAGAACTTTCAGATAAAGCTATACTAAAAGACAATATTTATTGGAGTGGAATAAAATATTAATATAGGTAAATACTTATAAATGAAATTAATATAATCTATTAGACAAAGCATTAGATAAATATGTAAAATTAATATAATAAAAGATTTAAGGCCGCTATTTTTTAGCGGTCTTAAATTTAATTTAAATATTAAGTATATGGAATGTGCAAAAAAATTGTAATAAGAGTATAATAGGGTTATTATAAAAATAAACGAAGTAATAAGATGATTTAGGAGCAAAATTATGATTCAGCTTTTAGGGATTAAAAAGAATACTGAAGTAGAAATAAGAGAAAAATTAGCTTTATCTCAAAAAAAAAGAGAAGCATATTCAAAAGAGTTGTTACAATATTTTGATGAAGTTGTTATTCTTAGTACTTGTAATAGAACAGAAGTTTATTTTAATGCTTCTTTAAAAGGCGAAGAAGGATTAAAAAAGATTTTTGAAGTGCTAAATTGGGATATTAATTTAAGAGAATACTGTTTTTATTTAAATGAAAAAGAAACTGTAAGACACTTGATGGAAGTTGTTTGTGGATTTCATTCAAAGATATTAGGGGAAGATCAAATACTTGGACAAATCAAAGATGCATATCATTTAGCAGATGAATTAGGAGCAGTTAAACATGAATTACAAAGATTATTTCAAGAAGCAATAACTTGTGGGAAGAAGTTTAGAACAGAAGGAAAATTATATGAAATTCCAGTTTCTTCAGCATCAATTGCAATTAGTGAAGCAATAAAAAATGATTCAAAGAGAATTATGGTTATAGGATATGGAGAAGTAGGAAAACTAGTCGTTAAATATGCTCTTTCTAATGATATAAAGGAATTAAATATTGTGGTTAGAAAAGTTGAAAATGTAAAAGATATTGATGATAAAAGAATTAGAGTAATGAATTATGAAGAGGGACGAAACATAATAAACGATATGGACTGTGTAGTTTCTTGTACGTCTGCTCCACACTTAATCATAGAAAAAAAGCATATAAAAGAAAATGGAAATAAAATTATAATATTTGATTTAGCATTGCCAAGAGATGTTGATGAAAAAGTTAAGGAATACACAAGGGTAAATCTTTATGATATTGATGATATAAGTTCAATTGATGATGATAACAAAAAGCTCAGAAAAGAAAGAATGCTAAAGTTTAAGGATATTATAAATGCATATATAGAAGAATACTTTAATTGGAAGGATATAAGAAATATAGCGCCTGTTATACAAGATATGAAAAAAAATAGTTCTAAAGTTATAAAAGAGAGGCAAACTACATTAAAGAATAAATGCAATGATAAAAAAGATATAGAAATTGCGAAAAAACTTATAAAGAGCACATCAGATTATTATGTTAATAGGGCGATAGAAGTTTTAAAGGAAGAACAATTAAAGGGGCAAGGAGAAGAATGTATAAAGATACTAGAAAAGATATTCCTGAAGAATGTTTAGAGTACACTTATCTTTCTGTAATGTCTAGAAAATTTAGAGTTGGTATAGTTGGCGGAGGAAAGGTTGGTTATATAAAAGGAAAAAACTTTTTATATAAAGGCTGCATAGTTGATGTTTTATCTTTAAATTTTATTGATGAATTTTCAAATTTAAAAGATATTAATTTAATTAAAGGTGAATATAATAAAGATTTTATTAAAGATAAGCACTTAATAATAATAGCAACAGATGACTATAATAAAAATTTAGAAATAAAAAAAGATTGTGATGCTGAATATAAAATATACATATTTGCTTCTGAATATTCAAATGGAATTGCAGTAGCACCAGTACAAAGAGAGCTAAAAAATATAAATTTTTCAGTAAATACCAAGAATGGAAATCCAAAAGGTTCATTAATGATAGCAGAGAAAGTATTGGATTTATTAAAAGATTATGATGATTTTATTGGTTATTCATCTTTTATTAGGAAGCAGGCAAAATCTTTAAAAGAAAATAAAGAGGATATAATTAAATTTGTATGTAGTGAAGATTTTAAATACATATATGAAAAGGGAAAAGATAAATTAGTAATAGATATGTTTTTTGGAAAAGAAGTATCAAATAAAATATATAAAAATTTATAGGAGATATTTTATGGAATTAATTATTGCGACTAGAAAAAGTAAGTTAGCACAAGTGCAAGCTGATAAAGTAATTAAGCTTATTAAAGAAAAAAATAATATAAATTCTAAAAAATTATTAGTGGTTACAGAAGGTGATAGAAGACTTGATGTAACATTAGATAAAATAGGTGGAAAGGGCTTGTTTGTTAAAGAAATAGAATATGCACTTTGGAATAAAGAAGCACATGCAGCAGTACATAGTATGAAAGATGTGCCTTTTGAATTACCAGAAGATTTCGAGTTAGTGGCTATACCTGAAAGAGATGATATTAGAGATGTATTTGTATCAAGTAATGGCATTCATTTTCAGGATTTAAAAGAAGGTGCTATTATTGGAACAAGTAGCATAAGAAGGGCTGCAATGTTAAAAGATTTAAGAAGTGATTTAAATATTGTCCCAATAAGAGGAAATATCCAAACAAGATTAGAAAAGATGAAAAAAGAAAATATGGATGGGATAATTTTAGCAGCAGCAGGAATAAAAAGATTGGGAATGGAAGATATAATAACAGATTATTTTGATCCTAAAGAATTTTTACCAGCAATAGGGCAAGGTGCTTTAGGTATAGAAGCATTAAAAAATGGTGAATACAACAATTATTTAAGGAAGTTAGATAATAAGGAAGTTAGAATAGCAGTAGAAGCTGAAAGAAGTTTTATGAAAAAGTTAAATGGAGGATGCCATAGTGTAATAGGTGTTTACTCTGAGATAAAAAATGATGATTTATATATGATAGGTACTTTTGATGTAGGTGGAAAAATAGTTAAAAAAGATATTCTAGGCAGTAAGAGTGAAAACATAGAGCTAGGATTTAAATTAGCACAAAAGATTTTGGAAGGATAGTAAAAATGAGTAAGGTTTATATAATTGGTACTGGACCAGGAGATGAAGAATTATTGACATTAAAGGCAGTAGAAGTTTTGAAAGAGTGTACTGCTGTTTTATATGATAGATTAGTTTCAAACAATATACTTAATTATTTAAAAGAAGATTGTGAAATTTATTATTGTGGCAAAGAGCCTGGATGTCATTATAAAACGCAAGATGAAATAAATGAAACATTAGTAAAACTTGCTAAAGAAGGTCATACTGTAGGAAGAATAAAAGGGGGAGACCCTTATGTTTTTGGAAGAGGTGGGGAAGAGGTGCTTTCTTTAGTTGAAGAAGATATAGGATTTGAAGTGGTTCCAGGAGTGACATCACCAATATCAGTATTGAATTATGCAGGTATTCCTATAACACAAAGAGAAATGGCACAAAGCTTTCATATAATTACAGGGATGACTGCAGGTACACTAAATATAAATTGGGAAGCAATATCTAAAGAAAAAGGTACTTTAGTTTTTATGATGGGATTAAATAATTTAGGTGGAATAGTACAAAAACTAATAACAAATGGCAAAGATGTTAATACTAAAGTAGCTGTAATTATGAGGGGAACTTCTTCAAAGCAAAAAAAGGTAGTTGGAACATTAGAAGATATTGAGAAAAAGGTTATCGAAGCTAAACTGAAGTCACCTTGTATAATTGTTATGGGAGATGTTGTTGAACTTAATAATAAGCTAAATTGGTATGAGAAGAAACCACTTTTTGGGCTTAATATATGTGTAACAAGGTCAAGAGAACAGTCTTCTAACTTAAAAAAGAAGCTTAGAAATTTAGGAGCAGAAGTGACAGAGATAAATTCTATAAAAATACAAGAAACTAAAGAAAACTTAAATTCTGTTAAAGATAAATTAGATAATTATGATCATATAATATTAACTTCAGTAAATGGTGTTAATATGTTTTTTGACTATGTTATAGAAAATAAAATAGATATAAGAAATCTTAAAGCTAAGTTTTCAGTAGTTGGTAAAGCAACTAAAAAGGCTTTAGAAACAAGAGGAATTCAGGCTTTTATAATGGGAAGAGAATTTGTTGGAGAAGGCTTATTTAAGGCTTTAGAGCTACATTTAGTTAAGGGGGAGCATGTATTAATACCGTGTTCTTCTAGCAGTAGAGAATATTTAAAGGAAGAAGTTGAAAAACTAGGTTTATATGTTGATAGAGTACATACATATGATACAGTTTGTGGTGATATAAGAAATAAAAGAGTATTTGATGAAGTTGATTTTATATTATACACTAGTCCTAGTACAGTAAATAATATGATAAGTATGTTTAGTGTAGAAGAAATTAAGAGTAAGTTTAATATTGCTATAGGACCTCAAACTTATAAAACTTTAAAATCTAATTCCATAGAAGGACACATGTGCAAAAAGCATTCTGAAGATGGTTTTTTAGATGAAATAATAGAAATCTATAGTGAATATAAAGAGAGAAAAGGTGAATAGGATGATTAAAAGGGGAAGAAGATTAAGAGCCAATACAGCAATAAGGGATTTAGTAAGAGAAAATGCATTAAGTACAAATGATTTAATTTTCCCTATTTTTGTTGTTGAAGGAGAAAACAAAAAAGAAGAAATTTCATCAATGAAAGGTAACTATCATTGGTCAATAGATAGATTGCATGAAATAATATATGAAGTTGAAAGTCTTAACATAAGAGGTGTAATTATATTTGGACTTCCAAATGAAAAAGATGAATGTGGATCAGAAAGCTTTAATGACAATGGAATAGTACAACAAGCTGTAAGAAAAGTAAGAGAACTTTCAAAAAACTTATATGTGATTACAGATGTATGTATGTGTCAATATACTAGTCATGGACATTGTGGGATATTAAATGGAAGTGAAGTAGATAATGATAAAACATTAGAAGTTCTAGGTAAGATAGCTTTATCTCATGCAAAGGCTGGAGCACATATGGTGGCACCATCAGATATGATGGATGGAAGAATTGCTTTTATGAGAAATGCATTAGATGAGAATGGATATGAAAATGTAGCAATAATGAGTTATGCTGCTAAATATTCATCATTTTTCTATGGACCATTTAGAGAAGCAGCTCATTCTGCACCACAGTTTGGAGATAGAAAAACTTACCAAATGGACCCTGCAAATTCAGATGAAGCAATAAGAGAAATAGAGTGGGATATAAACGAAGGTGCAGATATAGTTATAGTTAAGCCAGCTATGTCATACTTAGATATAATAAGAAGAGCAAAGGATAAAATAAATGTACCAATTTGTGCTTATAATGTTAGTGGAGAATTTGCAATGGTAAAATCTGCAGCTGAAGCAGGACTAATCAATGAAAAAGGAGTAGTTTTAGAAATGCTTCTTTCAATGAAAAGAGCAGGCTCAGATATGATAATAACTTATTATGCACTAGAAGCAGCAAAATGGTTAAAGGAGGATTAATTTTATGAGAAATCAAGTTATTTTTCATGAGTCAAAAAAATATATGCCAGGTGGAGTTAATTCTCCAGTTCGATCATATAGAAATACTGGAATGGAGCCTCCAATTATAAAAAGTGGAAAAGGTGCCATAATAGTAGATGAAGAAGGTAAGGAATATATAGATTTTGTTCTTGCATGGGGACCTATGATATTAGGACATTCTGATAAAGATGTGGTAAAAGCTATAAAAGAAACTTCAGAAAGTGCAATAGCATTTGGAGCTCCAACTGAATTAGAACTAATAATGTCTAAATTCTTATGCAAAAACTTAAAAAACATTGATATGATAAGAATGGTTAATTCAGGTACTGAAGCTACTATGAGTGCAGTAAAATTAGCAAGAGGATATACTAAAAAGAATAAGATAATAAAGTTTGCTGGATGTTATCATGGACATTTTGATGGATTTTTAATTGAGGCGGGCTCAGGAGTATTAACAAATGGAATTCCAGGGTCACTAGGAGTACCTAATGATAGTATAAGAAATACGCTTATAGCCGTATATAATGATAAAGAAAGTATAAAATCTTTATTTGATAAATATGGAGATGATATTGCAGGGGTTATTATAGAACCAGTAGCAGGAAATATGGGAGTAATAAAAGCAGAAGAAGATTTTATGAATCTTCTAAGAGAACTTTGTGATAAATATGGAGCACTATTGATATTTGATGAAGTTATGAGTGGGTTTAGAGTATCTTTTGAGGGAGCTCAAAAACTATTTACTGCAAAACCTGATTTAGTAACATATGCAAAAATAATGGGAGGGGGACTTCCTTGTGGAGCATATGGAGGAAAAAAAGAAATAATGGAATGCTTATCTCCAATTGGTGAAGTGTATCAAGCTGGAACTATGTCTGGGAATCCTATAGTAATGGCAGCAGGAATTGCAACTTTAAATAAATTAAAAAGACATAAGGAAGAATATTATGAAAAGATAAATCATCTAGGATCAATGCTAGAAGAAGGTTTATTAGAAATAGCAAAAGAAAAAGGCATACCAATGACAATTAATAGACATGGTGGAATGCTTACTATATTCTTTACAGATTTAAAAGAAGTTAAAAAATATGATGATGTAAAAACATGTAATGAAGATATGTTTAAAAAGTATTTCAAACATATGATATTAAATGGAATTAATATACCACCATCACAATACGAAGCTTTATTTTTAAGTGTTTCTCATACAGAAGAGCATATAAATAAATTCTTAGATGTTTTTAGAGAGTTTAATATAGAATAGAGAGGTGCATATGTCAAAAGCAATTATTGTTGTTTCTTTTGGAACAGCTAACTTAGAAGGATTACAAGAGTTTGAAGACTTTGAAGCAGAGATAAGAGAAAGCGTAAATGGAAAATATCATGTTTGTAAGGCTTTTACTTCAAGTGTATTATCCAATATATTACTTAATAAATATGGTAAGATAGTTCCAAGATTAGAAGAAGTACTATTTAACCTAAGTAATGACAGATATAAAGAGGTATATATTCAACCTCTACACGTGATTGAAGGCAGTGAATACTCAAATATAGAAAAAACAATTAAAGAATATGATTATTCTTTTTCTAAAATTACTTTAGGAAATGTTCTTATGAGCAATAAAGATGGAAAATTAAAAGAATCATGTAATTTAATATTTAATACAATGGAAGATAATTTATTGAAGACGGATAATATAGTGTTAGTTGGACATGGTTCTAAAACAATAAATACGGATGCATATAACACATTAAAAGATGTTTTCATAGAACATGGATATAGAAATGTATATATAGGAACCTTAGAAGGTGAAATAAAAAAAGAAGATATTATTTGCCAATTATTAAAAGATAATATAAAAAACATAACATTAGCTCCAATACTTATGTTACCTGGAAACCATATAAAAAAGGACATTTTTGGAGAAAGTAATTCATGGAAAGCCTCAATAAAAGAGCACAATATAAATGTTACTAGTAGTAAGAAAGCATTATTAGAATACAAAGAAATAAGGAAATATTATATAGATAACATGAAATAAAAAGGAAATTAAATAAAACTAAATATAAATAATGAAGAACAAAGTTTTCGTTGCAAAACTTTGTTCTTCATTGTAAAATATGCTAGTGAAAAAAGGCAATGTATTATCTTAATACTTGTTAAAAAAATAACTATATTATGGGGTGTATCATGTACAGTAAAGAAATTCATAATTTAGCCCATTCAGCAGAGGTTAAAAGCACGTTACTAAGAAGAAGTAAGGGGAGATACCTAGTTAGTTCAATGCTTGGAAGTTTATTTGTAAGCTTAGGAATTATGCTTATTTATACTATTGGTGGAATTATGCACCATAATGGTATAGAAACATATAAAATTCTAATGGGAGCATCTTTTGGTGTAGCACTTAGTTTAGTATTAATGGCAGGTGGAGATTTATTCACAAGTAATGCTATGATAATGACTATGGGTGCATTAGAAAAAACCGTAACTTGGGTTGATGCAATAAAAATTTGGTTTGCAAGTTGGATTGGAAATATCTTAGGTGGTATTATTGGGGCAGCATTATTTGTACAAGCAGGGTTAACTAGTGGGAAAAGTGAATACATTGGAGAGTTTATTGTAAATAATGCTTATGCTAAAATAAATACTCCAGCAGGACAACTTATATTAAAAGGTATTTTATGTAACATATTAGTATGTTTAGCTGTATGGATGTGTTATAAGTTAAAAGAAGAAACAGCTAAAATATTGATGATATTCTGGTGCTTATTTACATTTATAACAGCTGGATTTGAACATAGTGTAGCTAATATGGGATTTTTAGCTATGGGATACTTAATTGATCCATCAACAGTAACTTTAGGTGGGTATACATATAACATTATTTTAGTTTCATTAGGAAATTTTATAGGCGGAGTAATATTTTTAGCATTGCCATATTATTATATTACTAGTGGAGGTAAGGAAGAAAAATAATAGTTTAAACTATATTTATAAACTAACTTTTCAGTTTAGTAATATTATAAAAAGAAATCATAAATATTTAATATAAATGAATTGAATAATAAGAAGCAAAGGGTGGATAAATGTCCACCCTTATTTAAGTATGTCAAGCATGTATAGCAACTTGCTTAAGATATTAGCTAAAAGTTTAGTGAGGATATTAGCAATTTACAATTTAAAGAAGTTACTTGAATTAGATAATAAAAATGACAAGAATAATATAAAAGATAAATAAGCTTTATAGCACAGTCATAATAATGCTTTATATAATTAAAATACTAAATAAGATTTAATATAATTATTATATTTATAATCAAAAAATATCACTAACAAATTAACTAACAGTTAATTTACTTACTAATAAATTAACAATGACTCAATTGTGGTAATATGTCTTACTTGATAAAATAATAGTAACAAAAGCTTTTGATTTACTATTTATAAAGGAGCATAGGCTAATATGAAAATAAATGAAATTATAAAAGAAAGAAGAATAGATCAAGGATTAACTCAGGAGCAAGTTGCTGAAGCTCTTGGGGTATCAACGCCTGCAGTTAATAAGTGGGAAAAGGGGATTAGCTATCCTGATATTACTATATTGCCAGCTTTAGCAAGGCTTTTAAGAGTAGACTTAAATACTTTACTTTCCTTTAAAGAAGACGTAACTGATATTGAAATAGCACGTTTTATAAATGAATTAGTTGAGATAATCAGAAGTAGTGGATTTGATATAGGTTTTGAGAAAGCGATGGATAAGATTCATGAGTATCCAAATAATGATAAATTAATTTTAAATATAGCAACTGTCCTTGAAGGGAGTTTGCTTATGTTTGCAATTGAAAGTATAGAGGCCTATGAGAATGAGATTGAAAATTTATATGTAAAAGCTTCAAATAGTAATGATATAGAGGTAGCTAATCAAGCAACTTCTATGTTAATTAATAAATACTTAGGCAGGGAAGAGTATGATAAGGCTCAAGCTTGCATTGATAAACTTCCTAATATCACTTATGATAAAAATCAGCTTCAAGGTAATCTTTATATTAAATCAGGAGAGTATGGAAAAGCAGCTGAACTTTTTGAACAAAAATTAATTTCTAAGACAACTGACATCTTTATGACATTAATATCTATGATGGAAATTGCCTTGAAAGAAAATCATAATGAGGATGCTAAATATTTTGCTGAGATTATAGAAAAGACAACAAGCTTATACGATCTTTGGGATTATAACTCTTATTCTGCATATTTTCAGTTATATTCAGTTCAAAAAGATGAAGCTAACTTAATTTCTACTTTAAAGAAAATGATAACTGAAATGAAAAATCCGTGGGATATATCAAAATCTAGATTATATAAACATATTAAACCTAAGGAATCTAATGATGAAAGTAATGAAGTTTTCATTTCAACATTTTTAAATGCACTTAAAAATGATAGGGATAATGATCTGGAGTTTTTAAAAGGTAATAAGGAATTCTTGGAGATTATAGATAAGTATAGCAAGTAATGTAATTAGCAATGGTTTTATGAGATATATCTATATCAGGAACTTCCTTTAGAGCCTATGTAGTTTATTTTGTAGAAAGGGGTTTAAGGATTCTTTGATAGTATGAGTATTTAGTATTACTACATTTATGTTTGTAATAAGCTAAAGTAATTTATAGTACTATACTTTTTTATAGAAAAAATTTACGAACCCCTGATATATAAAGATTTAAATAGAAAAGTAGTTTAAGTAAATTTTACACTAAAACTAATGATATGTTTCCTTCTGGCTAAGAGAGAAGAAAATTATGAAATTATATAATAATAAAATGAAGGAAAGATTATAAATAGATTTTGGGATGAATCTAGTCTGTAATTTTGAATTAATAATATGTTTTTAATTATATAGTAAGTTAAAAAATTTAAGAATTAAATTAAATGAAAAGTGCACTAGTTATTATTAGTTGCGCTTTTCTTTTTGTATGATAAGTATGACAACAATTTGGATCTAAAAATTTGTTAGGATATGTGCAAATAGAAATATTTGAGTGTGCTTAGGTAATGAATAGAAAAATGGCTCTTAGAAGTAAAATTTAGAGAACCGAAATTGTTTGATTATTGGAGATTTAGATAGTCCTAATCTTTAAATTTGAATTGTTAGAAATTTTTTAGAAATAAGATAGGTTAATTTTATATTTATCTATTATTATAAAAAGTAATATCAAGTGTTATAATTTACCTATGAATAAAATTTGATAAACTTTATTTTGTGTAAATTTAACATTAATAATATAAGATAGCACTTCATATAAGAAAGGAAAAACTTTATGGGAAAATATAATGTTTTAGTTGTAGATGATGAAAAAGAAATAACAGATGCAATAGAAATATATTTAAAGAATGAAGATATAAATGTTATTAAAGCTTATGATGGTTTAGAAGCACTAAATATAATTAATAATATAGAGGTTCATCTTGTAATTATGGATTTAATGATGCCTAAAATGGATGGAATGAGAGCAACTATGAATATAAGAGAAGATAAAAATATACCTATAATAATTTTGTCTGCTAAATCACAAGATACTGATAAAATATTAGGATTAAATATTGGAGCAGATGATTATATAACAAAGCCTTTTAATCCATTAGAGCTTATTGCAAGAGTTAAATCTCAACTTAGAAGGTATGTTGATTTGGGGAATTATGTAAAAGAAAAAAGTAACGACATATTAAATTATGGAATTGTGAAGCTAGATAGGAATAGAAAATCTCTTGAGGTAGATGGAAAAGAAATAAAGATAACTAAAACTGAATATAAAATATTAGATCTTCTTTTAAGCAATCCAGGAAGAGTTTTTTCTTCAGCAGAAATATATGAAAGAGTTTGGGAAGAACCATGCTTTAGTACAGATACAGTAATGGTACATATTAGAAGAATAAGAGAAAAGATAGAAATAGATCCTAAAAAACCAAGATATTTAAAGGTGATATGGGGAGTTGGATATAAGTTTGAAAAGTAGAGAATTTATATTGAGAAACAAAAGAATACTTAAGTATTTAGCTATTTCAATAATAAGTATTAGTATGATATTTATTGTTTATATAGTTCCTAATTATAAAACTTTAGTATTAATAATTTTATTATTAATACTATTAAATATATTAATGATTATAAAGTTAATTTGTAATAATTTAAGAATAGTCATGATTTGGAGAAGAATAGAAGATTGGTTAAATGAGTTTGATAAAGAGAACAAATCTAATGCTATTAATAATAAGGAAGTTTTTGATACAAAAAGCTTAGGAATGGTTTTTAGTAATAGATATTTTGATTTAATAATAAAGATAAATAAAATAGCTAGAGGGTTGAAAAAATCAGTAAATAATATTAAAAAGAATGAAAGGGTAAATATAGAACTTATAAATAATTTAACAAACAAATTAAATAATCCATTAGAAGATATATTAGATAATATTAATAAATTGAAAATTGATGTGGATAATAAGGAAATAGTAGACTTATTAAAGAATAAGTCAAACAATCTAAATAAGTTAATTGAAGAATTATTTGAAGCTTCAAAAACAGCAACTGGAGATATGATTTTAGAAATTAATGAAATAGAAATAATTGAATTTCTAAGACAAGCTACAATTGAATATGAGGATAAAATATTTAATAGTAAATTAACCTTTAGAAAGAATTTTCCAAGGAAAAACATATATATTTGTTGTAGTGGGGAGAAGTTATGGAGAGTTTTTGATATATTATTTGAAAATGCTATAAAACATTCTCTAGAAAATAGTAGGGTATATATAGATGTAAATTGTAACAATAATAAGGTTTATATATGCATCAAAAATACCTCTAAAAAAGAGTTAAATATAATGCCAAAAGATTTAATATATATAATAAATAATAATGATGAAGAAGATGTATCAGGGTTAGGATTAGAAATTGCTAAAAACCTAATCTTATTACAAAAGGGTGATTTTAATATAAGTATAGATGGGGATTTGTTTAAAGTGGAAATAGTTTTTGATATTAATTCAATTCAGGAAGCACCTTTAGAAAAGGGAGTGAATTAATGTTGTTAGATAAAGTTTTATGGAATAAGGATTATAAAATTAGATGGATTAAGGAAGATGAGATAATAAGATTAAAAGACATAACTGAGAAGGTATTTATAGAAACATTTATTGGTAAGATATTAGTCCTTATAAATTATTTTGTTGTAAGAAAGCTAGTTAATACTACCGGAGAAGAGTTTTTACCCAATTATGCTACAGAAGGACAGAAATATACTGTTTTATTAACATGGATAGTTTTTTCTGTAATAGTTGCAATATCATTGTTACAAATAGTATTAAAAAGTAAAATATATAAAAATCAAGATATTGAAGTTTATGAAAGAAGTTTTTATAGAAGAAAGCTTTTTGATAAATTTATAAAACTAACAATATCAATAATATTTTATATAACTCTATATCAGATAATATTTCAGTTAACTATGAAAGAAATAGATATAAAATCAACAATACTGTGGTGGATAATAATACTAAATATTTTAGTTTTGACTTATCTTGGAATAAGCACTTTAAAAAATTACTTAGTAGTAGAAAATTTAAATTTAACTTTAGATGAAACTATTAAAGGTTTAGAGAATGGAAATTTTGATAAGGTGTATGATACTTTTAAAGTAAGTCGAGATAATTATGGTTTGCTTAATGGTATAGAATTTAACATAATGAATAGAGCTATAAATGAGCTTATTTCTATTTCAAAATGTGTTGAAAATAATAAAGCAGCGTCAAATACTGAAAAAGTTGAATTAATAACTAATGTATCTCATGATTTGAGAACACCATTAACCTCAATAATAAATTACGTTGATTTTTTAAGTAAGAGAAAGTTAACAGAAGATAATAAGAAAGATTATATAGATATATTAGAACGAAAGGCAAAAAGGATTAAAGTTTTAATTAATGATCTTAAAGAGTCTGTAATGGCTAATTCTAATAATATAGTTTTAAATATTAGAGAAGTTGATCTTAGAGAAGTATTAAATCATGCACTACTTGAATTAGAAGATAAAATAAAAGAATCTAAGCTTAAATTTAACATAAAGATATTTTTAAATGATAGAGAAGCAGACTCTAATGAATATGTAAAAGTTCTTGTTAATGCAGATTACAATAAGACTCTTAGGATATATCAAAATATTATATCTAATATAATCAAATATTCAGTAGAAGAATCTGAAGTTTTTATAGTACTTGAATATAATGTTAATAGAATTGAAAAAACTAGTAGCACAATATTTATCAATGAATTTGCTGAGAAAATAGAGCTTAATGAAAAAGAGCTGATTGAAAGATTTAAAAGAGGAGATGCTTCGAGAAGTACTGAGGGGTCAGGGCTAGGATTAGATATAGCAAGAAGTTTAACGGAAGCTCAAAATGGAAAATTTAAAATAGAAATAAGAGATAATAAATTTATTGTAAATGTATTGATCTAGAGAGTTTTTTAGAAACTGATAAGTGAAGTCATCCATAAATAGTTAATTTTAGGGAAAATAGCTTGTTTATTCAAAATTCTAATAATTTATAATGAGAAACAAGAGCACTAAATAAGACTTAATTATTCTTATTTGGTGCTCTTTGTTTAGAAAATCTAAAGATAAAATATTAAATTTTAGTTTTCACACATCTATATTTTGATAAATTAAACTTCAAATATCCAACCATCAGGTCCTTCAATATCGCCAAACTGAATTCCACAAAGAATCCTATAAAGTTCCTTTGTAACAGGTCCAACTTCAGTTTCACTATGGAATACATGAAGTTTATCTTTATATTCTATTCCACCTATTGGAGTTATAACAGCAGCAGTACCACAAGCGCCAGCTTCTTTAAATTCATCAATGTTATCAATATAAACATCTCTTTCAAATACAGGCATTTTTAAATACTCTTTAGCTATGTCCATAAGAGAATATTTAGTTATACTCGGAAGAATTGATGGGGATTTTGGAGTAATAAATTCATTGTTTTTTGTTATTCCAAAGAAATTAGCAGCACCAACTTCTTCAATTTTGCTATGAGTTGCAGGGTCTAAATAAATACAATCTGCAAATCCTCTATCAGCAGCTATTTTATGTGGATGTAATGAAGCAGCATAGTTTCCACCAACCTTTTGTCCACCAGTTCCATAAGGAGCAGCTCTATCATAATCTGCTATCATAAAGTTACATGGTGTTAATCCTTCTTTAAAGTAAGGTCCTACAGGTACTGCAAATACGCAGAAAATATATTCAGGAGCAGGCTTAACACCTATATTATCTCCAACCCCTATCATAAATGGTCTTAAATATAATGTAGCACCAGTACCATATGGTGGAACATAATGCTCATTAGCTTTAACTACTTGCTTACAAGCATCTATAAACTTTTCAACAGGTATTTCAGGCATAAGTAATTTAGCATTGCTTTCATTCATTCTACGTGCATTTCTATCTACTCTAAATAATTGAATCTTTCCATCTTTTCTTCTGTAAGCTTTTAAGCCTTCAAAGCACTGTTGACCGTAATGAAGAGCCGTAGAAGCTTCACTTATGTTTAACATATTATCTTTTGTTAACTTACCTTCGTCCCATTTTCCATCTTTCCAAACTGATATATATCTATAATCAGTTTTAATATAGTTAAAGCCTAGATTACTCCAATCTATATTAACATCTTTACTCATATCTACTACCTCCTTCATGGTTTCTATATTATTCTAATTGTACCATTGCTTAATAAATTAATAAATGTTTAATATATAATAAAAGGTTATTAAAATGATTACATATTGAAATTTTATGGTAAAAAAGGTATATTTAGAATGTAGGATATCTAAAATTTTATGGAGATGCTGATATTTGTTTTAGATATCCTATATGAGTTTGATAAACTCATATTTATTATTAGTTTAAAAAAAATTTATATGCAAAGTAGTAAGAAAGGACGTGTAGTAAAATGCAAAAAGAAATTATTTCAACTAGTAAGGCACCTTCAGCTATTGGGCCATACTCACAAGGTATTAAAATAGGGGAGATGATATTTACATCAGGACAAATTCCAGTTGATCCGGCAACAGGTGAAGTTGTAACAGAAATAAAAGCTGCAACTAGACAATCTTTAGAAAATGTAAAGGCTGTTTTAGAGGAAGCTGGAAGTAGCCTAGAAAAAGTAGTTAAGGTAGTAGTTTTCATAAAAGATATGAATGACTTTGGACAAGTAAATGAAGTTTATGGAGAGTATTTCAATGAAAATCCTCCTGCAAGAAGTTGTGTTGAAGTAGCAAGACTACCAAAAGACTGTGTAATAGAAATAGAAGCAGTAGCAACTATATAATAAATTGTAAACATAAGGGCTACGATAATTAGATATGTTCCATAAGCTAGATAGCTGTGCAAAGAAGTACTAGGCTAGGAAAACTACTATGCCAAGAATTTTTGGTTAACTCGCTGTGCTCAAACAATTAAGCAACACTAAGGCCTAGTAGTTTTTCCCACACAAAGTACTTCTAATTGCTCGCTATATGCTTAGTTCACCGTCTATTTATCTTCGCTAAATTATATTTATAATTTATAATAATGGTGAAAGTGAAAAAGTAAAAGAGTTTAGGAAGAAATACTTAAGTTAGTTTGAATATAAGGTGATTTAAACTAATTTAAATTTAAATTGGCAGAGAAAACATCCTTTGCTTTTCACCCTTTCAATATTAACTCTTCACTCTACTTCGGTGAGGTTCTTCCAATAGCGTTTTGGCATCATTCTTTTTTGCAGTTTTGGATTAATTCGCTCATTTATTGTAGTAGATTTAAAATAGCCTTTCCAAAGATCTTGAAAATCATCATTGTAGTTTTTAAGATTATTATAAATTTCTATATCCATTTCTTTTATTTCCCAGGAAATTTTATCGTAAACTGAAGCAATATTCCTTTTTATGTCGTGTATTATCCAATATTCATTACTAAAACGTTCTTGAAAATGTGGAGAGATAATTTCTAAAATATTATTATCGGGCTCAATAGAAGAATATAAAAAATTATTTTTTACAGAAATAAAACGTACAAATCCAGTAAATCTATGACCTTCTAAAGAAACTCGTTTATCAATCATATCTAGCTCCCTTACTTCATCTAAATGTAAATATTTGTGAATATCACTTCCGAGTTTGAATGCAATTTTCAAATATTTAAAACATAGGGCACCTTTATTTTTGTAATTAGATAAGTATAATTTATAAATTTTATTTAATGCTAAAGGATCAATCTTTGAAACAATAGCATTTTTGACTTTGTAATATTTATTTAAATCTGTATTTATGTATTCTATTTCTGAAAGGAGATCGAATTCCAATTCATTTTCTGTAGAAATTGATGCTATTTGCTTTTTACAATAAAAACTATAATAAATTGCAGTTAAGAATCCTTCAAAAGAATCATCATATACAATTTTTAACAAAAAATCACCACCTTTAAAACTCTCCAGTTATAGAAGTTACTTTATCTGTAGGTATAATTATCTTCTTTGGTTCAGGTAATAAAATTCCACTTGATGTTTTAGGGTAAATATCATCAAAGAAATTAAGTTGTTCTGAATTTTGATTTTCTAATTTAGGTTTATCCATATAAAGCAACCTAGTTCTTATTTTTTCTTCATCAAAAGCAACATCTCCATAGTACTTACCTTTGCAAGTTATAAAATATTTTGCTCTTTTTAGGACTATGCCAAGCTTTTTTAAATCTTCAAATGTCAAGGTGTGAACTTTTCTTGTAATTAATATCCTTCTTGCAGAACGCACTCCTATTCCGGGTATTCTAAGAAGTGTATCATAGGAAGCTTTATTTATTTCTATAGGAAAATTCTCTATATTAGATAAAGCCCAAGAGGTCTTAGGATCAAAATTTAAATCAAAGCTATCGTTTTCATCTTTTAAAAGTTCTTTAGCTTTAAAGCCATAAAATCGTAATAGCCAATCTGCTTGATATAATCTATGTTCTCTAACTAATGGAGGATGGATAATATTAGGAAGTGCTTTATCATTTTTTATTACAGGAACATAAGCGGAATAATAAACTCTTTTTAAGTTAAAGCGATTATATAAATTTTCAGATAAATTTAATATTTTATAATCACTTTCAGGAGTTGCACCAACTATAAGTTGTGTACTTTGCCCACCTGGAACAAAAAGTGGTGTTGATTTTATACTTCTCTTTAAATCCTTATTTTCTAAGATAGAATTTTTTATAGTACTCATAGGAGCTAATATATTTTCTTTGCTTTTTTGAGGTGCAAGTAACTTTAAACTTGATGATGAAGGAAGTTCTATATTAACACTCATTCTATCCACATATTTTCCAGCTTCTTTTATTAATGATTCATCAGCACCTGGTATAGCCTTTAAATGAATATATCCATTAAAATTTTCTTCAATTCTTAATTTTTTTACAACACTTAATAATAATTCCATTGTGTAATTTGGAGTTTTGAATATTGCTGAACTTAAAAATAATCCTTCAATATAATTTCTTTTATAAAAGTTAATTGTAAGAGATACAATTTCATCAGGAGTAAACATAGCTCTAGGAACATCCTTTGTAGATGCATTTACACAATATTTACAATTATATATGCAATAGTTAGTTAAAAGTATTTTTAATAGAGAAATACATCTACCATCAGGAGCAAAGCTATGGCAAATACCACTGCTTGCTGCATTTCCTATACCATTATTTGAATTTTTTCTTTTTGATCCTGATGAAGAGCAAGATACATCGTATTTTGCAGCTGCAGAAAGAATATTAAGTTTCTCATCTATATTCATAAATATCACCCTTATTTGAAAGTATTTAAAACTATTATATCGAACAAATGTTCTTATTTCAATATGTAATAAAAATTTATTTAAATATCAAAAAATAATTATAGTTTTAAGTTAAATGTTAAAACCCTATAACAACTTATATAATTTAGTAGTTTATGAATAAGTGAAGGCTAAATGGGATAATATAGAAAGTGATAAAGTCAACGGAGGGATAAATATGTTTACTATTATGGCAATAAAAATAGAACCTAGGGTATCTATTGCACCTACAGTTCAAGAAATATTAACAAAGTATGGATGTATAATTCAAACTAGATTAGGATTACATGAGGCAAGCAAAACTTCTTGTGCAAATTCAGGTCTTATAATCTTAAATTTAATTCATGATGAAAAAGAAGAAATAAATAATTTAAAAGAAGAATTAAATGAATTACATGGAGTAACAGCAAAATTGATTGAAATATAGTTCTTCCTAAAGTATTAGCTACCTTTTAAGTAGTTAATACTTTTTTAGCTAAAATAAAAAGATAAGAGTATTAATATGATGGTGATATAATATACATTACTACTTGGATATTTTTAACTTGCAAATACTTAAATTACCTTTATAATTATTATTGCAAAATAATAACTATTTGAAAATGAAAGGAAGAAATCTAAATGAGAAAATCTATAAAAATTTCTGCATTAATATGCAGTATGATTTTTGTTTTTGCTTTATTTGCAGGATGTCAAAAAAGTGATAGAAAAACTATAAATGTATTAAATTATGGAGAAAATATAGCAGAAGGTATATTAGAAGAATTTGAAGAAAAGTATAATGTAAAAGTTAATTATAAGACTTTTGATGATATGGAAACAATGTATATTGAAGTAGCTTCAGGAAAAACGAAGTGGGATGCTGTTTTAGTAGCAGATTATATGGCTGATAGAATGATTCAAGAAGGATTACTTCAAAAAATTGATAAAGAAAAGATTCCAAACCTAAAGGAAATGAATGAAAGTGATATGGGACAACCTTATGATCCTAATAATGATTATACAGTTCCATATATGAATGGAACAATTGGTATAATATATAATAAAGATTTAGTTACTGAACCAGTCGATAGTTGGGACATAATGTGGAATGAAAAATATAAGAAGCAAATATTTGTTTTAGATGCTCAAAGAGATGCTATAGGAATGGCTCTTAAAAAGCTTGGTTATTCATTAAATACAACAAATGAAAAAGAGCTTGAAGAAGCTAAGAATTTATTAATAGAACAAAAGCCATTGGTATTAAAATATGGTGCTGATGAAGTTAAAGATTTAATGACTTCAGGGGAAGCTTCAATTGCAATGATATGGTCAGGAGAAGGTTTAACTTTAGCTGATGAAAATGAAAACTTAGAATATGTAATTCCAAAAGAAGGAGCAAACTACTGGTTAGATTCATGGGCAATTCCAGCTAATGCAAATGATAAGGAAACTGCAGAAGAGTTTATAAATTTTGTAAGTGGCAAGGATAATGCATATAAAATAGCTGAAGAAATAGGATATACTACTCCAAATAAATTAGCTATGGAAGAGCAGCCAGAAGAAGTTAAAAATAATGAGGGTGCATATATGCCTAAAGAAATTATGGAAAGATGCGAGGTTTATAAATATTTACCACAAGAAAAATTAAGATTATATGAAGATGTTTGGAATGCAGTTAAAGCTGCAAAGTAAGTAGATTTTATGGATTATATAAATTGAATTTAATTATAGAAATAAAATGTAATATTAAAAAGTGTTCTTAAAAAAATATTAATATTGTATTAAGTCAATAGAATAAAGTTTATAGTAATAGTATAATATTAGTAACATCCATTAAAGTTATAGGAGTTGAGTATATTATGGATAAGATTATAGATTTTAATGAGCTAAAAAATAAAGTAAATGATAAAGATATAGATAAATTTGAATCATATATATATTCCTTATATTATGATATGTCTTCTGGGAAATTAAATATGGCAGACTTCACAAAAAAGATGATGGAGTATATGGAAGAAAATAATATATCACAAGATAAGTTTCTAAAAATGCAGACTAAGTTAATGGAGAGATATGGATTTGATGCTTCAGCTATAGAAGATCAATTAAAGTCACTAGGACTTAACAATGTTATTCCAGGTTCAGGAGATATTGAAAAAGTAAGAAAAACAATGAGTTTCCAAGAAAAATATAAGGACAGGATTAAAGTAACAACTGTTAATAATTATATTATAAAAAATGATAAAAATAATGTAGGAATATTAACAGAAGGAGAAAATGTTATTTTAAAAAGTTCAGGTAAAATTGATCTAAATGATTTAGAATTAAATGATTTTTTATGCTCATATAAAAAGGTTATTGATGATAATACATTGAAAATATCTATTTGTGAAGACGTAAAAGAATACGAATACTAAAATTGTTAAAAAAAATCTATTTATTTTGTAGAATTATAGTTTATAATAAATAAGGTGTGATTATAGTCATACCTTATTTTTGTGTAATATATTAATTGAAAATGAAGAAGTGAAAATTATTAATTTTAAAATAGACTTAATAACCAGGAGGATAATTAATGAGCGTTTTAACAGTTAAAGATATGAGTCATGGCTTTGGAGATAGAGCTATTTTTGAAGATGTATCCTTTAGATTATTAAAGGGGGAGCACGTTGGTTTAATTGGAGCTAATGGTGAAGGAAAATCAACATTTATGAATATAGTTACAGATAAACTTATGCCTGATGAAGGAAAGGTTATTTGGTCAAATAACGTTAGAGTTGGATATATGGATCAACATGCAGTTTTAGTGAAAGGACAAAGCATAAGAGATGCTCTAAGAGATGCATTTAAATACTTATTTGATTTAGAAACAGAAATGAATTCTCTTTATGAAAAAATGGGAGACTGTACTCCAGAAGAACTAGAAAAGATGCTTGAAAGAACAGCAGTAATTCAAGATTTACTAGATCATAATGGATTTTACATAATAGATGCAAAGGTAGAGGAAGTAGCAAAAGGTCTTGGACTTTTAGATTTAGGCTTAGATAAAGATGTTGATGATTTATCAGGTGGACAAAGAACTAAAATCTTACTTGGAAAGCTATTACTTCAAAATCCAGATATATTACTTCTAGACGAACCTACTAACTATTTAGATGAAGAGCATATAGAATGGTTAAAGAGATATTTAAACAACTATGAAAATGCATTTATATTAATATCTCACGATATACCATTTTTAAATTCAGTAGTTAACTTAATTTATCATGTTGAAGAAAGAAAACTAACAAGATATGTTGGTGACTATTATGAGTTTAAGAGACTATATGATGAAAATAAAAAGAGATTAGAAGCAGCATATGAGAAGCAACAAAAAGAAATAGCTAGACTAGAAGATTTCGTTGCAAGAAATAAAGCAAATGTTGCGACTGCTAATATGGCTAAATCAAGACAAAAGAAACTTGATAAAATGGAAGTAATAGAACTTTCAAAAGAAAAACCAAAACCAGAATTCAACTTTAAAGTAGCAAGAACATCAGGAAAAATTATATTTGAAACTAAAGATTTAGTAATAGGGTATGATTCACCTCTTACAAAGCCATTAAATCTTTATATGGAAAGAGGACAAAAAATAGCTTTAGTAGGAGCAAATGGACTGGGTAAATCTACATTATTAAAAAGCTTGCTTGGAAAAGTGCAACCTTTAAGTGGAGAAGTTCATTTAGGAGATTACCAACATATAGGTTACTTTGAGCAAGAAGATAGAAGTGGAAATACAAACACATGTATAGAAGAAGTGTGGCAAGAGTTCCCAAGCAAAACACAATACGAAATAAGAGATGCCCTTGCTAAATGTGGATTAACAACAAAACAATTAGAATCAAAAATAATGGTATTATCAGGTGGAGAAGCTGCAAAGGTTAGATTATGTAAGATATTAAATACAGAAACTAACATACTAATCCTAGATGAGCCTACAAACCATTTAGATGTAGATGCAAAAGATGAATTGAAAAGAGCATTAAAAGAATATAAAGGTTCAATTTTACTTGTATCACACGAACCTGAGTTTTATAGAGATGTTGTGACTGAGATATGGAACTGTGAGGATTGGACAACAAAAATAATATAACGACAACCTAATTGATAGTTAATAGAAATAGCTTAAACAGTAATGTTTAAGCTGTTTTTTTACATAAATATAAAAAAGAAATTTTGATATAACTTTGAGAAGGATATTTATGATATACTAATAATGGACAATCTACCATACATAAAAATTTATGAGTTTAGAGAAGATATCACAAGAACGTTTTAATAAGGTTTGTGACTTATATTTTAGTTGGAAGTCCTTAAATAGTGGAATAAAAGAAAATTATTCAAGAGGAGTTAATCTTCCAGAAGCAATAACAGAACCAGTATGTTGCTATGTAAATGGATTTTTATTAAGTTTAGGTGAAGGGTCAGAAGATGCAGTTGATCCTAATAATAATAATCAAATACAAGTTAAAGCAACAAGCAATTGGGATAGAGATTTAACAAGTTTTGGGCCAAGAAGTCATTTTTCAGAACTACATTTTGTTAGATTAAATCAATCAGAGGATAAAATGTATTTGTATAATATACCTATTGACGACTTAAAGGATGTTAAAGTGAATGTAAATGAAACTTTTGAAGAGCAACAAGCTGATAATAGAAGACCAAGATTTTGTATTATAGATAAATATATAAAACCTTTTGATATAAGGCCATATGCAATAGTGGATTTAAAGCAAAAGGTTGTAGAAGTAATAGAGTTAATAACAAATTAATAAGTAAAGGGGGATATGTGTGGTGATTGTTCTCACATATTTCCCTTTACTTATTTGCGGCGTGCTGCTAATATATAAATATAAAGTTTTTAGGAGGACAATAAATGAATAATAAAAATTATACAGCAATATCTTTATTTGCAGGAGTTGGTGGAATTTGTTTAGGATTCATGAAAAATGGAGTGGACATAGTATTTGCAAATGATATAGATAAAAACGCTTGTAAAACTTATGGAGCAAATTTTAAACATGGAATAACAGAGGCACCGATAGAAGAAGTTAAAACAGATGATATTCCTGATGCGGATATGGTTATATTTGGATTCCCTTGTACAAGTTTTTCAATTGCTGGATATCAAAAAGGCTTTGAGGATGAAAGGTCAGGACATTTATTTTTTGAAGCATTAAGAATAATAAAAGCTAAGCAACCAAAAGCATTTTTATTAGAGAATGTAAAAAATCTTGTTGGTCATGATAAGGGAAATACTTTTAAGGTTATAACAGAAGCATTAGAAGATGCAGGGTATTATTTTAGATACCAAGTTTTGAATAGTATGGAATATGGAAATGTACCTCAAAATAGAGAACGTATATATGTTGTTGGTTTTAAAGATAAAGAACAGTGTGATAAATTTTACTTTCCTGAACCAATAGCATTAACTACAAAGATTGAAGATATAACAAAGCCTAATGAAAAAAAGGAACAAAAGTATTATTATGAAAATAGTAAGTATTATCCGATGTTAAAAGAAGCAATGAATAGTAAAGAGACAGTATATCAACTTCGTAGAGTTTATGTTAGGGAGAATAAAAAAAATGTATGCCCTACATTAACAGCAAATATGGGGACTGGTGGACATAATGTTCCGTTGATAATAGATGATTTTGGGATAAGAAAGTTAACCCCAAAGGAATGTTTTATGTTACAAGGTTTTCCTAGGGATTATAAATTGCCAGAAGGTGTTGCGAATGGACAATTATATAAACAAGCAGGAAATAGTGTAACAGTAACAGTGATAGAAAGAATTGCAAAAAATATGATAAATGCAATGAATGAAACTAAGTAAAATATTATAGCAAATAATGTAAAATTATATTGCTAAATACATAATGGATATAAAGTTATATGTTAGTGGAGTTAAGGCTTGTGAAAACGCAAGCTTTTTTCTATTAAGATAAACTTTCATGATTTAAAAAGCTATATAATGTAAATATAATTAAAGTTTTTAAGGTTGGAAAGGGGAAATAAAATTGAACTTAGATAAAACACTTACATCTTCAGTTTATGTAGTATATAAAAATAAGGTATTGTTGCATAGACATAAAAAGTATAATACTCTATTTCCATTAGGTGGTCATATGGAAGTAGATGAAGTACCTCATGAAACAGCTATAAGAGAGGTTAAGGAAGAGTCAGGATTAGATGTGATACTATATAATGAGGACAAATATTTAGAGTTAGGTAGAGTGAAACAATTACATAGACCAATGCATGTATTGTTAGAAAATATAGGGCATGAAGTAGAAAATATAGATTTTATATATTTTGCAACTTCTAATTGTGATATATTAAAACCAATTATCGGAGAGAGTAAGGAATTTCATTGGTTATCAAAAAATGATATAGAAACTAGTAATGAGATAAAACCTCATGTAAAGCAAATGGCACTAGACGCGTTGAATAAATTATGTAAATAAAAAGTAGGGGGGATTGGCAATGTATTCAAAGGGAGAGGTTATAGATTATTTGTGGCAGTACTCAAAATATTATGGTGATTTATTGGGGTTTTGCGATATAATTTCAGATGAAGTAAATCCACATAGTGCTTTAATAAATTTATTTAACATAACAGAAATGGTATTTAAAAGTAAAGTAGATAACTATGACATAAATTTTTATAGCTCAATTGAAAAACTTGAAAAAGAAGGATATTTGACAA
The DNA here is from genome assembly GCF_017888565.1 of Clostridium sp. GTDB lineage: Bacteria > Bacillota > Clostridia > Clostridiales > Clostridiaceae > Clostridium. The sequence continues at coordinate 55,290 of NZ_JAGHFX010000056.1, forward strand.
AAATAGAAAGCAATTTTTTAAATGATAAGGAAAATGGAATAAGGGGGTATAGAAATAAGTTCGCACATGCAAATTTAATTAGATATAGTTTAATATTTGAAGATGATCCAGGTGTAGTATATCCAATAACTGAGTATTCAACTTGTGAGAAATTATATAATATCATATCTCCAATTTTATATAATTTGATTTTAAAAGTAGCATTTAATCATTTATATTCAAATCACGATATTACATTAGATAATGAAATAGATAAAATAAAGATAGATATTAAAGAGATATCTCCAGAAGAAATATTAAGGGGAAAAGGGATGGAGGATCTTATAAATACATCAGAATGGTCACAAATGCCTGAATCTACAAGATATAGATTAGCAGAAGATAGTGGAGATGTATATGTTTATTGCAGTATCTTTAAAGAATTATTTAAGGATAAAATAGTGAAATAAATTTTGAAGTTCATTTTTAAAACTTTTACTTTATGCGTGTACCTTTGAAAGTAGCTTTATATAATATAAATATAAATCATAAAACAAAAGGAAAAACGGAGGTAATTAAAATGAGTAAAATTCAAAGTTTACAAAGAATAGGACAGTTATCAAAACAGGATATAAAGGTATTATTATCATTTATTTTTCCAGAGGAATGGTTATTTAGTATAGGCGATATAGTTAGTGGATCTGGTGGTATTGATGGAATATTAGAAGAATCTAGATTAAGACATGAAATAGGTCCAAAGGTTAGTGAAATTATAAATGAAATGTATGCTAGAAAAGAGATTTTAAAAGAGTAGTTAAACGCTACTTTTTTTATTTAGTAATATATTATTTGTAATTTGTAAATTTGATGAGGTAAATAATTAAAAACGTTCTATCTAAATTAAACAATGTAGTATTTACAAAATATGTTATAATTAATTAATAATTTAAATGATATGTAGCAGTTAACTATGTGAATAAAAAAGAATATATAGTATACATGCAGATTGCAATTAGGGGGGGATGAAAATATGGGAATAACTAATTTTGACTTTTTTAATGATAATCATAAGGTATGGTTGAGAAGCTTTTGTGAATATTTCAATTTAAATATAAAAGAGGTAGATAATTATTTTAAATGTATTGATATAGATAGATTAACAGCTGATATTATTATAGCTGATTTAGGAATTAATTTGAATTTATATGATAGTTCAAAGGTTAAAATTGTGTGTAGGCATATGACTACTACAACAGAAACAGGAGTGAAAAATTTTAAAGAAAAGGGATTACTAGATTTAAAGAGAATGCTACAGTTAGATACTCCACTTTCTGAATTTTTGACTAAACATAGAATTTGGGTAGACGTTGATCGAAAATATATAAGGGTTGATAATAAGATATATCCTATATTAGCATATGGAGATTCTTGTGACGAGTGTTTTATGAATAGAAGTGTTAAATGTACTGGATATTCAAAATGTGATTTGAGAAAAAAAATAGAACATCTAGCATTAAAACTATATAAATATGGAGCAACCGTTGAATGTTTTATAAATGCTACCCTTGAAGGTATGGAGAGATATTCTACGATTAACAGATGCCCAGAAATATTAGATACATTGGATAATATTTATTCAAAGATATATGATTATTCTTCAACTGGATATATGTTATGTAATGATTGGTTAAAGGAGAATAGAAGGTGTTATATTATAGAATATACATCAAAACTTTCTGATATGGAAACATTTGCGCCAATAGATTACATTGGTTCATTTAGATCATATAGCAAATGTATATTAAATAGTGGATATGATTATGATGATTATATAGAAAAAAAGATACCACAACGAGTTTTTGATAATATGATATTTATACAATGGTTTATTTCGATATATTTCTATGATTCAGAAAAATTAGGTTCACTTTTACCTAATAAATATGTACGAGCTGATAAAATAAAAGTAATGGAAGTGAAAAATGGAGAACTTGAATATATAGATTGATATAGTATAAGTAATAAGTTCTATTAGACAATGAAGATGTTAATGGAATCAATATTTTCTAAATTTTAATACAAGTGAATAAAGCAAATAGGTAGGAAAGGTTACATGTTTCTATGTAACCATTTCTAAATCTACTATTATGCTTACGCGTATTTGGGTTCCATTTATTAAGCGCTTTGTATCTATTATTTTGAAGTTAAGTTCTTCGAGATATGACTTTAAAGTGGTCTATTTACAAGGTTCATCATTATAACTAGGAATATTTAATTCTTTACTTAATAAAAGTTTATCGCCTTTAGTCAATGGTTTATTAATCCACGAATAATAATTAAATTCAGATAGTATTTTTTCGATTTTAGGTGTAATATACATATTATTCTCCTTTCATATTAATAGGGGGACAAAACTTGAAGTCAAAAAAGTCAATCGGGACATTCGTAATAATCGGAACCCCACCTGTTCTAGATCTCCTCCCTATATTTTAGTGTTATTTATAAGGGGGGATATAATAAAACTATTACCAAGGACTACTCTAAGATGATTTTTATAATTTTATTTGAATTTTTCAGTTTATTTTATTAATAACAACAATTCTAATCATATTCCTAGAATAATTTTATATAAAATATCATTCAAATAGTTATCATAATATTGGTATGAATAGATACAAAATAATAGCTAAATAGTAGAGTAGTAAAATCATAATATAATCTATATAAATTGTAATAAACATATAATAAATTAATTGTTAAATTAAATTAGTACTCTACTTAAGCTAAAGAAATATATCAGATAAAATAAATCAAATAACAAAATAAATTAGATTCAACTATTATAATTAATATTTATTATCTATACAAAGTAAACAAAGAATAGATTAACTATAGTTATCATTGTTATATATCTATGTATACCCATATGGGTACCACAACCACATATAAAGCTTATATCTGTATTAAATATATAAATGTATGCATATATAGGATATAAGCTTTATATGTGAGATATGGGCTTATTTGAGTATACATATGATATTACATCAGTTTATAAAGCTTTAGTCGTTTATGTAGTAAGTCCATATTTACTGGAATATCTAACTCTCTTACTTCTGCCATAGTTCCCATATATGCAGGCTCTTTATCTAATATAGATACTTCAAATAATTCCATATCTAAAATAGTCCTTTTCACAAAGTTACCTACTGATTCAAACTTATCTTTTAAAGCCCTAAATCCAAAGCTCATACCTTGAATAGCACCATCTTTTATGGCTTCATATAGTCCTTTTTCTGATTCTTTAAGAGTAGCATATAAATACACGCCATCTTCTTCGGCTCGTAATTCTATTTTTTCCGCTAATTCAAAATATGGCTTATGATTATAGTAAAATTTCACGTCAGGATTGGCTTCTAAGGCTTTTTGGAATACGTCTCTAGGTATTTGTTCTCTAAACTTGCCATTACGTCCACGTAATTCCTTTGACAGGCCATAATTATTCACTCTGCAAACAATAGAAAGAGAGCCATTTTCAATCTCTCTAAGTTCCAATTTATTAAACTGTTTTTCCATCATCAGCGTCCCCCTTATTTTCGTCAATTTGCTCTTGTTGTGATCCAGATATAACCTGTCCATTTTCAATATTGATAGCTGAAGCCATATTTGGAATTACTAATCTAGAATCTTTCATTAACATTATCTTTCCTTGAGAAATTGATAAAAATTCTTCTTCTGAGTCTAATAAAAAAGCGTTTTCATCGAGTCTTAATCTTGCTTCGTTGATCGTTAATAACCCTTTATCAACTGCTAATGCAATAGATTCTATTCTTTCTTTTTCTGTTGCTCTATCTACCATTTCACAATCAAATTTAAACATCATATTTTTAGATTTTTCTTCGCTAGTTAATAATTGAGTAGTTAGTGAACTTTCTATACAGCTAACTATAGGGGATATACAGTATTTAAGATATTCAGAATCTGATTTAAGATCATATAGATTAAACAATCTTTGTACATCTGCAACAAATTCTTTTTTATTTTCAATGCTTTGAATATTATTTAGATTAATATCTAAAGATTTATAATCTAAACCTTCCTCGAGTATTATTGTTTTGGCAGCATTACGTGAACCAGAATATAGATTTTTCCAACTTTCACGCATTCTATCAATAGTAGTTTGTGTCAATCTTCCTTCTGCTTTTAAATAGCCACTAGGTAAACTAATATTTTTAAGAGCTGCTTCTAAAGCTTCATCATGTTGTTGCATTAATTCAAGTAACTTATTTGAGTTTAAAATTCCCTTATTACCAGAATCTATAATCAATAGATTATAAGCATTTTCCTTTAATACTCTGTTGTTAAGTGTAAAATTAATATATTTTGCTTCTATAGTTCCATGTGCATTAATAATATCTTGCTCCGTAACACTCTTAAAGTCTATTGGCCATAGAGATTTAATTTTTCCACTTTTTCTCTCGATGAATGAGTAACTTTTACCATAGAGTACCAGATCACTAACTACTCTGTGCTTATAGTTATAAGCAGTTTGATACTCATTATTTTCTATATTTAACAAGTATAATCTTATATCATCATTTATTATTGTATTTTTGAATTGATCTTTTAACATAAGATCTATTGGAAGTGAAGCTACTGTTCCACATATTTTTTGTATAGATTCAGCTACCACTGGTATTTTTAAAACATTACCTTCATTAATAAAAACTCTATTTGAAAATAAAGACTCAATAGTAGCATTATATGATCGCTCTTCTACTGATTCTTTATTATTAAATATATTTAAAAATCTCATTATTAATCTCTCTCCTTAAAGTAAAAAAAGGAGGTACACAACCTATATTCAGTTATGCACCTCGAAATTTTATATTATTATGTTTTCAAATTATTAAAAAAGATAAAAAAATAAAGCCTACTTAGATTTCGAAGCGGCTTTTAATACTCTTACAGCATCTGGATTTGTTACAGCCATATCTCCATAGAAATCGCATATAAATCCTATTTGGCCAGTAGTAGCATATAATTCATTTAACACTTGTATTTGTGAGTTTTGAGATAGTTTTAATGTTAATGCTTGTCCTACATTAGCTAATACTACACAATCAACGGAATCAGTTATAACAACAGGTAAACCTAAGAATTTATATACTGGAGTTTGATTAGCAACATCTAAAGCTAAGTATGGTTGTTTATTAGCGTTCATCATTTTAGATAATTCTTTAAAAGTTTCTCTATTTACGAACCATTTTGAACCATTTAAATATATTGGATTCATATCAGTTAAGACTTCCATCATGTTTTCTAAAGTAACATTTCCATTTATTAATTTTCCACCAGTTATTAAACCTTTAGTTAAATGCTTCTCTGTACCATCAGCAACAAAGGCTTCGTGTTCAAGCTTATTGGCAACAGCTTGTGATACCTTTTCTGATATATAATTAATACCAACTATAGGGGAATTGTGTAATACATTCTTTGACACAGTAGTAACTACAGATATTCTTTTATCTTTTAATACAACTTTTGTAAAGTTAGATAAATCTTTTGGTTGAGCATCTTCAGTTTCTCCTAATACTTCAGCCATTAATGGGGCACCTTCTTGCAATACTGCATAATCACCTGTATAAGTTACTTTATTAGCTTCTGCTACAACTTGAGATTTTTCTTCTAATTTTCTAACTATATCAGAAGCTAATCCTTCTGGTACTGTATTACTATGTGTAGATGTTGTTATAGCTCTTAATTCTTCTTCATAATTTCTTACTTCAATTTGTTTTTCCATTTCTAGTTCTCCTTTGTTTTGTAATTTTTTTATAGTTTCATTTAAAGTTCTTAATTCATTTTCTTTAGCCTCATAAACTGCATTTTCTTCCGATGTAAGTGATCTAACTTCTCTTTGGCAATCTTCAAGCATTGAATCAAGCTCTTGTATTAGTAAATTCTTTTTTTCTAAAAGTCTTTTCATGATTAAATTTCTCCTTTAGTTAATTTAGGGTATAAAAAAAGAGTTAACCTAAATTTGGTTAACTCATATAAATTCTTATTTAATAAATATTTTGCTTGGGTCTAATTTTAGAAATATTGATACGGAAATCAATAAATCTTTACTATAAATGTTTTCAAAAAGTAATCTTCTAATAGAACGAGAACTATATTCTAATTCGTAGGCAATGTTATTAATTGCATATGATAGATTTTTGGTTCCATAATATTTTAATAGCGTTTCTACTAAGTAGCCCGAATTTACTTTCATAATTATTCAGCTCCTTTATTAATTTAGTTATTATTATTTAATTGACATCATATGTCAAAGTTTAGGCATAAAAAAATAAAGCGATCTAATTAAGACCGCTTTATAAGGAAAAAAAATATTTAGTTTAAAATAATTGAAAGTGTTTAAATTATTAAACTTATTTTAAAAGAATTAACGTAAGAAAGTTATTAAACAATATTTAAGTAACAATTAATGAAGAAGTATTGCTACTTTAACTTTGATTAAATATCGTTCTTATGTGATGCAAAATGATACTAAACTTAATTATTCTTAACTGATAAACAACTAAAAAATAATCTAATCTAATATAATATAATTTCGCAAGCGCAAGGGCAATATAGGCAACCCTTACAATATATAATATAAAGAACTTAGTATATATATAATAGCTAAACCTTTAATTTAAGGGGTCTGAGTGTACTTTGTGATTTTTAAATATATAATCATAAATATGATGAAGATTTAAAGCGCAAAGGAGAAATTATGATGAATAAACTAAAAAAATATGTAAGTGATGTAATCAGTGTTGATATAGTGAAGACATTAGAAAAAGGGAAAAATTATTTAATTGGTTCTGAAATGGGGAGTGGTAAAAATTATTGGTGTAGAAATATATTACTACCATATACATTGGATAATAATAAGAAAACTTTAATATTATCACATAGAAAAATAAATAGAGATCAACAAAATAGATATTTAGAAGAATATAAATGGGAATGTATAAGAAGATTTCAAGGGGGAATGTTTGAATTAATTACATATCAACAACTAGAGAATAGAATAAAAAGAAAAGATTATGAGTGGCTTAATCAATTTGAGTATATAGTTGCTGATGAAGCTCATTATTTTACTAAAGATAGTTCTATTAATAGCAAGACAATATTGTCGTTTGATTGGTTAAATAATAATGAAAATGCTGTTAAAATATTAATGACTGGGACTTATGAAAGCTTATTTTATTTACCATTTGATAGTAAAATAGAAGTTCTAAAAGAAGCTGATTATTATAATAATAATGTTGAAAGTTTATTAAGATATGAAGAGAGAGAAACGGCTTTAAGTGTTGTTGAGGAAAGGGTTAAGAAGAAAGAGAAGGTTCTAATATTTCATAATAATAAAGAGAAATTAGCTGAATTTGATAGCATGTTAACTTGTCCTTCTCAAATGCTTCATTCAGACAATAAAGCAGATTCAGAAGAATATGATTTAATAGTCAATAACCAAAAATTTTATTGTTCAGTATTAAACACTACGTCTTTAATGACCGAAGGAGCAGAAATATTTGATGATAAAGTTAAAACAATAATTATAGATGGAATTTCGGAATTAGATAAATTTGTTCAAGCTCCAGCAAGAGTTAGAGATGGTAAGGTAAATGTTTTTTATAAGAGAGTAACTCCGAGACAAATTATGTATAAAGTAAAATCCTTAGAAAAACAATTATTTTATTATGATGAATTTGAAAGACTTGGAGAAATAGAATTTGTAAAAGAATATGGAATAGATGTAATAGGTAAAAGTATGAAGGCCTTCTATTTAGACACTGTTATAGATTCATTAAGTGGGCAAGAGTATACTAAACTTGATATACATACAACTAATTTAGCAAATATGCAATATCAACTTGATTGTTACAATGAAATGTTAGAATACGGATTTGAAGCTATGCTAAAAAAATATTATCCTAATATTGCTTATGTTGACTATGAAGAGTTAAAAAGACAAGAATATATTAAAGCTGATATAATAGATAATTATATCGGTAAGAAAATATTTAAAGAAGATCAGCAAATACTAATTAATGTAATAGCTGAAAAGTTTGGACTTCGTGCAAAAAATGGCACTAAAAAATTAGGATTAAAAACTATTAATGGATATTTTGAAGATAATAAGATTCCATATGTATTAGATAGTAATAAAGAATCTAGTGGACTAATGAGAAATAAACAATACTGGTTATTAAAAAAGATATCTTAAAATTCAAAATTTACGCTCCAAATTAGTGGGTTTAATATATATAATATAGATTCCACTAATTTGGAGCATTTTAAGATATATATAACTTAATTTACAAAAAATAATCAACTTAATTTTAAATAATACAATTGAGAATGCTATCTTAGTAAATAATAAGCTTATATTCAAGTTTTAATAGATAGATAGTATAAATCTAATTAAAGAATAAAAAAATCAGATATGGCTTGTTCTGGCGAGGTTGATGTATAATATTTAGTAAGAGGTGATTGGAATGGACCATATGTCTATGATAAAAATGGAATTACATTTTCCTTATATAATAGGGACGTTTGAAAATAGAGAAAGATATCGTTATGATATTAGAGAAATGGTACCTGAAAGACCAGAATACAAACAACTTTTAAATGAAGAGTATTTTTACAAAGCTGAGTTATCTCCTGGCGGATGGGGAATAAGTTGGGATGATTTTGTAGATATGCATGCAGATGGAGTTGCTAATTTTGGTGAGAGGATAGAGTAGTTAATAACTACTCTTATTTTTTTTATTTAAATTTATGATAAACAATGCTTTTAGCTAAAATACTTAAATATTAATGTGAAAAGAAGTAACTATTTGAAAAATAGAAATAGCAGATGTTTTTAAAGGTATAGTTTTAAATTTAAAGAAAGATAATATAGATATTAAGTAAAACAAAGGATAAGGTGAAATAAAGTGATAAAAAAAGAAATAGAAGAAGTTATTAAATACTATAGTGGTGAAAATAGTTTTACTATTGATATAGAGATTGATTTAATTAAAGGTAACAAAAGAGAGACAATAAGAAAAGTTTTTAATAAAGAAGAAGAAGTTACTATTACAGTAAAAATCAAATCAAATTCCAATGAGAAAAATGAACAAGTAGGAAAGGAAGATGACTTCTGGAATGAAATGTTAAATATGTAATAAAAGAGAACTAATGATTCGCAGTCATTAGTTCTCAACTTGTAAATCTATATTTTTATAAAATTTGTCGAGTTGGTGCTCGCCCTTGCTTTACGTAATTATATCATATATTTACTATAGAAAATAGAGAAAAAATAAAGTTTTAGACTTTGGAAAGTGTACTATAGGAATAACAATTATATAATATAAATATAGCAGTAATATATGATAATAGAGGTGCAAATAATGAATAAAAATTTAGATGTACTTAGAAAGTATTTAGGATTAAAAAAGAAGGAATTTCATTATCTTTTAATTGATAATGAAATAATTGATCTCTATGGAAAACCACTTGTGAATTTTATTAGAAGAGAAACTAAATACATTGAATCGAATAGTGGTATAAGTAGAAAAACTAATTATTTTACTTCTGATTTAGGGATTAATGTTTTGAAATCAAAATTAGACATGTAACATAGTAATTTAAATAAGGTAGAATTGATCTACCTTATTTTTTATCATATACAGAGCCACAACAATCTGTATCATATTTTAAAATAAAATGCGTATAAATGCCTATGCTTATATTTAAAATAAGATTTGGATTAAATTAACACCATACATATGTATATGGATCATTTTCTTTATAGTATGCCTTTAAATCACAATCACACATTTTATCTTTAATTGCTGTAGTAGAATCTTTAAAACCAGGAGTTGTATCCTTTTCATAAATCTTTAGTATTTTCTTACCACAAATAGGACAATCAATTAGAGTATAATTTGTATAACCATTATTATCTTCATAATCTTTATATACTTTTCCATTATAGTCTATTCCATTTTCTGATTCATGATATCCAGTAAGTTGCTGAGTGTATAAATTTTTAATACCGCCCATATTAAATCCTCCCAATAATTGTATTTTATATAATTATATCATATTTAATGTATGGTATAATAAAACAAATAATAATTATATTAACATGGTGATGGGTGGGATTTCTTATACCAGAGTGATTTTAAATATAAAATTACGATTTAATAAATTGGAGGATAATATGGCAGAAAAGAGAAAATGCATTTTTTGCGATGGAACGAAATTAAGCAGAGAACATATTTTTGCTCAGTGGCTATTGAAAGAACTTGATATATATGATGATAATGTTACAATGAGTCACTCAAGTGTTATTGGCAAGCCAGTATCTAATAGAAAGCATCCTTTTTCAAAATTAGTAAATGGACTAGTATGTGAGAAGTGTAATAATGGTTGGATGAGTCAATTGGAGGGGGGATGTCAAAATCATATTATTAATCTTATGAAGATGAATGAGATTGAAAGTGAATTAAAATTTCTTGAAGGGCATCATGATACTGTTGCAAAATGGGCTTTTAAGAATGCTATTCTTTTAAATAATGCTACTAATTATAGACAACTCGTCCCTGATGATCACTATTCTGATCTCTATTCTGGAGGTATTCCAGAAGGTGTATTTATAGATTTAGCTTTTTGTAAAAGTGAGTCTAAAATAGAATGGAGACAAACTCCTGGGGGCTTACTTATAAAGGATAAAGATATACCTTTTAATCCTAATGTGATAAGGTATCTAATTACATTTCAAATTGAGAGATTACTAATCAAAGTAGCATTTTATAAAAGCTCAGATAATGTGTTTTATGAAGATGAGGGAGCAATTCGAATATTCCCACAGTTTGGTGGATATGGAACACCTAAATTATTTGATAATATTGATGAATTTGATATTAATGGTGTTATACATGAATACCGAGATATAAAGAAATAATATTAATGAATTTCAATTTGTGAAGTAGTTAACACTACTTCTTTTTTTATAGAATAAAATTATGATTTTATTTATATATAAGGTGTACTAATAAATTTAAAAGCCTTTGAATTTAGAATAATCTAAGTTCTTTTTTGTTTAAATAGAAATGAAATAGGGGCTATGCTTTTACTTTGTAATTATAGTTTTATATTTTTAATATTGTATTTTTAATGTTATATTTTTATTTTGAAACTTTCTTTCATACCTACGAAGATTTAATTCATACCTATGAAAAAATATTTATCAGGTATGAAAAATATTTTCCAAGGTATAAAAAAATGCTTACAACTTAGATAAAGCACGACATAATGATTAATATAATTGAAAGGAAGTGAAAAAATGTTACTATATGACTTAGAAGAAGAAAGACATAAGAAAAAGAAAGACTATACTAAAGATACATTTTATACGCCAGTAACAAATAAGTTTATGAGAGAAAGTAAACTAAACTTACAAGAGAAAGCATTTTATATTTACCTTAGGGGATTTGGCGATAAGTGTTTTCAGAATCAAGCTATAATTTGTAAGGAGTTAGGTATAACTAGACCTACTTTAAGAAAATTAATGATATCTTTAGAAGAAAAGAAATACATATATGTACAACGAAAATTTGGCATAAAAACAAAAGAGAAAGCTACTCCAGTCATTCACACTATACCACTAGACACAAATGATGGAAGTAATCCCTCTCAATATGTAGATGCTCTCTTGGATTATTTGAAAACAACATATCCAAGTGATTATTAAAAGTATAATTTAATTTATGAAGTAAATCAAGGTTAGTATTAAAATGTACTAGCCTTTTTACTATGGAATAAATTTCTTAATAGTCAAAAGTGAACTTTAATAATCAAATTTATATAATAGAAATGAGAAGATTTTTAGCTAGAAAGCTTCAAAATTAATTTTTTGGAGGAGAATAGAGTGGAAATAAAAAGGGAGAACAATTTAATAAGAGTTTACAATGAAGGTATTTTAATAATAGAAGAAACAAGTTATACTAATGTCATATTAACTATCAATAAATTAAAAAATATTATTCAAGATGTATATCAACTTAATATTCTTAATCAAATTTTGAGAATTATAGAGTTAAGTGAGGTAGCATAATGAATAATATAGCTTGTTATATAAGAGTTTCAACAGATAAAGAGGATCAACAAAAGTCATTAGAGCAACAAAGGATTTTACTGCAGGATCAGTTTAAAAATAGTAATATAACTATGTATGCTGATACAGGAACGGGTACAAGTTTTAATAGAAAAGGCTTTAAACAATTACTATTTGATTGTGGGTTAAACGAGAAAAAACTTAAAGATGGAAGATTAACATTCGAAGTAGACCAAACAAGAGATCCTTTAGTTAAAGAAATAGTTGTTTTAAATACAAGTAGATTTGCACGTAATATTGCTATAATAGATATTTTAAGAATTTTATGGGATTATAAAAAGGTAAATGTAAAATTTTTAGATGTTCAAAAAGATAGTAACAATCCTAGTGATATGATATTGCTTCAAATGTTCTTTGCAATGGCCGAAAATGAGGTTGCTGAAACTTCAAAGAGAACAAAAAGAGGAAATCAAACATCAATTATACAAAATAGAATAAGAAATAATAGTATCTTTGGATGGGATTTTAAAAGAGAAACCAATTCTTTAATTATTAATGAAGAAGAAGCAAAAGTTGTTAGATTTATATTTGAAACTTCATTAACTAATGGATTGAAGAAAACTGCAAAAATAGTTAATGAAAAAGGATATAGAACTAAAAAAGGTATGCTTTGGACTGATAGTACCATTAAAACTTTAATAGTTAATCCAAAATATAAAGGATATAATGTTAGAAATAAATTTAATAGTGTTAACTTATTTACTGAAAGTAAAGTCAAATATGTTAAGAAAGAAGATTGGATAGTTCAAAAATCAGATAGGATTGAGCCAATAGTATCAGAAGAATTGTGGGAAAAAGTACAACAGTCATTAGCTAATAGGTGTAAGGCTGGAAATAAAGGTCAAAATGCAAGAATATATGATACTAGGGGTAAAATCAAATGTAGTTGTGGCGCAAATTATATAAGATGTGTTACTACAAAAGTGGCAGATAAGCCACAAAGTCAACATTATCTTATATGTGGTAATAAAAAGAAATATGGTAAAGATTATTGTAATGTTGAAAATATTACAGTAGGAATGCTAGATAAATATATAGAGGAACAGAGAAAGGTTTACTATAAAAATATTCAGCTTCAAATACAAGTAAAAATAGTTCAGCTACAATCTCAATTAGAAAATATGAATAATGGGGAAGTATTCAATCTTAGGGATAAGGAAAATAAATTAGAAGTATTAAAAGGAAAATTAGAAAAACTTATTGATACTTTTATATCTTCATCAGAAACTATGCAAAAGGTTGTAGAAAAGAAAATAAAAGAATTAGAAAGTCAAATAAATAGATTAGAAAGCGATATAGTTGATAGTAAATCTAAAAACTTTGATCAAGATAAATTTAGAAGAGATACTAATAATAAAATAAACAAATTAAAAGAGGAATTAAAAATATCTAGCAATAAGGAATTAACGAGAGCAGAGTGGTTAGATAGGGTTAATAGTATATTAATAGAAAGTAAGAATAGCTTTAAGACAACATACAATCTTGATTAATTTTTTTAATTAGTCGGTTGTCGTTAAGGTGTAAAAGGTGGACGCTAAAATTGGTATAGTAAAATTTTACAAGAGTTAGTGTTACTGCTAACTCTTTTTTGCTATACTTAAGTAAATATAATTAGGTATGAAAGGATAATTGATAATATGAGTATAAGAATAATTCCTATTAATGAAAAAGACAGATATGATTTATTGAAGTTTGAAATTGATAATAGAAGTTTTTTCGAGGAGAGTTGCATATCTAGAGGAGATAAATATTATGAAGAAGATAACTTTAAAGAAATACTAAAGGAGTTAATTAAAGAGCAAGAACAGGGAATACATTACATGTATTTAATAAAGGATAATAATGACGAGATTGTAGGAAGAATAAATCTAGTGGAGATTATTAGGGGAAATATGAATAAGGCTGAGTTGGGGTATAGAATAGCGAAAGCTCATAATGGAAAAGGTTATGGAAAGAAGGCAGTAGAACTTATTTTAGGAGAAGCTTTGAATATTCACAAACTTCATAGAATAGAGGCTGGGACAGCTATAGAAAACATAGCATCTCAAAAAGTATTAGAATTTAGTGGATTTAGAAAGGTTGGAATATACAATAAGTGTATATATGTAAATGGGAAATGGAATGATAGTGTTATTTATGAAGTAGTATTGGACTAGATGATTGAGAGTTGGTACAAGTTTGAATAGTTTTGGGTTGTCATAAAGGTATGATGGATAGACGCTGAAAATCATATAGTAGTTCCAAAAAAAGAGTTAGTATTTCACTAACTCTTTTCGATATATAGAAAGTGTGGTGTAATTATATGAAGGAAGGTTTTACAAACCTTGATTATTTGAAGATTGGAAACATGAAACAACAAATGGTTTTCAAATTATTAAATAGTACACATATATTTAATACTCTTGAAAAGTATAATCCCATTTTAGTAGGAACTATACCTATAGGGATTGATATAGATAGTAGTGATTTAGATATTATATGTGAAGTTTATAACTTAAAAGAATTTGAGATATTGATGAAAGATAAATTTTCAAATTTTAATGAATTTAAGATAAATAAAGTAAATGATGAAATTTTAACAGTTAATTTTCTTATACATAATTTTGAAATAGAAGTATATGCACAAAATATAAAAACTACAGATCAAAATGGATATAGACACATGATAATTGAAAATAGAATTTTAAGTTTATGTGAAGAATTAGTGAGACAAAAAATTATTCAGTTAAAGAAAGATGGATATAAGACTGAGCCAGCATTTGCTAAACTTTTAAACTTGCAAGGAAATCCATACGATGAATTATTAAAATTTGAAAAGTTAAATGATGAGGAAATAAGAGAGCTATTAGATATTACTATAGAGAAATAATAAGTATTAGTAAGAGCATAACTTATAGAGAATTAGAAATTAAGAGTAGAATGATATTTAAAGTTGTGTACAATCTTGATTAATTTTTTTATTATTAGATTGTCATAAAGTTAGGATAAAGGGACAACAAAAATAGTCTAATGACAACCTAATAGACATTAATAAGAAAGTAGCTCCAAGCCTTTATAATATTAAGGTTTGGAGCTTTATTGATATTATGTAACAACCTTTAACATTTTATAACTTACGTATAATGGAGTTTGGGGGTTATAAATTAATATAAACTTTTATAAATAAGTGAATAGAAATAATTAGAGTATAGCTAGCATAGAGAAATAAAGCAAAAACAATAAACCAATTTAATACTAATTAAACTGGTTAGATAGTAAAAGGTATATACAAAATTCGCATAATAATATAATTAACTTGACAGGAAGAAGGAGGAAATATGATGAAAAAGAAATTTTTATTGTTAATTATGTCTATTTGTATTTTATCAACAAGTTTAATAGCATTTGGTAAAATAGAGAAGGAACAAGGGGTAAAGTAGAAGATAATTATTCAGAAAATTATGAATCTAAGGACAATAAATCGGATAATGATAAAGATATAGGAGATAGCAAAGCAAAGGATAGTTCATCCAATGTAAAAGGCAATGTAGCTGATTTAGAAGATTATACAGTAATAGTTGATGTGGAAGAAGGAATTGATTATAAAAAAGGCGATTATTCAGAGGTGGATTTTGCGGTTCAATTATTAAAAGACTTTTTTGCAGGAAAAAATATTGATAATAGGATAATAAGTGATAATTATGATTATAGTGAGTTAATACCTATTACAGCTGAAGATAAAGCAAAATTACAAAAAAAGTTAGAGATTACCAGATTAGAACTTGAGGTTACTGATGGAAAGAATATTAATGTAGAGCCTTTAAAAATAGAAAAAAGCATATTATTAACTAAGGAGGCTAATTGTGAGTTAAGTATTGAATTAATGCTAACGCCAGAAGGCAGTGAGAATGCATATTCAAATATGTATGGTGTAGTTATATATAAAATTGATGGCGACTATAAAGGTAAAATATTTTAAAATGATATTATGTTTTAGAAAAGGTATATAAATTATAAAAAATTAAGAGATTAAAGGTAAATAAGAGGTTATAAAACTAACACATACTTTGTTTCGTAAAGATAATATAGGTAGAATTGATTTACTGAAAGACAAAGAAAATAATAATTACAAAGACTTATAAGTTAACTTGAAATTGTATATGATAAATGGATAAGTAAAATATTATAGTAAAGTTTTAAAAGAGTTAGTGTAGCTTCTAACTCTTTTTTGATGTAATTGACATATAGCAATTGTTAAATCTTAAAAACTAATATATTGAATAATAGATCATAATATATATGCTATGTTAGTATGTGAAATTATAGCTTATGGAATGTAAAAGAGGAGCAATGAAAATTGAGTTTAATAAATTAATACCAGAATTATCTGTGATAAATATAGAAGAGTCTAAGAAATTCTATATAGATATTTTAGGCTTTAAACTAGAATATAAAAGATTAGAAGATAAATTTGCATTTTTATCATTAGGAGATATATAAATAATGATAGAAGAGGGAAATGGATATTTATTAAGATTTTGTATGCATAAGTAGCTTAGTAAAATACTATTTACAAATAAGGATTAAAATTAAAGCTGTATGTATATTAATGGGTTGTCCCACTATCATTTGGTGAGACAACCTTTTCTTTATATCAAATATAATGACGTGGATTAATAGAGTAAAATTTATATAAATAATATACAACTATTGAATAATAATTAACTTGCTAATATATTTTATAACTGCTAATATAATATTAACAACTCAATAATAATAATTATTTATTAATAATAATTTGATTGATAATATAAATTAAAAGATTTAACTAAGGAGGATTTATGAATGGAACGTTTAAAAAATAAAGTAGCTATTATTACAGGCGGAGCACGTGGAATGGGGGCATCTCATGTGAGATTATTTGTAAGTGAAGGTGCAAAAGTTGTATTTACAGACTTAAATGAAGAAGAAGGTAGAATATTAGAACAAGAGTTAGGTAGTAATGCAAAGTTTATTAAACATGATGTTACTGATGCTTCAGGTTGGGATAAAGTTGTACAAGAAACTGATAAAATATTTGGACCAGCTAATATTTTAGTGAATAATGCTGGTATAGCTATGAATAAATCTATTTTAGAAATGACTGAAGAGGAATATAGAAAAATTGTAGATATAAATCAAGTGTCTGTTTTTCTTGGGATTAAGGCATTAGCTCCT
The DNA here is from genome assembly GCF_017888565.1 of Clostridium sp. Lineage (GTDB taxonomy): Bacteria > Bacillota > Clostridia > Clostridiales > Clostridiaceae > Clostridium. Next base: position 72,679 of record NZ_JAGHFX010000056.1, read on the forward strand.
TCTATGAAAAAAGCAGAAACGGCTTCAATAATAAATATTTCATCTATGAATGGAATGGTGGGTGGAGCAATTGGTTATACAGATACGAAGTTTGCAGTTCGTGGAATGACAAAGGCAGCAGCACTTCAATTATCACCATTTGGAATAAGAGTTAACTCAGTACATCCAGGTGTAATAGAAACACCAATGGTTACTGAAGGAGAATCATATGAAGTAATTAAGAATTTTGCTAAACAAATTCCAATGAGAAGAATGGCTAAGCCTGAAGAGGTTTCAAATTTAGTTCTTTATCTTGCTTCAGATGAATCAAGATATTCAACAGGATCTGAATTCATTATAGATGGTGGTTTAACTGCAATGTAGATTATTTATAGGATATCTAAGGAAATATGTATTTGTTTATCATAATAAATATATATTAAGTACACATTTAAACTTATTTATAAATTATGAATTGAAAGATAAGATAAGAAACTATTAATCACTAAGATGGTTATAAAAGGTTTATAGAAATAGATAAGAAAAGCTTAGTGTTAAATCACTGGGCTTTTTTTAGAGCATTTATTACATTACTTTATTTTCTCAGTTGTTACGTCTATAATCCATAGGGTTAAGTTGGTGTGATATATAATTTCTAATTAATTAGGATTCATAATAAGCTTGTCTAAATTAATTCTAACCTATGGAAGATTTGTAATAAACATTATAGCTCCATTTTTCTTATGTTTAATATATTTAAACAATAAAAAACCTTACAGTAAGAGTAAGGTTTTGGTTGCGGGAGCAGGACTTGAACCTACGACCTTTGGGTTATGAGCCCAACGAGCTGCCAACTGCTCCATCCCGCGTTATTAAGTTTACATATTGGCTTAACCAACTTGTATTATTAGTATATGATTAATAAAGGTTAATGTCAAAGCTAGATAACATTATATTATGGCATATGGTGATAAGAGGTTGCTTAGCATGTTAAATGATACCAAATGCTATGAAATAAGAAAAATTTAAATTAAGATTTAACACCATAGCTAATGAGTTATAATAAATAAAATCTTATTCAAAACCAAATTGTATTATATAAAACCAAGTTTAATAAATATATTTTAAAATGTGCTATAATTTTATGATTAATAAGTTTTAGTATTAATAAAGAGGCTTTTAGCAGGATTCACAATTAAAACACAAAGTGATTTTATGTTAAATTACATTAATAGACAAAATAATATACGATCATACTTGATTATATATGAAGTATTTGTTATACTCTTTTTTAGAACTGCAAACATATAACTAGGAGGAATTATTAAATGGCAAAAATGATACAATGTAAATCTTGCTCTAGAGATATAGCATCTAATGCTAAATCTTGTCCAGGATGTGGAGCTAAAAATAAAAAACCAGTATATAAAAGATTATGGTTTATAGTAATAGTATTATTGGTAATAGCTGGAGCAATGGGGGCGATAGGGAATGGCGATTCTACTAAAACGAATAGCGGAACAGATGTAGCAGGACAGGAAATTACTCAGAACCAAAACACAAAAGAGGATGCTCCAGTAGAAGAAAAAGTTCCAGCAGAATATAAGAGTGCATTGAGAAAAGCAAAAACATATAGTGATACTATGAGTATGTCTAAATCTGGAATATATGACCAGTTAACATCAGAGTATGGAGAGAAGTTTACAGCAGAAGAAGCACAATATGCTATAGATAATCTACAGTAGCATATGTCATATTTATAATAGGCTCTAAAGTTGCTGTGGTAAAATTTTGTAGGGGTTAGTGTAACAGCTAACTCTTTTTTTCTATAATTGAATAGAGAGGTGGAAATAATCATTATTGAGTATGTAGATTAATGATTGATTAAAAACATCATGTAAGAGATTTATTAAAAAATCTATGATAAGTAGAATTGAAATAATTAATAAGCTTTCATGTGGAAAAGCAAATTGGGTTAAGATTTCATATGGAGCGGAAAATATAGCAACCCAAAATCATTATTAATCATTAGATTAGGTTTTCTTGAAACATGCGATGGAGAAGATGCTGAAATTGTAATGAAGTAAATTTTATATTATCTGTTTTGAGGTGAAGTGTATAATAGAATTGAATTATGCGGAGATTGTATTAATGAAGATGATAGGAAAGAATGTCTAGAATATTTAAAGGAAATGTGTGAATAATGCTATGAAAGACATGCTCTATTTGTTATTATGTTTCTGAGTATGATTATATACTCATATGAGGAATAATTATACTTCTTAAATGTATAAAAATAAAGGCTATATAGTTAGATTTTGAAGAGTCAGTATAAAATGCTAACTCTTTTTTAGTTAGATAATCTAATATTAAAATTTTTATATTGTTAGCTAAACATCTTTTATGGAGATTAACAAAATACAGTTATAACTTCTTGTACGAAAAAAACTGTAAAAAATTTCTATTGCCTTAAAATTCCTTATTTAAATATTGAATATTAAACAATTATAATTTAAAATAATGTGATGTATAGGATACCACATTTATATTTATATTATTACTTTTGATGGAGTTTTAAATAATATTGTTCAGAGGTGAAAAAAATGCAAAGAATAAGTTTAAAAGATATTTTAGTAACAATACAAAGAACTTTAGATTCTATGGATGCGAGAATGGTAGGACATGGAGAAGAAGTAGCGTATATAATGTACAAATTATTAGAGGCCTCTAATAACTATAGTGAAGATGAAATATTAAAACTTATGGAACTTGCAATATTTCATGATATAGGTGCATATAAAGTTGAAGATAGAGATAAAATTTTAAATATTGATTTAGATACCCCTATGAATCATGCTGTATATGGATCATTATTTATCAAATACTTTTCACCACTATCTGATTTAGCCCCGGTGGTTTTAGGGCATCATATGTATCCTAAAGATTTAGATGATGGAAAGAAAAAGATTATTCCTAAAGAGGCACTATTATTACATTTGGCTGATTATATTTCGATTCTAAATATCAATCGCAAAAAAGTGGAAAAAGATTTGATAATGAATATGATAGATGAAAGGGTACTTCCAGAGCATAAGAAACTTTTTGATATAGCTTGTACTGAGTATAACTTGTTAGATAATATTAAAGATAATAATTATTTAGAAGAATTATATGAAGTTTTTGATAAAGTTTTATTGACTAGGGAAGAAGTTATAAGTTATATAAGAATGTTAGCTTATTCTATTGATTTTAGAAGCAGATCAACAGTAGTACATACAATAACAGTAGAAGAAATAAGTTTTCAAATAGCTAATATGCTTAACATAGATGAAGAGAGAGCAATAAAAATAAGAGTAGCTTCGATGTTGCATGATATAGGTAAAATAGCAGTGCCTGTAGAAATATTAGAGAAAGCAGGTAAGTTAACAAATAAAGAATATGAGAAAATAAAAGAGCATGCGATAATTGGATACAATATATTAAGTGACTTAGGAATCGATGATTTAAGAGATATAGCTACATTGCATCATGAAAAATTGGATGGAACAGGATATCCTTTTGGATTAAAAGAAGATGAAATTTCTTTTGAAGTAAGAATAGTTGCAATAGCAGATGTTGTTAGTGCTCTTATTAATAAAAGAAGTTATAAAGGTGAATTCACTAAGGAAGAAGTAATATCAATTTTATCTGATATGGCATCAAATAATAAAATTGATAATAGAATTTGCAATTTAGTAATAGATAATTATGATTATATAATGAATAAGGTAAATATAAATACAAAGGAAATAATAACTTTGTATAATAATTTAATGAAAGAACATGAATCACTTTTAGAATACTTAGAAAGAGCGGTTTAGATAGTATTTATAAACAAAGATAAGAACATGTAGATAGTAATAATTTAGATTATTCACTTTCATAATTTAAAATAAATTAATTTTTAATAAAAAATGCAATCATTATTCTTTAGAAATAATAGATAAAGCAATTAAAAGGTGACTTCTATATTAATAGGAGTCATCTTTTTTATGAATTTCTATAAACTTTCCTTTAATTATATTTTATATTATGTAATTAATCAAAAGGTGAGAGAATGAGAGTTTGAATTATATTACAATTTAAACTATTGTAAGAAGTTGATGTAATTAATAAGCATAGATTGCTATAGGATATATTTACCTTTTAATTAACTGAAAATTATTGGTATAATAAATATTAAATTAAAGATAGTAGATATAGTTTATATATAGTATGGAGAAGAGAAATGGAGCAGTATAAGATTTTAGGTGTAGATGAAAATGCATCAATCGAAGAAATAAAAATAGCATATGAAAACAAAGTAAATAAATTAAAAGAAGAAGTTAGTGATGAAAAAAGAGCAAAGGCTTTTATAAAGGTATTTGATAAAGCATATGAGGAAATAAAGCTAGAAAGAGAAAAAAATAAGTATAAAGAAAATTTCATTAATGATTCTAATAAAAACAGCTTAAATGATAATTATAAAAATAATTTTAAAAGAGATAATTGGCATAATAATAATTTTGAGTATGATGATGAAAAGGAAGAAACTAAGAAGAAAAAGAAAATAATATCTTCTAATAATTCATCATTTAATAAGCAAAAAAGTGATAAAAAGAAACTTTCAAAGAATAGAAATAATGAAAGTAATAAAGAAAAGTATAAAAGAGACAATACTAAAAAAGTTATAAATAGAGAAAGAAGTGAAGAAGATACAGTAACTATAGTAATTCAAATCTTGCTAAAAATAATAGCATTGCCTGTAATAGCTTTATTATCAATAATAATATTTTCATGTAAGGTGATAAATTTAATATCTTGGATTGCAACCAAGGTTATTATAATAGGAGCAATTGCAATTGCATCTATACATGGCTATCAAGTTTATATTGGACAACCTGTGTATTATGAGGTATTTGTATTATGTGCTGTGGCATTTGTAGTTTCGTTATTTTTACCAAGTATATTAAAGATAGTTCCATCAATACTAGGTAAAATAAATAATAAACTAAAAGATTTCATCTTTTAATTAATAAAAAATTAAAATTTGTATGAACTTAATTTGAAAATGAAGTTATTACCATAAGAAATATGTTGACATATTTCAATAAATCAATATATAATTGTCTCAAGAAAACTAGTCCTTTAAATTTAGTCCAGAGAGACTAATAAGGTCGGATATGATACGGCAGATAGAAGAATTAGATATAGATTTAATTTATATCTAATATTAAGTGTTAACGACCTTTCTAAATAGAGAGGTCGTTTTTTTATGTAAATACAAGTACTGGTTTTCCTCAAATACAACATTTAGGGGGATACAAATGGAACAAAATATATTATTAGAAGAAGTTATTAGTGAAAATCATGATTACGAACTAGAGCATGTACACAAAAAAGATAAAAAAGGATTCTTTTCAATGTTTGTGGTTATGCTTGGATTTACATTTTTCTCTGCAAGTATGCTGACAGGAGGAAATTTAGGTACAGGATTACCATTAAAGGATTTCTTTATAGCAGTAGTTATAGGGAATTTAATATTAGCATGCTATACAGGATTATTAGCGTATATAGGAGCAGATACAGGACTTTCAATGCACTTACTTGCTAGATATTCTTTTGGTGAAAAGGGATCGTATTTAGCATCTTTTATAACTAGTATTACACAAATAGGTTGGTTTGGTGTTGGAATAGCGATGTTTGCAATACCAGTAGCCAATAGATTCAACATAAACTTATACTTATTAGTTGCTATAACAGGAATACTAATGACAGCAACAGCTTATTTTGGGATGAAATCTCTAACGATTTTAAGTGCAATAGCAGTACCAGCAATAGCTATATTAGGTAGCACATCAGCAGTAATGGCAGCAAATTCAGTAGGTGGAGTTCAAGGATTAATGAATATAGAGCCAAGTAGTAAAATGGCACTAGTAACAGCAGTAACATTATGTGTAGGATCATTTATAAGTGGAGGAACAGCAACACCAGATTTTGCAAGATTCTCAAAAAATAAAAAAGTAGCGGTATCAACAACTGTTGTAGCATTTTTTATAGGGAATTCATTAATGTTCTTATTTGGAGCAATAGGGGCAATGGTTACTGGTAACTCAGATATAGCAGATGTAATGTTCTCACAAGGTTTAATAATACCTGCAATATTAGTGTTAGGATTAAATATATGGACAACTAATGATAATGCAATATATACAGCAGGTCTTGGACTTGCAAATATAACTAAATTACCTAAAAAGAAGTTAGTAATCGTTAGTGGATTAATAGGAACAGTAGGAGCAATATGGTTAAATAATAACTTTACAGCATTCTTAACATTCTTAAACTCAATGTTACCGCCTGTAGGTGGAATAATAATTGCTGATTACTTCTTTGTAAAGAAAAGAAAGTATGATAATATTAAAGAAGCAAAATTCCAAGATATAAACTGGGTTGCTATAGTAGCATTCTTAGCAGGATTTATAGTTGCAAATGTTGTGCAAGTAGGGGTAATAGCATTAAATGCAATAATAACAACAATGTTAGTTTATGTGATAGGAACAAAAATAACTAATAAATAAGGTGATGATAGTATGTTAATTAAAAAAGTAAGACTTTTAGATAGAGAAGGATTATTTGATATAAGAATAGTAGATGGAAAGTTTACAGAAATAGATGAAGATCTGAGGAAACTAGACAATGAAGAAGTAATAGAAGGAAAAGGAGCATTAGCTTCAGCTCCTTTTATAGAGCCACATATTCATTTAGATACTACTCTTACAGCAGGAGAGCCAGAATGGAATAAAAGTGGAACTCTTTTTGAAGGAATTGAAAGATGGTCTCAAAGGAAGGAAATTTTAACTAAGGAAGATGTCAAAAGCAGAGCTAAAAAAGCTATAGAGTGGCAAGTAGCTAATGGAATTCAATTTATAAGAACACATGTTGACGTTACTGATGAAAGCTTAGTTGCATTAAAGGCAATGGTAGAAGTAAGAGAAGAAGTTAAAGATTATGTTACATTACAAATAGTAGCTTTCCCACAAGAAGGGATACTTTCATATCCAAATGGACTAGAACTAGTGGAAGAAGCTATAAAATTAGGTGCAGATGTAATAGGAGCCATACCTCACTTTGAATTTACAAGAGAATATGGAGTAGAATCTATCAATAAGATTTTTGAATTAGCTAAAAAATATGATGTATTAGTAGATGTTCATTGTGATGAAATAGATGATGAACAATCAAGATTTTTAGAAGTTGTTGCTACAAGAGCTTTAGAAACAGGTTTAAAGAATAAGGTAACAGCTAGCCATACTACAGCTATGGGATCATATAATAATGCATATACATATAAGCTATTTAGATTATTAAAGATGTCTGGAATAAACTTTGTTTCAAATCCTTTAGTAAATACCCATCTTCAAGGAAGATTTGATACTTATCCTAAGAGAAGAGGAATTACAAGAGTAAAGGAACTTAATGAAGCCGGAATAAATGTATGTTTTGGACATGATGATATATTTGATCCATGGTATCCAATGGGAACAGGAAATATGCTAGAAGTAGTTCACTTTGGATTACATGTATGCCAAATGATGGGCTATGATGATATAAATAGATCACTGAAGTTTATATCAACTAATAGTGCAAGAACTTTAAATATTGAAGATAAATATGGAATAGAAATAGGCAAGCCAGGTAACTTAATTTTACTAAATGCTGAAAATGGTTATGATGCTGTTAGAAGAAGAGCAGAAGTCCTATATTCTATAAGAGAAGGAAAAGTTATTGCAAAAACTACTCCTAGTAAATCATTTATAAATATGAGTGAAGAAAAAGAAATTAATTTTAAAAAATAATATTTGTTAAATATGATATAGTTTATTTATATAAAGAATATTAAGAGCTAGCATAAAGGTAGCTCTTTTTTATTGTTGTAAATTTATCAGAATTATATAATTGTAATAGAAAGGGGATGAGGCTTTATGAATGAAGATATTCTATTTAGAGTAAAGGAACAACTATCTAAAGATTATAACTGTACAATTGAGGATTTTAATAATCAAAATACATTAATTACAGATAAGAAAATAATAGAAGGTAGCAGAAAGTATAATGAAGATGAAGAAATTTTGAAAATCCTTATATTAAATGGAAAAGCAATAATATCTGCAGATGAAGCTATTAAAGAGTGGTGTATTAATAGCTTATCTAAATTTCCAGGTGAATGGATGTTTTTATACTCAAATTTAAGAAGAATTGACAAAAAGCTAAATGAATTCGGTTACGAAATAGATAATACACATCATTATTATTTGCCCAAAGATAAAGGTATTATAAAGAATAATAGTATTAAATTAAAATGGTATGAAAAAGATGAAATATTGCAATTTAAAGATGATGATAGATTTGATGAAGCTTTTGCTTTTAACAAAAATTATCCAGATATATTAGCAGTTGCTGCAGTAGATGAGGAAGACAATATTTTAGGGATGGCAGGAGCAAGTGAGGATTCTAAAATTATGTGGCAAATTGGAATTAATGTATTAGAAGATGAAAAAGGAAAAGGAATTGCTAGCTTTATTGTACAAGCTTTGAAAAATGAAATATTAAATAGAGGAAAGGTACCTTTTTATGGAACTGTTGAATCGCATATAGTTTCACAGAAAGTTGCAATAAAATCTGGTTTTTATCCAGCTTTTGCAGAAGTGAAAATTAGAAAAATTATTAAGGATGATAATAATTAATTTTTATAGTTTAGTACCTCAATGATTTGTAATTTATGTTGAAAAATTAAAATGAATTTATGTTAATATCTTAGAATTTCCATTTGGAAGAGGGATTAAAAATCGTCTTTTTGGAAGAATATAAATAAGCATTACTTTTGAAAGGATGATTATATGAATAAAGAAGAATTAACATATTATAAAAATAAACTTAATGAAGAAAAAAATAGAATTACAGACCTTATTAATCAATTAGATGATAATGGAGTGACTAGATTTAATGCAGAGGTTGCAAGTGAATTATCATTTTATGATAATCATCCATCTGATATAGCTAGTGAAACTTTTGAAGTTGAGAAAGGTAGAGCACTTGAAGCTAATGAAAGAGCACTTCTTGATAAGATAGATGATGCTGTAAGAGCTATAGATGAAGGAAGTTATGGTAGATGCCAAAAGTGTGGAAAAGAAATTGATAAAGAGAGGTTAGATTTCTTACCTTATGCATTAAATTGTATTGATTGTCAAGATGTTGTAAGTGCAATAAAAACTTATAATTCTAACCAAAGAGTAGTAGAAGAAAGTGTAATAGGAAATCCATTTGGTCATAAATCAAGATATGGAGATAAAGATGAAATAGGGTTTGATGAAGAAGATAGTTATCAATCTGTTGGAAGATTTAATGAAATAAGAAATGCACCACAATATGAATATGATTATGATGACGATACTTATGTTGAAGAAATCGAAAAAATAAGTAATGAGCAATATAAGAATCAATTACCTGATTAAATTTTATTGAAAAAGTATGAAAATATTAAATATCTTGCATATGTATAAGATATAAATAATTAAAAAAAGTGGTCTAAGTTGTTGATTTTACTGTTTTAAAAGGGGATCGCGAAACGCGACCCCCTTCTGAAAATAAAAATTTTATATTAATAAAAAAGTAGCTAACTTTAATAAGATAAATTTAGCTACTTTTTTAATTGAAAAATAAATTGTTATTTGTTTAAAACATATTTACAAGTAAATATTATAGTAGTATGATTAAATCATAAGTAGTAAGTCGTAAGTAGTAAGTAAGGTTTATATAATTTGCTTATTATAAGGCGAAAATTAGGGGTAAAGAAGGTGTTTATATGAGAAATTTAAAATTATCACAAAGTTATTCAATTATTGCGTTAAATGCACAAGATAGTATTAATATGACAACAATCAAAAAAATATCACTTCATTGTATTGCAGCATCTGTTATCTTAGAATCTTATTTAAATGGAGATTTTATAGAGGTTAATGATAAATTATCTTTAAAAAAATCATATCTTAAAAATCCTAGTATCACTCTATATCAGGAAGCAGTTTTTAAGCCATTATTTAGCAAAAAGGAAATTATAGAAGAAGATTTGAATTGGTGGTTATCAAAGGCAGCCAATTTATCTAATAAACATCTGAAAAATCTTGAAGTTTCTATGGCAGATTCTTTAAAAGGATATGATTATATGGAGGAAATACCAAGCCTATTAGGATGTGACATGTTTTATAAAACAGCTGGACTATCATTAAGGGAATATAGAAGTAATATGGAGGAATATTCTAGAGTAGTTGAATTTCTTAGAGCTGAAGTTCTAGAAGATGGAGCTTTAAGTGATGAAAATATGTTTATGCTGTGGCTTCTAAGAGAAAGTGGATGTATACAAGATATTTTTTCTAAAGGAGATTTGGAAATAGTAGATAAAAGGATGAATAATTTAATTATAAATAATAAGGTTTCAAAGAAAATATATGATATTCATATTTATCATGGAATTGAAATGGCTGTAAAGGGATTTTTAAATATGAAGAAAAATGCAATTAAAACTCCAACAGGAACAGGGATAAATTTTATATTTCCTGCTATTGAACGTTCGCAATCTATTTTTATTGATACAGACGAGTGGTTTCCTAAGGCATCTCAAAGATTAGATGAAGTTAGAAAAAGATTAGAAGAAAATGGACATAGTTATACTATTATACGTGAAGGAGCAGTGCCTTTAATTAAAATAGATAATATTATTTATGAAGCTGTACCAGAAGCTACTCAGGGAAGAATACCGATTCATGGGGTACGTCTTAGAAGATATCCTATTTAAAGGAGTTGTAAAATTTAATGTCTAGACAAAGATCTATGGAAAAAATACTAGAATCACAATATGTATCAATTGGGGAGCTTGTTAGGATTACTAATTCTAGATATAGTACACTTAAATATTATACAGAAGAAGGTATGATACCTTTTGAGCAAGAAGAAGAAAATTTAACAAGAAGATTTTTACGTGAACATGCAGTTAAAAGAATTGAAGAAATTAAGGAATTAAAAAATAAAGGATATAGTATTCCAGAAATTAAAGAGTTATTAAATAAGTAAATAAAGAATAGTACAAGGGTTTACAACTTGTACTATTCTTTATGAATAAATGTATAAAGAGGTTTATTCTTTTACAGAAGTTGCTTTTCCAATAGTTCCACCAAGCTTTTTCCAAAAATAATTATGCTCCTCTACAGCTTTAGAAAAATCGTTATTTTCCCATCTAGAAAGTACTTCTAACATGTAATCTTTATCCTCATAGTTCACTTTTTCTATTAGTTTTTTTAGTGAGGCAATATATTCAGGATCCATAGATATTCTTCCCCAAATTTGATTATCTTCTGCAATTATTTTTGTGTTACTCATTCTGTGTAGTATGTCATAAATTTTTTCAACAGGATAATATTCATCTTCCTTGATTTCATTACTTTCTTCCTTTGAAATTCCTTCATTTATTTTTTTTATTTCAGATATATTTGATTTAGCATTTATGTTACCAGATGAACGTTCTTTATAATAAAAAAATGATGATACAGCTACAATAACTAAAAGTAAAATAATTATTATGGTAATTATAGCTTTATTTTTAAATAACTTATATATATTAATAACCTCCCTAAATAAATTTTACAATAATTATAATACATAATTTGTATAATTTAAATATAGAAAATATAAATAAAATAAAGAAAAAATAAAAAATATGATAAGTTATTAAGTTAATGTAAATATTGTTTATAAAGTATTAAAAATGAATGAAAATAATTGTTGAAAATCCATAATTATGATAAAATATTGACGAAAATTTAACAATATTTATACAAAAAGGGGATAAGTAAATGAAAAGTAAAAAACTAAAGGTGATAATTTCTACTTTAGCTATTATTATGGCAATGGGAGTATTAACATCATGTGCTAAAGAAGAAAAGCCAGAAGAAAAAGCAGATGCAAATACACAAGCATCAACAACAGTTGGACAAGATATTAATTTAGAATGGGATGCTCAACCTACATTAGGAATAATAAAAGGTGATTACTACAAGATTGAAGAGCGTTTTAGACAAGGGCATTTAGGAATATTAGAAGTTGTTCAAAATGATGGAAAAATAGTAGAGGTTGAGTTTAATGAAATGACAAGACCAAATTACTATAAAAGATATTATCAAGATGTTCCTAAACGTAATTCAGAGTATAATTTTGATATGGGATTAGCTAAAGGGGCAGCTTGGATTCAAAGTGTTGTTCAAGTTGAAAAGCAAATGATAGATGAACAAAGATTAACTGGAGAATTCGATGTTGTGTCTGGAGCTTCAAATAGTATAGAGCAAGCTATGGCACCTTTAGCTGAAAAGCTTAGTACAGAATTATCAAGTCCTTCTGGAATTAAGTATTATGCAATTGCAGAAGAATTAGGTGGTGGATTAACTGGTAAGTTAAAGGTAATTGTTAAAGATGGGAAGATTATAGAGTGCAGATATGATGAGATATTTGCAAATTCACCAGATGAAATAGAAGACCCAGAATTAAAGAAGTATTATAGAGTATCAAAGTATGAAAGTATTGAGTATCATGAGCCATCACGTATAGGGTTTAATGTTCAAATGGATGAGTTAAATAACAAGGTTGTAGAAACTCAAGATATGCTAGATTTAACAGGATTACCTGCAATAGAGGATACAGGTGATTATAAATCAAGTGGATATACTAAGAGAAATACAGCTTGGGATAATTATTTAAAACTAGCTGAAAAGTTACTAAATGAAATGAAAGCAGATAATGTGTTATAATAAATCAATAATAAAAAGTTAGTCTAATGGCTAACTTTTTATTATTGATTTATTATATAAAAAAATTAAATTATTAGAATTATTTATTATAATAGCTTGAATAATAAGTTAGAGGAGGTATAATATTGAAAAATACTGTAGATAAAATTTGTCCGATTTGTGGTGAAATTATGAAAGAATATGATTATGCATATGATAATAATCAATATGGGAAGAATTATTATAAATGTGAAGAATGCGGGCATAAGGAAAATACAATGAATTGAATTTTATACCACTAGAGTGAAAAACTAGTGGTATTTTGCTGTCTTACAATAATGTAAGGTAAATGAAATATATATAGATAGATAAAAATATAAATCATTAGTACAATATTTTTATGAAATTAAGGAGGTTGAGTTAATGAAGATATTTAGTTCTTTTACATTAAAGATTATAGCTATTGTTACAATGTTTATGGATCATATATATACATATTTAGGGGGAGTATATGATATTCCAATTTGGTTTGGGTATATAGGAAAGCTTTCAGCTCCAATATTTTTCTACTTTATAGTAGAGGGCTTCTTTCATACTAAGAGTAGAATGAGATATTTAGGTCGTTTATCACTATTTGGAATAATAATGATAGGATTAGATAATTTGTTAGGAATAAGTAATAATATATTTTTATCTTTAGCACTTTCAATTTTAATTTTGTTAGTATTAGAGTATGCTAAATCAGCTAATAATAAAAAGGCTTACATTGTAACAACAATTATAGTAATACTTTTAGGTGTTGCATATATGTTTACAGAATCATCGTTTTATGGATTTTTCATGACATTAATATTTTATTTCTTTAGAGAGAGAAAATATTTATTATCAATTTCATATATAGGTTTTTCTATTTTACCTGTAATTACAGTATTTGGGGGACAAGGTGCATATGAACAACTTATGCTATTTGATTATCAATGGATGATGGTGTTTTCATTACCCCTAATTTTATTATATAATGGCAGGCTAGGATTAAAAAATAAATTTACAAAATGGATGTTTTACTTTTTTTATCCAATACATTTAGGCGTGATTCAAATTATAGCTGCAATTGCTCAATAGAATAATTAGATAAAAAGAATAGTTAAGAAGGGGCTGCCGCACAATTAAAAATGCAAATTTTATATTCTACATTTTATATAAAATAGATTTCTTTGATAGCCCCTTTTCATTTTTTTGAATACATAAGGTAATTTATTTAGAATAAAATTTTAAAAAGTATATAAAATAACAATATTATTACAAATATTCCCAACTTTACTAAATTATTAAATTGTATTATATATTAAAATATAATCATTATTGTAAATGTATACAAAAGGTGGAGGGGATATTATGAGAAAAAAATCAATTAATAAAAGTATTGCTTTTATAATAGCAGTTGCAGTTGCAGTTGGGCAAATTCCAGTATCGGCTTTAGCTGAAACAACTAATACCACACATGTAGGTAACATCCAACAGGTAAATGACTCCTTTGTGTACAATCAAGAGTATAGTGATTATGATAGTAATTCTTGGACAAGACTTACTGGAGATGGTGAAATTAAAGAGGTTTTTGATTTTAGTGAGGGGGATTCAAAAGGTGCTTTAACAATAAAGAGAGATGCGGGTAAGGGGAATAATTTAGTTTTTGTTGAAGATCAATCTCCAGAATTAAAAGATTTTGAAGCAGAAACAAGATTTAAATTTGAAGCTAAAGATGGGGAATTACCAGGAAGGTTTGGGCTTGTATTTAGAGGAAAAGGTGCTAATGATTATGGGTTTGTAGGATATAATACAGGAACAGGATGGTTAATAGAATCACCTACTGCTTGGAAAGATGATATAGCAGGACCTAAAGTAGAAAGTGGACAATGGGTTACTATGAAAGTAAAAGTTAAGAGAAATACTTTAACTTTAACGGTTAATGGACAAGAAATATTTAATGATATTGTATCAATAAATAATTTTCCACAAGAAGCAGGAAAATTTGGGTTTAGAACTTGGTTTGATAGTAAAGATATAACAGTTGATTATTTAAAAATTAAGACACTTGATAATGAAGTTAAAAATGATATAACAAGTGTAAAACCAATAGATATTGAAACTTTAGTTAAAGCTAAGCCACAGTTACCTTATACAGCTACTGTAACATATGCAGATGAAACAACTGCTGAAGAGGTAGTTATTTGGGATTATATTGACCCAAGTAGTTATGAAAGCACTGGGAATTTTACTGTTCAAGGAACAATAAGGGGTGCATCAGAAGAAGCTCCTAAAGCAATTGCAAATATAACTGTAAGGGAAAAGATTTCTTACTCGACAGATTTTGATACATCAGAGACAAGTGGAGATTGGAAAGTATTAAAACCAACAGGGATAACAGCGACTGTCTCAGATGGATCTGTGAAAATTCCAATGAATGGAGTTTCTTTAGCATATGATAACAAGTCTCCTAATGTTAAGAATTTTACTTATGAAACAGATTTTAGTGTAAATAATGATACTGGAAGAATTGGTTTAGGGTTTAGAGTTCAAGATGTAAATAATTGGGGAGCTTTATGTTATGATTCAGGTTCATGGGTATGGAAATCAGCTAAAAATGGACAAGAGAGCTGGGGAGCATTTCCGGGTTCAACTAAAATTGAAGCAAATAAAAAGTATAAATTAAAATTGAAAGTTGAAGATAGTACTATTACTTTATGGATAAATAATGAATTATTAGG
The DNA here is from genome assembly GCF_017888565.1 of Clostridium sp. GTDB lineage: Bacteria > Bacillota > Clostridia > Clostridiales > Clostridiaceae > Clostridium. The sequence continues at coordinate 88,274 of NZ_JAGHFX010000056.1, forward strand.
TAGTGCAACAACAGGAAGTATACCTAGTAATGCAGGAAAAATAGGTCTAGTAGGGTGGTTTGGTAATAAAACAGTTACATTAGATAATATTAAAGTTGAAGAAATTACTCCGGAAATTGAAGAAGAGTTACCAGAGGTTCAAGTTCAGAGTATAGAATCAGATGAAATAAAAGTTAATTTAGATAACACTTTCCCACGAATAATAGATTATGTATGGAAAGCAGACAACTCAAAATTAATAGCCCAAGAAGATAGATACAATAAAGTTCAAATAAATAATGAAAAATATTCTCCAAAAGTATCATGTAATGTAGAGAATAATGTAGCTACTTATACTTTGGCTATTGACGAAATAGGAGTTATATTAACTATGCAAATATCTGTAAATGATAACAAGATAAGAATGGAGATAACAGATATAAAAGAAACTGGTGATTTTAAAGTAAAGAAGATAGCCTTATCTAATAATAGTTTTGCAACAGTTAAGAGTAATGAAGGTGGAGCAATAGCAGGGGTTTTATCTACAGGAGCATGGCATCAAATAACTGACGAGATAAGTACAGTTGAAGATTTAGAACCATCATTAAAAAATAAAACGTATGCATTTATAAATGACGATAACTTTGCTATAACAATGAACAATAATGTAATTGAATATTCAAGTAGAATAACACTAGATACTAAAAATAAAAATGGATATAAATCTACTGCAATGGGAACAGGTGAGTGGACTTATAGAGAGGTTTTAGACTCAGAAGCTGAAGTTTACACCGAAGATACATTATGGACAGAAGTCATGATAACAAAAGATATGAATTCAGATGAAATAATAGATTGGCAAGATGCAGCTATAGAATATAGGAATAATGTTGAAGCACCTATGGGAGGAGATATGATTAAAGATAGTCTTTCCTATATAGCGTTCAATATTGGATATACTCAAAGTCCATTTTTAAGAACTTTAGATACTGTAAAGAAATTATATAATTATACAGATGGCTTCGGTCAAATGGTACTTGAAAAAGGATATCAAGCTGAAGGACATGATGATTCTATCCCAGATTATGGCGGCCATATAGGGATTAGACAAGGAGGCGTTGAAGATTTTAATACATTAATAAATGAAGGCGCTAAGTATAATGCAAAATTTGGTGTACATGTAAATGCAACAGAGTATCAACTAGATGCTTTTAAGTATCCAGATGGAATAGTAAATGAAAAGGCACCTGGTTGGGGATGGCTTGATCAATCTTATTATGTTGATCAAAGAGCTGATATTGTAACAGGTAAGTTGTTTGAAAGGTTAGATGAATTAAAAAAAGACGTACCAGATTTAGGATGGGTTTATGTTGATGTTTATACAGGAAATGGATGGAATGCCCATCAACTTGGAGAAAAACTTAATGATATAGGTTATCCAGTAGCTACTGAATTTCATAGTCCTTTAGAAGAACATGTAATTTGGAATCACTGGGGCTCAGATCCAGCATATCCAAATCAAGGCGGAACAAGTGATATTTTAAGATTTATAAGAAATAGTACTAAGGATGGTTTCTTATCAAATCCGTTATTAAAGGGAAGTAAGCATTTATTATCAAGTGGATGGGGAAATAATCATTCAATAGAAGGAGTAAATGGAGTAGAAAGGTTTTATAATCAAGTTTTACCAACTAAGTATATGCAACATTTCGATATAATGAAAATGACAGAAGATGAAGTTATTTTTAATGAAGAGCTAAGGGCAGTAAGAGAAGGAAGTGATATAAATTACTATAAAGATGGTAGATTAGTTGCAACAACTCCAGAAAATACAATTAATTCAATTGGAGAAGGAAAAACTACTTTATTCTTACCTTGGAATCCTGTTGAAGAAGATGAGAAAATTTATCACTGGAATCCAATGGGTACTACTTCGGAGTGGGAACTACCTGAAAGTTGGGGTAATTTAAAGAATGTTGAACTTTATGAATTATCTGATTTAGGTAGAACAAAAGTTAAAAGTGTAAATGTTGTCAATGGAAAAGTAACTTTAGATGTTAAACAAAATACTCCATATATAGTAACTAAGGGAGAAGTTTCAGAAGATAGAATAGATTCATGGGGTGAAGGTAGTAAAATAAATGATCCTGGATTTGATTCTCAAAGTTGGAATTACTGGACTAAGGAATCAGAAAATGGTGAAACAGATCATATAACTTTTGTTAATGAAACTGAAAATAGAAGAAAAGGAAATGATATAGTTTCTATTGGGGAAAAACAAGGTAAAATAAGTCAAGAAATAAGTGGATTAGAAACTGGAAAAACTTATTCAGTTTCTGCTTGGGTAAAGAATAGTGGTAATAGGGAAGTGCTTTTAGGTGTAGACGTAGGAGATGAGAGTCTTAACAACACTATTACTAGAGGTGGAAGAGTAAGACAAGGAGAAGGAGTTAAATGGTTAGATGATACTTACGTTAGAATGGAAGTAGAATTTACAGTACCTAAGAATATAGATACAGCAAATATTTATCTAGAAGCAAAGGAAGGGAAAAATCCAGTATTAATTGATGATTTTAGGATTTGGGAACATCCTGGTCATACAAATAAAGATGGATATGTATTCTATGAAGATTTTGAAAATGTTGATGAAGGAATAACACCATTCTTCTTAGCACCAGGCAGAGGAACTTCAAATAGAACTCACTTAGCGGAAAAAGATTTATATGAAAGACAAAAAATGAGCTGGGTTCTTAATGGTAGGTTCTCATTAAAGAGTAATCAACAACAAGGCGAGTTAGGAGAAATGATAGTAACGGATTCATCGACATTAAATTTAGAACCTAATACTAAATATGAGCTTGGATTCTTATATTCCCTTGCAGATGCAGCACCTGGATATTCTATTAATGTCAAGTCATTATCACAAGGAACATTGTTAAATATTCCATTAGAAGCTACTGGTGTTGAAATAGGAGAATATACTAATGCTAAGCCAATAGTAAAGGAATTTACTACTGGAGATGTAAATGATTATTATATATCTTTAGATAAAGGAAATGGATTTAAAGAGATTATTTTAGATGATATTTATGTTTCAGAAATTAAAGAAGAATCTGATTCAGTAATAAAGAATGTAAATCTAAATACAAGTGTAAATGAATTGCCAGTAGATTTATCTGTTGATTTTGATGTCAATGCACTTATGTCTAATGGAAAAAAAGTAGATTTATCAAAAGCAATAGTTGAATATGTTATTTCAGATGAGAGTGTTATTTCAATAGAAGATGGAAAAATTAAGGGTTTAAAAGGTGGAGAGTCTAATTTAGCAGTTAAGGTAACAGTTGAAGGAAAATCTGTAATATCTAATGTTGTGACTATAAAAGTTGGAAATGGAGGAGAAACTCCAGAAGTAGTGGATAAAACAGAATTATCTAATTTAATAACAGAATCAGAAGCTTTAAAGGAAAAAGATTATACAGCAGAAAGTTGGAAAAGCTTTGTAGATATCTTAGCACAAGCAAAAGCAATAATAGCAAAAGAAGATGCAACACAAGAAGAAGTAAATAGCATAAAAGCTTCTTTAGAAAAAGCTATTGAAGAATTAGAAAAAATAGATG
>NZ_JAGHFX010000011.1 GCF_017888565.1 Clostridium sp.
ATATATACTGGTAGATGTGAGAAATGTGGTTTAGATTTTGTTATTCGTGAAAGAATTTAATACACAATACAGAAATAAAACATATTATGAGTGGATCTTATATGGTCCACTCTATAGGAGGGATAGAATGTGTAATAAAGTATCTTGTAGATGGAACAATGCAGGACATATATGTATTAACACTAGAATAGATCAAGACAAGCTTAAATGTATAGATGGAGTATTAATATTAAACATAGATGGAAGAGAAATAAGAGCGGTAAATGGAGAGTTTGAGGAGGAGTTTAATGGATAAAAGGGAGTTCAAAGAAACAGAAGAAAAAGTTAAAAGATATTATCAAAAAGAGAAGAAGATAAAGTCTATAGAAAAGACTATTAAAATATTAGATGAACAAATAAATAAGATAGAAAAAGATTTAAGAGATTGCAACTTTAATATAGACCCAGAGGAAAGTATGTCATCATCCTTTGAAGAAAGAGTACAAACATCTGGAAGTGGAATAAGCTATGCAGAAAGAGAAATAATGAGAGTTACAGAAATGAAGATAAGAAGAGTAACTGAAAAGAAACTTGAGAGGGAAAAGCAAGAGGAATTACTAGATACTATAGAAAGAGATATAAGTGAAATAGAAGATGTAATATTCCAATTAAGTCCAGAACATAAAATGATTTTAGAAATGAAGTATGGTAAGAAATATAATGAATACAAAATAGCACATGAGGTACATTTAAGCCAAAGTCAAGTTAATAAAAAGATAAGACAAGCCATACAAAGCATAAATGAGTGGAATAGGTGGAATAATTTTGGAATAAAACTAGAATAATTTATATATAGGAAGTATGGTTTAATAATATTGTGGAAAGCTTGGACAAAGTTTTTCATTGTGGATTGACCCCCTATAATTATAGCACCTAGTATAAAAGCTAGGTGTAATGTGGAGATATAGTTCAATGGTAGAACAATAGGCTTTTTAAGCTATAGAAGTAGGTTCGATTCCTAATATCTTCTCAATAAGCCAACTATGACTTTTATACTAGCGTAGGTTAAGGTATAAAATGAGTGAAGCAAGAAAATAATCTATTGGCGGCGGTAAGACCTCACCTACAGGCACATAGTCGAATAGATAAAGGTTATTATCCATATAACCTCTCATAAATTCTCAATACCCTTTTATAGAAAAGCACTTGTTGTAGTTATAAAAAATAACTATTTAACAGGTGCTTTTTTGAAGGAATTTATAATTATATGTAGAATTGTAAATTAAAGGGGGTGAGGGTGTGGAAATATCAAATTTTGATTATGTATTGCTAAGTATATTTGAAGAGTATACAAAAGATAAATATACAGAGTATGAAAGAATAAACCAAAGGGAATTAGAATTAGAAACAGAAGAATTTATAAGGATACTAAAGGAATTAGACAATGAAGGATATATCAGTGGATTAAAATTTAATGGTAGGGGCAATTTTGGAGTGCCTTGGGTTGATAGAATAGTCTTAACAGATAAAGGGTTATTATATATAAGCAATATCGGGAAAGAAAACCATGGAAATGAAATCGGATATGAAAGAACAGAAAAAAATACTAAGATTAGTTCACTACTTAAATTAGCATATGATGAATTAAAAGATGTAGGAACAACTGTATTTGCTAAAGTATTAAAAGAATAATTGATTAAAGAACTCTAGGGATAGGGTTCTTTTTATTTTATATAAAAGCGAGGTGATAATATGGGTAAGGTAAAGAAAAGACAATATGTATTCCTAAGTAACTGGATAGGACAAGATTTAAAGTGTGCTTGTTTATTCCATAATCCTTTATGCAAGAATCATAATAAATGTGAAGAGATAGAACTTACTCTATCACCTTATGAAGATTTAGAAACTTGTATGAGGGAAAGAAGATACCAAAGGATAAATGGAGCATTAAGACAAAAATAAAATATATGGAGAGTGATAAAATGGGAAAAGATTTAATTGGATTAAGAGATACGTTTATAGAATTAGCGAATATTCTTGATGAAGCTATAGAATTAGAAAAAAGAGAAGAATCTGGAGAAGATGTAGCTAAAGAAACAGAAAGTGTAATGGGAAGATTTTTAATTAAATGTATTGAATTAGAAATATTAAATAAGTAATAGGATAGGGTTAGTAGTTAATTACTAGTCATTTTACTATTTGGAGAGGAAATTTAAATGCCTGTATATAGAAGGTGTGGGAAATGTGGTAAGAAGATATTACAAAACAGTAAGTGTGAATGTACTAAAGCGAGTGCAAGAGATTATAAAAAGAAAGTAAGAGAGAATAAGGAAAATATAAAATATAGTAAGTTTTATGATAGTCCTCATTGGAAGAGGATGAGTAAATATATAAGAATAAAGTACAATGGATTATGTTTATATTGCTTAGTTAAATTTAAAATAACAACTATTGCAGATGTAGTGCATCACATAATAGAACTTAAAGAAGACTTCTCTAAGAGATTAGAAGAGGATAATCTTTTACCATTATGCCATAGCTGTCATAATAAATTACATAAAAATTATACAGAAATAAAGAAAAAAGAGTTATATAAAATAAAAGATAAATATGAAGAGGAATATTTATAAATACCGGGGGAGTGCTTGAAGTTTCTAAATGAACATAAATAGTCCGATATGCCCAACCAGTCATATAAAATTCCCAAAATGAAAATTTTTTTATGAAAGGAGGATTTTATGGCAAGACCTTGCAAACCAATTGAAACACAAAGTAGGCATAATACTAAAGAAGAAATTGAAGCTAGAAAAAAACAAGAGGAGAAATTGAAAGGTCTAGCTGATAAAATTAAACCTCCTAAATATTTAAATAAAGATCAAAAGAAGATATTTAAATATATAGTAGATGAATTAAAGGCTAGTGGAATATTAAGTAATTTAGACATTTATGTATTAGCTACTTGTAGCATAGCAATTTCAAGATTGACAGAAATAGAAAAACAAATAAATGAAGATATAACAAATCTGTGGGATAAAACTTTAATGAGCAGTAAAGATAAATACACAAAGGATTTCTTTAGGTGTTGTAATGAGTTAAGTTTAAGTCCACAAGCTAGAGCTAAAATAGGAAGTTTAGCATTACAAGCTAAAGAAAAAGAAGAAGATCCATTGATAAAAGCTTTAAGGGATGATGATGATGGCTAATATTAGGGGGATAATATTATTAGCCAAAGCTTTAAAATATTGTGAAGATGTTCTATTAGAAAATGAATTAACCACAGAGGAAGTTAAACAACAATGTGAAATTTTTCTGAATGACTACTATTTTAGACAATATGAAGAAGAATTTGAATTTTGTTTTAGTGAGAAGAAGTTAAAAAAGATAAATAATTTATTGAAATTATTTAATTATGCAACTGGATTTATAGCAGGAAAGCAAGTTTTAGAAGGCTTAGAAAATTTTCAAGCCTTTTTTATATGTGCAATTTTTGGTTGGAGATATAAAGAAGATAAAAATAAGTTTAGATATAGGGATGTAGTATTATTTATTCCTAGAAAAAATGCTAAAACTTTTATAGCTGCAATAGTATTTTTATTATTAATGCTTACAGAACAAGATTATAGTGAATTCTATTCTATATGTATAGATAGAGATTTAGCGAAAGAAATAAGAAAAGCTATGGCACAGATAATAAGTGCAAGTCCAGCTATTAAGAGACATTTCTTTGTATCAGAAAGTGAAATAGGTATTATTAAATGCTTAATTACAAATAGTTTTTATTATCCTAGAACATCAAAAGCTAACAAAAATAATGCTATAAGACCGGCTGCTGTAGTTTGTGATGAAGTTGGAGCTTTTACTAGCAATGATAATATACAAGCTATGAGAAAAGGACAATTAAGTGTTAAAAACCCATTGATGTTAAAATTAACTACGGCTTATGCTGAAAGTGATTCAGTTATGCTTGAAGAATTGGAGTATGATAGAGCTGTTTTAAATGGGACAACAACTAATCATAGATTATTTGTACTTCTTTACTATGCAACTAAAGAAGAGGCTTGGACAGATGAGGGATTATATAAAGCGAATCCACTTAGAATTGAAGAGAATTATAAAGAAATTAAAGAAGATAGAGAAATGGCTAAAATTAAAACAAGTGAGCAAGAAGAGTTTTTAACTAAAAATTTGAATATATTCTTAAAGTCTAATGAGTTAAATAAATATTTAGATATTGACTATTGGAAGAAATGTAAAATAAGTGATGAAGAATTTAGGGAGAAAATCAAAGGAAAAACAGTAACTTTAGGACTTGATATGTCTGTAACTACAGATTTAACCGCAGTAGGAATTGAATTTGAGGATGAAAATATAATTTATTGTAAATCTTATGGTTTTTTACCTGAAGATAGTTTGCCTAATAGAAGAGAAAAACATATAAACTATAGAAATTATGAAAGATTAGGATATTGTGATATTCATAAAGGTATGACTGTTAATTATACAAAAGTTGAAGAGTATATAAGGAGTATAGAAAAGGAATATGAATGTACAATTGGATGCATTGTAACAGATCCTATGAATGCTAAGGAATTAGTTGAAAGATTATCAGAAGATTATGATGTTGTAATGTTAAAACAAACTTATAGTAATCTAAGTCCAGCAACAAAAGAATTTAGGAAAAAAGTGTATGATTACAAAATTAGATATGTTGAAAATGAATTGTTAGATTGGAATATGTCTAATGCTAGTACAACTAAAGGTAAGGTAGATGATGAAATGCTTATTAAAGAAGATAAAAATAAGCAACGTATAGATATGGTTGTAGTATTAATATTTGCTTATACAGAGTATGTAGTACCTGATGATAGCTATACAGCAATAGATGCATTAGATAATGTGAATTGGGAGTGATTATATGAAAAAAATAATAAATAAAATTAAGAAATTTATTAAAAAAATTGATATTACAGATTTAATGATATTAGGAGGTTTTTTTCTAATTTTTAAAGCTATTTTTAATATTAATGTTAACTTAGGTCTTATATTATTAGGAATAACATTTATAGTAGTAGCTGCACTAGTACACAAAGCAAAAACATCACAAGTCAAGCAAAATACTTTTAAGGAGGAGACTTCTAACTAGAAAGGATGTGAGAAAGTGATCCTAGAAAATTTATTTAACCATGAAGGTAAAGAGTACACATATAATGAAGCTGTTGAAAACTTCAGTTGGAGAGGTATAAATAAAAACAATTTAACAAGTGAGGAGTACTTAAAAGAATCTACTTATCTTAAATGTATTAATTACACAGCTAACAAGATTGCTAGTTTAAGTTTTAGTGTTAAGTATCATGATGATAGAAAAGGCGATAGGATAGCTAAAGAGTTTAGACATAATGATAAATTTTTAAGACCGAATGAGGGAATGAATTTTATTAATATGATTAGAGCTTTAGTTACTATTGGAGAGCATGAGGGGGTTAGTTGTTTATATGCTTGCCCAGCGACTGGAAAACTTTATCCTTGTAGAATAAATCAATTTTTTATAGATGATGCGGGATTAATAGACAGCATGAAAGGGATTCCGGTAGCTTTAGAAATAGTTTGTAATAATAAAACAAAGATAGTGCCAGAAGCACATTGTATTATGTACTTTGGAGGAATTACAACTGATGGAATAACAGCTAATCCCATTAGAAAGTATATGGAGTTATCTATGAAAACAAATTTAAAGGGGCAAGATATATTAGCTGATTTGTTTAATAACGGTCTAACTTCTAAGGCGTTAATTCAGTTAACTAGTGATATAAAGGAGGAAAAAGAGCTTAAAAAGATTCAAAAGAAGTTTAACAGTATGTTTTCAGCAGAAGGACGTATTTTCACAGTACCAGCAGGATATAATGTCAGCCCTTTAAACTTATCATTAGCTGATTCACAGTTTAAAGAGCTTCGTTCAATGAGTAGAAGAGAGATGGCTTCTTGTTGGGGATTAACTCCTTCTATGATAGGTGAAGATGTTTCAGGAAAAGTAGATATAGAAGCTGAAAACTTAAGGTATTTAACTGATACATTATTAATTAAAATTAAGAGCTTAGAGCAAGAATTCAATTATAAGTACGTAGGAATTGAGGAATATAATGAAGGATATTTCTTTGATATTAATTTTGGTGTACTTCTTAGAACAACAGCAGAAAAACAAAAGAACATCATCATAGATTACGTTAAAAATGGTGTCTATAGTTTAGAATATGCTAAAGGATTACTAGGAGTTCCGTTAGATAATGAGGGAACAGTTACACTTCCGAGTGGACAAGTTCTTTTAAAAGATTTATTAGAAGGTAATGTAAGTTATCTGAAAAATAAGGAGAAAAAGAATAATACTGCGAAAGGAGGTGATAATGATGGAGAAGAATAGAGATTATTTTAGCTGTATATCTCAATTTGAAGTAAGAGAAATGGGTGAGGAAAAGCAATTAGGAATACAAGGGTATGCTTTAAGATTTAATAGTATGTCAGAGGATTTAGGTTATAGGGAAGTTATAGATTTAGGAGCATTAGATGATACAGATCTTAGCGATGTTATTCTTACTTTCAATCATAGTGAAGATAAGGTATTGGCTAGAAATAATAAGCAAGAAGGAACTGGAAGTTTAAAATTAACTGTAGATTCACAAGGTTTATTCTTTGAAGCTATACCAACAGATACAAGTTACTCAAGGGACTTAATAGAGAATATTAAGAATGGAGTAATTGATAAGTGTAGCTTTAGATTTAGAATAGACTGGGGTGATAAAGAAGCTCAAAAATGGGATTGGGATGATGGTATTAGAGGATATGACCTAAGAACAATAAAAAAGATTAAAAAAATAATAGATGTAAGTTTAGTTACATTTCCTGCATACTCGCAATCAAGTGCCACTACGTATAAGAGAGCTAAAGAGGAAGCAGAGCGGGAAAGAAATTTAGCAAAAGAAAGAGAAGTCTTAGTGATTGAGCTAGGGCTTTAATCTATGTAAAAAAATAAGAAAGAAGAGGTAATAAAATGAAATCTAAAGAGATAATGAAAAAAATTAAAGATAAAAGAACAGAGGCAAGAGCAAAAATGGATGCAGGAGATATGACTGCAGCAAGAGCATTAACAGAAGAAGTTAGAGGATTAGAAGAAGACTTAGAAACTGCTCTAGCTATTGAAGAAGGAGAATTAAGAGATTTACAAGTTAGAGGTGTTCAAATACCATCTGCTACAGGAGATGAAACAAGAAAGTATACAAGAGAAGACGAGTTAAGAGCATTAGGGAAACATTTACTTAATATGCAAATGACAGATGAAGAGAGGGGGTTAGTTACAGTAGCCGGAAATGGAGCATTATTACCAGAAGGATATGTTAATGATTTAATGTTGTTAAGAGATGGATATCCATCATTAAAAAAATATGCACATGTTATTCCAGTTAAAGAGAAGACAGGGAAAATGCCAGTAGCTAATTTAGGACAAAATAAGCTTGCAAAATTATCAAGTGATACACCTATAGATCAAGGAGCTGTAAGTACAACTCAACTTAATTATGATGTAGAGGATTATGGTAAATTTGTTCCTATTGAAAGAAGTCTAAGAGATGATGAGGTTGTTGGAATTATAGAGAATATTTTAATGCCAGACTTTGCAGAAGGTGCTATAGCAATAGAGAATGAAGAAATCTTAGAAATTATAAAAAGTGGAGCTACAGAAGTAGAAGGAGCTACAGATTATGATGATGTAGAAAAAGCAATTGACTCTTTGGTTCCATCTGCTAGAGCAGGTGCTATTACTATAACTAATACAGCAGGATTTGTTTATTTAAAGAATAAGAAAGATACTTTAGGTAGAAAATTAAACTTAATTACTTATGTAGATGGAGTAGCTATGTTTAATAATAAACCTATAGTAGAACTTTCAGATACAGTAGTAACAGCTTCTCATGGAAAGTTAATTTATTATGTAGCTAATGTGAAAGAAGCTTGTAAGTTCTTTGATAGAAAAGATGTAGAGATTACAAAATCTACTGAATTCTTATTTAACAAAAATCAAGACTGTTTAAGAGCTATAGAAAGATTTGATGTTATAAAAGGAGCAACTAGATCTATAAAGAAAATAGAATTTGAAGTTACACCCTAATCAATCCCTAGAAGAAGCTAGGGTTGGAAAGGCAAAAGTAGGAAAAGCGAATGTTGGAAGGAGTGAATAGTATGGCATCATATGAAAAACATACATGGACAGATGATGAAGTAATAACTAAAGAAAAGTTAAATCACATTGAGGAAGGGATTTCTAATATTGAATTAACTCCTGGACCTAAAGGAGATCCAGGAGAGAAAGGTGAAAAAGGAGATCCAGGACCAAAGGGTGCAGATGCAGTTATTCAAAAGCTTAATAAAATAGATGCCTTAACAGCAGAATCAGCTACTACTCAAGATATAGCAACTGTAGTTAATAATTTAATAGCAGATTTAAAAGCAAAGGGATATATGAATGAAGCATAGAGAGTCTTTCACTCTCTTTTGCTTCTTAAGGAGTGATTATATGACCTTAGAAGAAGTAAAAAAATATTTAAAAATTGACTATGAAGATGATGATGATATTTTATCTGAATTACTTGTAGTAAGCGAAGAGTACATTAATTCATGTGTTGGTACTGGATATAAGAGTGATGAAAAAGCTATGAAGTTATTTAATTTACTTCAGAAGAAACTTACATATGATATGTATGAGAAAAGGGGTACTGAAATAGCTAATAATACTAAAAAGGATATTATTGTTACCACTATATTAGATAAATTAAGTAATTATAGTGAGGTAGAGTAAGTGGATAGTAGAATTAGTATTAAAAAGAAGATAAAAGATGTAGTAATTGGAAGATGGGAAGAGTCATTTCAAGATTACTATAGTTGTTGGTGTACTCCAATGGAGCTATATGGTAAAGAACTTTATGAAGCTCAAAATACAAAGCATGAAAATGTATTAGTTTTTAAAGTTAGATATTGCAAAAAAGTAAAAGATATGAGGGCTACAGATAAAAATAAATTTATTGTAGTGTTTGATAATACTGAATATCAAGTATATCAAGTTGATTTTAAAGGCAATTCAAAGGAGTATGTTTATATAAAGGCTAAAATGGTGGTCTAATATGATTATAAAATTTGAAGGTTTAGATGAAACTATTAAAGAAGTTGAAAAAGTTGCTAGTGAATTAGAAATCGAAAAGGCTAATGCAAAAATATTAAAAAAGTGTGCTAAAAAAGCAAAAGAGACCGCTAGAACTAAAATGCCTAAAAGTAATGATCCTATGTTATCAGGTAGGAAAGGAAGTAGAACAGGTAAGCATTCAGCTGATAATATACCATTAAGTGGGGTAAAAAAGAAAAATGGTTATCAAAGTATAACGGTAGGGTGGGACAAATCAGATAACTCACCCTATTTTTATACTAAATTTACTGAATGGGGAACATCAAAAATAAAACCTTTTGCATATATGGAGAGCACGAAACAAGAGTTGACAAAGTATTTTAGTGAAGTAGCAAAAAGTGAGTATGAAAATCTAATTTCAAAATTGAAGTAGGTGAGTAGATGGATATTATAGAAATTATAGCAAAAGCTTTAGAAAGTATCTCATCTAGAGGAATTACAGTAGTACAAGGTTGGTATGACAAAAATATAAATGATACTCACATTACTTTTTGTGAGTTAAGTGATAGAAGTAATAATATTTCTGATGATGAAGAAGAAGATATTGTTCATACTATTCAAGTTGATATTTGGAGCTTAAAAGATGAGTGGAAGTTAAAAAATGAAGTAAAAAAGTTAATGTTATTAAATGACTTTGGATATATTGATGGACAAGACTTTATTGAGCCAGATACTAAGATACATCATAAAGCATTAAGATTTAATTATTTAGAGGAGGTAAATTAGATGCCAGGAGTAGAAACTATAGTAAGAAGTAGAATTTGTGGTTTAAAAGACATTCATATTGCAGAAGTAACAGTTAATAATGGAACAATATATACAACAGGCACACCAGTTAAACTTGCAAGAGCATTAAGTGCAAAGGTAAGTGATAAATTTACACAAGAAAAGGTATATAGTGATGATAATGTGGAAGAAATAGTCGAGCAATATGAAGGGACTGAAATAGATTTTTCAGTAAATACATTAGCCCCACAAGATTATGCAATACTATTTGAAAATTTATATAAGAATGGATTTTTATTAAAAGCTGCAGGTGATGGAGCAAAAGAAATTGCTATTGGCTGGAGAGCTAAAAAGAGAAATGGAAAGTATGAATTTACATGGTATTACTGTGGAAAGCTTGAAAGACCTGAAATGAATTATGAAACACAAGAAGATAAAGTTAAAACACAAACAGCAAGTTTAAAGGGAAGTTTTTATGCAAGACAAAAAGAGGATACTATTGATAGCAAAAAGAGAAATCTATATGCAATTCAAGTAGATGAAAGTAATTTAGTCGAAGAAGATACTAGTGCAGCTGAAGCAATAGCTGATTGGTTTGCAAAAGTTCAAGAATATAGTACACCCTAGTCAAGCCCTAGAAGATGCTAGGGTTGGAAAAGCTAAAGTAGGTAAAGCAAGAATCTAAAGAGTAGGATTAATTTCTTACTCTTTTCTATTTATTAAATTTTATGGGTAGGTGAAACATGAAAATAAAATTAGAAATAATCAATAATGGTGAAGTTGAAATAAAAGAGTTTTCTACTATTAGAATGAGAGGTAGAGCTTTAAAAAGAACGCTTGAAATTCAAGATGTGATGAGCAAAGCAGATGAAGAGGAGATTTTTACTCAAGAACATTACGATTTAATGTGTGAATATATTTGTGAAATGTTCGGAGATAAATTTTCTGTTGATGAACTTTTAGATGGAATGGATCTTGATGAAATCTATCCAACTTTTGTGAAACTTGGTGAAGAAATTGGAAATAAGACAATGAAAAAGATGGAAAAGTTAATAAAAAAATAAAAGGCGGAAGTGGAGAAAAGGAAACTTCCGCCTTTGATGATTATGATAAAGAAAATGGATATGAGGAATTAGAGCAGGATAGTAATAAGTGGGTAGATATTTTCTTTTGGATAATAAGATATGCAATAAGAGTTCATAAAATGAGCTATAAAGAGTGTATGGATATGGATATTGTTGATTATATAGATTATTTAGAGTTTGATATGGTTAGAAACCCTATAGAAATTGACAATAGCCGGGAGTTTGATGTATAGGGGGTGGATAAATGTCAGGAGCAAATATTAAAATTGGTGCTTCAAGTAGTGATTTTCAAAATCAAATGAGGGAAGTAACAAGGCAATTAAAGCTTGTTAGTTCAGAGTGTGGAGTTGCTACAGAGAAAGCAAAGTTATTTGGTAATGCTCAAGAAAAGCTATCATCAATACAGAAAGAATTAACAGCTAAAATTCAAGCTCAAAATCAAATTATAGGTATATATAAAGATAGGATAGTTGGTATTAATTCAGAAATTGAAAAGGAAAAAAACAAACAATTAGAATTAAGTCAGAAAATAGATGAGGTTACTAAGAAAAAGGAAGACAGTATTAAAATTACAGGAAAGAATAGTGAAGAAACAAAAAAACTTTCAGAAGAATTAAGAAAATTAGAAGAAGAATATGCTAAAAGTGAACTAGAAATTGAAAGTTGTAATAATAAATTAGTTGTAGCAACTACTAAGATGAATAATACAGAAAAATCTATATTAAAGAATAAAAAGGCTCTTGAGGATATAGATAAACAAATATCTAATTTGAAATTAGAGAAATTAGAAAAAGGATTCGACAAAGTATCTCAAGCTAGTGGGAAAATGAGCGATAAATTAAAGCCAGTAAGCACAGCTATAGTTGGAACAGGAATAGCAAGTACAACTGCAAGTATAACTTTTGAAGATAGTATGGCAAAAGTTATGACTATAGCAGATGAAACTATAGTTAGTTATGATGATATGAAAAAAGCAATACTAGATTTATCTAATCAAACTGGAATTTCAGCAAATGAAATTGCTAATAATGTTTATGATGCAATTTCAGCTGGACAAAGCACAGGGGATGCAGTTAATTTTGTGACAGAATCAACAAAATTAGCTAAAGCTGGATTTGCAGAAGCAGGACAATCCCTAGATTTACTTACAACTATAATGAACTCTTATGAATTGGAAGCAAGTGAGGTAAATAAAGTATCGGATATATTAATAAATACACAAAATGTAGGTAAGGTAACTGTTGGTGAATTATCAGCTGATATGGGTAAATTAATTCCAACAGCAAAGTCAACTAGTGTTAATTTAGAACAGGTAGCAACAGGATATGCACTTATGACAAGTAAGGGTATAAAATCAGCAGAGTCAACAACATATATGAACTCAATGTTAAATGAACTTTCAAAAAGTGGAACAAAAGTTAGTGATTCAATTAAAAATTTAACAGGAAAGAGTTTTCAAGAGTTAATAGCTAGTGGTAAATCAGTTGGAGATATATTAAATATACTTGATGAAAATGCAAAAGCTAATGGGAAATCTCTTGCAGATATGTTTGGTAGTAGTGAAGCAGCAAAGGCTGCTATGATATTAGTAACTGATTCAGGAAATGCTTTCAATAAAGTATTATCTGAAATGGGTAATGTAGCAGGAGCAACAGACAAAGCATTTAATACGATAAGCGATACTAATGGCAATAAATTAAGAGTATCATTTAATGAAGTGAAAAATAGTGCTATCAATATGGGAGATACCTTAGCTCCAGTTACAGAAATGGTTGCTAATGGATTAAGTAAAGTAACTAAGGTATTAAGTAGTTTGAGTTCAGAGCAATTAAAAACTATTGCTACAATAGGTGGTAGTATAGTCACCATAAACTTAGCATTAGGAGCATTTAGTAAGTTTACAGCAATGTTAAGAAGTGGAGTTAAAGCATATAGAGATTTAAAAAGTTTTGGAGAAAAGGCTTTAAATGTAGTTAAAAAATTTGGTACTAGTACAATTAATAGTGCAAAAGCTGTAGGAAATTTTACGACAAAAGTAGGTAAAAATATGGTTAATGCAACTGTTAATGGAGCTAAAGCAGTAGGGAACTTAGCTTTGAATTTAGGAAAAGCAAGTTTACAATTCACAAAAAGTGCAATACAAGCTGGTATTAGTGCAACTAAATTTATAGCTCATAAGACAGCTACAATTGCAAGTGCAATAGCAACTACTGCTATGAGTGCAGCACAAGCTACATTAAATTTTATTATGAGTTTAAATCCTATAACACTAATAATAATAGGTATAACAGCATTAATTGCTGCTATAGTTTTACTTTGGAATAAATGTGAGTGGTTTAGAAACTTAGTAATGGAAATGTTTGAATCATTAAAAATAGCCTGGAATGTTACAATAGAGGTTTTAAAAATAATATGGCAAGCATTTGTTGATACATGGAATTTAGCAGTAGAAGGAATTAAAAGTATATGGACTAGTATATGTAATTTCTTTAAAAGTATATGGGATAGTATAGTTAATTCTATAAAGGCAGTTTGGGAAGGATTTAAAAATATATTTTCTTCAATAGGAGATTCAATATCATCAATATGGAGTGGATTGACAAATACAATATCTTCAGTATGGAATAATGTTGTTTTAGGAATTAAAAATGCATGGAATGGTATAATATCACCATTTCAAAGTGTGGTTAATTCTATAAAAGGAATTTGGGATGGAATAAGGTCAATGTTTAAGTTACCTCATTTCAGTATAACAGGTAAGTTTAGTTTAGTCCCTCCTTCAATACCTAAGGTGTCAGTTGATTGGTATTATAAAGGAGCTATATTTAAGTCTCCAACTGTATTAGGTGGAGTTGGTGTTGGAGATGCATTTAATGGTCAAGGATCTAATGCAGAAGCAATAGTACCATTAAGTGAAATGTATAGAAATATTAAGGGGATAGTTGATAATAGTACAGATGGAGATACAGTTATTTATCTAACCAATATAACTGAATTAGATGGTGAGGTTATAAGTGAAAAAACTACTAAAAAAGTAATTAAAAAAATTACTAAAGGAACTAATAATTATAGAAGGGGAAAAGGAGGGCTAGCATTTGTCTAATTATTTTATTGTTTATAATGATAGTACTAATTTAGATGTTAATTTATTAGTAATAAATAGACCTTCTAAGCCTGCTCCAGTTATGGAATATGAAGAGGTAAAAGTACCAGGAGGAAAAACTCTTTATAGAGAAAAAGGATATGGAGATATAGAGATAACTGTATCTTTTAATTTTATGTCTAAATATTCCTGGGATAAAGACTTTAGGAAAATAAAACAATGGCTATTAAGTAAAGTAAATAACAAATTAAAATTTAGTGATGATTTAGAAGTATTTTATAGAGTTAATAAAGTTACGATAGAAACTCCTGAAAGAGTAATGAAGAAAGTAGGGAGATTTAATGTTACATTTATTTGTGATCCTTTAACTTATATAGAAGAGAATGAAAGAGAGTTACCACAAGCTTTATATAATGATTATTTAGTTGCAAAGCCTATTTATCGCATAGTTGGTGAAGGTTATTTAACCATGAATATTAATAATAAGACTATTAAAGCTAATGTTGGCCAAGAATTAATAATAGATACTGATAAAGGATTATGTTATAGGAAAGGAATAATAAATAATGTGGCTTTAGAAGGTAAATATGCGGATATGTATTTGCAAGAGGGTAATAATACATTTAGTTGGACAAACGGATTTAAAATTTATATTTTGCCTAATTGGGGGTGCTTATAATGAATACAATTGAAATATATGTTAAAAGTAATACCAATTATAATAAAAATGGAGATATAACATTAGATCCTATATCTTGTATTTATAAGGATAGTGAAAATTTAATAACATTAGAGCACTTTCAAGATGAAGAAGGCAGATGGAAGTATATTGAGTATGAAAATGTAATAGCAATAGAAGAAAATGAAAAGAAAATACTGTATAGAATTTATAATGTTGTTAGGTCTTTGTATAAAGTAATAGCTTATGCAAGACCTATTTTTTATGACTTAGTAGATAAAGTACTACTAGATGTAAGACCTACTAATAAGCTAGGACAAGAAGCTATAAATATAATTTTAGCAGGAACAGGATTTACAGGTCATAGCAATTTAACAACTCTAAGCACTTCTTATTATATTAGAAAAAACATTGTAGAAGCGTTAATAGGAGATATGGACAATTCCTTTATTAATCGTTGGGGTGGTGAATTCTACTGTGAAAACTATGATATATACATTAATGATAGAATAGGCTCTGATAATGGAGTAAGAGTTGAATTTGGATATAATCTTAATGAAATTGAAGAAGATATAAATATAGAAAATGTAGTTACCAGAATAATTCCAGTAGGGTTTAATGGAATAATGCTAGAGGGGAATTTTCCATGGGTAGATAGTCCGTTAATCAATAAATATACTCAAATTAAAATGAGAGTTATAGAGTTTTCTGATGTTAAAGTAAAAGAAAATTCGAATGATGAAGAAGGATTTAATAATATTGAAGAGGCTAGAGCTGAATTAATAAGAAGATGTAATAAGTTATATGAGGGCGGAATAGATAAGCCTACAGTAAATTATAAAATTGATATGATTAATATAGCAAATACTACTGCATATGAAGGCTTAGAAATGCTTGTAGATGTAAAAAAAGGTGATACAGTAACTTGTTATATACCTCATTTAGATATAGATGTTAAAGCTAGAGTTGTAGATTTTGAAGAAGATAAAATAACCGGAGAATATATATCTATAGAATTAGGAAATGAAGTAAGTAACTTCTTTAAAGATCAAGCAGATGTATTATCTATAGTAAAGAAAATAACAAATGATAATGGTTCAGTAAAAGCAAATGAAATACAAGGTGTAATTAATGCTATTCAAACTCAATTTAAGGCGCTCAGGGATATAGCTCAACCTCAAGATGTGAGAGCTATTATTTTTGAAGATAGAGTAGAAAATAGTCCAACTTTTGGGTGTATGGTTTTAGGTACTATGGGATTTGAAATAGCAAGTAAATTTAAGCCTGGTACCCAAGAGTGGGATTTTAGGACATTTGGAACAGGACAAGGGTTTATGGCAGATTGCATTATTGCAGGTATCTTAATGAGTAGAAATGGTGTTTCGTGGATAAATTTAGATAATGGTACTTTTGACTATGCTAATGGGAATTTATCTTATGATGGTCTTACAATGCAAATAATAGGTAAGATAATTAATGTTCTAAACGGCTATGGTGTAGAAATGGATCAAGGTGGTCTTATGTTTGCTACAAATGGAGAAGTGGTTGGGGGTA
>NZ_JAGHFX010000057.1 GCF_017888565.1 Clostridium sp.
ATTCCCGCATTTATAGGAATTATGATTGCAGTTCTTATTGCGGTGTTAAGTAAATATTAAATCTTTTGTTAAAAATATGTAGTAAAATATAAATAATAGTGATAGAATAAAAATGTAGAAAACAAAAGTACAATAAATTGAATATTAAGTGCAAGAGAGAATAGAGTTAAGCACAAATAGGGGATATAATACCCTCATTTTGCTAAGCTCTTTTTTTATTTATTTAATTATTTATTTAAATTAAGAATTAATATATTTGCAAGTTTTATATATTGAAGATATAATTATATCATTGGTGTAAATGATTACAAAGGGCGGGATGAAATGAATAATTTTAAAAGGATTTTGGAAGATAACCCAATAGTAGCAGCTGTTAAGGATGAAAAGGAGTTAGACTTAGCACTGCAAAGTGACATACAAGTTATTTTTATTTTATTCGGGGACATATTAAACATTAAGAATTTAAGTGAAAAAATATTCAAACATAGAAAGATTGGAATTTTGCATATTGATTTAGTTGAGGGAATTTCTAGTAAAGAGATAGCTTTAAAATTTATTAAAGAAAATACAAAGTTTCAAGGAATAATTAGTACAAAACCTCAAATGATAAGATCAGGCAAAAAGCTTGGATTTATAGCCATTCAAAGAGTTTTTATGATAGATAGTTTATCTAAAGAAAATATGAAGAATCATTTAGTAGAAGAATGTGATGCAGTAGAAATTCTTCCAGGATTACTTTTTAAGATAATTAAGGAACTTTCAGTAAGTCTTAATAAACCTTTAATAGCTGGAGGATTAATTTCTGATAAAGAAGATGTAATGGAAACATTAAAAAGTGGTGCAACATGTATATCTACAACTAAAAAAGAAATTTGGTATATGTAGAAATGGAGAATTGGAGAGAAAGCTACATAGGATTGTTTTTGGCGATCTTATGTAGTTTTTTTATAAAAAATTTAATAAAGGGGAGAGCAAAATGCAAGCTTATTTTTCAGAATTCTTAGGTACTCTTATTTTAATACTACTTGGTAATGGGGTAGTAGCAAATGTAGTGCTTAAAAACACTAAAGGTAATTCTTCAGGTTGGATTGTAATTACAGCAGGATGGGGGTTCGCTGTAGCGGTAGCAGCCTATATTACAGGATGGATGGGTGGAGCTCATCTAAATCCAGCAGTAACTATTGCACTAGCTTCATCAGGGTTATTTAAATGGAGTCAAGTACCAGGATATATCATAAGTCAAATGTTAGGAGCAATGGCTGGAATGCTTGTTGTTTATCTAAACTACAAATTACACTATGATGAAACTTCAACTGGAGAGGACGTAAGAGGAACATTTTGTACAGCACCTGCTATAAGAAATAAGTTTTATAATTTTATTTGCGAATTCACTGGCACTTTTGTATTATTAATAGGAATAAGAGGGATAACTTATAGTGAAGTATTTAAGACTACTTTCCAAAGTTCAGGGGGAGAAATAATAGGAACGGTAGGGATTATGGGATCATTTTTAGTAGGTATCTTAGTATGGGGAATAGGCTTATCTCTTGGTGGTACAACAGGATATGCTATAAATCCAGCTAGAGATTTAGGACCAAGAATAGTACATGCTATTTTACCTATAAAGAATAAGATTGATTCAGATTGGAGTTATGCTTTAATACCAATATTAGGACCTATACTTGGAGGAGTTTTTGGAAGTTTAGTATTTGATTTTATTATTAAATTATAAATTTGTAAATAGAGGGAGAGATGATTATGGGAAAGTATGTTATAGCATTAGATCAAGGAACAACAAGTTCAAGGGCAATTGTATTTGATAAAGAGCAAAATATAATAGGGATAAGCCAAAAGGAATTTACACAAATTTATCCTAAAGAAGGATGGGTTGAACATGATCCAGTGGAAATATGGGCAACACAATATGGAGTTCTACAAGAAGTTATAGCTAAAACTAATATAGATAGAGATGAAGTTGCAGCAATAGGTATAACAAATCAAAGAGAAACTACAATTGTTTGGGAAAAGAGTACAGGAAAACCTATTTACAATGCAATAGTATGGCAATGTAGAAGAACAGCCGATATATGTGATAACTTAAAAACTAATGGATGGGAAGATTATATTAAAAAAAATACAGGATTAGTTGTAGATGCTTACTTCTCTGGGACTAAAATAAAATGGATACTTGATAATGTAGAAGGTGCAAGAGAAAAAGCAGAAAGAGGAGAACTTTTATTTGGAACTGTAGATACATGGCTTGTATGGAAGTTAACTAATGGTAAAGTTCATATTACAGATTACACTAATGCATCTAGAACTATGCTTTATAACATAAAAGAATTAAAATGGGATGAAAGAATATTAGAAGAATTAGATATACCTAAATCAATGTTACCTGAAGTTAGAAATTCATCTGAAGTTTATGGACATATAAATCTTGGAGGTAAATCAGATGTCCCTATAGCAGGTATTGCAGGGGATCAACAAGCAGCTTTATTTGGTCAAACTTGTTTTGAAAAAGGTGAAGCAAAAAATACCTATGGAACAGGATGCTTCTTATTAATGAATACAGGAGAAGAAATGGTAGAAAGCAAAAATGGACTTTTAACTACTATAGCAATAGGTATTGATGGAAAAGTTCAATATGCTTTAGAGGGATCTGTATTTGTTGGTGGCGCAGTTGTTCAATGGCTTAGAGATGAACTAAAGATAGTAAATGATTCATCAGATACTGAATATTTTGCATCTAAGGTTGATGATAATGGAGGAGTTTATATAGTACCAGCTTTTGTTGGTCTTGGCGCACCTCATTGGGATATGTATGCTAGAGGAGCAATACTTGGATTAACTAGGGGAAGTAATAGAAATCATCTTATAAGAGCTGCACTTGAATCAATAGCATATCAAACAAGGGATCTTATAGATGCAATGAAAGAAGATATAGGATCAGATCTTAAGAATATAAAAGTAGATGGAGGGGCAAGCAGAAACAAATTCTTAATGCAATTCCAAGCAGATTTATTAGGAAAGAATGTTATAAGACCTATAATATCAGAAACAACAGCTCTAGGAGCAGCTTATTTAGCAGGTATTGCAGTAGGATTCTGGAGGGATAAAGAAGAAGTTAAAAAGTTCTGGCATATGGCTGATGAATTTGAAGCTAAGCTTGATAAAGAAAAGGTTGATAAGTATTATAAGGGCTGGAAAAAAGCTGTTAAGAGATCTTTAAGCTGGGAAGAAGAATAGGATTTTGCGAATTAAATTTAATGATATGTATTAACTTTCTCATTATAATAAAATCTCCAATTTAATACATATCGTTAATGAGAATAATTCTGTATTTAATAATTTTAAATGGTTAAGATAACTAGAGATGTTTAATAAGATATAAATCTGTGCAAAGAAGTACTAGGCTTATTTCACAGTCTAGTTATCTTTGCATGTTCTAGTATATTTAAAAATACTAACAAAAAATGAAAGAGTGAAAGAATAAAGGAAAAAATCCCTAAGGGATTTTGGAATAAAATATTCAAAGTATATTTTAATTCTTAGTTTTACGTAGTAAAACATCCGAAATTTTTTCACTCTTTTACTTTTAACTTTTCTCTAATAAATTGCATTGCAATTTATTTTAGTGTTCTATAAAAATTTTCCTGTAAATAAAATATAACTAAGAAATTAAATAGATAGTTTATGGGGGAATGATGAAACTTAAATTTGACTTCAATTTTTTATTACTTGAATTTAGAGATTTATATTATATTATTAACAAAATGGGAGAAGAAAAAGACTTTAAAGTAAGATGCTCGAGGCTAATAAAAATAATTAAGCAAATAATTATAACGATACACTTAAATAATAAGTTGTTTTATAATAGTGAGAACTCATTAGTAGAAAATATTGAATATTTATCTAGAAAAGATATAATTCCATATAATCTTATGAAGTGCCTAGTTAATTACGTAGAGGATTTATATTATATAAGGGATATATTAGATGATGATGATGTAAGCACGGATAAGAAGAAAGAGTTTGCAGAATTGTTAAATGTTCAAGGGATTATTTATGAAATATGTGTTTGGCTAGTTATTAATTGTGGAGAAGAGGATTATTCTTTATTTTATGATAAATTAGCAGAATATGAAAAAAAGATATTTGATAAGTATTTAAACTATGATGAATTAGATGAAGAAAGTGATGAGATTGATTTATTAAACTCAATAAATGAAATTGAATATGAAGAAGATGATGTTGAGCATGAGGATATTAATTCTGTAGAAGAGTATTTATTAGCTGGAGAGTTATATTATTTAGGAAAAAATGTGGAAAAGGATTATTATAAAGCAAAGAAATGTTTTGAGAAAGCAGCAGAAGAAGGAAATCAATATGCAGAATGCTATCTTGGGCTATTTTGTGAAAAAGGTTATGGAGGAGAAAAAGATATAGAAAAAGCTTTGTATTGGTATAAGAAAGCAGCCTTAAAAGGAAATGCATTTTCTCAATATTCATTAGGGTATATCTATTTCACAGGAGAAGTAGTAGAGCAAAATTTAGAGTATTCATTTAAATGGTATAAAGAAGCAGCAGAAAATGGATTTGCTCCAGCTCAGTATGCACTATCATATCTTTATAAAAATGGAGAAGGTTGCGAGAAAAATATATTTAAAGCATATTATTGGTTGGAAGAGTCAGCAGAAAATGATTTTGAAGACTCTTATTATATTTTAGGACAATCTTATTTAGAGGGTAATGTTATAGATACTAATTATAAAAAAGCCTTTTTTTATTTATCAAAGGGTGTAGAAAAAGATGATATGAATTGTCTGGAGAGTTTAGGAGATATGTATTATTGGGGACTATATGTAGATGAAGATAGAGAAAAAGCATTTTCACTATATGATAAAAGCATAGAAGAAGGTAATATATCTCTATATTATAAGCTTGGTAAGCTATACGAGGAAGATAATAATCTAAAAATGGCATTGCTAAATTATTTAAAAGGGCATAATAATGGAGATTTAAAATCAACTCAGCGACTTGGAATAATGTACTATAATGGAGAGGGAGTTGATATAGATAAGAAAAAAGCATTAATTTACATGAAGGCAGCCATAGAAAATGAGGATCCTCACTCTTTGTATGTTATTGGGGTTGCATATTTAAATGAGCATAGAGAAAAAGGATTAGAATATTTAAAAGAGGCTTATAAAATGGGATCTCACTATGCAGCAGAAGCTCTTGCAAGTGAGTATTTAATTGATTTATTAAAAGAAAAAGAAATAGATGAAGATGAATTATTAGAATATATAAATTATGCTATGGAAAATGATATGATAGAAGCTATATATTATTATGGATTACTTCATGTGTATGGCGTGGGTGTAGAAAAAAATAATGAGGAAGCTTTCAAATATTTTATAAAGGCTGCTGAAAAAGGATCTCAAAAAGCTATGATAAAGCTTGGGAATTGGTATAAGCATGGAATATTCGTTAAGGCAAATTCAAAAGAAGCTATAGAGTGGTATAAAAAAGCAGCTGAAGAGTATAATACAGAAGCACTATTAAATATAATAGAAATTCATGAAAAGGGCATAGGAATAGATAAGGATCCTGGAAAGGCTTTAGAAGGAGCATATCTTTTAAGAGAAATTAACATAGTTGAAGGAAATCTTAAACTTGCCTATTATCATGCAAAGGGGATAGGAGTAGAGCAATCTAATAGCAAGGTAAATGAATATATAGAAGAGTTACTAATTTTAGATGAAGGCAAGGCATATAATTTATTAGGTGAATTATCAGAAGAAAAATTATTTAATAAAAAGGAAGAAGATGTAATTGAATATTATCTTAAGGCCATCTCACTAGGGGAATCAAAAGCATATTCAAATCTAGAATATTATTTATATAAGAATGGAAGAAAAATAGATGAATTCGAAGATTTAATAGATATTATAGGTAAAAATAATTATAGGCTTGATCAAGGAAAAAGTACATTTATAGAAGGAAAAAATGAGATAGTTAAAGGCAAACAAGAAAATAAAAGTGAGTTGATTAAATCTGGAATTATCAAGTTAAAGAAAAGTGTTCATTTAGGATTTTATGATGCTATAAAAGATATTATAGATTATTATGAAAATGAAGAAAAAAGCAAAGATAACTTAATTGAATTATATAAGTATAAGCAAAAATTAGTTTATTATTGTATTGATATTTAGATTAAAAAGGAGCATAAAATTTCTATGCTCCTATATTTTTGTAATAGCACACATAATATTAAAGATATAAATTATATGATTATTAATGAAAAAATATAACTTTATCATAAAATTTATATATTTATAAAAAATGAACAATAAATAATTGGAAATTAATAAAATTAAGACTAGTATAGAATGAAATTTCAAAATTTTTTAAAAATATTGAAATAAAAAAATATTAGTGTATAATAAAGGTGTAATAAAAAATAACAGGCTCGTGTAAACGTAAACTTATTATAGGAGGAATATTTATGGCAGAAGATATGGAAGTAATAATCTTTGAAATTATTAGTCAAGGTGGCACAGCAAAAGGACTAGCTTATGAAGCTTTGGCAGCTGCTGAAGAAGGAGACTTTGACAAAGCAGAGGAACTTTTAAAAGAAGCAGATGCTTGCTTAGGTGAAGCACATAAAATACAAACTGGTATAATTCAAGCAGAAGCAAGAGGAGAAAAAACTGAGGTATCAGTATTATTTGTACATGCACAAGACCATTTAATGACAGCTATTGAAGCTAAAACATTAATAGAGCATATTATTAAATTGCATAAAAAAATAGCAGATAAATAAATCTACATTGAATCTATAGTTAAAGGAGGTATTGAAGCTTATGAAAAAGGGTTCGAATGTAAGTGAACTACAAGCAAAGAAAACAGATTATAATATACCAACCTTTGGATATAAAAGTGCTTTATTAATAATTGCAGGTGGGATAGCTGGAACTATGATATTACCTATGATATTAACTTCATTTGGAATAAGTTTAAATTTATCAATAGTATTAGGAAATACATTTATAACAAGCTTAGCTATTGCATATTCAAGATTTTTTATTGAAACAAAAAGAGGATATTGTAAAGCATTTTGGATAAACTATGGATTATTCGCATTATCTTTTGGGATAATATCATATTTCTGGAGATATATCGGATTATTTATATAATTAAAATATCAACAATATTATATAAATTTAAAATAATTTATTATAATTTTATTGAAAACGATTAGTGAATTGAATTAATTATTAGAAAATAAAGAAGAAAAAATTAGGAGGTATTATTTATGAAAGTATTATTTGTATGCTCACAAGGAATGTCAAGTGCCATCGCGGTGAATGCATTAAAGAAAGAAGCAGAGAAGAATGGTGTAAATATGGAGGTAAAAGCTGTAAGTACACAGGAGTTTGAAGAAGAGGTTAAAGGAGGCTACGATGTAGCAATGGTTGCACCTCAAGTAAGACATCGTTTTGATTATTTAAAAGAATATGCAGATGCAGCTAATGTTCCATGTGCATTAATACAACCACAAGCTTATAGTCCTTTAGGAGGCCCAAAGCTATTTAAACAAGTTAAAGAACTTGCAGAATCTAAATAGATTCATACAAGTTTTATAAAATATTTACTTTTCATTTTATTTTATTTATTATTAAGGGGGAATTAAATTATGAATAATTTTGCTGAATTTTTAGACAAAAAATTATCTACTCCAATGGCAAAATTAGCAGAGCAACGTCATTTACGTGCTGTGCGTGATGGTATTATAGCTACATTACCATTAATTATTGTTGGTTCACTATTTATTATAATAGGGATACCACCACTACCAGAAGATTGGGCAATAACTCAATTTTTAAAAGCTAACAATGGAGTTATAATGCTACCTTATCGTATGACAATGTACATTATGACTTTATATGCAACCTGGGGAATTGGTTATAGTCTTGCCAAATCCTATAAACTTGATGGAGTTACAGGAGGAGTACTTTCAGCGATAGCATTCCTATTAACTATAGTTCCTGTAAGCGTTGAAGGTATGGGATGGATGATGCCTATGGCTAACTTAGGCGGAGGCGGAATGTTCGTTGGTATATTAGTATCGATTTTTGCTGTAGAAGTTTTAAGATTTACTACAGTTAAAAACTTTAGAATAAGAATGCCAGAACAAGTACCACCATCAGTTGCAAGATCTTTCGAAGCATTAACACCAACTGCTATAGTTGTATTTATTATAGGAAGCATAACATACTATGCAAGATTTGATTGGCATGCATTTGTAGGAAAAATAGTTCAACCATTATTATCAGCAACTGATACATTACCAAGTGTTTGGATACTAGTAATCTTAGTTACATTCTTCTGGTCATTTGGTATCCATGGAGTTTCAATAGTTGGATCAATTGCTAGACCTTTATGGTTACAATTAATAGACCAAAATTCAGCAGCTGCAGCATCAGGTGTAGCTGGAACACAATTACCTGCGATAGCAGCAGAACCTTTCTTCCAATGGTTTATATGGATTGGAGGATCAGGATGTACAATTGGATTAGTTATAGCTTTAGCTTTATTTGCTAAGTCTACTTACGGTAAGCAATTAGGTAGAACAACATTAGTTCCAGGAATATTTAATATTAACGAACCAATTATATTTGGTGCACCAATAGTGTTAAATCCAACATTAATTATACCATTTATAATTACACCATTAGTAACTTCAACATTAGCATGGTTTGCAATGAGTATGGGGTTAGTATCAAGAGTTGTAGTAACAGCACCTTGGACTTTACCAGGACCTATAGGAGCATTTGTAGCAACAGGTGGTGACTGGAGAGCATCAGTATTAAATATAATTTGCATATTGATTGCAGTAGTAATTTACTATCCATTTGTAAAAATCTATGATAAGAAATTATTACTAGAAGAACAAGGCGAACAAGCTTAATAAAATAATAATTTAAAGTGGTGAAGAAATTCACCACTTTATTTTAAAAAAATTAGAGGTGAATTGTATGGGGAAATTAGGAATATCAATTTATTCAGAAAAAACTACAGAAGAAGCAATATATAACTATATAGATACAGCGAGTGAATATGGATTTAGTAGAATATTTTCATGTTTACTTTCAGTAAATGATACTAAAGAAAATATAAAAAATAAGTTTAAGAAAATAAATGAATATGCAAAATCAAAAGGATTTGAAATTATAGTAGATGTTAGTCCAAGAGTATTTGATGACTTGGGAATAAGTTATAATGACTTAAGTTTCTTTAGGGAAATTGGAGCAGATGGCTTAAGATTAGATATGGGATTTACTGGTTCAGAAGAATCATTAATGACATATAATGATGAAAATCTTAAAATTGAAATCAATATGAGTAATAATACTAATTATATAGATACAATAATAGATTATATGCCTAATAAGGATAATTTAATAGCTTGTCATAATTTTTATCCACATAGATATAGTGGTTTAAATTTTGATCATTTTATGAAATGCACAGAAAGATTTAATAAGTATGGATTAAGAACTGCTGCATTTATAACAAGTCAAAATGAAGGAACATTTGGTCCATGGCCTGTTACAGATGGACTTCCAACTTTAGAAATTCATCGTAACTTACCAATAGACGTTCAAGCTAAACATTTAATAGCATTAGGTAATATAAACGACATAATAATCTCAAACTGTTATCCTACAGAAGAAGAAATGAAGAAGTTAGGTTCTATGAGAAAAGATATGGTAACTTTTGATTTACACCTTGTAGATGGAGTTCCTGAAGTAGAGCAAAAGATATTATTTGAAGAAAAGCATTTTAATAGAGGAGATTTCTCAGATAACTTAATTAGATCTACTCAAAGTAGGGTTAAGTATAAAGGACATAACTTTAAATTATTTAATGCTCCTGAAATAATTAAAAAAGGAGATGTAGTTATAGAAAGTAGTGAATATGGACACTATGCTGGAGAACTACAAATAGCTTTAAATGATATGAAGAATAGTGGAAAATCTAATGTTGTAGGACATATTAAAGAAGAAGAAATATTTATTTTAGATTATATAAAACCATGGCAAAAATTCAACTTCAACTTGATTAAGTAATTGGAGGTTAATTCATGTATTTTTTAGGAATAGATGGTGGTGGAACAAAGACTTGTTTTACATTAATAAATGAAAATGGAAATGTTATTAATAGAGTTATAAAAGGAACTTGCCATCCAACTCAAATAGGCTTTAACAACTTAGAAAAACTACTAATAGAAGGATTAGAAGAAATAACAAACTCTAGTAATATTTCTAAAAAAGAAATAACAAAGAGTTATTTAGGTTTAGCAGGATATGGAATAGTTAAAGAAATTGCAGAAGGAATAGCAGAAGTAGTTTCAAGAGCATTTGATGGAATGGACTATATATTGAATAATGATGTTAGAGTTGCAATAGCAGGTGCATTAGCAGGTGAAGATGGAATAAATGTTGTTGCAGGAACTGGGTCAATAGCCTTAGCACTAAAGGATGAAAAAGTTTTAAGATGTGGTGGATGGGGATACTCCATAGGTGATGAAGCTTCAGCATATTGGATAGGGAAAAAATCATTAACACTATTTAGTAAGCAAAGTGATGGAAGAGTAGAAAAAGCATCATTATATGAAATATTTAAGAAGGAACTCGATTTAAAAACTGACTTTGAAATAGTTTCATATGTAAATGACAAATTAAAAGGTGATAGAGGCGAAATAGCAAAGCTTGCTAAATTATGTTCTGATGCAGCTGAAAAAGGAGATGAAGGCGCAATAGCAATCTTTGATGAAGCAGCAAAAGAAATAGCAGAAATGATAAAAACTTTATTAAAAAATTATAATAAAGATATAGTTAAAGTTTCATATACAGGCGGAGTTTTCAGAAGTGGAGAATTGATTCTTAAGCCATTAAGAGAATATTTAAATGGATATAATGCTGAATTGGTAGAACCTAAATTAAGTCCAGATTTAGGAGCCTGTTTATTAGCATATATGAATTCTGGAAAGAAAGTTACTGAAGAAACGATAATGGAAATGAAAGAATGAAATAATTAAATAATTTTGGAAATAATTCAGCCTAGGTCGAATTAAAATAAAAATGAAAAAAATTTTATAGATAATTTATCTTTAATATATATATGAATAAAAAGAGAAATTCGTAAGAATTTCTCTTTTTATCTTTCTAAACTCCTAAGGAGTTTTTCATTAATTTTTTCATTGAAATTTGAAATATCTATATCAGATGAATTCTCATGGTTTCATTATTAATTATGCATTATAAATTATCCATTACATAAAATCATAGTCTATAGTAATAACACAATTATATTGTGGGTGTTCTTTTCTTATTGCAGTTTTTATCTCTGCTAGTATTTTTTCTTGTTTCTTTTTATTACCTGATTCTGATGCGTCTAATACTATATCAAATATTAAATTTTTAATTTCCCCTTCACCAACTATTCTAAAATCATGCATTGATTTTATTTCTGGATATTTTCTAAGAATTTTTTCAACATAATCCCATGTTTCCTTAATTTCATCTGTAATAATGCAAATTGGATCCATGTGTATAACTAAATGTAAATTAAGATCTCTTGAGACTTCCCTTTCTGCTTTATCTATTACATTGTGAATTTCCATTATATCTATATCGGATGGAATCTCAGCATGTAATGAAGCTATAATTCTTCCAGGACCATAGTTATGAACTATAAGATCATGAACACCTGAAATATGTGGATAAGATAATACTTTTTCGCATATTTCACTTACAAGTTCGGGATCTGGAGCTTCTCCAAGTAATGGATTTAATGTTTCCTTAACTAAACCAAAACCAGCATATAATATAGCTAGTGCTACAAATACTCCTATGTATCCATCAATAGGAAGTGTCGTAAATTTAGCAAATAAAAATGATATTACAACAGTACTTGATGTGAAAACATCACCAAGAGCATCAGTTGCAGCAGCCTTTAAAGCAGAAGAATTAATTCTATTGCCTACAAATCTATTAAATGAAGATAACCAAATCTTAAAGCCAATAGAAACTAGTAAAAGTATAAATGGTACAAGCTCAAAAGTTATTGTTGTCGGATTTAAAATTCTTTCAATAGAAGATTTAATGAATTGAACTCCAACAAGCATTACTAAAAATGCAACTAAAAGTGCAGATAAGTATTCGATTCTTCCATGTCCAAAAGGATGTTCAGCATCAGCAGGCTTGTTTGACATTTTGAATCCAATTATAGTAATTATAGATGATGCTGCATCAGATAAATTATTAAATGCATCAGCAGAAATAGCAATAGAACCAACTAACATACCAACTGAAAATTTTATTAGAAATAAAATAAAATTCACTATAATTCCTACAACTCCACCTAAGGTTCCATAAGAATTACGAACCCTTGAGTCCCTTATATTTTCACTATTTTTAACGAAGGATTTAACTAGAAATTTAGAAATCATCTTATCACTCCTATCTATATAATATTTTCCCATTGAAGCAATTATCTATTCAATAAGAATTTTCCACTATATTCATATTATTTTTATACATATAAGAATTATTATATACTAAAATTTACTAATTTCAATTATAATAAATTTTCCGAATATAAAGTAGATGAATACTTTGAAAGGACTTAACGAAACGTGAGACTCTTTGAAATATATGTATAAAAATGCGAACGTTTTTATAATTGTGCAGTATCAAATGTCCATTATCAATTTATAACATAAGTATATTTTCATAAATATGGTATAATATTATTAAGTTGTATTTTAGGAGGAGTTAAAATGGAAAAGAAATTAGCATTAGATTTAATAGACTTTTTATATAAAAGTCCAACAGCATATCATTCAGTTAAGACTATAAAAGAAGAACTAGATTCAAATGGTTTTAATGAAATAAAAGAAAGTGAAAAATGGAACTTACAAAATGAAGGTAAGTATTATGTTATAAAAAATGATTCAGCACTTATAGCATTCACTATTGGTAATGGAGATGTTGAAGAAGATGGATTTAGATTAATTGGAGCTCATACTGATTCACCAGGATTTAGAGTTAAGGCAAATCCAGAAATGGTTTCAGAAGGAAAGTATTTAAAATTAAATACTGAAGGATATGGTGGACCAATACTTTATACATGGTTTGATAGACCTTTAGGCTTAGCGGGAAAGGTTACATTAAAAGGCAAGTCACCTATAAATCCAGAAGTTCAGCTTGTTAATATTAATAAACCACTTCTTATAATACCAAGTGTTGCTATTCACATGAATAGAACTGTAAATGATGGATTTGCAGTAAATAAGCAAAAGGATACGCTGCCTTTATTAAGCTTAATAAATGAAAAGTTTGAAAAAGATGGATACTTAGTTAGTATATTAGCAGAAGAATTAAAGGTTGATGCAAGTGAAATATTAGGCTTTGACTTAGGATTATATGAAGTAGAAAAAGGATGTCTAACAGGATTAAATGAAGAATTTATATCATCAGGAAGATTAGATGATATGTGGATGGTTTATGCAGGAATTAAGGCTTTAGTGGATAGTAAAGCAAATAAATCAACTAAGGTTATGGTATGCATAGATAATGAAGAAATTGGAAGCCTTACAGCTCAGGGAGCTAACTCAGCATTATTATTAAATATTTTAGAAAGAATAACTTTAGCTTTAGGAAAAGATAGAGAGGGCTTACATAGAGCTTTATCAAATTCAATAATGATATCTGCAGATTTAGCTCATGCTGTACATCCAAATGCTGAAGAAAAACATGATCCAACAAATAGACCAGTTTTGGGGAATGGGCCTGTTTTAAAGACGGCAGCATCAGGAAGTTATAGTACAGATAGTTATAATGCAGCTATATTTGAAGGAATTTGTAAATCAGCAGAGGTTCCTTATCAAAAGTTCTTTAACAGATCCGATGTAAGGGGTGGAACTACTATAGGCCCAATAACATCATCATTATTAACAATTCCAGTTATGGATATGGGGGCACCATTACTTTCAATGCATTCAATAAGAGAACTAGCAGCTGTAAAAGATAATTATTATACTATTAAGCTGTTTACTGAATTTTTTAGCATTTAATAACTAAATAATTTTTATATTAAAAGTAAACTTATTAGATTAGGATAACGAATTTATTTCATTATCCTAATCTTTTTTTACGTAAAGGTTTTATTTTGCACCCTAATATTTTTAGTTACAAGAAAAATAATTATGAAATAAAATAAAATATTTTAATAAAAAGTATTGAAATATTGTTTCAATAGTGATAATATAATATTGTGATGAAAACGTAGTCAAGGAACTGGAAGTTTATACTTTATTTCGGAGGTATTTATATGAATAAAATAGACTTAGAAAAATTAACAACAGAGAGTAGAAATCAAAATACCATAGATATAGATAAGGTTTCAACCTTAGAAATGGTAAAAAAAATTAATAACGAGGATAAGAAGGTTGCAGAAGCAGTTGAAGTAGAATTACCGAAAATTGCAGAGGCCATTGATGGAATAGTAAAAGGAATGCATAAAGGAGGAAGATTAATCTATATAGGAGCTGGAACCTCAGGAAGACTAGGAATATTAGACGCATCTGAATGTCCACCTACATATGGAGTATCAGAAGAGTTAGTTCAAGGAATTATCGCAGGTGGAAAAGAAGCAATTTTTAGAGCTAAAGAAGGTGCAGAGGATTCAAAAGAGTTAGCTGTAGAAGATTTAAAACTTAAGAATATTAATGAAAATGACACAGTTGTTGGATTAGCTGCATCAGGTAGAACACCTTATGTAATAGGTGGGTTAAATTATGCAAATGAAATAGGGGCATTAACTGTAGCAGTTACATGTAATGCTAATTCAGAGGTTTCAAAAGCTGCTAAGATTTCAATAGCACCAGTAGTAGGACCAGAAGTGGTTACAGGATCAACAAGATTAAAATCTGGAACAGCTCAAAAGTTAGTCTTAAACATGCTATCTACAGGAGTAATGATTAAGCTTGGAAAAGTTTATGGAAACTTAATGGTAGATGTAAGAGCAACTAATGCAAAATTAGTTGAAAGAGCAAAAAAAATAGTTTGTGAAGCAACTGGAGTACAAAGAGAAGAAGCAGAAAAAATATTAAATGAAACAGACTTCGATGTTAAGCTATCAATATTCATGATATTATCAAAGCTAAATAAAGATGAAGCTAAGACTATACTTGAAAATAATAATGGATATATAGCTGAAGCATTAAAGAATGTATAAAAATTAAAATTAAAATGGAGGGAAGTTAAAATGACAAATGCTGAAATAGCTAAAAATTTAGTTGAATTAGTAGGTGGAAAAGAAAATATAAAATCTGTAGCGAACTGTATGACTCGCTGCAGATTAGAACTTAGAGATTACTCAAAAGCTGATTTAGAAAAGATAAAAAAATCAGAAGGCGCTTTAGGGGTAGTTAATGCAGAAGGACAATTACAAGTAATATATGGTCCAGGTAAGGTTAATAAAGTAACAGCAGAAGTTAGTAAAATAGTTGGAAAGCCAGTTCTTTTAGGAGAAGATGCTGTGAAAGCAACAAAGGAAAAATTAAAAGCAAAAAATGATACTAAGTTCAAAAATTTACTTAAGAAATTAGGAAATGTATTTATTCCTTTAATACCTTTATTTGTAGCATGCGGACTTGTTTTAGCAATTAATAATATTTGTGGTGTACAATTTGGCGATGCATATAAGACAAGTACAGCAGGTCAAATTATCGGACTTATAGGTAACGGTGTATTCTCAATTCTTTCAATTTTAGTAGGTGTAAATGCAGCTAAGGAGTTTGGCTCAGATATGCCAATGATGGGTGGAGTATTAGGTGGAATACTTTCATCAGCAGCTTTAGCGAACATTACCCTTTTAGGTAAACCTTTAACACCAGGTAGAGGCGGTATTATATCAGTTATATTAGTTGTAGTTTTAGCGGTTTATATAGAAAAAGCTTGTAGAAAGTTTGTACCAGATGTATTAGATTTATTTGTAACACCATTACTTACATTAACTTTATCAGTATTAGCAGCTTTATTTATTCTTCAACCAGTTGGTGGATTTATTTCTGACTCAATAGGAACTATAGTTGCTCAAACAATTGCATCAGATAATACAATTATATCAGTAATTTCAGGAGCAGTTTCAGGTGCGTTATTCTTACCATTAGTTATGACAGGAATGCACCAAGCATTAACTCCAATACATGCAGATTTAATAGCAAATGCAGGATATACAGTATTACTTCCAATATTAGCAACAGCAGGTATGGCTCAAGTTGGAGCTACTATAGCAGTTCTTAGAAGAACAAAAAATGAAAGATTAAAGAAGACAGCTAAAAATGGATTAGTACCAGGATTCTTAGGAATTGGAGAACCATTAATATACGGTATAACTTTACCACTAGGAAAACCATTCTTAGGCGCTTGTTTAGGAGCTGGAGTTGGTGGAGCTATAATGGCATTCTTAAAGGTTGGAGCAGTTGCAATGGGAGTTTCAGGATTGCCACTTGCATTACTAATAGCAGACGGAAAAATGCTTGTTTTCTTAATAGGAGTAGTTGTATCATATGTAGCAGGATATCTATTTACAGAAATGCTTGGATTTGAAGATCCAGTAGAATAATTAAATAATAAATTAAATAATAAGTGTAGTTATTATGTAAGCCTAAGTTACTATAAGTAATGGGTGATTACTTAATCTCTACACTTTACTTTAATAATGGACAGTGCAATGGAAAAGATGATGATTAAATAGATTGAAAAAATAAAGTATTTGAATTTAAATTAAAATATTAGGCATATTATGAGGTGTTTCTTAATATGCCTAATACTTTTATAGTATTTGATTTAAGGAGAGTGTTAATATGAGTTATGGATTTTCGGTTTATTTTGGCTTAGATAATACAAAGGAAGAAAATATTCAATTACTAAAGGATGCGCATAGCCTAGGATTTAGTAGAATTTTTACTTCACTTCATATACCAGAAGCTAATTATGAAGTTTTAAAGAGGGAAGTTAGAGAGTTTTTTGCTTTAGCTAAAGAATATGATATGGATATAATTAGTGATATATCTCCTAATACTTTTAAATTTTTAGATTTAGAAGATATGGATTTAAAGGGTTTAAGAGATATGGGAGTTAAAACTATAAGAATAGATTTTGGATATGGTGAAGAAGATATAGCTAAAATGAGTAGAAATGAATATGGAGTTAAGATTCAATTAAATGCTTCAACTATTACAGAAGAGTTTTTTAACAAGCTTGATAAATTCTCACCAGATTATAGTAATGTAGATGCATTACATAATTTTTATCCAAGAGTTGGAACTGCAATTTCAGAAGAATGTATGATAAATAAAAATAATATTCTTAGGAAAAGAAATATAACTCCTTGTGCCTTTGTGCAATCAAATAATAGAAAAAGAAGTCCATTAAAAGATGGATTACCAACACTTGAAGATCATAGGGGAATGGCTGTTAGGGAAGCTGCTAATCATTTGTTTGCATTAGGAAATAAATCTGTTTTTATAGGAGATTCTCTTCCAAGTTTAGAAGAACTAAAGAATTTATCATCTTTAGATTCTGAGGTTATAGAGCTAGATATAGAGGTTAAAACTACAGATAAAGTTATGCTTAGAATCTTAGATGGGATATACACAGCCAGAACAGATGAAGCTAGAGATGCTATTAGAGCAAGTGAAAGTAGATTAATATTAAATGGCGATATTATTGAGCCATTTAATACAGTAAATAAGAAAATTGGAGATATTTCAATAGATAATAAAGAATACATGAGATATATGGGTGAACTTCAAATATTAAAAACAAATCAAAATGAAGATTTTAGAACAAATATTGTAGCTTCTGTTTTACAAAAAGATTTTTATTTATTAAAATATATACATGGTGGAAAAAAATTTCACTTTAATATAGTTAATAAATAAATCAAAGAATAGTAGGGTGTTAAAATGAACGTATTGCAGTATATAAAACAGAACTTCGAGAGCTTTACAGATAGAGAAAAATTAATAGCCGAGTATTTACTTAGTAATAAAAAAAGTATCATAGGTATGTCAGCAAAGGAAATTGGAGATATTACAAATACTTCAGCTCCAACAGTTGTAAGATTTTCAAAAAAGATAGGCTTTGATTCACTTAATGAAATGAAATTACAGTTATCTTTAAATTTGAAAAGTGATGAAGATAATACAGATTTTGAATATCTACATGGTGACTTATCAACGAAAAATATAATTCATGGAATAAAAAGATCTATAGATTCTATTATGAATCAAACAATAGGAATTTTAAAAGAAGAAGAATTAGAAAAAGCTATAGATGTACTTAATAAAGCTAAAAATATATATATATTTAGCGTTGGTGTTTCTAGTTTAGTAGGGATGGACTTCTATTATAAGTTAAGCAGAATCAATAAGAGATGTATTGCACATTCTGATACACATCTTCAAATAACATCTTCAGCCCTTATGGAAAAAGGTGATGTAGCAATAGCTATATCTTATTCAGGAGAAACAAAAGAAGTAATAAAATGTGCAGAAAATGCTAAAAAAGCTAAGGTCCCAGTTATAGCAATTACAAAGGCTAGTATAAACAATACGTTAGCAGGTATATCAGATATAGTACTGCAAGTACCTTTTGTAGAAAAGACTTTAAGAGAAGGTGCAATGAGTTCAAGAATATCACAACTTTCAATAATAGATATGCTGTTTATAGGAATGGCAAAAACAAACCTAAAAGGCGTAGAAGAAAAACTTAGAGTAACAAGAAAAGCTGTAGAAGAACTGAAGAACTAATGGAATAATTAATAATGAAAAAATGAAAGAATGAAAATTCATTTGAAATATAAATTTGAAATTTTAGTGAAAGAATAAAATTCAATTGATAATTGACAATGGAGAATTAGGGAATAAACTCCTATGGAGTTTGAGAATTATTAGGAGAGAAATTCGAAAGAATTTCTCTTTTTATTTTTCATAATTCAACGTATGTGAATTACTTCAATAACCTTTAACTCTTTCATTTTTTCATTCTTTCACTATTTTTAGAGTAAAATTCCTCAATATTGTAAATAATAAACTTATCCTATTTCTAAAAATGCCTTAAACAAATGAATAAGGAGAGGAGTAAGTTTATGAAGGATGAGATTTTAAACAGTAGTAGAAGAAATGTGCTTACAGAGTTAAATGAAGCATTTAAGGGAATTGTCCATAATCATAGATATTTAAATAAACTTGTTAAGCATGGAGAAGATGTTATCTCTTCAGCTGAATGGTTGCTTGATAATATATATCTAATAGAAAAGGAATATAAGACAATCAAGTTTAATTTGCCAATTAATTATTTTAATAATCTACCTACTATGGATATTGAAGGAGTAAATTATCCAAGGGTTTATTCTTTGGCTAAAAATTACATTGAAAAGTGTCAAAATATAATTGAAGAAAGTGAACTAACAAAATTTATAAATGACCAAGGTGAAATATTTACAATAGGAGAGCTATGGGCATTTCCGTTAATGCTTAGAGTTGCACTTATAATTAATTTAGGTGTTATAACTAATGATATGGTAGTTCTTCAAAAGCAACGTCTAGGAGCAAAGGATTTAGCCAATACAGTTATAGATTCATATAGTAATGGGAAGCTAGATATATTACTTTCTAAGTTAGAAAGTAAATATCCATTGAAGGATGTGGAAGTTAATAAAGGTGAATTACAAAATAGTAATTATATGGGAGAGGATGAAAGTCTTCATGATGGATTATTTTCTCCAGAATTTATAGATAAGTTTTTCAATATCTTAAGAGATAATTCAATAGAAGATGAAAGAATATACAAGTTTGCTTTAGATAGATTAAAGGAAAAAGAAAATACAAGCTTCGAAAAAGAAATATTAAAGGATCATATAAAAGAGGGGAATATCGCAACAGCTATAGGAATAACTATAAATTCTTTGAGGGTGATGGATTCTATTAATTGGAAAGACTTTTTTGCTGAAACATCGGATATAGAAAAGATATTAAAACAAGATCCAGCAAATATTTACAATGATATGGATTTTGAAACGAAAGATTACTATAGGCATAAGATAGAAGAAATATCTAGAAAGACTAATATAAAAGAAATAGAATTAGTTAAAGTTGCATTAGAACTTAGTAGCTTACATTTAGGAAATAAAGATTTTTATAAGAGACATATAGGTTATTACTTAGTTGATGATGGTATAAATGACCTTTTAAAGAGATTTAATATAAATAAAAATATAGATAAAAGAATGTCAAAAGCAACCTATTTGTCGACTATATTTTTGGGAACAATACTAATAGATTTAGTAGTATTACTTTTAACATATTTAATACCACTGAATTTTAGTATAGGTCAATATATATTAGCATTTATTCTAATGATAATTCCTTCTAGTGAAGTGGTAATATCACTTCTAAATTGGTTTATAGCAAAAGTAACGCCTGTTAGCTTTATACCAAAGATGGATTATTCAGAAGGAGTGCCAGATAGTGAAAGAACTATTGTTGTAATACCTGCAATATTAAGCAATAGTAAAAGTGTAATTGAATTAATAAGCAAATTAGAAATATACTATTTAGCAAATAGAGATAAAAATATATTATTTGCTTTACTTGGAGATTTAAGTGATAGCAGTAATGAAAATGAGCCTCAAGATAAGGCTATAAATGATGAAGGAATAAGTTTTGTAAATAAGCTAAACAAGAAATATGCAAACGATGGAGAAGATAGATTTTTCTTTTTAAATAGAAAAAGATTATATAATGACTCAGAGGGAGTTTACATGGGCTACGAAAGAAAAAGAGGAAAGCTCATGGAATTTATGGCACTAATTAGAGGAAGTAAAAAAACTACTTATAATATAATAAGTAGCAATATAGAGCCATTAATAAGTGCAAAATACATAATTACATTAGATAGTGATACATTTTTACCTATAGGAAGTGCAAAGAAACTTATAGGGGCAATGGGACATATATTAAATACTCCATATATAGAAGATGAGGTTGTAGTTAGAGGATATAGCATAATGCAACCTAAAGTTGGGGTTAATTTAGAAGATAAGCATAAAACATATTTCTCAGAAATCTTTGCTGGAGATGCAGGAGTAGATGCTTATTCTACAGCTTCATCTGATACATATCAAGATTTATTTGGAGAAGGAATATTTACTGGAAAAGGTATAATAGAAATAGATACATTTTATAATGTATTAAAAGATGAAATACCAGAAAATAGAGTTTTATCCCATGACTTAATTGAAGGTATTTTAACAAGATGTGCATTAGTAACAGATGTTGAAGTTATAGATGGATATCCATCTAGTTATTTAGCTAGTGCTTTAAGACTTCATAGATGGGTAAGAGGAGATTGGCAGATAGGAAGCCTTGTTTTTTCAAAGAAGATATCAACAATATCTAAATGGAAGATTATTGATAATCTTAGAAGAAGTTTACTTGCACCAAGTTTATTGTTAGGACTTATTGCAATATTAACAGTGTTAAGCGGAGCAGTTCAAATATCAGTATTACTATTTTTAGCATTAATAACGCCATTAGTATTTACTGTAACTGATTTTGTTGTAACTCCTAAAAATAAACTTATGGGTACATTTAAAACTCTAAAGCAAATACTATTGATATTGAGTTTTACTCCATATCAAGCTTGGCTAATGTTTGATGCTATATTTAGAACAATTTATAGATTAGTTATATCTAAAAAGAATTTACTTCAATGGAAAACTGCTGATAGAGTTGAGAAGTCAGTCAAAAATACTTATATGTGGTACTATCAAAAAATGTGGATATCAGTAGGAATAGCTTTAGTAGTACTATTACTTAGTTTAGATAATTCTATAGAAATTTTAATAGCTACATTGTTAATATCTATTCTTTGGGCTATAGCACCTGCAATAGCATGCAGAATATCAAAAGAAGAAGTAGTTATAAAGGATAGATTAGAGTTAGAAGATGAAGAATTCTTAAGAGAAAGCAGCAGAAGAATATGGGCTTATTATGAAGACTT
The DNA here is from genome assembly GCF_017888565.1 of Clostridium sp. GTDB lineage: Bacteria > Bacillota > Clostridia > Clostridiales > Clostridiaceae > Clostridium. The sequence continues at coordinate 22,149 of NZ_JAGHFX010000057.1, forward strand.
TGTTAATGAAGAAAATAATTATTTAGCTCCAGATAATTATCAAGAAAAGCCTTTTAAAGGAGTTGCTCACAGAACATCTCCAACTAATATTGGTATGGGTTTAATTACTAATTTAACTGCTTATGACTTAGGCTATATATCAATAGGGGAAGTTATTTTTAGATTAGAATCAATACTAGATGGAATGAGGGGATTAGAAAAGTATAATGGTCATTATTTAAATTGGTATGATACTAAAACGAAGGAAGCACTATGGCCTAGATATGTATCAACAGTAGATAGTGGAAACCTTTTAGGATACCTGTGGATAATTAAAGAAAGTATTAGAAGTATTACTAATGATCCTATAATTAGAGAAAAAGAAGTTTTAGCAATAAAAGATACATATAACTTAATCAGAAAAGATGAAAAAGAAGAATTTTATGATGGATTACCTGATGTTATAGATTTAAAAGATTATAAAAATATATTGTTAGATGAATTAAAAAGAATAAATGACAAATTAGAAAAAAATGAAGAAAATAGTGAGAAAGATAAAAAGGATAAAAGGGAATGTTACTGGTTAAAGAAGCTGAAAAGAGAAATAGAAACTAAAATAGATTTTTATGATTTTATATTTGATGGAATAGAAAAAATAGTCATAGATTCATTTAAAAGTTACAAAGCTCCAAGTCTATTGCAAATTATAGATTTGTTGGAAGATATAAAGAGTGCGTCAGGTGAAGAATTTAAAGAAATCTTGAATAAGAAGATAAATAAGTTAAAAGAATTTGATGAAAGACTTAAACTTTTAGCATCTGAAATAGATAGTATTATGGACGATATGGATTTTAAATTCTTATATAACAAGAATAGAGGTCTTTTTGCAATAGGATATAATGTTGAAGAAAAATCTTTAGGAAATTCTTATTATGATTTGATGGCATCGGAAGCAAGAATAGCATCATTCTTATCAATAGCAAGAAGTGAAGTTCCTAAGGAGCACTGGTATAACTTAAGTAGAAATATGACAAAAGCATTTGGTCAAAAGAGCTTAGTTTCTTGGAGTGGTACAATGTTTGAATACTTTATGCCATTCCAAATAATGAAGGATTTTAAGAATACAATTTGGGACTTAACGTATTCTTCAGTTGTAAATGCACAAAAGATATATGGAGAAAAGAAGAATATCCCATGGGGAATATCAGAATCGGCTTATTATGAATTTGATGTTGCCCAAAATTATCAATATAAAGCCTTTGGTGTACCTGGGATAGGTTTAAAGAGAGGACTTGAACAAGAAGTTGTAGTGTCACCTTATTCATCAATTATGACACTTCCATATGATAAAAAAGGATCAATAGAAAACCTTAGAAGGTTATATAATAATAAATCTTATGGAAGATATGGATTTATAGAAGCAATAGATTATAGTGAAGAAAAAGCTAAAGATGAAGCTAAAGAAGTAAGATGCTATATGGTTCACCACTTAGGGATGTCTCTTTTAGCTTTAGATAATGTTTTAAATAACAATATATTAAAAGAAAGATTTCATAGCATTCCAGAGATAAAAGCAGTAGAACTTTTATTAAAAGAAAAGATTCCTCAAAATATAACATTTGAAAGAGAAATTGATATAAGTAGTGTTAATAATAAAAAACTAGAAAAAGAAGACTTTATCCCAAGAATATTTAGAGGAAGCAAAAGAGAAAATCCAGAAGTTTTATTATTATCAAATGGCAGCTACTCTACAATGGTTACTGATAGTGGTAGTGGATATTCTAAAAAAGATGATATGACTATTTATAGATGGAAGGGAGACAGTACATCTGACTCCAGTGGAATGTTCTTTTATATAAAGAATTTAAATTCAAATGACTATTGGAGTGCTACTTATGAACCTTGTAAGGAAAGTAATGATGATTATGCAGTAGAGTTCACACTTGATAAAGCAAAATATGAAAGACAAGATGGAAGTATAAAAACTAGTTATGAAGTTACAGTAGCTTGTGAAGACAACTTGGAAATAAGAAAATTATCTTTAAAGAATACAGGTGAAAAACTAAGAACTTTAGAAATAACAAGTTATTTAGAAGTAACATTGCAATCCTTTGAAGGGGATGCGGTGCATCCAAGTTTCTCTAATTTATTTATAAGCACAGAATATGATGAAGAAACTAAAAGCTTAATTGGAAATAGAAGACCAAGAGCAGAAGGTGCAACTACTCATTATATATTCCATACAATAGCTACTAATTTTGATTTAGATGGTGATTTAACTTATGAAACATCAAGATTAAATTTTATAGGAAGAAATAGAAATTTAAAATCACCAGAAGTTATGGATAATGATGCTCCACTTCAAAATACAGTTGGAACAGTACTAGATCCTATAATGAGTATGAGAAGTAGAATTACTTTGAGTCCTGGAGAGGAAAAGCAGATATATTATTTAACAGGAGTTGGGGAATCTAAAGAAGAAGTATTAGAACTTATTAGAAGGTATAAGGAAGTTCCAATGATAGAAAAAAGTGCTAATGCTTATAATTACTCAAATCAATTAGAGCTTAAGCATATAGGAATTAGATCAGCTCAAGCAAATATATATCAAAGTTTAGCTTCATATATTTTATATTTACATAGCGGTAGAAAAAATAGAGAAACCTATATAAGAAATATAAGTATGAATCAAGAAAATTTATGGGCTTATGGAATATCCGGAGATTTACCTATTATACTATTAGTTATTGAAGGTGAAGATGATATAGATTTATTAAGGCAAGTTATTAATATGCACTATTATTTTAGAAATAAAGGAATAAAGTCAGATTTAATAATTTATAATGAAGAAGAAATATCATATGAAGAGCCACTTCAAAAGAATATTATATCAACAGTTAAAAATTCTGTTGAAAGAGAAAATATAAATAAATCAGGTGGTATCTTTATTCATAATAAATCAACTATGGGTGATGAAATTAAAAACTTTATTATTGGTATTTCTAAGCTATATATAAATTCACAAGAAGGAACTTTAGCTAATCAATTAATAGAAGCTGTAAATTATAATATTGACGAATATATAAATAACGAAGATATAGCTCCTATTAATAGAATAAAAGTAAATATAAATGAAAGTGATTATATAAAGAGTTTTGTAGATAAAGAAATAAATAATAATGATGAATTAGACAAATCAACACAAATAAATGAGATTAATGATGTTAATGAAGAAAAAGAGTATAAATTAGACGGATTAAGGAAAAATGAACTTAGAAATGAACATTTTAATGTTGGTGATTTAGATTTCTTTAATGGATATGGAGGATTTGATAAATCAGATAAAAGTTATGTTATAAGACTTAAAGATTATGAAAATACTCCAGCACCATGGATAAATGTAGTTTCTAATAAGGATTTTGGGTTCCATATATCCGAGGTGGGTTCAACTTATACCTGGTGTGGAAACAGTAGGGAAAACAAAATAACGCCTTGGAGCAATGACTGGGTAGTAGATCCAACAGGAGAAGCTTTATATATAAGAGATAATAGTAGTGGAGCATATTTTACAATAACTCCGATGCCAATAAGAGATGGTGGAGAATATATTATAAAACATAGTTTTGGATTCTCGACTTTTAAGCATACTGCATATAATATAAGGGGAGAAATGAAGGTATTTTGTCCTCAAGATGAAAAGATAAAATTATGTAAAATATCACTTAAGAATTTATCAAATGTAGATAAAAGTTTATCATTGTTCTATTATGCTCAGTTAGTACTTGGTGTATATAATTATGGAAGTGCTAAATATATAAGCACCCATGTCCAAGGCAAATATATATATGGTCAAAATCCTTATTCAAAATACTTTGGAAAATTAAAAGCTTATTTGTCTATTAATGGTGAAGAGAATCAAAGTTTTACTGGGGATAGAAAGAGTTTCTTAGGAGTTGGTGAGGATTTAAGTAGCCCTGATGCATTGTTGAAGGACAGCTTAAATAATGTGTCCGGAAGTATTTATGATCCTTGTTTAGCAGCTTCATTAGATATAGAGTTAAAAGTTGGTGAGGAAAAAGAGATTGTAATAATATTTGGTGAAGAAGAAAATGAAAAATTAATACAAGAAAAAATAAATAAATATAGTAATATAAAGAATGTTGATGAAGAATTAGAAAATGTAAAAGAATATTGGTCAAATTTCCTGGGAAATATACAAGTAAAGACACCAGATGCATCTATGGACTATATGTTAAATGGATGGCTTATGTATCAAACCTTAAGCTGTCGATATTTATCAAGAACAGCATTTTATCAAAGTGGTGGAGCATATGGATTTAGAGATCAACTTCAAGATTCTATGTCTATAGGTATATTAAATCCGACTATAACAAGGGAGCAAATTTTAAGAAGTGCGTCAAGGCAGTATCTTGAAGGTGATGTACAACATTGGTGGCATCCAGTAATTAATTCAGGTATAAGAACTAGATTTTCAGATGATTTATTATGGTTACCTTATGTAACTATTGAATATATAAAGTCTACAGGTGATTATAGTATTTTAGATGAAGAAGCTCCTTACCTAGAGGATGAACCATTAAGAAATGGAGAAGATGAAAGGTATACTATAGTAAATCAATCAAATAAAAAAGGAACCATATATGAACATTGTCTAAAAGCAATAGATAGAGGTTTAAAATTTGGAGAGCATAATATTCCTCTTATGGGTAGTGGTGACTGGAATGATGGAATGAGTACTGTAGGAAACAAGGGAAAAGGAGAAAGCGTCTGGGTTGGATGGTTCTTATATAAGATATTAGATGGCTTTAAAGAAATTTGTAATTATAAGAAAGATAATGAAAAGGAAGATGAATATAATACATTCCAAGAATTTATAATAGAAAACTTAGAGAAAAATGCTTGGGATGGAGGCTGGTACAGAAGAGCATACTTTGATGATGGTACGCCTTTAGGATCAAGAGAAAATGATGAATGTAAAATAGATTCATTATCTCAAAGCTGGTCAATTATTTCAAATGCAGCAAAATCAGCAAGAGCACAAGAAGCTATGGAAGCAGTTGATAGATATCTTGTAGATAAGGATAAAGGGCTTATAAAATTATTGGCCCCACCATTTGATAAATCTTCATTAGAGCCTGGATACATAAAGGGATATGTAGCAGGTGTTAGAGAAAATGGAGGGCAATACACACATGCAGCTGTATGGGTTATTTTAGCTTTAACTAAGCTTGGCTTAGGAGATAAGGCATGGAAATATTATAATATGATAAATCCTATAAATCATTCTAATACAGAACTTGAAGCAAGAAGCTATAAGGTAGAACCTTATGTAATGTCAGCTGATGTATATATAAAAGAACCTCATGGCGGAAGAGGTGGATGGAGCTGGTACACTGGGGCTTCAGGTTGGATGTATAAAGTAGGACTTGAAGATATATTAGGCTTAAAGAAAATAGAAGGAAAAGGCTATAAAATTGAACCATGTATTCCAGAAATGTGGAATGAATATGATATAAATATTAAAAATAATACAGAAGATTACAACATAAAAGTTAAACGTGGTGACAATAAAGGAATTATAATCAATGGAGAAAAAGCTAATAATGATTTAATTCCAAAAGATAAAGGAAGTCTTAATATAGAAGTCATAATATAAAAATTACGACCTAGAAATTACAGCAATAAAAAATTGTAATATAAAATTACAATGATAAAAAAAGCCATCTTACTGAAATATAAATATCAGTAAGATGGCTTTTTTATATATAGTTCATATATTTAGTTTAAAACTATTATGAGTGACAAAAACGAAACCACAATAATAGTAGTTATCAGAGCTAAAATATTTATAAACTTATTAGTTTTTTCCTTTAATAATTTTGCAAATAGATAGAAAACTCCTACACCAATAATCCCACCTAAAGTATTTCCAATAAGCTCAGTTATGTCAGTAGCTCCTATAGCAAATATATATTGTAGTATTTCAACTACTAAACTTGTAAAGAAAGCTGGCATAATCTTTTTTATAAAAGACCACTTAGGTTCTAACATACATATATATATACCAAAGGGTACAAAAATAAGGATATTTTTAATGATTTCATCTAACTGAATGTTTCCATTAACTATTAATGAACCTCCAAAAGGAATTAAATTAATGTCACGATAATTACCAACTTCAAATGTAAAATTGAATTTAAATAAAATAATCCATATTAATAATAAAAAATATAATGCAAATAATACTACGGTTAAATACTTATCTTTTATTTTCAAAAGTTTCATCTCCCATAATCAATATTGTCAATTGTAATTATAATTAGAAACTATTTATTTTTTCTTAACCTTATCTTAAATAATTCTTATACTTTTGCAATATTCTTATTATTTAATATAATATCTAAGAGCTTAGGTATTATTATCATATCTACAATTATAATACAAAGGTAAAATAAAATATAAAGTAGAGAAATTTAAAAATTAATGTACTTTAAAAATTTAGTGAGATTGTAAAATAAGAATTAGTTATGTATAATTTTAGTAATGAATAAGAAAATTAATAAAATAAGTATTGAAAATTTATTTTATATGTAGTTATTAAATTGTTTTATCGGTAGAATTAGGGGGAGAAGTATGAATGAATATAAAATGGGTGATGTGAAAAAAATAGCACTTATAGCCCATGATAACAGAAAGTCAGCTTTGATTGAATGGGTAGATGAAAATAAGGAAATATTAAGAAAGCATACACTTTGTGGGACTGGTACAACAGCTAAGCTAATTAGCGAAAAAACTGGATTAAATGTTTATGGATTTAAAAGTGGACCAATGGGAGGCGATCAACAAATTGGAGCTGCCATTGTAAATGGAGATATAGATATAATGATCTTCTTTTGGGATCCACTAACGTCACAACCGCATGATCCAGATGTTAAGGCCTTACTTAGGATAGCTGTATTATATGATGTAATAGTTGCAATGAGTAAATCTACAGCTGATTTTGTTTTAAGCTCTAATAAGCTTAATGAAGAATACGAGAAAAATGTGATAGATTATTATGGTAGAATACGAAAAGATAATTTCTAAGAAGGTGGAGATCTTAATGAATAAAACTAAAAAAGCTATCTTTGAATCAGCTATAAAGGTCTTTTCAAATTATGGCTATACAGGAGCAACAATGGATGAAGTTGTAGCTAGAGCAGGAGTCGCAAAAGGTAGCTTATATTATCATTTTAAAAGTAAAGAAGAACTCTTTATTTTTATAATTAAAGAAGGAATAAACCTTATAAATGAGGAAATAGACGAAGCAACAAGAGATATTAAAGATCCGTATGAAATAATAAAAGTTTCAGCAAAAGTTCAACTTAAGTATGTTTATGAAAATAAGGATTTATTTAAAGTAATAATTAGCCAACTTTGGGGAACTGGTGAAAGAAATAGTATGCTAAGAGAAGAAATAAAGAGTCTTATACAAAAAAGTTCACTTAAGTTTAAAGCTGTAATGGATGGGGGAGTTATAGAAAATGATGATCCTATGTTATTAAGCTATGGATTAATAGGTGTATTAGTTTCTTCTGCTCTTTATGAAATCTTAAATGAAGACAAATATGATCATGAGGAAGTAGTTGAGAAATTCATGAGGTATTTTGAGTATGGAATAAATGTAAAAAGATAATGAAATCGTTCTTTTATAAATTCAAATATGAATATAGCAAATTATAAATATTTAATAGATAGATAAATAAAAAGATTATTATTTAATTAAGCCAAAATAAATTAGTTGTATATAAATAGAGTTTGTTTTTATAAGAACATGTAAGGATAAAATAAGGATATTTAAGGAGAGAATATATGAGAGAAAAAGAAAAAATGCTTCAGGGTTTACCATATGATCCAAGTGATGAAGAATTAAAAAATGGAAGATTAAGAGCAAGAAAATTAACTAGATTATTTAATAATACTATAGAAACAGAACGAGATGAACGTAAAAAGATTTTAAAAGACCTTTTAGGATCTACAGGAGAAAATTTTTATATAGAGCCTAATTTTAAATGTGACTATGGATATAATATACATGTTGGAGATGGATTTTATGCTAATTTTGACTGCATAATGTTAGATGTATGTGAAATAAGAATAGGAAAGAATTGTTTTATTGCACCAGGAGTACATATTTATACAGCAACGCATCCAATAAATCCAAACGAAAGACTAAAATATGAATTTGGAAAAAGTGTAACTATAGGAGATAATGTTTGGATTGGTGGACATTCAACAATAAATCCAGGAGTAACTATAGGAAATAATGTAATTATAGCTTCAGGTTCAGTAGTTATAAAAGATGTACCAGATAATGTTGTAGTTGGTGGAAATCCAGCAAGGATAATAAAAATGTAGAGTAATTATAATTTAAATATCAATTTTTGTTAATTTAAAAAGTCATTTATAACTAAATTAAAAAGATAATTACTTTAGTTATATAGAAATAAATTCAAATAAGAAATTATTATATTTAAAAATAGAAATATAAAAAGATTAGATTTACATTAAATATATAAATCTAATCTTTTTATTTTTATTAAATAAAAGAGTATATGTTATATAGTATGCTTTTATTTAAAATAATTTAACAAATTTATTAAATAAATAAATAAATAAATAAATAAATAAATAAATAAATGCTTTCAAACTATGTTTCAAAATTTAGTGAAAAAATACAAATATATTTTCAAAAATTATATTGACTACTCAGTACAAAAGTAGTATAAATATATCATACTGATTGACTGACTACTCAGTACAAAAAATAAACAGAAGGTGATTGTATGAATTTCCTAAAGATTGCAGGGGAAGACATCAAGAGCATATTTAAAAACAGATTCATACGAGTATCAATAATTGCAATTATTGTAGTACCGCTATTATACTCATTATTATACTTATATGCTTTCTGGGATCCATATGCAAAACTTGAAGATGTCCACATTGCAGTAGTAAATAAAGACGAAGGGACCATCTTAGATGGAGCCAAAGTAAACTATGGTAAAGACGTGGAAGAAGAACTTAAGAGTAATAAAGAAATTGGATGGGAAATAACCTCAGAAGAAGAAGCAAATAAAGGCTTAGAGGGAAAAGAGTACTATGCAAAAGTAGTTATTCCAGAAGATTTTTCATCAAACGTAATATCAGCAAAAGAAGGTGAACCACAAGTAGCAAAAGTTGATTTTATATCAAATGATAAGAAAAACTTTTTAGCATCACAAATAAACTCAAAAGTAGAAGCAGAACTTAAAGCTAAGATTACTAAAAAAATATCTAGTAATTATGTGGAAGTAGCATTCGATAGTTTATATGAAGCTAAGGATGGATTAACTCAAGCTGCTGATGGAAGTAAACAAATTTATGATGGTCTAAGCACAATGAATGAAAAAGTACCAACATTAGTCGATGGGGCAAATAAACTAGGTGATGGATCAAGTCAATTATTAGATGGACAAGTAGCATTAAACGATGGTATAGGAACACTTATAGGTGGAGCTAAAGCATTAAATTCAGGTATTGGTCAAGTATATGAAAAAGTTCCTACATTAAGTGATGGAGTAAATGCATTAGCAAAAGGAACAGGAGATTTAAAGTCAGGAATTTCTGAAGCTTCATTAGGAGCAAACCAATTATCAGATGGAAGTAAAAATATATATAATGCTTACACAGGAAAAATATATCCAGTTATTGGTCAATTAAAAGCAGGAGTTAACGAACTAAATTCAGGATTGTCAGCAGGACAAGATGAAATAGCTAAGTTAAATGAGGGAGCAAAATTAATAACTGATGGTTCAGATCCTTTAGTAGCAGGATATTCTCAAATAAGTGATGGAATTAATAACTTAGTATTAGGAGCATCAGCTTCAACAAAGAAAACTGTAGAAATACAAGAGCTTTTAAATAAAGCATTAGCTACAGATAATACTAAGGATAAAGATGAGTTTATGAATCAAGCAATGGCAAAACTTCAAGAAATACAAGCTGATTCTGTAAAAAATCAACCAGAAGTTAAAAAGTTAATAGAAGGAAATGCTACACTTAAAACTAAATTAAGCGATTATGCAGAAGGATCAAAAAATTTAGCATCAGGAACTACTAGCTTAATTTCAAAAGTTGGAACTGTTAAAGATGGAGTTTCTAGATTAAACACAGGGTTAAATGGTTTATATGCTAATCTAGATCCTAATGCTAGTGAATTTGGATTAGGATTAAAGGCTATCTCAGATAATATGGGAAATTTAAATGCCGGATTAAATAAACTAAACGCAGGTGCATCACAATTAAATGATGGTACTAGTGCTTTAAAATCTAATATTCCAACATTAGCATCAGGCATAACAGCGCTTTACGATGGTTCAAATGAAATAGCCAATGGTTCTGTTAAACTTGCTGATGGTTCAAATCAATTAGTAAGTGGACAAAAAGCATTAAATGATGGTATATCAGAATTAACATCAAGTGTTCCAGAATTAAGTGATGGAGTTAAAAAGCTTTATGATGGAAGTAATGAATTAACAACTAAACTAAATGAAGGTGCAGATAAGATGAAAGAGGGTTTAGTAAATCCATCAAATACAATGGGTGAATTTGCATCAGAACCAATTAATATGAATTTTGATTCAATAAATAAGGTTCCAAACTATGGTACAGGATTTGCACCATACTTTATTCCACTTTCATTATGGATAGGCGCTATAATGATGTTCTTTGTAATACCAGCTAAGATAAAAGATGAAGAAAATTTATCTAAGTTTGATAGAGTAGTAGGCAAATATTTATCTTATGCATTTGTAGGTGTATTACAAGCTATTCTTGTAAGCATAGTAGTAATAATGCTTGGGTTAGAGACAAGCAATGTACTTGCATATATAGGAACTAATATTTTCTTATCATTGGTTTTTGTTTCAATTATTCAATGTTTAATTTCATTATTAGGGGATGCTGGAAGATTATTAGGTATAGTATTATTGATACTTCAACTTACTGCATGTGCAGGTACATTCCCATTAGAAGTAGTACCTAAATTCTTTAGAGTTATAAATCCATTTATGCCATTTACTTATGCAGTTGAAGCTTTAAGAGAAGTTATTTCTGCTGATGTAATTAATTATGGCGTAATAGGAAAAGATTTCTTAATTTTAGGATTAATACTAGTAGTATTTTTAGCTATTTCTGTAGCATTGAAAAATGTTGGTGAAAAAATAGCGGGAAAGATAGAAGGAAGAAAATCAGAAATAGTAGCCTAATGTTATTATAATTAAAATATTAATTTAAAGATAACGAATAGATATTGATATAGAAAAGATACTCATAAACGGATTTATGTTATATGAGTATCTTTTTTTATAATAAATATTATTACAATAGTTATAATTACTTAGTTGTCATATAAAACTTTCCTACATCTAATATATTTTTATATACTAATTATATTGAATAGATAATGAAATAAACTACTATATAAATTTATATAAAATAAATTAAAGTTAATTAATAAAAGTTGCATTCAAATTAATGTTGAATGATAACATTTATATAGAATAATATACTGCTGAAAAGTAATACTAAAGTTAAAGAGCTTTAATAAATAGTGTTTAGCTTTAGAATTATGGAGGTTTTAGTATGGATATTAATAAACAACTTTTAAATGGGACAATAGAGCAATATAACGATATGGTAGTTCCAAAGATACCAGTTTTTTCAGGAAATGATATAACTTCAGAAGTTTATTTTTTTGAGCCAGGTCAAGTTCTAAAAAAACATAGACATCCAAACGGAGAACAAATATTTATATTTTTAAAAGGCGAAGGAAAAATGAAAGTTGGAGAAAATGAATTTGATGTTAGTATAGGAAGCACAGTATTTATACCTACAGGAGAATGGCATGAAATTACAAATGGGAATAAAAAAAATATGACAGCAGTTCAAGTTACAAAAGTAGATGCAGGAGTAGAATATAAATAGTAAAAGTAAAAATAAATTTAAAATATTGATTTTATCTCAAAGTAATATAATGATATATAAATAATACTTATTAATCAGGAAATTCATATCAGATAAAAAAAGTATTAATTATATAATATTAAGAAGTATTTATATAAAATAGAGTAATAAATTCATTGCTCTATTTTTTATTTTAAATAAAAGGTATTATTTGTTAAGCTTATAAATTAAATAATTTAAGAGCTTAATATTAAGTTTATGAATTATATAATTTAATATTATTATATAAGAATATTATCCTTAAAAATAGGTTTTTTAGAACAATGATAATTACATACACATATTAGCATAACATCTATACATGTGATTTAAATATTAATACTATGGATATGTGTTTTAACAAATTGTTGTTTTTATAAATTGAAAGTATAAAAATAGTTATATAGAAATAAAGACTTATGTGTTAGTAACAATGAAAATTTATATCGCTATTAATTTGGAAGATTATAAAGAAATGAAGAGAGTATTACAGGAAATTTATAGGAGCTTATAGGGAGTCACTATAAAAACAATAAAAATAATAAAAACAATATAAACAATATAAATATATATAAAAGTAATATAAATTTAAACAATAATATACAAATTAATATTAAATTTCAATAGTGAAAATTGTTTAATACTATGAAACTTTTATAATAAATATAAGTTAGTAGATAAAAAATAGGCTATAAAATTTGTTTCAATTAATAATTGATTGTATAGTAAATTAATTAATAATTACCAATACAAGTATGTTGATATGATAATTTAAAAGTTGAGAAATCCTTGATTCTTAAATATGTAGTTTCAGAACTCAGTTTCCTGAATAAGAGAATTTGATTAGAGTTACCAAGAGAATGGTTAGATTTATAATCAAGAATATACCAGCTTAAATAGTTTTCTAAATATTTTGTTGCAACACCTTTAAACCTCTTAAGCCATCTATAAATGTTAAAAGAGAAACTATGGATATGAGGCAAGTCAGTATAGGAAAAAGTATTTTTAGTATTTAAATTTCCAAACTTAATTTCATTTAATTTATCTACTTTTGTTTTAGGGAGGGTAGAGTTATGCTTTTTAGCAAATGCAATTAAACATCTATCCCCAGAGGTAGCCAAAAAGGCTGATTTATCTAAATTAGGATAGAAGTTTTTTGATATTGATGCTAAAGAAATAGAATATCTACATATTGCTTTAGATAATATGTATTTGTTATTATCCATGGCGCAGATTATGAATATTTTTTCTTTGCTCATATTTTTAGCTTTTCTATCTCCTTTAAAGTTTTCCTTTATCATTATTTTAGTAGCTTCAACATAATCTTTTAAAATCTTGAAATTATTATTAGAAGCTTCTGCAACAAGTATTTTATGCCTCCAATAAAATGAGGTTGCAATATTTATTCCTAAAATGTGTGCACAAGACCTGATGGACATGCCGCTATTCATAAGGGATAAATATCTCATCCATAAGGTAATATTTTTCTTTGAGTAACTAAAAGGAGAATTAGTTTTTGCAGAAAATGTTTTAGAACAGTTTCTATTTTTACATTTATATCTTTGAATGTTTTTAAATTTTCCATTTTTAATAAAATTGCTATTTTGACAATAAGGACAAGAATTGATTTCTTTATTTTTAAATATGTCTATTGTGTTAAGATAATTTAAATGATCATTAATTGTGTTAAAGTTACTTTTAATAGTATTTTCTTTTACAGGATCATTGCTATATTCTATTAGAGGTTTAGTTTTACAGTCCATTTTAATCATCCTTAATAATATTATTATTTTCAATATTGAAATAGTATATTTTCTTTTAGGGGTATATAATATACATTTAAATTCTAGACAATTAAGTTATATATTAATCAATGAGAATTTAATAATATTTAAAAACAACACGTTTTTAAAACACATCTACATAGGGAAAAGTATGAAGTATGGAATAGAGTTAATTAGAGAGTTCGATGGCATGAATATATGGTAATTATTTTGTAACTTGAATAATTGTATATATCTTTTAAGGTATGATATATTATTTATAAATAATTAGTGAGAAATGTTAATAAAGAATATATAAATGTGTAAAAAATATAGAATAATGCAAAATGTAAAGTTTTTTATTAGATGAAAATATGAATTGCTTATGGATATATATTTATTTCATTATTAAATGTTATATGTCTTATATTTAATGAGTATATTTAATATCTTATAATTTATATTTTATGTTCTATAATTGGAGGATATATGAGAAAGATTTTAGTAGCAGAAGATGAGAAGCAAATAAGTAAAGTTATGAAATTATATCTTGAAAAAGAGGGGTACGAGGTTACTTTAGCTAATGATGGCAAAGTAGCAGAGGACTTAATTGAAAATAATATATATGATTTAGTTATATTAGATATAATGATGCCTAATAAGGATGGCTGGTACCTTTTAAAGAAAGTAAAATCTTTAAATAATAAAACACAGGTTATTATAACTAGTGCTAGAGGTGAAGAGGAAGATAGGATTTTTGGATTTGAGCTTGGAGCAGATGACTATATGGTAAAGCCTATAAGTATGAGAGAATTAATTTTAAGAGTTATGTTAAGGATTAATAGTAGTAAAAGTGAATATATGAAGGAAATTAGCTTTGGCAATTTAAGAGTAGATGATAATAATAGAAGAGTTTTTGAAAATGAGAAAGAAATAATTTTAACTCCTAAGGAGTATGATTTATTAATGTTTTTAATAAAAAATAAGAATAGGGTTTTTACAAGAGAAGATTTAATAACTAGAGTTTGGGGATATGATTTTTATGGAGACACTAGAACTGTAGATACTCATGTTAAAAAGCTTAGAGAAAAGTTAGACTTTTTTAGGGAAAACCTAAAGACTGTATGGAGGGTAGGCTATAGCCTTACTATAGAATAATGAATAAGATAAGTAAAAGAATAGTTAAGTATATGATATTAATGAATTTAGTAGTGGCGATAATTGGATTGATTTTAACATCATTTATTTTACCGAAAATTTACATAAATAATGAGTATATTGATTTGGAAGAAGCTAGTGAGTATGTTTTGGAAGCAGCAAAGAATAATACTGTTACAGATTTGGCAAATATATATGCTGTATTAATTAATAATGGGAAAGTTAAGAATATGTGTAAAGCTAATAATGGACATGAGCATATGGGGCAAATGGGTCAGATGGGCATGATGGGGCAAATGAATTCCATAGATTACGAGAGTATAGAAGGTAGGCAGGTTTTTAAGTCTAGTGATGGCAATACATATATAGGTCTTAAAAGGAATTCTAGTTATGGTGATATAGTGGTTTATAAAAGCTATGAAGGAACAAAATCATTAATAAAGAGTGTTAATTTAATAATGATATCAATATTTATATTTTCATTAATTATATCCACTTTTATAGCTATTTACCTTGGAGAAAAATTTACAAAGCCAATAATATCTTTACGAAAAAGAGCTAATGATATCTCTAAAGGAATATATGGTAGTAAGTTTGAAATTAATACGAAAGATGAGATTCAGGAATTAAATGATAGTATAGATAATATGGCTAATGAGCTTAAAATTAAAGACAATATGCAAAAGGAATTTATTGCAAATGTAAGTCATGACTTGAAAACTCCATTAAGTGTAATTAGAGCTAATAGTGAAGTTATAAAGGATGAGTTGGTTTCTGGTGAAGAAGTTGTTGAATATGCTTCTAGTATAATTGAAGAAGTTGATATGTTAACAGAACTTGTAGGAGAAATATTAGTTTTAACGAAACTAAGAGATAATAAAAAAATAATTAAGCCATTAGAGTATGAGATAAAGAAATTCATAAAAGAGAGCTATAATAAGTTAAGTAATTATTTAATTAAAGGGGGTTATGAAAATTATAGGTTACAACTTGAAATAGATAAAAAATTAGATAATAAGAATATCTTTACGACCATAGATAATAATTATTTATTTAGAGTAGTATCTAACTTTTTTATTAATGCTATAAAACATTCTGAAAGTAAGGATAAAATAGTATTTGGAATGAGAGAAGTAGAAAATAATATAGAAATATATATGAAGGATTATGGAAAGGGAATAGGGCCAGAATCTATTAAGTATATTTGGGATAGATATTATAAGGAAGATAAAAGTGGGGGAATGGGTTTAGGGTTAGCAATTTCTAAGGAGATAATATTAGCACATGGATTTAATTATGGAGTTGAAAGCAATATAGGAGAAGGAAGTAAATTTTATTTTATTATTCCTAAAACTTTAATAAAAGAAAAATAAGTTTTCACAAATTCATCACAAATTAATCATTAACTTATTAAAAGTAAAAGTTATTATATCTTTAAAGATATTTAATAAGTAAAGATAATTAATGAAAATACTTGCTTGTTAAAGAAATATTTATTTTATTAAAGTAATATTTGTTGGAGGTATAAGAACTATGAAAAAATTAATTTTATCGTTATCAATAATAGGTGCTATTACAATAGGGACAGGGGCTATAGCTTCTGCAACAGAGGAAAATAGTCCAAAAATAAATACTACAGGGGGAGCAGTAATAAGTGAATCAGAAAATTCTGATATAAATGAAGATTATAATATAAGTGATGATAAGAATTATTCTAGTTGGAGAAATCAAAATTGTCATTATTATGGTGAAGGATATCAAGGGAGAGAACAAAGAAACGAAGAAGGAAATGGATATGGATTTAACTCAGGAAATAGAGGTAGGGGATCTTGGGGAAGATCTGGGTCTATGATGAGATTCTAATATGGATGGCAAAAATAATAGGGGCTGTGTATCAAAATGCCCCTTATTTTGTTAAAGTTTAAATTGTGAAATTAATTCAAGAAGTTCTTGAGCTAACTGGGATTGTTTTTGCGCAGTATCGGAAATTGTTATTATTGCATTTGTAGTATCATTTATGCTATCTTTAACTGAATTTACATTTGCTGATGAGTTTTGTGTCATTGAGGCTACAGAATGAACAGCATTATTCAATTCATTCATTGTTGCTGAAACTTCTTCAGACATTGCAGCAATATCTTCACTCATTTCCTTTATAAATATTCCATCCTTCTCGTATTTATCACCAATTTTAATAAATCCCTTAAATTCTTTCATAATTTCATTATTCATAAATTGTAATAATTTATTGCTACTATCAGTTATATTATTAAAGGCTATTTGAACTTGCTTTATAGTATCTTTTACATTTTGTACTGATGAACGAGATTGTTCTGCTAGAGCTCTAACTTCTTCAGCCACTACTGCAAATCCTTTTCCTTGTTCACCAGCTCTAGCAGCTTCTATTGCTGCATTTAAAGCTAAAAGATTAGTTTGCTCAGCAATTTCTTCAATTGAGTTAGCCATATTAACTATTTCATGAACTATCTTTCCTTTTTCAATTGATACTTTTATATCGTTTTCAGCATCTTTATATAAGTTGCTTGTATTATCAATAACATATTCAGTATTTTGTTTAATATTAGTTGAACGTTTTTGAATTTTTTCAGAATTCATATTTCCATCATTAGCCTTTTCTGAAAGTACGTCTATACTAGAGCTTACTTCTAAAATTGAAGCTGATAATTCTTCAGTTATGGCACTAGTTTCTTGAATTGTACAATTAATGTCATTAGAAGATTCGTTTATCAAATCAAATTGACATGTTACTTCTTCTATTGATATAGCTAAATTTTCACATGAAGAGTTAACCATTTCAGTACTGTTTTTAACAGAATTTATTATATTCTTTAAGTTTTCTTGAGCTGTGTTTAGAGATTTACCAATAGCTCCAAATTCATCATTATAAGTAACATCTATAGATTCTGTTAAGTCATATTTTGCAATTCTATTAGATAAAGACATTATTTTCTTTAGTGATTTCGTAATTCTAATGGTAATTCTTGCTGATGATATTAAAATTATTAATATTGAAATTACTATTACAATTGAAGTAAGTTTTAATGAATTATTATAGATAGCTTTATTAGATACAATAGACTCTTGGGCCCACTTACTATTTAATTCCACCAATCTATCTATTTTTATAATAAAATATCCACGATTAGTATCTAAATCATATGCATAGTCGTTTGCTTCAGGAAATTTATTTTCTTTAACTAATGAAACTATTTTATTAGTTGTTTCTTCTAGTGCCTTTAATGAAGATACTATTTCATCAAATCTTTGTCTATCTTCTTCTTTGCTAATTGAATTACTATATAACTGTATAAGCTGTTCATTTCTTTGATCATTATAATAAATATTTTGCATCAATAATTTATTATTACTATCATCTCTACTTATAATTAATTGTTTACTGGCAAGATAGTTGTATGTGGAGTTTTCTGATAGTTCATTTATGTAAGTTATGCCTAAAGTATTATTAAAATAGAGCTTTTCAGATGCATCATTAATTTGCTTCATATTATAAAGTCCTAGTCTCCAAATAAATATTATTAAGACTATAGTTAATAGGAAACAGCTTATAAGCCTATTTGATATTTTATGTGCTCTCTTATTTTTAGTTTTTTTATGCCTTTTTATTTTTGTATTTTTTTGTAATTTAAATTTTTTTTCTTTATTTCTATTTTTAATTTCAAAAAAGTTTTTCATATGACCTCCCATAGATTCTAAATATAAATTGTTTTAAATAAATTATATAAAAATAAGAAAATAGACAACTACTTTAATTATCGGAAAATTTTCACAATAATTTAGTAGTTGTCCATTTAAATGTAATATTTGTTTATATTTTAATATAATTGATTTTTATTAGTATTTCTAGCAACTTGTTCTTTCTTAGTATATTCATAAAATGAGGTAGAGGTATTATTTGAAGTAACAGGAATCGCGAAACTTTTATTTTTCATTGGTGCTTTACCATCTGTTCTTTTTTTCTTATTGTTAGACATATTGTATCTCTCCTTTATAATAAATTTATTATTTTAAAAACTAGAGAAATATTAACATATAAATTATTTTCTTAGGGTATTATACAATTAATATAGTTTATTTATTTGGAGCGTTTGTATCAATTTCAAGATCTACTTCTGGTTGTTCTGTGTAATCAAACTCCATATAAGCAATATTATTTACAACTATATTATCTTCTACTGTGCTAGGTAATGGACTTGATGGTCCTTCTATTTTTCCATGACTCACTAAAGCGTGCTTTTCTGGAGCGTATCCAGTTCTCTCATTAGGTAAATAAATTTTTTTGTTGTTAGGTTTTGTTGGCATATTAATCCCTCCTTATACTTATATTATTTGAAATATGAAGTTTTTAATTCCTAGTATTATCTTCTAAAAATGCAAAAAGATTATTTGGGATTAAAATATAGTACTGAAAAATTTATTTGTAAAAACTTAAGTAATAATATGATAATATTATAGTATAAAAATATAAATATATTACTGGAGGAATAAATGATTAAATTACTAGCGACAGATCTTGACGGAACACTAATAAATAATGATCGAGTTACAGAATGTGATAGAGAGGCTATACGTAAACTTCAAAAAGAGAAAAATTTATTAGTAGTTTCAACAGGAAGACCGTATAATGGAATACAAATGTTAAAAAATGAATATAAGATATTTGCAAATTATTATGTATTACTAAATGGAGCTTTAATAGTAGATAGTTTAGGAACTAAAATTAAGCAAGAAATAATTGAAAAGGATATAATTAAGAGTATTATAAATGAAATAAGAGAAGAAAATGTAGCTATTTCGGTGGAATCAGGTTTTATTACATATTTGTTAACTGATGGAGATAATTTACCATATCCTAAAAAAGAAAGAGTAAATTCCATAGATGAAATAGAAGATGAATTAAGCTTAATTTCTATATATAGTCCTAAAAAAGATAAATTAGAAATAGAAGAATTGAAAAATAAAATTAATAAAAAATATGGAGATAAGATAATTGCATACAGAAATGATATTTATATAGATATAGTACCAGTAGGATGTTCAAAGGGGAATGGAATAAAATATCTTGCAAATCAGGAACTTATAAAAGAAGATGTTATATTTACTATAGGTGACTCGTGGAATGATGTTACAATGTTTAGTATAACTAAAAATTCATTTACATTTCATCATGTAGAAGAAGAACTAAAGGAGCATGCATCATATTTAGTTGATTCAGTAGCAGATTGTATAAAAGAATATATTTTATAGAATAAAGAGTATAAAATATAGAGTTAGAAATTATTTGGATATTTGCATAATAATAAGTATTTGAATAATATTATTATGAAAGTTTATAAAAGGTTATATAATATGAAATAGATTAGAAAAAATATTTTAAAAGTATAGAAAAATACAATAAATATAGAAAAAATATTTAAAAGTATATATCTTTATTGTATACTATAAAATAGTAATAGTATAAGCATAGTTACAAGAGGAGGAAGATTAATGTATCCAATTAGATTTGAAAACCTTTATTATGAAAAAATATGGGGTGGTAGAGATTTTGAAACTTTTAGGAATAATATGCCTGAAGGTGAAATAGGAGAAACATGGGATATAGCATGTCATCCAAATGGAATAGGAATTGTTGCAAATGGGTCATTAAAAGGAACTAGATTTGATGATTTAATAAAAGAATATAAACATAAACTTGTTGGAAAAAAGATAACACTTGAAAAATTCCCTTTACTTATAAAACTTATAAATTCAAAAGAAAAATTATCTGTACAAGTTCATCCAGGAGATGAATATGCAGCAAAGTATGAGGGGGATTATGGAAAAACAGAAGCTTGGTATGTAATGGATGCTAAACCAGGTGCATCATTAATAGTAGGAACAAAAGATTGTACTAAAGAACAATTTGAAGAAGCTATAAAAAATAATGATGTAGAAAATTATTTAAATAAAATTGAAGTTAAGAAAGGTGATTGTTTCTTAATAAATAGTGGATTAGTTCATGCTATATGTGAAGGGGTTATAATAGCAGAAATCCAACAAAATAGTGATGTAACATACAGAGTGTATGACTATGGAAGACCAAGAGAAATTCATGTTGAAAAAGCATTAGATGTTATAAATTTTGATCTTCAATGTGAAAACCTAAGTGAAAAAGAAGTAGTAAAGCATAATGGATATAATCATAGCTTATTATGCAAAAATGAGTATTTTGGAATAGAAAAAATATCAATTACTTCAGAATATAAAGATGCAAGTGATATTGAAAAGTTTGATATGTACACTTGTGTTGAAGGAGAAGGAACAATAGAAG
Source organism: Clostridium sp. (assembly GCF_017888565.1). Lineage (GTDB taxonomy): Bacteria > Bacillota > Clostridia > Clostridiales > Clostridiaceae > Clostridium. Next base: position 43,443 of record NZ_JAGHFX010000057.1, read on the forward strand.
GCAATGATTTTTCAGAAACTATAAAAATGGGAGATAGCTATCTAATTCCAGCAACTTTAGGAGAGTATAAAATAAAAGGTAATATTACTGTTTTAAAGAGTTATCCAGTATAACAATTAGTTAATTAATGCCCCTGAGGTCAATAAAAATTGGAAGTTTCCAATTATTTATGCATCAGGGGTATAATTTGATTGTAGCTATATCTTTGCTAGTATATAATAGTAATTAAATTGGAAATTTAACAATGTAAAATTATAGTTTATAATATATATCTTTTATGTTTAAGGTAAATTAAATAATATTGATATATAAGAGGGAGAATAGTATGACTAAGTATGAGCAAATAGCTATTTACATAAAAGAAAAAATTATTAGTGGCGAATATAAAGCAAATGAACAATTACCTTTTGAAAAGGAAATTTGTGAAAAATTTAATGCTAGTAAGATGACTGTAAAAAAAGCATTAGATTTATTAGTAATGGAAGGATTAATAGTTAAAAGAAGAGGAGCAGGTACATTTGTAAAAGATATGTCTCAGGATCAAATTGAAGATTTATCAATTAAAAATCAATTTGCAGGATTAACAGTATCAAATGCTGGACATAAGATAGAGAGTAAATTATTAGATTTTAAAATTATAAATGCAAATTCAAAAATAGCAGAAAATCTAAAAATTGATGAAGATGATTTTGTATGTTTTATACATAGGGTTAGATATGTAGATGAAAAAGCTGTAGTAATTGAAAAGACATATATGCCATTATATCTTTTCCCTGGAATAAAAAAATCTGATGCAGAGGGATCTTTATATAGCTATATACAAGATAAGATGAAGTTAAAAATACAAAGTTCTCACTCAACTGTTAGAGCTAGAAAATCAAATGAAATAGATAATGAATACTTAAATTTAGAGAGTGATGAGCCAGTTTTAGAAGTTGAAAGAATAGGATATTTAGACAATGGTAAAGTATTTGAATATTCATTTTCAAGACATAGATATGATACATATGAATTTAAAGCTATAATCGTAAGATAGGGATATTTTTTTATTTAATAAATTAGATTAACAAAGAAAAATTAATATAGATTAAGCATGATAATAGATTTAAAAGTATATATGTACTTCATAAAGATAGAGATATTTGTTATAATATTGATATAGTATAATATTAGGTATTTAGTTTTAATATAATTTAGTTAAGCGTAAGTGATGTATATTATATAAAGTTTTATTTGCCTATAAAAACTACTAGCAAGTAGTTTTTAGTTTATGGAATTGCAGAAAACGTTTTTATAATTATATAAAAATTTTAATAATGGGAGATGGAAAAGTATGAATAAATATATAGTATTTGATATTGGTGGAAGTAGTGTAAAGTATGCAATTATAACAGAAGAAGGAGAATTTGTATCAAAGGGAAGCTATAAATCAGAAAAAGATGATTTTCAATTATTCAAAGCATCTATGATTAATGTAATTAATAAAGCAAAGGAAGAACATAACATAGATGGGGTGGCAATAAGTGCACCAGGGGGAGTAGACAGTGAATCAGGATTAATTGGAGGAGCAAGTGCCTTACCTTGTATTCATGGACCAAACTTTAAAAAAGTATTTGGGGAAGACTTAGGATTAACTTTAGAAATAGAAAATGATGCAAATTGTGCTGCCTTAGGAGAAGTATGGAAAGGTGCTGCTAAAGATAATAATGATGTATTATTTGTAGTATGTGGTACAGGAATTGGTGGAGCAGTTATAAAAGATAAAAAAATTCATAAAGGAAATAATCTACATGGTGGAGAATTTGGATATTGTATTTTAGATAGAGTTTATGAAGGCGATAAAGTAAGCTTTAAAACTTGGAGTAAGACAGGTGCTGTTGGAGCTTTATTAGAAAATGTAGCTGAATTAAAAAATATTGCTATAGATGAAATAGATGGAAAAAAAGTTTTCGAGTTAGCTGAAAATGGAGATTTGGATTGTATTCATGCTATAGATGAGTTTTATTTAAATAACGCAATGGGGATATTCAATATTCAATATATGTATGATCCAGAGAAAATTATTCTTGGAGGGGCGATAAGTAGTAGACCGGATTTCATAGATAAAATAAATGAAAAATTAGATATAATAATGGAAAATGTAAAAGAAGCAAAGGTTAGGCCTATAATTGAAAAGTGTAAATTTGAAAATGATGCAAATTTATTAGGAGCATTATTTAATTATTTACAAAGAAATAAAATATAATTGAGAATACACCGCTTTAATGGAGGGGAAGAGAATATGCACGATATAAACGAAAACAGATATGATGAAATGAAATATATTAAATGTGGTAATAGTGGGTTGTATTTACCTAGGGTTGCTTTAGGATTATGGCATAATTTTGGATCTGTAGATCCAATTGAAAATCAAAAGACAGTAATATTTGAGGCTTTTAATAATGGAATAACACATTTTGATTTAGCAAACAATTATGGTCCTATATATGGTTCTGCAGAAGAGAACTTTGGCAGAATACTAAATAGTGAGCTTAATCAATATAGGGATGAAATGATAATATCAACAAAAGCAGGATATGATATGTGGCCAGGCCCTTATGGAAATGGTGGTTCAAGAAAATATTTAATTTCGAGTTTAGATCAAAGTTTAAAAAGAATGAACTTAGATTATGTTGACATATTCTATCACCATAGACCAGATCCAGATACACCACTTGAAGAAACTATGGGAGCATTAACTGATATAGTAAAGCAAGGAAAAGCATTATATATAGGTTTATCAAATTATCATCCAAAAGAATTAAAAGAAGCTTCTAGAATATTAAAGGAAAACGGTACTCCATGTCTTATCCATCAATTTAGTTATAGTATGTTTAATCGCTTAAGTGAGGTAGAAGGCTTACATGATGTTCATAAGGAAGAAGGAATAGGCTCAATAGCATTTTCACCTTTAGCTCAAGGGCTATTAACTAATAAATATCTTCATGGAATTCCAGAAGATTCAAGAGCTAAAAAAGTAAATAGTAAATTCTTAAATGAAAAAGATATAACTGCTGAAAAGATTGAAAAAATAAGACAATTAAATTATATAGCACAAAAAAGAGGACAAACTTTAGCACAAATGGCATTAGCTTGGGTATTAAGAAATGATGCTGTTACAACAGTTCTCATAGGTGCTAGTAAGCCAGAACAAATAGTAGACAATAAGAATATAATAAATAATTTAAGTTTTAGTGATAAAGAACTTGAAAGTATTGAGGAAATATTAAAGTAAATATCTTGTGTATATTACGATTTTTAGGCCTTAGGGGCAGTGTCCCTAAGGCCTATTTTTTACATTTAAAGTATAGAATTTACCTAGAGTTAGTTAATCAAATATGAAATAAGTACACTATAAAGTGTTAATGTAAAATATTATAATTATTTTTGTAAACGTTATTAAATTAAGGGGGAAAAGATAATGAGAAAAATAAAAAAGATGCTTGCATTAGCAACTTGTGCAATAATGGCAACTTCAGCTATATTCACAGGATGTGGTAAGTCAACAGGGACTTCTAGCTCAAATGGAGATAAGCTAACTACTTTAACTTGGTATGCAATTGGAGAGGAGCCAAAAGATCTTGATAAAGTATTAGCTGAAGCCAATAAATATTTAGGTGATAAAATAAATGCTAATCTAGATATGAAATTTATAGGGTTTGGTGACTATAATCAAAAGATGTCCGTAGTAATTAATTCAGGAGAAGATTACGATTTAGCATTTACATGCTCATGGGCTGGAGATTATTTAGGAAACTCAAGAAAAGGAGCTTTCTTAGAGTTAGATGAATATTTAAATTCTGATACAGGAACAAAATTAAAAGAAACTGTTGATGCTAGATTTTGGGAAGGAGCAACTATAGAGGGTAAGATTTATGGGGTGCCAAATCAAAAAGAATTAGGAGTAGCTCCTATGTGGACATTTACTAAAGAATATGTTGATAAATACAATATACCATATCAAGATATTCACAGTTTAGAAGATTTAGAACCATGGCTAAAAGTTATAAAGGAAAATGAACCAGGAGTAGTTCCTTTATATATAACTAAAGGATTCTCTTACACAGTATTCTTTGACCAATTAGTAGATCCAGTTGGAGTAGAAGCTAACGATACATCTTTAACTATAAAGAATATGTTTGAAACACAAGAAATGAAAGATAGATTAAATACTTTAAGGAAGTATTATCAAGCTGGATATATAAATGCAGATTCTGCTACAGCTCAAGATGATAAATCTGTTAAGAGATTTGTAACAAAGGGCGATGGACAACCGTATGCAGATACACTTTGGTCAAAAGCATTGAATTATCCAGTAGTATCATCTCCAATAGTTGATACATTAATAACTAATGGATCAACAACAGGATCATTAATTGCGATATCAAACAACTCAAAGAATAAAGATAAAGCTTTTGAATTCTTAACATTATTAAATACAGACGAATATTTAAGAAACTTAATAAACTATGGTGTTGAAGATGTTCATTATGAAAAAGTAGATGGCGGTAATATAAAGATAATTAATCCAGATCAAAAAAATTATGATGTTCCATATTTCTCATTAGGAAATTTATTTATAACTTATAAATTAGAAGGTGAGCCTGCAACTAAGTGGGATGAGTTTAAAGATTTTAATGATAAATCAAAAGTATCACCAGCACTAGGATTTAAATTTGATTCTTCAAGTGTTTCTAATGAAATTGCAGCTATAAATAATGTCTTAGAAGAATTTAAGTCAACTCTTTATAGTGGATCAGTAGATATTGATGAATACTTAGGAAAATTAAATGCTAAGTTAAAAGAGCAAGGAATAGATAAAGTTATAACTGAAATGCAAAAGCAAGTAGATGAATGGAAAAAGACTAAATAATATTTAATCCAAAAATCTATATATTAACAAAGTAACTAAAAAATAGCTATGAAATTAAAGTTTCATAGCTATTTTTTAGTTGTAAAAGTTAAGCATAAAAATTTTTATTAGCTTGTTTTTCTAGCTTTGTTAGGTGAAGCACCATAATACTTTTTATAAAGTTTACTAAAGTAATATGGGTCACTATATCCAACCATTTTAGCAATAGATTTTATTGAAAGCTTAGAGTTTTCTAATAAATCCTTTGCTTTGGATAATCTTATTTGTATTAAATAATTTATAGGTGAATCTCCCATAAGCTCTTTAAAAATCTTAGAGATATAAACAGGACTTAAATACATATTTTTTGATAATGTATACAAAGAAATGTCTTCTGTATAATTTTCAGTTAAGTACTTTGTTATGCTTTCGACTAATGCTTTCTTTTCACGAGATTTAAATGAAAATTCTCTGGAGTCAATAATAGTATCTTCATCATTTATTTCTCTATATAACAAAATAAGCAATTTCATAACTAAAGATTTAAGCATAAATGGAGAAGTTTGATTATAGCTTTTTTGTTCTTCAACAATTTCTAAGCAACTCTTCAATATTGCATCTTTATATTTAGTAAAAGTGAGAACGTTTTTATCACCTGTATCAATATAGTCTTTTTTTATATTACTAAATAAGTTTAAATTAGTTAACCCAATATGCAATTCTCTACAATTAGTATTGGAATCGAATAGCTCCTTATGATATATTCCAGGATTAGAAATAAGCACTTGTCCCTTTTTTAGTGTATATTTTTCACCTTCAATTAAATAATCTACAGAACCAGAAGTAATAAAAGAAAGTTCAATAAAATCTTCATGGCAGTGATAATTAGTTTCTGGAACTGGTATTTCTGGTGAACACCATCCATCAATTACAAAAAGTATTTGAGGATTATAACAATCTATATTTGCATGTACTCTATTCATTTTAACATCTCCAAAAATAATTACTTCAATTAGTATAATAATATACATTTAAAGTTTAATATAATACATTTTTATTTTCAATAACTTAGCTATAATCTTACTTAGAAATAAATAATATAAGGAGAACTTGGTTATGGATATTTTTAAGAGGGTATTTAATTATTAAAAAAGGAAAATTTACGAATAAATAATATAAGGAGAGGCTTGATTATGGACAGTTTAAAATGGATATTTAGTTATTTAAAAAAGTACAAATTAAAATATTTATTTGCACTATTATTAGTACTATTCACATCAGCAATTAATATGGTTAATCCATTTATATCAGGAAGAATAGTAGATAAGGTATTAGGAGCAAAGCAAACAAATTTATTAATACCGCTTATATTAATTATGATTGCAATTGTTGTGTTTAAAGGATTTATAACTTATGCATATCAAATGATATTAGAGAAGATTTCACAAGATATTTTGTTTGAAATAAGAACGGACTTATACGATAAACTTTTAGAATTAGATGTTAATTTCTATAGTAAAGTTAAAACTGGAGATCTAATGGCAAGAATGACAGGGGATACTGATGCCATAAGACACTTTGTTGCATGGGTAGTTTATAATATTATTGCTTCTATAACAACTTTTGCATTTGCAATAATATCAATGATGTATGTAAATGCTACTCTAACAATATTTATGCTTTTGATATCACCTTTAATTGGATTCTTTACTTTTAAAATGAGCAAAGAAATTTCACCTACATTTCACAATATAAGAGAAGCATATTCAAGATTAAATTCTGTTGTTCAAGAAAACATAAGTGGGAATAGAGTTGTTAGAGCTTTTGGAAGAGAAAATTTTGAAATAGATAAGTTTAATGTAGAGAATAAAAATTATAAAGATAGAAATTTAGATACGATTAAGGTTACAAGAAAATATATTCCTAAGCTAGAGTTTTTATCAAACAGTTTATCTGTCGTAATGATATTAGTTGGAGGAATATTAGTTGTTACAAATGAAATAACTCTTGGAGAGTTAGTTATCTTTAATAGCTTATTATGGGCATTAAATAATCCAATGAGAATGTGTGGATATTTAATAAATGATACTCAAAGATTTATAGCGTCATCAGCAAAGATAATGGAGTTACTAAGAACAGAAAGTAATATAAAAAATAATGAAGAAACAATTAATCTTAATAAATTTAAAGGTGATATAAGCTTTAAAAATGTAAGCCTAGATTTAGATGGAAGAAGAGTTATAAACAATGTTTCATTTGAAGTTAAAGCAGGACAAACAATAGGGCTAGTTGGACATACGGGTTCAGGAAAATCTTTAATAATAAATTTATTATCTAGATTTCATGATACAACTGAAGGGGAGATTTTTATAGATGGAATTAATATAAAGGATATAGATTTAGATATATTAAGAGGAAATATAGCAACTGCTATGCAAGATATATTCTTATTTTCAGATACAGTTAAAGATAATATAGCTTTTAGTAATCCACGGGCAAGTTTTACAGAAGTAAAAGGTATAGCTAAAAAAGCTCAAGCTCATGATTTTATAAAGAGATTAGATGAGGGATATGAAACAATTATAGGGGAAAGAGGAGTAGGACTTTCTGGAGGTCAAAAGCAAAGGGTATCTTTAGCAAGGGCAATGATGAAAAATGCATCAATATTTGTATTAGATGATGTTACATCTGCTGTTGATATGGAAACAGAAAAGAAAATACAACATGAACTTAAAAATATGGAAGAAAAAAAGACAACATTTATAATTGCTCATAGAATATCCTCATTAAAGCAAGCTAATTTAATATTAGTTTTAGATAATGGAGAAATAGTTGAAAGAGGAACTCATAATGAGCTTGTAAAGAAAGATGGATACTATTCAAATATATTTTATACTCAATATGGCAATTTGAATTTAGAAGTGGAGGGAGTATAAATGGCAAGAAATAAATATAATGTCGATGAAGAATTAGAAGTTGGCTTTAATTTAGAGTACTTGAAAAGATTATTAAAATATATGAAGCCTTATAAAACTAAAATTTTCACTTCAATATTATTAATGTTATTATCAAGCTCAATTTCATTAATTGGACCAGTAATAGCAAAGACTGCATTAGATGTATATATTCCAAATAAAAATATTGGTGGACTTGTAGTATTGTCTATTTTATATGTGATAATATTTATATCCATAGCAGTAATTATGCGACATAGAATGTACACAATGGGAGAAGTGGGACAAGATATTCTAGTGGATATTAGACATGACTTATTTAGAAATCTTCAATATGTGCCATTTAACTATTATGATTCTAGACCTCATGGAAAGATATTAGTAAGAGTTGTAAACTATATAAATTCTTTAAGCGATATTTTATCTAATGGATTTGTTAATTTAATTGCAGATATGGTTACTTTAGTTATGACTATAATATTTATGTCATTTTTAAGTATAAAATTAACATTAGTAACTCTTATTTGCATTCCAATATTATTAGTCATTATGTTATCTATTAAAAATGCACAAAGAAGGGCTCATCAAAGAGTAAGTGCAAAGCAATCAAATTTAAATGCTTATATACATGAAAGCATAAATGGAATAATGGTAACACAGTCATTTTCTAGAAAAAAAGAAAATATGGAAATATATAAAGATCTTTGCAATGAATGTAGTGATTCATGGATGAAGGCTGTAAGGTTAAACTTTCTTGTTTGGCCTAGTATAGAAACTGTATCAGTTACATCAATTTCACTTATTTATATATTTGGAATTTTAGTATTTGTAGATGGTGTTTCTCTTGGACTTTTAACAGCCTTTATATCTTATGTATGGATATTCTGGGCACCAATAACTAACATAGGTAATTTCTATAATACATTGATAAATGCAATGGCATATTTAGAAAGAATATTTGAAGCAATGGACGAAGAACCTGAATTCGATAAGGAAGATGCAATATCATTACAAAATATTAATGGTGATGTAAACTTTGAAAATGTATATTTTGAATATGAAGAAAATAGTCCTATTTTAGAAAATATAAATATGAAGGTAAATTCAGGAGAAAAAATTGCTTTAGTTGGACCAACTGGAGCAGGAAAGACAACTATAGTAAATCTTTTATCAAGATTTTATAGGATAAAATCAGGTAATATTCTTATAGATGGGGTAGATATAAATGAGGTTACGTTAAAATCCCTTAGAAAAGAAATAGGAGTTATGCTACAAGATCCATTTGTTTTCTCAGGAACTATAATGGAAAACATAAGATACGGAAGGTTAGATGCCACAGATGAAGAAGTTATGAATGCAGCTAAAATAGTTAAAGCTGATGATTTTATAAAAGATTTTAAGGACGGGTATAACACATATTTAAATGAACAAGGAAATGGACTTTCAGTTGGACAAAAGCAACTTATATCATTTGCGAGAGTGTTATTATCTGATCCTAAGATACTAATTTTAGATGAGGCTACATCAAGTATAGATACAGAAACAGAAGCATTATTACAAGAGGGAATAGAAGAACTACTTAAGGGAAGAACATCTTTTGTTATAGCTCATAGATTATCAACAATAGTTAATTCAGATAAGATAATGTATATAGGAGAAAAACAAATATTAGAAGAGGGAACTCACGATTCATTAATAAAACAAAAAGGATTGTACTATAATTTATATAAATCACAGTACCTTGATATATAATTTTTAATTTGTTTAGGCCCCAGGAGCATTGCACCTGGAGCCTTTAAAATATAAATTACTTAATGAACTTTTTATATATAAAATCCGCAAATAATGAGTTTGACCAAGCAAACCATTCTCTTGTAAATTCTTTAGGGTTGTTGCAGTTAAAACCTTCATGCATATAGTTAGTATCTCCATCGCAATTAATTAAAGTTTCCAATAAGTCATTTATTTCTAATTCGTTATTAGATGTTAATCCTTGCATTGAAAGTGAAATATGCCATATATATTGATCAGGAGTATGAGGACTACCTATTCCACAAGCGGATGTACCTTCATAATAGTAAGGGTTATTTTTGCTTAAAATAAATTTACGAGTATTTTGATAAACCTCATCATCTATTGGTCTATATTCTAAATATGGTATAGATAAAAGGCTAGGTACATTAGCATCATCCATCAAATTATAGTTACCAAGTCCATCCGTTTCATAGGCATAAATTTTACCGAAACATTCATGTTCAACTATACCGAATTTTTCGATCCCTTCCTCTATTTGTGTTCTTAGAGATTTAGCTTTAAGACTTAAAGAATAATCATTAAATATTGATTCAGAAATCTCTTCTATATATTTTAAAGCAATGCTAGCAAACATATTAGATGGTATTAAATAGCCATATTTACATGCATCATCACTAGCTCTAAAACCTGACCATGTCATTCCTGTGAAAGTAACTGGATTTCCTAATCCATTGTTAGTTAAAGTATCACTTTCTGGGCAGTTCAATCTTTGAAATGAATAATCAGATTTTTCAAAGTGATATTGTTCAATTTCCCATAAATTTATGATTGAATAAAAAACCTCTTTAATAGTATCGTTAAAAAAGCTTGTATCATTTGAGGTTTTCCAGTACTTGTAAATTAATCTTACGGGAAAACAAAGAGAATCAATTTCATATTTTCGTTCCCATACCCAAGGGCTGTCTTTAGTTATATCATTGTCCCACTTTTGACCATTAGGTTCTTTATTAAAAGCATTAGCATAAGGATCAATCATAATACATTTAACTTGTCTATTAATTAATCCAGTAAATAAATCTTTCAATATAGGATATTCATTAACAAACGGTAAGTAGTGCTCTACTTGAGAAGTTGAATCCCTAAGCCACATTGCAGGAATATCTCCTGTTATTATAAAAGTGTCATTTTCTTCATAAAGCATAGTTGTATCAATAGTATTTATAAAACAATTGAAAAATAGTTTTTTGAGTTTCTCATCTTTAATTGATTTTGAAAGGTTTGTTCCTATTTCTTTTAATGTATCTTTAAAAATAATTAGCTTTTCATTATTAATATTCTTCATGAATTTTCCTCCTATAATATAACTTGTAATATTAAGATTGTAATATTAAGCTTACAAGATATAATTTGCAATATGAAGTTTGTAATATACAACTTGTATTTTCTTTAGAATTTAATATTTTAGATTGTTTAAACTTTACATTCACATTGTATATGTTTTCATTTTTAAATAAAATATCAATGAGCATACTTTCTAGAAAAAGTTATATATTTTTAGAGTTTATACATTAAATTTATTATATAAATGTAATCTAGAATACTAATAAAATACCAATAATCTAAATTAAGAAACATTTTGTTTTTTTGATAGACTTTCGAGTTCTTGCAATAATGAGTTATTTATAAATAGTAAAGAAAAAGATAGTAGACTAGAAATAAATAATATTATTGTTCCTGGAGTTAGTTCAAATAAAATAAGTGAAAAAATAAATAATAACAAATTTGTTATAGTTAGTATTGGTCTTGTAAAGCATAAAATAAAAGCTGTTCTTAATATATTAATATTTTTCATTTTAAATCTACTGATAAGTATAAAAATAAAAGGTGTAACAGCAGCTAAGATAATAGCAATTGCAGAAAATAAACAAACTAAAACAATATTATACTTTAGTAATGAGAAAAATCGTATATTAAAGTAAATTATAATTATTAGTGATAGTTCAAAGAACCAGATTAGAAGTGATTGTTTAAAATTAAGTTTAATTCCATTTATAAAATCTTTTATAATATTTAAATCTTTATTTACAACTATTTTATTCATGCAATAAAGTAATGCTGTAAATGCTGGCATGGTTGGAAGTAAACAAACTAAAAATAAAGGAAAGTATCTAAAAATATTACTGATACCTATAAATATGAAGAATAATATTAAAGGAATATTAAATAGCATAAAAAATAAGTTCAATAAGAAAAACCAGAAAACATAGTTAAATGAATCAAAGATTTTTTCAAAATTAAAGAAATTACCAAACACACAAATCCCTCCGTAAATGTTTACTTGTAATAAGTAGTATAGTTTAATGAATTCATAAATTCAATTTTTTATGTACAAATTATATTTTTATCTAGAAAAAGTACAATAAAAATATAAATCAGCACTTATGAAAAGCTTTAAATAAGAAAATTATTATGATTAAATGTATATATAGGATGCTCTGAAGGGATAGATGATATGGAAATAAGAAAGTCAACAGTATATAAAAGGTTATTTGCAGCTAATATATTAGTTACTATTTTTTTAATAGCAACATTGGATTTTTATTTTGTAAAAAAGTTTTTAGATAACAATAGAGATGCTAAATCCTATATAAATGAAAAAGTTGTTTACGATGTTAATGATGAAATAAATAAGATAAATAATTCAAGTGATTTAATTGTAAGAAATATGTATAGTGATTTGAGTGTTGTTGAAGATATACTTAGATTTATGAATACAGATACAATTTCTTATTTAAAAAATAAGTTGGACAGGTTATCTGAAAGCTCTAGTTATTACTACAATGGTACTGAAAGGTTTGTAAGATCTTCGTTTAATTTAAATTATAATTTAGAGGAAATCGCATTTATAAGTTACAGTAGAATGGAGAAGAGTTCTTTTAATAGAAAAAATCAAATAAAAATAACAAGTATTAATAAGGAAGATATACCAATAGAAGAAGGATTTAATAATATTTTTGGGGATAAAAATACATTAAAATTTATAAGAGAAGTAAGAGATCCAGTTAACTTAAAGAGCGAAGGTATAATAATTCTTACATATAATTTAAATCATATAAAAGAGATAGTAAAAAAATATGAAAATGAACATCAAGTTATGGTGTTTGATAATAATGGATATATTATTTATAACTCTGATGGAGACTATAATTATGAAAAATATGAATATTACGATGAAATAGTAAAAAGTGATGGAGAGGTAAAATTAGATAAAAGCTATTATATAAATAAGAGTGTGAATTCGTCAGCAATAATGTCTGTATCCAAAATGGTAAAGCGTGATGTTAATAAAATTTCAATAGGATTAATTAATTCTTTAGTTTTTGTTGATAGTTTAGTTTTAATAATCTCTCTATCCATCTTATACATTAAATTAAAATTCTTAAGTGATAGAACAGATAATATATTAGTTGCTATGGAAGAAGTAAAGAGTGGTAATTTAGATATAGAAATACCAATAACATCAGATAATGATGAAATTAATTATATTTCAGAAAACTTTAATGAGATGTGTAAAGACCTAAATGAATATATTAAAAAAATATATTTAGCAGAAATTGAACAAAAAAAGGCAGAAATGATAGCGTTACAAAATCAAATTAATCCACACTTTTTATATAATACTTTAGAGTCAATAAGAATGAAAGCTATTTGCAATGGAGATAAAGAAGTTGGAAAAATGTTATATACACTTTCTTTCTTATTTAGAAAGCAAGTAAAGGATAGTAATATCATAACATTAAAGGATGAATTAGATTATTGCAGTAAATACATAGAAATATTTAAATTTAGATACTATGACAATTTTAATTTTGAAATAAATTGTCCAAATGATCTTGAAAAATATAAAATTATAAAATTTTCGATACAGCCATTAATAGAAAATTATTTTATACATGGGATTAGATTTGAAGATTATGATAATAAATTAAAGATAGATGTAACTAAAGAAGAAAATGATATTTTTATAAAAATCATAGATAATGGTAGAGGAATTTCTGATGAAAAATTAGGGGAAATAAATGATAAATTATTAAGTAGCAAACAAGATGGTAATTCGATAGGTATAGCAAATGTGAATAAGAGAATTATTAATGAATATGGGGAAGGGTATGGAGTAAAAATATTAAAAAAGGATGATAAAGGAATAACTATAATAGTTAAAATATTATGTAAAGAGGTATGATTATGTATGATGTTATGTTAGTTGATGACGAAAAATTAATAACACAAGGGCTAATGAATATTATTGATTGGGAAAACCTCGGGTTAAAGGTAAGAGAAATAGCACATAATGGAGAAGAAGCCTTAAATAAATTTAAGGAAAAAGCAGTAGATATTATTGTAACAGATATTAGCATGCCTAAATTAACAGGATTAGAACTAATTAGTGAAATAAGAAAAATAAATTCAAAAACAAGATTTACAATCCTTACTGGATATGATGAATTTGCTTATGCAAAAGAGGCAATAAAATACGGTGTTGAAAGTTATATATTAAAGCCAATAAATGAAGAAGAACTTGAAGAGGTTATGGCGAGTATTGTTAGAAGTTTAGATTATAAGAAGAAAGAGAAAAATATACTTTTAGATAAGAACAGAAAATTAATTCAATACCTAGAAGAAATGTTAGATGAGAATTTTATCTATGATATGAAGGATTCAATATCAATAGATATATATAATAAAATATATACTGTAGCTAATATAAAATTTATGAGAAAAGAAGATGAGGAAGAGCGGGTAGATATAGAAGATATAATAGAAGAATATACAAATAATAAGTATGAGATTCTTTACAAATATGATGATCAAGCTATATTAATAAATTCTTGGGATAAAAATACATCTAGAAACGAAATTATTAATTATTATGAAGACATTAAGGAAAGCGTTATTAAAGAAACTAAGAAGGAAATATTTATTGCTGTGGGAGATACTGTTTCTAATATAAGTAATATAAGAAAAAGCTATAAAGGCGCCAATGAACTTAAAAAATATATATTAACAGAAGGCACCAATAAATGTATATATAAAGAGAATATTAGAGATATAAAAGAAAAGAATATGAACTTTAAAGAAGAAATAGATTATATAAACAAGTTAATTATAGAAAAAAATAATAAGGGCTTAGAAGAGTATATATCAGAAATAATAGAGAATAGAGAATTAACGCCTAAAAATATTTATGATTTTTCAATAAAGGTTATAGTATTAATAGATGATATATCAAGTGAATTTAAGCTAGAAAAAAAGTATGGAAGAGATAGTTTAAGTAATACTATTATAGAATTATGTAATGAAAATACTAGAAAAAGTGTTAAGGCATTCATAATTAGAGAAATAGAGGAACTTATAGATGCTATGTATAAAAATACAATAAAATATAGTCCTGTAGTTCAGCAAATAGTAAATATAGTGAATGATAGATATTATGAAGAGTTAAGCTTAAAAACTTTAGCGTATCAATATAATATAAATAGTTCATATTTGGGGCAAATCTTTTCAAAGGAAACAGGAAGTTCATTTTCAGAATACTTAAATAAGACAAAAAATATGAAGGCAAAGGAACTAATACTTAATACAAATATGAAAATAAATGATATTGCTAAGGCAGTTGGTTATATTGATACGAGTTATTTCTATAGAAAGTTTAAAAAATATTATGGAGTGTGTCCATCAACATTAAGAGAAATGAAAAACTATTAATAAAGGAAGCTTGCCTGAATAGATAAGCCGAAAATCAACAGTTTGTGCTATATAAAAATTAAGTTATATATAATAATAAGCAAAAATCACCTAATAAGAATAATTAAATCTTATTAGGTGATTTTCTTTTAAATAATTTCAAAATTAATTAGTAAACTATAGTTTTGAGATATATCTACATTTTTATTTAGATAAAAATAGAAACTTTAATTTATTCACTAAATCTAAAGTATTTCAACTTTAAAGGTAAAAGACTTGTATGATATATTTTAAGTAGTTAAAGAAACGTTTACAGAGAAGGGGTTGGAGCAATGTCTAAAGTTAAGAACTTAGATAAAGGGAAAAATAAATCAATATTTAAAAAGTTAAAAGAGAATAAGGAATTTTTACTATTAACATTACCAGGGACATTATGGTTTTTAGTATTTGCATATTTGCCTATGATAGGTATAATTATTGCATTTAAAAATTGGAGGATTAGCGGTGGATTTATAGAAAGTTTAATAAAAAGTGAATGGGTAGGATTTGATAACTTCAAATTTCTATTTAATAGTAGCGATGCCTGGCTAATTACAAGAAATACAGTTTTATATAATATTGTTTTTATAATTTTAGGGATAGTGCTTCCCGTTACATTAGCTATTTTATTAAAAGAACTATTAAATAAGAGACTATCTAAGTTTTACCAAAGCTCTATGTTCTTACCTTACTTTTTATCTTGGGTTGTCGTAAGTTACTGTTTATTTGCATTTTTAAGTCCAGAAAAAGGATATGTAAATGGAATTATAACAGCTTTAGGTGGAGAAAAAATATCTTGGTACACTGAGTCTAAATATTGGATTGTAATAATAATATTTATGAGTCAATGGAAGGCAGTTGGATATGGTACAGTTGTTTACTTAGCTTCCATATGCGGAATAGACAAGTCCTATTATGAAGCCGCTATGATAGATGGCGCAAATAAATGGCAACAAATAAAATATATAACTCTTCCATCATTAAAACCAGTTTTAATAATAATGTTTATAACAGCAGTAGGAGGAATGTTCAGAGCTGATTTTGGACTATTCTATCAACTCCCAAAGAATTCTGGGGCGTTATATCCAGTAACAAATGTTATAGATACTTATGTATATAGAGGTTTAACTAACCTAGGGAATATAGGAATGAGTTCAGCAGCAGCATTATATCAATCATTCGTAGGACTTATTTTGATATTAGTTACTAATGGAATTGTTAGAAAAGTAGATAATGAAAATGCATTTTTCTAAATTAAAGGCGGTGTAAAATATGGCAGATAAATTTAAAAATATTTTTGATACAAATAAAGAACAAAATGAAGCAGAAGATCATTCAAACAAATTTAACTCAATATCAAAATCAACAAATAGGATTTTAAATGTATTATTTGGAATCTTAGCAGCATTATGTATAGTACCATTTCTATTTGTTTTAATAATTTCTTTAACTAGTGAGAAATCATTACAAGCAAATGGATATAGATTTTGGCCAGAGGAGTGGAGTCTAGAAGCATATAAATATATATTTGAATCTGGAAGCAATATAATTAGGGCTTATGGAGTAACTATTGTAGTCACAATTACTGGAACAATACTTGGATTAATTATAATGACAACTTATGCTTATGCGTTATCAAGAAAGAATTTTGCATATAGAAAGTTTTTTACTAAGTTAATATTTATTCCTATGTTATTTTCAGGTGGTATGGTTTCATCATATTTAGTGGTAACAAGATTCTTAGGTCTTAAAAACAATATACTAGCTCTTATACTACCTATTTGCGTCAGTTCATTTCACATTATAATTTTGAGAACTTTCTTTAAAACTACTGTACCAGATGCAATTATAGAATCTGCCAAAATAGATGGAGCTTCAGAGTTTTTATTATTTTTAAAAATAGTGTTACCAATATCACTTCCAGCAATAGCAACTATAGCTTTATTTTTAACATTAGGATTCTGGAATGATTGGTTTAATGCAATGCTATATATAGATAAAAATAGTTTAATACCATTGCAATATTTACTTATAAAGTTAGAAACATCAATAGAGTTCCTGGTGAATAATTCTCAAGCCATTGGCTTAAATGCAACTGAAGCAGTATCAAAAATGCCAAAAGAAACAGTGAAAATGGCAATAGTTGTTATAACTACTTTACCAATTATTTTTGCTTATCCATTTTTCCAAAAGTATTTTGTTAGTGGATTAACAGTTGGAGCAGTAAAAGAGTAAATTAAATAAATTATTAGGTTATAAAGTTCATAGTATAGTAATAAAAAGTATAAGTTAAAATATTTAATATTTGTAGGAGAAAAGTTATGTTTTATTTATTAGAAAGAATTGAAAAGACTTGTAATGAAATTGCTAAAAATGTATATAGAAGTGAAATAAGCCTTGAAAATTATATGTATATTGATGGAAACTATCATAACATAGATTTAATAAAGGATGCTCCAAAGGATGGATGGAGAGAGTTTAAAAGTGGAGATTTATGGGGAGGCAAAGATTGTCATGGATGGTTTAAGTGCTCTGTAGAAGTTCCAAAGAACCTTGAAGGAAAAGTAATAGCACTTAACTTTCATACTTTTGATGAAGGGTGGGATGCTACAAATCCTCAATTTATCTTATATGTTAATGGAGAGGAAATTCAAGGGTTAGATATAAATCATAGAGAAGTAATTTTAACCCATAATGCAGTTTCGGGGAAAAGGTATGATATAGATTTACATGCATATGCAGGAATGCTTGCTGATAAAAAAGCTACATTGCATGGAAAATTAGTAGAAATAGATATGGATTCTAGAGAGTTGTACTGGAATCTAAAGGTACCTATGGATGTATGCAAAGAGTTAGATAAAGAAGATAAAAATAGAATAGATATGATAACTGTTTTAAATGAAGCTATCAATTTAATTGATTTAAGAAGACCTAAATCAAAAGAGTATGATGAAAGTGTTAAGGAAGCAAATAACTTCCTAAATGAAAAATTTTATGGAGAATTATGTGGACATGAAGATGTAATTGCAACTTGTGTAGGGCATACTCATATAGATGTAGCTTGGCTTTGGACTGTTGCACAAACAAGAGAAAAAGTTGCTAGAAGCTTTTCAACAGTATTAAAACTAATGGAAGAGTATCCAGAGTATATATTTATGTCATCTCAACCACAGCTTTATAAGATGTTAAAAGAAGATCATCCTAAAATATATGAAAAAGTAAAGGAAAAAATTAAAGAAGGAGTTTGGGAGCCAGAAGGATCTATGTGGCTTGAAGCAGATTGTAATGTTACATCAGGAGAATCACTAGTAAGACAAATACTTCATGGTAAAAGGTTCTTTAAAGAAGAATTCAACGTAGATAATAAAATATTATGGTTACCAGATGTTTTTGGTTATTCAGCAGCATTACCTCAAATACTTAAGAAATCAAATATAGATTATTTCATGACAACTAAAATAGCATGGAATCAATTTAATAAAATTCCAAATGACACATTTATGTGGAGAGGTATAGATGGAAGTGAAGTACTAACGCATTTTATAACAACTACAGGTCCTGGACAAGATAGAGAATCTCACTTCACAACATATAATGGACATATTCAGCCAGATGCAATAATGGGATCATGGAGAAGATATCAAAATAAGAATATAAATAACGATGTACTAGTTTCCTTTGGATGGGGAGATGGTGGTGGTGGTGCTACTATCGAAATGCTCGAAAATGGTAGAAGATTAGCAAAGGGGATACCAGGTGCACCAAGAGTTAAGATGGGAACATCTCTAGATTATTTTAAAAGATTAGAAGAAAAAGTATCAGGAAATAAAGAGTTAAAAAAATGGGTTGGAGAATTATATCTTGAATACCATAGAGGTACTTATACTTCAATGGCAAGAAATAAAAGAGATAATAGAAAATGTGAAAATTTATATACAGCAGCAGAAAAGCTGAGTTCCATATCAATGCTATTAGGTAATGAATACCCTCAAGAGAATATTAATAATTCATGGGAAAAAGTTCTACTAAATCAATTCCATGATATTATTCCAGGATCATCTATTAAAGAAGTTTATGATGTTACAGAAGTTGAGTATAAGGAGTTATTAGAAAATGTAGATAATTTAATAGAAAATAGCATGGATAATATACTTTCAGAAATAAATCTTAAAGAGAGAAGTGTAATAGTTTCTAATACTTTAGGTTTTGAGAGAAATGATATTGCAACATTTGAAATTCCAAAAGATATAAAAAATCCAGCAGTAGTTGATGAAGATGATTTAGAGATTGTGTGCCAAAAAATAGATGGAAATAAAGCAATATTTTTTGCAAAGGCTATTCCTGCAAATGGATATAAATCATTTAGGATAATAGAAGCAACTAAAGAAACAAATGAATTAGTTAAGCTTTCAAAAGAAGAAGCGGAAAATAAATTTTTCAAGATTATATTTGATAATCAAGGACAAATTACATCATTTATAAATAAAGAAGTAAATAGAGAAATATTAAAAGATGGAGCAATAGGTAATGAACTTCAAGCTTTTGAAGATAAGCCAATGTGCTTTGATAACTGGGATATAGATATATATTATAAAGAAAAAATGTGGAAAATAAATGATGTTCAAAATATTGAAGTTATAGAACAAGGACCAGTAAGAAGTACATTAAAGGTAGAAAGAAAATTCTTAGAATCAAAGATAATTCAAAAGATTCATATTTATAATGATATCGAAAGAATAGATTTTGAAACCTTTGCAGATTGGAAAGAAAAAGATGTATTAGTTAAGGCAGCTTTCCCAGTAGAAATTAATACTAAGGAAGCTACTTATGAAATTCAATATGGAAATGTCACTAGACCAACACATAACAATACATCTTGGGATGTTGCAGCATTTGAAGTTTGTGGTCATAAATGGGCTGATTTATCAGAAGGTGATTTTGGAGTTTCATTATTAAATGATTCTAAATATGGTCATGACATAAAGGACGGAAACATGAGATTAACATTATTAAAATCAACATGTGATCCAAACCCAGATGCAGATAAGGAAGAGCATTTCTTCACATATTCAATATATCCTCATATTGGAACATGGAAAGAAGCAAAAACGGTTAATCAAGCTTATCAATTAAATACACCTTTATTTACAAAAGTTTGTGAAGAAAATAAAGGAATTTTAGATAATAAATTAAGCTTAGTTAGCATAAATAAAGATAATGTTATGATTGAAGTTATAAAGAAGGCTGAAGATAGTGGTGATTTAATAATTAGATTATATGAATTCCATAACAAGAGAACAAATGTAGATTTGACTTTCTTTAAGGATATAGAAAGTGCAATTGAGTGTAACTTGTTAGAAAATGATTTATTAAGTGTAAATATAAATGGAAGCAGTATTAACTTTATAATAAAGCCTTTTGAAATAAAGACATTTAAAGTTAGATTGAGATAATTTAAATAAATTCAAAATAATTAAGGTAATATTAATATCGTGATTTTGTAAAATTAAGATATTTTATTACCTTTAATATTTAATATTACTTATTAAAATAAGGAGAAAGTAATTAGTATAGAGTTTAATATATTCTATCTAGTGAAAGATTATTAGTATGAGTCTAACAAGTAAAAATTTAAATATGCCAACAATAGTAAATATATATAACTTCATAAGAAAGACGGTATATCCTAGTGGTGAGTTTGTTGAGGATGATTTTAAAACAATAATATATCAATTAGAAATTTTAAAACAGTATGGATTACCAGCAACATATGCACTAAAATATGATGCTTTAATAGATAAAAGATTTAGTAATTTAATAAAAGAAAGTATTGATGAATACGATGAAGTTGGTGTTTGGTGGGAAATTGATAAGCAACTAGCAGAAAAAGCAGGAGTTAAATGGAAGGGAAAAACTCCAGTAGACGATCATGTAAATATAGGATATTCATTAGGATATTCAAAAGAAGATAGATTAAAAATGGTAGATGTATATATGGAAGATTTTAAATCAATTTTCGGGTATTATCCTAAATCAGTAGGGTCTTGGGTAATGGATATTATAACTTTAACATATTTTAAAGAAAAATATAATGTTGAAGCTGCCGCTTTATGTAGAGATCAAATTGGAACAGATGGATTTACACTTTGGGGAGGATATTATAATCAAGGATATTATCCAAGTAAATTAAATGAATATATACCATCTCAAAGTAAGAAGATGCAATTGGATTTACCTATATTTAGAATGCTCGGACCTGATCCAATTTATGCTTTTGAAGATGGAGTAAGGAAATCTGTAAATGGTGTTTATACTATGGAGCCAGCTTGCGTAATAGGACAAACTAAAGAGTGGGTTGAATGGTTATTTGATATGTATATAAATGAAGCAGTTTTAGGATTTTCATATATACAAACAGGACAGGAAAATACTTTTCTATGGAACACAATGAGAAAGGGATACGAACTTCAAATTCCATATATAGCAAAGCTTGCAAAAGAGGGTAAAGTAAGGGTTGAAACTTTAAAAGAATCAGGAGAATGGTTTAAGAAAAAATACTTAGTTACACCACCTACTACAATAACAGTATCTAAAGACTGGAATAAGGATAATTTGAGAACAGCATGGTATAATAGTAGATTTTATAGAACGAGTTTTCTTTGGGAGAAGAATAGTCTATCTATAAGAGACTTACATTTATTTAATGAAAATTATAAGTCAAGGTATTATGAGAGTACTTTGGAAAGTAATGAAAGCATTTTTGATTCACTTCCAATATTAAATACTCATTACTGGAGTGATAAAAATTTAAGAGCATCAATAGACTTAGTAAATGTAGATAGCAATAATGATATAAATAAAATAATTGGAGAAGAACCAAGGTTTTCAAAAATAGATGAATTTTCATATGAAGTAATTTGGAAAACAAATGAAGGTTCAACAATAAATATAATATGCAAAGATTCAGAAATTGTATTTAAGGAAAGTATATTTGAAGAAAATAGATACAAAGAAAATGTATTTAAGGAAAATAGATATAAAGATAATATATTGAAAGAAAATTGCTACAAAGATAATCAGAAAAAATTTGCATTGTACTTTAATAGAATTCCTGTAGTTAAGGATGTATATAAAAAAGAATTAGTGTGTATGCACAATGGTTTTGAGTACGCTTTACATTTATCTAAGGGAGAATTTGTATTAAATAAGAACTCTGAATCTGAAGTCTCTGAATTTGAGAACTCTGAATTATTTATTGTTTCAGAAGAAAATGAAATATCTTTATTAATTTCTAATGATGAAAAAATGATAAATAAAGAAATCTTCACTAAAGAGTATTTGCTAAATACAAGTGAAATTGATAACTATATTCCAAAATATCAAAGAGCAAAAAGTAAGTCTAAAATAATGCCAAGAGCATTAAAGCCAGAAATTTCACCTAAAAATATAGTGTTGAAAGAATCAATTAATGAAAAATTTACTATATATAATCCAAATGAGAATGGAGAAATCAGATATACATTAGATGGAAGTGAACCCAATAGAAAATCATTATTATATACAAAGCCAATAATAATAAAAGAGAGTACAACAATTAAAGCAAAGGTTTATAAAGATGGATTTAAAGAAAGTGAAATAGAAGAAGGTAGTCTATATAAGTCATTAGGGATTAAGGATATAAAGACATTTACAAATCCAGTAGAAATAGAAAAATATAATAAAAATGGTGTTTATGATTTAATAGATGGGAAAAAGGGTAGTAATGATTATACAGATGGACGTTGGCTTGGATACCATGATGATTTGGATGTAATTATAGATTTAGGAGAAGAAAGAAACATAAGCAAAGTAACTGTAGGTTTTTTACAAGATACTAGAGCATGGATTTATTATCCTAGATTTGTAGATTTTAAGTATTCAGTTGATGGAAAAGAATTTAATGATATTGAAAGAATTTATTATAAAAATTCAATACCAAGAAAAGAAGTTGCTGTAGATAATATAAGTTCAATTTTTAATAGCGATATAAAGATTAGGTATATAAGAATCTTTGCTAAGAATGAAGAAGTATGTCCTAGTTGGAGCATTATGGCAGGTGAAGGGCCAGCCTTTATGTTTGTTGACGAAATTACTGTGGAGTAGTCGGTTTAAAATATATTAATGGTTTCAGAATAGAGTTATGAAATTACTAAGTAATAAATATAAATTTTATTGATTAAAAAGATGTTTGTTGACTAAAAAGGGAGATGGTGAAAATGAACTTAATACCAATGCCTAGAAAGATACAATATATTAAAGAAGAATTTAAATTAAAAAAAGAAGTTAATATAATTTTAGACTATAGGTGTTCTTTTGATGATTTAAACTCGGCAATATTGTTACAGGAAGAGATAAATAAGAATCTTGGATTTAAGGCAAATATAACAAAGGCTTTAAACTATGATATTTATAATAGTTTTATAGGATTAAAAAAAGATTCTTCAATGGAAAATGAGGAGTATAAGCTATCAATAAAAAAAGATAATATTGAAATAAATGCATCTACTTCTAAAGGATTATTTTATGGAGTTCAAACATTAACACAAATAATAATGGAATATGAACATAAATTGCCTGGAATGATAATTGAAGATAAACCGTATTTTAAACATAGAGGATTTTATCATGATGTTACTAGGGGGAAGGTTCCTAAGTTAGAAACTTTAATGAAACTAGTAGATAAAGCAGCATTTTATAAGATAAATGAACTTCAGTTATATATTGAACATACCTTTGCTTTTAAAGGAATGAGCGAAGTTTGGATGGATAAAGATCCATTAACTTCAGAAGAAATAATTTTATTAGATAAATATTGTAAAAATAAGCATGTAGAACTTATACCATCTATATCTACCTTTGGTCATTTATACGAAGTTTTAAGAACTAAATCCTTTAAGTATTTATGTGAATTAACAGAAATAGCAACATCTGAATACTCTTTTGTAGATAGGATGGCTCATCATACATTGAATGTAACTGATGAAGATAGTATAAAATTAGTTAAAAATATGTTGGATCAGTTTATACCTTTATTTTCATCTAACAAGTTTAATATATGCTGTGATGAAACTTTTGATTTAGGGAAAGGAAAAAGCAGTGAAGCTGCTGAAAAATTAGGAGTTGGCAAACTTTATGTTGATTTTCTAAATAAAGTTATTTCTATAGTGAAGAAATATGATAAAGAAATAATGTTTTGGGGAGATGTCATATTAAATCATCCAGATTTAATAAATACTATAGATAAAGATGCAATTTGCCTAAATTGGAATTACTGGTGCGGTGTTGAAGAAAAGGATACAAGAATAATTGCAGAAAGTGGTAGAGAACAATACGTATGTCCAGGGGTAGGGGGATGGAGTCATTTAATGAACCTAATGGACAATGCATTTGAAAATATATATAGAATGATTTCATATGGGGTGAAGTATGATGCGATAGGAGTACTTAACACAAACTGGGGAGATTATGGACATATAAATTTATTATCTAGTTCTATTCCAGGAATGATATATGGAGCTGCTTTATCATGGAATCCTAACATAGAAAAAGATTTTAATAAAATGTATAAAGATATCTCTGTTTTAGAGTTTGGAGATAGTAGTGGGACAGTAGTTTCATTTTTAGCAGAGCTAAGTAAATATCAAGAGTTTGGATGGTCAGAGTTAGTAATATGGAAGGAAAAGTTTAATACAAATAGACCTATCAAGAATGAACTTATAAGGAAAATGAAAACAGCAAAAATTCATAAACTAAAGGAACAGCAAGAAAAAATATTAAAAATAGAAGAAAAGTTAGAAAATTTATCACATAATATAAAAGATACAAAATCAAAGGAAATGATACAAGAGTTTATAGTTGCAGCTAAGGGAATTTTATTAATAAATAAAATAATGATAGTAATAATAAACAAAGAAATACATGAAGGTAAGTTTGAGGATAATCTGAATGATATAAATAGTAATATAAATAATAAGATAATAAAAAAGGATAGTAGCATAAAGAATTATGCAATCAAAGAAGATATTGAAGAATGCATTAAAGGATGTATTAGTATGAATAACTTAAAACAATTAGCAGAAGAATTTGAAGAATGGTTTTATGAATATTCAACTATATGGAGAAAAACAAATAAAGAAAGTGAATTATATAGAATAAGAGATGTAATAAAATACACTTGTAGTTATTTACGGGATATATAAATTTCCATTTATTTGAGCCACAGGGGTATTGCCCCTGGGGCCCAGAAAAATAGGGCTTTATACTCTTACAGAAAAAGATGTAAATTGGAATTTATCATATCTATGTCTAGCAATGGAATATTCAAAAGCTTTTCCATTATTTATATAAGCAATTTGTTCAACTTCTAAAACAGGATCATGTTCATTTAAGTTTAAGTGCTCAATATCTTCTTTATTGCTTTTATCCGAACGAATAATTTTATTAGCACTACTTATTTTTAATTTTAAGGTATTTTCTATATAATCATATATTGAACGTTCTAAAATACTATGGTTAATTCCAGTGATTAGTGTAGCATCCATAAAGGTTTTTTCAAGGACTACAGGCTCATTATTAATATACCTTACTCTTAATATTTCATATACAGGAGAATTTTCATCTATATTTAATTTGTTAGATAAATTAGTATCAGCAAATATTAATTTAAAATCTAAAACTTTTGTTTTTACATTACCATGAGATAGCCTTGTTAATCCATTTAAATCTCTATCAAATATATTTATCTTTGAATTATCAGGCAGTTTATCCATTATAAAAGTTCCATGTCCACGTTTTCTATATATGATGCCATCTAAAACCAATAAATCTAATGCTTTTTTCATAGTCATTCTACTACAATTAAATTCATTGCAAAGGCTAATTTCATCAGGTATTTGATTATTTTGATCACTGTAAACTCCGTTTTCAATTCGAAGTTTAATTTCATCACTTATTTCTTTATATTTAGGCATAGTAGATATCCTTTCATTCTTTAATTATTATATAAATATATTACTATAAATTATAATTTTATCAAGATAAAACTATAGTCAATAATATCAATTGTCTAGACAAATTATAAAATTGGCTATATAATTATTATAAGATGAAGATATAAAATTTCAGTACTTATACTGATATTAAATGAAATATTAGTTATATAAAATAAATCTAATCTAATGAATTTAAGCTTTTAATGTAAACGATAATAAAGAGTTTACTAATAAATAATAAAGAGTATTTACAGATTTAAGGGAGGCATTGTAATGAAAAACAAATTTACATTTCCAGAAGGATTTTGGTGGGGATCAGCTACATCAGGACCACAAAGCGAAGGAAGCTTTAATAAAAAACATAAAAGTGTATTTGATTATTGGTATGAAGTAGAACCCGAAGTATTTTTTAATAAAGTAGGACCAGAAGTTACATCTAATTTTTATAATAGCTATAAATCAGATTTACAAATGCTTAAGGAAATAGGATTAAATAGTTTCAGAACATCAATTCAATGGACAAGACTTATAAAGGATTTTGAAACTGGAGAACCAGATGAGGATGGAGTTAGATTTTATAATGATGTAATAGATGAAACTATAAAAAATGGAATTATACCTGTAATGAATTTACATCATTTTGATTTACCAGTAGAACTTTATGATAGATATGGTGGATGGGAATCAAAGCATGTTGTAGATTTATTTGTAAAGTTTGCAGAAACAGCATTTAAGCTTTTTGCTGATAGAGTAAAGTTTTGGACAACTTTCAATGAACCAATAGTAGTTGTAGAAGGACAATATTTATATAAGTTCCATTATCCTAAAGTTGTTGATGGAAGAAAAGCAATGCAAGTTTTATATAATATAAATTTAGCATCAGCAAAGGCTATAAAATTATTTAAAGATAATAAATATGATAAAAATGGATCTCAAATAGGAGTTATATTAAATTTAACACCATCATATCCAAGAGATATAAATAATCCTGAAGATGTTAAGGCAGCAAATATAGCAGATGCATTCTTCAATAGATCATTCCTTGATCCAGCAATAAAAGGAGAGTTTCCAAGTGATCTAGTAGAACTTTTAGAAAGTGATAATGTATTATGGGAATCTACTGAAGAGGAGCTTAAGATAATAAAGGAAAATACTATAGATTTCCTTGGAGTGAACTATTACTTCCCACGTAGAATAAAATCAAAGGAAAATGTGGAAATTTCTAGTGAATATGTGGATAAATCATCTGCATGGATGCCAGATAAATACTTTGATAATTATGAAATGCCAGGAAGAAGAATGAATCCTTATAGAGGATGGGAAATATACCCTAAGGCTATGTATGATATAGCAATTAATATAAGGGACAACTACAATAATATTCCATGGTTTATTTCTGAAAATGGAATGGGAGTAGAAGGCGAAGAAAAATATATTAATGAAGATGGAGTTATAGAAGATGATTATAGAATAGAATTCTTAAAAGAGCATTTAGAAAATCTTCATAAAGGAATAGAAGAAGGAGCAAATTGCTTTGGATATCACACTTGGACTCCTATTGATTGTTGGTCTTGGTGCAATGCATATAAAAATAGATATGGATTTATTGCTTTAGATTTAAAGACACAAGAAAAAACAATAAAAAAATCAGGAAGATGGATAAAAGAAATTTCTGATAATAATGGATTTTAAATAGCCCCAGGGGAAATGCCTCAGGGGCATTTCCCCTAGGAGTAAGAAAATTTAAATATATGAAGAGGGTATGAAAGAAATGGAGAATAATTTAATAAGTAATGATAAATACATAATAGGAATAGACATAGGTGGAACAAATATTAGAGCAGCTTTATTAGATGAAGAGAGAAATATTATAGAAAAGATAAAAATAGAAAATCAAGTAAAAGAAGGTCCAGAATATAATTTAAATAAGATATGCAATCACATCAATAATAACTGGAAAAATAAAAATATAAAAGGCATAGGTGTTGGGTGTCCAGGACCTTTAGATATTAGAAATGGGATTATATTAAAAGCACCTAATTTACAAGGATGGGATAACTTTAATGTAAAGAAATATTTTGAAGAAAAAACATCATTAAAAACAGAAGTTAATAATGATGCTAATGTTGCAGGACTTGCTGAAGCTATGATTGGATCTGCAAAAGGAGCTGAAAGTGTTTTTTATATTACAGTTTCAACAGGTGTTGGTGGGGCTTTAATAATTGATAATAAAATTATAAATGGTGCAAATAGCTTTGCAGGAGAAATATGTAACTTAATAATAAATGAAGATAAATACAGCCATTCAGGACTAGTTCAAGGTGGACTTGAAGGACAATGTAGTGGGCCTAATATATCTAGACAAGCAACTGATTTATTAGGAAAACACATAGATACACCAGAAGTTTTTGAGTTATATAAAAATAATGATGATTCAATAAAAAGCTTAATTAATAGAATATGCGAAAATTTATCTATAGGAATTTCAAATATAATATCAGTTGTTGATCCAGAGGTAATAGTTCTTGGAGGTTCTGTAATCTTATATAATAAGGAATTGTTAGAAGTAATAACTAAAAAAGTTAAAGAAAAAGTTATTAATAAAGATGCGGTGGACATACGAGTAGCAGAAATTGGAGATGATGCTGGACTTAGAGGAGCAGGTTTCTTGATTAGTTAATTATTGATTAAAAATTAAGAAAGAATTAGCCTTAATAGTAAGGGCAAAAGAAGAAAGTAAGGGCAAAAGAAGAAAGAATTAGCATTAATAAAAAGAGCAAAACTTGAAAAGAAAAGTATATCTAAATAATATGTGATATGTGAAAGTTTAATATATAAAAATAAAGGTTGTCCATATGGGCAACCTTTTAAATTAATAATTGGTTCTATTTTAAACTAATATTGATATTGGACAATAAACAATAAACAATTGATTGTCCATTTTTAATTCGCAGTAATTTAAGATTGTGCATCAGAATCTAATTGTCAGATTGGAATTGTGCGCTAAGCTAAGGGTAATTAACCTAACAGGTGGAAATCCTGGCTTAATAATGTCTAGCCAACCACAAGTAGCGAGTCTTGAGTTGTCATCAGTAATGATGGAAGTAAGCGTAGACAGCGAGTAAGTAGGATTTAAATGCTATTGAGATCCAAAATTTTAACGACCAGATGACTGACGTATTAATTCCAGCGGAAAGTAAAATCACATAGGTCGCAAAATGGCAAGAACTATTGGTACTGTTGGGAAAAGGACGAATCATGCTTTACATTTTGGTTAATTATCAACTGGAGAGAGCCTATCGTTTCTTAGAAATAAGTATGGAAAACAACTCTTATTAAGAATAAAATTTTATAAAATTTTCAGTAGAGAAATAAAAATCTTTATATTATAATCAAATTAAAATGTTTTAATCTTAGGAGGATAGCATATGTCGAAATTATTAGTTATTGATGATGATATTGATATGCTAGATTTAGTGCGTGTTGCATTGGAAAAAGATAGTCATCAAGTAGATACTGAAGTAGATGCTACTACAATACAGTCTAGTAGATGTCAACAATATGATCTTCTGTTACTTGATGTAATGATGCCTGGTGAAGACGGCTTTTCGCTTTGTAGTCGTATACGCTCTGAAGTAGATTGCCCAATTCTTTTCTTAACTGCAAAAGCTGAAGAGGCAGCTCTTTTACAAGGATTTGGATTAGGAGCTGATGACTATATTAAGAAGCCTTTCAGCATTGCAGAGTTACGAGCACGAGTAAATGCCCACCTACGTCGAGAAGTTCGTCAGCCTACACACACACTTAGTAGAGGTGGTGTGCGTTTTAACATGCAAGAAAAAATGGCTATTGTGGGGGAAGATACCATTCTCTTTACTAAAGGTGAATATGCTATAAGTGAACACTTAGCTTTACATACAGGACAAGTATTTACTAAAGAACAATTATATGAAGCTGTTTTTGGTTTTGATGCCGATGGTGATTCATCAGCTATTGTAGAGCATATAAAAAATATTCGTGCTAAACTAAAAGTTTATAATCTTAATCCTATTGAAACTGTTTGGGGGGTAGGTTATAAATGGCGAAAAGACAACATTCTATAAGTCTTTCTTTTGTACTTTTACGTTTTGCTATTGTCATGCTGGGAAGTATGTTGCTTTGTTGCTTAATATGGTTAGCAACATTACAGCTACTAGAAAAAAATGAGATTATTTATCATGGATCAGTATCTAACCAACAAGTGGAGAAAATGCTAGCTGGAAAACCATTAAATTTCATTTCACCTGATAATAATTTTCTAGCAAAGTATGCTTTATTTGGCAAAAGTGGTGAGATATTAGAAAGTAATGTAGAAGGAAAAGAACTAGAAATATTAACTGTGTATTTAAAAGAAAATATAGATGATATACATAGTTTACAATATACCTACCCAGATGGAAATACTATAGTAATCCGTTGGAATTACAGGAGAGAGTTTGTAAATCATAGTGTACGAAGTATATTACCTCCTTTTGAATATCTATGGTGGGGAATACTAGGTATTGCATGCATTCTTTGTTTAATATTTAATACTTTATGGCTTCGATATAGTCTTGCTAAAAAATTAAAACTATTTAGTGAAGTAAGTGAAAAAGTAGCTGCACAAGAGTTGGAATTTGAAATTCCTCATGCAGGCATACGGGAGTATGATCAGGCACTTGACGCTATGGAAAATATGAGAAAAGCATTGTATAACTCTTTATCTTTACAATGGGCAGCGAAGCAAGAACGTGAGTCAGAAATACAAGCTCTTGCACATGACTTAAAAACACCACTTACCTTAATAGGTGGGAATGCTGAACTTCTGTTAGATGAAGACTTACCTGATAATACTCTAAAAATGGTGAAAACAATCATATCAAGCAATGATAGATCAAAAAACTATGTAGCAAGTTTACTAGAAACTTCAATAGGTATAGATGAAGAATTTGAAAAAATAAGCTTATACGATTTACTTGATAAGTTATATCAAAATACTAGGCTTATTGCAGAAAATAAGAAAGTGTATTTGCAAAAACAAAATAAATTAGATGGTATTGCAAATATACAGGAAGAACGCTTGCTTCGAGCTTTGGGAAACATAGTACAAAATGCTATTGAACATACAAAGGCAGGCAGAAATGTCTACTTAGAAGGGAAAATGATAAATGGGGGATGGCAAATTATTGTGCGTGATGAAGGTACTGGTTTCAGTAAGGCAGCACTACAACACGCAACTGAACGCCTTTGGCGTGATGATACAGCTCGAGCTAAGAGTAATCATAATGGCATTGGGCTATGGTTTGCTTTGCAAGTAGTAAAAATGCATGCAGGTCAGATTAAATTACAAAATTATGATTGTGGTGGATTGGTAACAATTGAATTTCAATACACATTAGATTCCAAAAAAAAACTAAGTAAGTACCAATTCACTATTTAGTCATGCATCAATTGAAAGATTTAAGTCACTGGAAGGTATTCTAGTGACTTACTTTTTTATTCAAATAGAATATTTTTCTTTCCTTATAAAATCCTTATAATTGGTTGTTACTATAATTATGGTGAAACGTAGGAGTTACAAATAATAGAAAATGTATTCTATGGAATGCGATCTATTAAATACAAAAGGAAAGAAGGTAATAATAATGAATGAATATATTCTGAAAACAAATAGTGTTTCTAAAAAATTTAAAAAGACATATGCGGTAAAAAATTTATCTATCTCTGTAAGAAAAAATTCTGTCTATGGTTTATTAGGCCCTAATGGTGCAGGTAAATCTACCTTATTAAAGATGATTACAGGAATTGTTAGGCCCACATCAGGTGAAATATTATTCAATAATCATGATTGGACACGAAAAGACTTGTTAAATATTGGTTCATTGATTGAATCACCACCACTATATGAGAACTTAACCGCATTTGAAAATTTAAAAGTTCGTGCAATACTTTTAGGTATTCCACTAAAGAAATGTAGTGAAATTTTAGAAAAAATGGACTTAATGGATACAAAAAATAAAAAAATCTCGGATTTCTCATTAGGAATGAAGCAAAGGTTAGGGATTGCATTAGCATTATTAAATAATCCTAAACTACTTATTTTAGATGAGCCTACAAATGGACTAGATCCTTTTGGAATTGAAGAATTAAGAAAAATGATTCGAAGCTTAGCAGACTCAGGAATTTCTATTATTATATCTAGCCATATTTTAAGCGAAATACAACAAGTTGCTGATGATATTGGAATTATATATAATGGAACACTCCTATATGAAGATTCAGTTGATGCAAGTGAAGATTTGGAGCAATTGTTTATGGATATTATCAGAAAGGAGCGTGAAGCCTAATGTTACAATCATATTTAAAAGCAGAAAATTTAAAATTTAAGAACTCACTATTCAGAAAACTCACCATATTAATACCATTAGTTTTAATTTTAATAGCTATGATTTTCATGTTTGTTGGTATTGGTTTAGGAGGCTTTTCAAGTTCTATAGTTTGTAATTGGAGTATGCCCATTGCATCATTATCAATTATGTTTTTATGTCATCAAGTGAATAACAAAGAAAAAAAACATCAATACAGAACGCTTTATAGTTTACCTATTGATCTAAAGAAAACATTTATTTCAAAGACGATTTTGATAGCACTTAACCTTTTAGTAATATCATTGCTATTGTCATTTATATCTATTATCTCTGAATTTGTATTATCAGGATTTTCAGTAGCAATTAGGTATATTGGATATTATATTTTAGGATATATTCTATTATGGTTTTCTTTATTATGGCAGATACCCTTATGCTTATTTTTAGATCAAAAAGTAGGTTTTATTGCTTCTATGATATTAAGTTTATTCTTAAGTGCTTTCGGCGGATTATTCTTTGCATTGACTCCTTTATTTTGGATTTTTCCATATAGCTGGACTGCTAGATTGATGACTACATTATTTGGAGTTTTACCAAACGGATTATTAGTTGAATCAGGTTCAAGATATGTTTTAAGTTTAGGACAAAGTTCATTTTTAGTGTTAATTTCTATATTTATTGTAGTTGAATTTACCGTCTTGTTTTCAGTTTGGTATGGAAAGCAGGTGTATCGTAAATGATAATTTTGAGAGAGTTCAGTTCTAATTTTATAAAACTAAAACGAACACCCCTTCTTTTATTACATTTGTTAACACCTATAGTGATTACATTTTTATTTCTATACTATTACACTATTGCAGGATATCGCATCATTACTGACGTGAGGATATTTTTTATTATATTACAGATGTGTTATCCAATTTTTATAGGTATTTCTGTATCTGCATTTACTCAATTGGAAAGAAATATAAACGCTATTCAAAATACTCTAGGACTAGTGGAATCACGAATAAGTATGTACCTAGGGAAACTATTATTTATGCTATTTCTATCAGCGATAAATTTAGTATTGTATGAATTATGTTTTTATATTGGTGTCAATTTATTTTTAGATATGGATGCATTTCCATTGAATTTATATATTGGTATATTTCTAATATTCTTACTCAGTAATTTGTCTATATACTCATTACATTTATCAGTTGCTTTTCGATTCGGTTCTACTGTCTCTGTGTTACTAGGAATAGCTGGTACAATTCTAGCAGGTTACTTTCAAACTGCTATCGGAGATAAAATTTGGCCAATCATTCCTTGGGAATGCAGTATCAGATTTTTAGAAAACTATTTTAATTTTTTAAATTCACCTATTATTTATGGAATTATTTCTATGATTATTTTGACTTCCATTATTCTGAGTTTATCAATTTTATGGTTCAACAGATGGGAAGGGAGAATGACACAAGAGTAAAATACACGTAAAGATTATGTTGAAACAAAGAAAGGGAATGTATATATTTATGAAGAAAAAGTTATATAGAATTAAGGAAGGTAAATTTATTGCTGGAGTGTGTGGTGGAATTGCTCAATACCTTGATGTAGAACCTAAGATTGTGCGATTGCTTTGTGCAGTATTTTGTGCAGCGTATGCAAATGGAATATTAGCATATATTATATTAGCAATTTTTATTCCCCAAAAAACCTAAGAATTAAGACGATAGCAATACATAATACTCTAATATAAATCCAAATAGCATTGATTTATATTGCATAATATTAAATAAACTTTAAATAGAGACAGGTACTACAGTAAATATAAGATAGCTGTATTAACTGTTTTTATTTTTATATTTTAATAATTAATTTCCCGATAAATTCCTATTTATCAAGTAGTTTGAAATAAACCTAACTCGTCTTATAATACAATTTACAATTAATTAAAACAGAGTCTAATAATTAAATAAAGTAATAATAAATTAAATTAAGTATTTTAGGGGAATATAAATAAAGTAAAAATAATACAAGTAAAATAATACAAACAAAATTATAAATAAAAATCATGGAAGTATATAGGAGGAGCGATATGTGTACAGCTTTAACTTTGCAAACAAAAGAAGGATATCATTTATTTGGAAGGAATATGGATATAGAGGTTTCTTTTAACCAAGCAGTAGCACTTGTTCCTAGAAATTTTACCTATAAAAATAGAGCTATAAATAAAATGGAAAAGACTAAATATGCGATGATTGGAATGGGAACTATAATAGACGAACATCCATGTTATGCTGAAGCAATGAATGAAAAAGGGTTAGCTTGTGCTGGATTAAACTTTCCTGGATATACTTATTGGGAAGAAGATGTTGTATATGGAAAAATAAATATTGCTCCATATGATTTAATATTATGGGCTTTAGGTAACTTTGGATGTATTGAAGAGTTAAGGGGACATTTAGAAAAGCTAAATTTAGTAGCAAAGCCTGTAAATGAAAATGTACCTTTACCAACACTTCATTGGATTATATATGATTCAAAAGGTGAATGTTTAGTTGTAGAAAATACAAAAAATGGACTTAGTATATTTGAGAATAAGATAGGAATTTTAACTAATGCTCCAACTTTTGATTGGCATATGACTAACTTAACTCAATATATGGGAGTATCTTCTCATCAACCATCAGAGATTAAATGGGGAGATGTAGAACTAAAAGCTTTAGGGCAAGGGGCAGGAGGAAGAGGACTTCCTGGAGATTTTTCATCAACATCAAGATTTGTAAAAGCTACATTTTTAAGAAGTAATGCAGTAGTTGGAGAGGATTATATATCAGCAATATCTGAGTTCTTTCATATATTAAACTCAGTAGCAATGGTAAAGGGCGCAGTTATTACTCCACAAAACCTTAATGATATAACACAATATACTTCTTGTATGCTTCAAGAAAAAGGAATTTACTATTACAATACTTATAATAATAGCACAATAAATGCAATTGAT
Source organism: Clostridium sp. (assembly GCF_017888565.1). Lineage (GTDB taxonomy): Bacteria > Bacillota > Clostridia > Clostridiales > Clostridiaceae > Clostridium. The sequence continues at coordinate 79,232 of NZ_JAGHFX010000057.1, forward strand.
ATGAATAAAGAAAATTTAGATGCCAAAGAAATAAAGATATTTGAGTATAGAGATAAGCAATTTATAAATTTTGAAAATAGTTAGGTTAGTAATTTTTATCTAAAGTTCAAGTGAATAATATAGGGATTTAAAAAACTCCATATGGATACTTGAGTAATAAGTGGGAAGAAGCAAAAGAAGTAAAAGTTATTGAAAACCAATATATTGTAGTAGATAGTTTACAAATGAGTTATGATAATTTCAAATTAGATTTCAATATATTCAAATAAAAGAACTTTAAAGGTATTTTAATATCAAAAGACTGTAACAAAGTTATTTTGATATAGTCTTTTGATAAGAAAATTTAATATTAGGGAGAGTTGATAGATTTGTACAAAGAATAAACCTATCAACTCTCCCTAAATACTTTTTGGAATGATTTTAATTTCCTTTAGTATTATATTATTAAATAAAGTACCAGAAGTGGGTGAAGATAATACAGTAAAAAGTAAAGATGTAAATAATGATAGGAAAAATACCATTAAGTCTTTATTTGATATTATAAAAAACAAAATGTATCTTAAGTATTTAATAATAATATCTATTATTTGGGGAACGCAAAATGCAGATTCAGAATAAGATAATTGGCAAGGTTGTCTCATCAAATCAACATCTTTTAGCATTTATGCTTATAAGCTCTTTATCCACAACAATACTACCGAGTTTATTAAATTTAATAACTGGGGATTTGTATGGTAAGTTTGGGATAAAAGTATCTGGAGTTGTATATTTATTATTATCATTAGTAGCAAGCCTTCTATTAATATATAATATTTTAAAGAGGAAGAGTGTACTTAATATGAAATCTATTTAATCAATAAGTTATCTGCGAGGTGTATCTATAATAAATTATAATTAACATAACAGGCAAACTTTTTGAAAGATATGGGGTAGTGGTACAAGGATATTTATATGGCAAACCAGTTAAGCATAACGAGTTTGAAGAAAAATATATAAAATTATGATGAATTTTGGGTATATATTATGTTAATATATAGGTATACAATATTAATATTCTGTTTAAATAATGTATATAATATTAAATTTAAAAGGGATTTAATAGAAAATTATAATTTGCTTTATAGTAGATTAAGATAAAGTATATTTAAAGGAGATTGATCTTATGGTGAAGGTTGCGATTTGTGATGATCAATATATTTTCCAAGAAACTATAAGGAATAAATTAAATTTATTATTAAAGAAAGAATTTATTAAAGCAGAAATAGATTGTTATGATTCAGGAAAGAAATTAATAGAATATTTGAAAGTAAATAAAAATACCTATGATATTTTATTTTTAGATATATTAATGAATGATATAAATGGAGTAGATGTAGCAAAGGAAATTAGAACTTTTGATAGCAGAATACAAATAATATTTTTGACAAGCTCTAGTGATTACATATTACAAGGCTATGATGTTGAAGCACTTGGATATTTGATAAAGGGACAAGAAGATAAAAAGCTTGAAGAAGTATTTTTAAAGGCTATAAAAAAGGTTGATAAAAATTTTGATGATTATCTTATACTTAAATCAGGAAATTATATAAGAACAGTATATTTAAAAGAAATAGAATTCATTGAGGTAAGAAATAGAACACTTACAATTAATGCAGGTGATGAAACTATAGATTTTAATGGGAAAATGGAAGATATGCAAAATGAATTATTATGTAAAAATTTCATATTAACTCATAGATCATACTTGGTTAATTTAAGAAAAATAAAACATATAAGCACAAGTAGCATAGAACTAAAATCAGGAAAAGAAGTTTTATTAAGTAGATTAAGGAGTAAGGAGGTAAAAAAAGCATATCTAGATTATATTTTTGAATACAATAAGGAGGAATAAATGAATCCAGAAAATGTATTAATTGATATATTATTAGGAATAATAGCAAGTATAATTATAACAAGTATATTTATAATGAAAGAAAATAGTAAGTTACATAGTTATAATAAAATTGATAAAAGAAAAATTTTAAAATACATGGTATTATTTCTTCTTAATTTGATAATTTTTACATTATATAGTTTATTCAATATTAAATTAATAATAGGATTTTATTTAATATTATTAATAGAATCATTAATTTTATACAGTTACAAAGGTAGCGTAGTTTATTTACATAGTGTAATATCATATTTGATATTTACAGTTATAGAATTAATAATATTTTTTATAAAAAAAACTCAATGCCTTTTTATACATATAATTTATATGTTAATAATCAGAATAACATATTATATAGATGTATTTTATATTTAATAGTTTATATTATAAGTGATTTTTTAATAAATAAATATAAATATATAATTAGCAAAATATCTAATAATATAAATAATAGTAGACAAATCATTATAGTATTAAGTATATCTTTGTCATTAGAAATTATTATGAAGACATACTTATATAAAAATGTAGTAAATAATGAAGGATTGATTTATATAATCTTAATATTTCTATTTCTTATATACATAAATTTATTTAAATTAAGAGATTTATATAATATTTCTACATTACAAGAAAAAAATACACTATTAGAAACTAATTATTTAATGCAAAAAAAATATTTTGAAATATATAAAAATAGATATAAAAAATATAAAGTTTTTAAGCATGATATAAGAAATCATTTACTATCAATAAGGATATTACTTAATAGAAAAGATTATAATAGTATTGATAGATATGTAGAAAATTTAGAAGGAAGTTTAAATAATATTAATATTATGTATTATACAAATAACTTAGTTATAGATTCTATTTTATACAATTTTGAAGAAATATGTAAAATAAAATCTATTAACTTAATATTTGAAGGAAATATAGATAATAATGATATAAAGATAATAGATTTAGCAGATTTATTTATGAAAACTATATACGGATGTATTAGCTTAATAGAAAATGGAGATTATGAAAGAAAGATAGAGTGTCAATTAAAAAGTATAGAGGATAACTATTATTTTTATATAAATTTATATGCTTTTAATAACGAGTATAACAATCTAGAGAGTGAAATAATAAGTGAATTAGAGCAAAAAGCAAAGGAATTAAAATCTATAATAAATTATAATAAAGAAAATTATATATTAACAATCAAGTGTATGTTATAAAAGGGATATAAGGCTTTAAAGCTTTCTATCCTTTTTACATTTCACGACAAAAAAACTTCTTTTTATGTATTGTTTATGTTCTTTAATTTTATATATGATATATTAATATATAAAGGAGTTGTATAAGATTTATTTCCCTAAAATAAAACTAGTTATTTCATCCGTAATAAAAATTACAACTCCTATAATTTTAGTTTTAGAAATACTATTATAATTTAATAGGGACGTTTAATTAAAGTAAATTATTATTTAAAGGATAATAAGATGAATGTTAAAAGAGTAGGAAAAGAATTTTATAAAAAAAATATAATAAAATTTTCAATATTAATAATAATAATTTTAATTATATTAATAAGAGTTTACATTAATTATATAAGAAGTATATTGATTGAAGATGCATATAGATTTGTAAAAACTACATCAGTAAAAGAGTCTAGCTCTATATCTAATTTATTTAATATAAGAAAAGAAATATTAAAATCAATATTAATATCGAATTCAGATATATTAAGTGATTCTAATTATAACAAAGAAGAACTGGCAGTTTTATTGAAGGATGAAGCCACACTAAGAGGATTTAAGAGGATAGGTATATCAGATATAGATGGTAATGTAATTACTACAGATGATAAGCGGTATTCTATTAAGGATAGATGGGATTTTAAAGAAGTAATGTCGGGAAAAGGTCCTGTTTACTATAAAACAAGAGATAAAATTGATAATAGCATAGTTGTTATTAGTACAATGCCAATAATTAATAATGGAGCTATAAAAGGTATTTTATTTGCAACAGATTCTATAGAAAATTTAATTAACTTATCTAACATAGAAAATTATTTTGGACAGGTGTCAACATATGTAGTTGATTCTAAGGGAGATATTTTAGTTACAAATAATGACGCTGTGTTTCTTAGAAATGAAAATATGTTTAATACACTTCTAGAACAAAATAGTATCGATGTGGCTAATGAAATAATTAGCGATATGGATTATGGAGAAGATGGTATAGAAATTGTTAGCCATAAAAATCAAAAGTATTATTTGGGATATTCAAAAATAGAAAATTCAATGGATTTATATGTAGTAGTTTCTTTATCTAGAAATTCAGTATTAGCAAACTCAAATAAAATATTGATATCTAGTATATTGTTAGTTGTAGCAATAATGATTGTAACTATATCAGCATTTATTTTATTAATAAGATATAATCAAAAATATGCTCAATTAGAAGAAGCTAACTTAGCTAAAAGAATATTTTTAGCTAATATAAGTCATGAGATTAGGACTCCATTGTATGGAATAATGGGATTGACATCGGCTACAATAAAATTAAGTGATAGTAATTTAAAGGTTAAAGAATATCTTAAGAAAATAGATGTATTATCAAATCATTTATTAAGTTTACTTAATGATGTTATAGATATTTCTAAGATAGAGGCAAGGGTAATAAGAATAGAAAAACAAAAAATAAAGATTAATAATATTTTGAGTGATATTAATGTCATTATCAAAGATAAAATAAATGAAAAAAATCAAAATTATAAAATAGTTACCGATGGGGTAGATGATCTCACTATAATAGGAGATGAACTGAAGCTTAAGCAGATTATATTAAATTTATTAATAAATGCAATTAAATATACTTCTAATGAAGGTACTATATCATTATTCATAAAACTAATAAGTAAAGATTTAGATGGAAATGTAAGAATTATGTTTAAGGTAAGTGATAATGGTATTGGTATGAGTGAAGAGTTTATGGAAAGAATGTTTTTACCATTTGCACAAGAAGATGATTCCAATAGTAGAAAATTTGGTGGAAGTGGATTAGGACTATCAATATGCAAGGGATTTATAGAAGCAATGGGAGGAGAATTGCTAGTAGAAAGTAGATTAGGCTATGGAAGTATATTTACATTTGACTTGGAATTTAAGCAATATATGAATGAACAAGAAGAAGATAATATAGAGAATATTGATGAGAAGTTATTAAAAGATAAGAATGTTCTATTAGTAGAAGATAATGATATAAATCGAATGATAACAAATGATATTTTGAAAGATTTAGGATTAAATGTTAATTGTGCTACAAATGGAGAAGAAGCAATAAAAATGTATTATGAATCAGAAGTTAACTATTATAGTTATATACTTATGGATATTCAAATGCCAATTATTGATGGGTATAATGCAACTAAAAAAATAAGAAATCTTAAGAGATTAGATTCAAAATCAATAAAAATAATAGCTATGTCTGCTAATGCTTTTAAAGAAGATAAAGAAGAAGCTATAAATTCAGGGATGGATGAGTATATTTCTAAACCAATAAGTAAAGAATGTTTAATTAAAGTTCTGTTATAAAGTTTTTGATTAAAAATATATTAAAATATATTAAAATATGTAAGAAAATTTGTCATTGGGGTGATAAAGTGAGTAAGGAAAGTATAATATTTATAATTCCGTATTTATTTATTATAATATTATTAATAAGTTTAATATTTTTTATAATAGAAATCACAATAAAGAGTAAAGTAATAATTGATTATGAGAATTTTATTAGAATAATCAATTGTACATATAGTGATAGAAATAAATTAGACATTAAAGAAAATTTAGAAAAGCTTATGGAAGAGAGTAGATATAAAAGAATAGAAGATTCAATTGATGAAAATAGTAAACTAAAAAATTATAATAGTAATCAAATAGAAGATTTGAGAAATAATACAAGATGTAATTCGATGATTAATTTCAATAAGTCTTTACATATAACTTCAAATATAAATAATTTTAATAATGAAAATAATACTAATGAAGAAAAAGGAAAGTTTATTGATGTAGTATTATAAGGGAAAAAGGTAGAAAGTATGAGTAAAATTATTATAATTTTATTATTAATATTAGTCATTATATTAACTATTAGTCATATGTATAAAGATTGGATTCAAAAATATCGTAAAAAAGATTTAGATTTTAAAAATGCTTTAATAAACGATGAATTTGATATATATATTCAGCCTAAATATAATTTGAAAAATGAATCTATAGTTGGAGCAGAATGTTTAGTTAGATGGAACAGTAAAAGTAAAGGTGTAATTAGTCCTGAAAAATTTATTTATATATTAGAAAAAGACAAGTCTATAATAGAGTTGGATTTTTATATTTTGAATGAAGCTTTTAAAATTATTAATAGATGGTCAAGCAATGGCTTAAAATTAATTCCTATATCAGTGAATATATCTAGGATAACTTTAATTGAAGATGATACATTCATAACTAGATTAAATTATCTTATAAAAAAATATAATATAGACACTAAGTACCTAGAAATTGAATTAACAGAAAGAATAATGCTTAGAGAAACAAGTAAGATAGTTTCTGTTATAAAAAAAATAAGAGATCTAGGAATAAAAGTATCTTTAGATGATTTTGGAGCAGGATATTCATCTTTAAATATATTAAAAAACCTTCCAGTAGATGCAATAAAATTAGATAAATTATTTCTAGATAAAAAAGATATATCAGAAAAGGGAAAAATAGTTATAGAGAATATCATTAATATGGCAAGGGCATTGGGATTAGAAGTTGTTGCTGAAGGAGTAGAATACTTTGAGCAAGCAAAGATTCTAAAAAGCATAGGCTGTGAAATAGTACAAGGATATTTATATGGACGACCTATGAGTATAAGTGAATTTGAGCAGTTAGAGACGTTCAATAAGAACGATTATATTAAGTTGAATTTATAAATAGTATTTTGCTTCAAAGTCAAAAATGATAGATTCTATGGGAGAATGATAGAAAATTATTATAAGGTTAAGTATGAAGGTTTAGAAAATCATATTTATAAACTTCTAAAAAGTAAAAGAATTAACTGCAAATATAAATATATATAAAGATAAAAACTTTAGGATAATTTCCTAGAGTTTTTTTATTATATTATAATGTACGTTATAAATTTGACTTATTATATTTAATAGTACCATATATTAAGTAAACTTTTAAATATGATAAGTCTGTGATATTATATACTAAAAACTTAAGTTGAAAAAATATAATATGTATCTATATAAATTTACATAGAGAAAATTATAAGGGGGAAAATTAATGAACAACAAGGGAATAGTATTTTTTGATGTAGATGGAACTTTAATGGATTGGACAAAAGGTATATATGCGCCAACAAATGCTACAAAGGAAGCTATAAATAAATTAAAGCAAAATGGCTATTTAACTGTTCTAGCAACAGGAAGACCTAAGAGTTCTATTACAAATGAAATAGTAGAGTTGGGGTTAAATGGATATATAGCATCAAATGGAGCTTATGCAGAAATTGAAAATGAAGTAATGTTCAATGAATGTATAGATAATAAAAAGCTTAAAGATGTATTAGATTTTCTTGAAGAAAATGATATTGTATATATTTTAGAGGGACAAGAAAAAAATTATGTTTTAGATATAAATAATGAAAAAGTTAGAGATCTTGTAACTAAAGCTAATCTAGGTATAGAAAACTTTACAGAAGATTGGACAAAAGATACTGTAAAAACAAGCAAAATAATAGCTATAGGAAAAGATATAAACTCTTATAAGTTAGTTTGTGATAAATATAAAGATGAAGGTCTTGCATTTATGGCAAATCAATTTGGTGATACATTTGAAATATATGTATCAAAATATACAAAAGGTTATGGCGTTAATCATTTACTAGAAAGTCTTGGAATAGATAAAGAAAATGCTTATGCCTTTGGTGATGGTGAAAATGATATAGAAATGTTTCAAGTTGTAAAGCATGGTATAGCTATGGGAGGATATCATAAGGGGTTAGAGCCACATGCATTTGATTTTACAGAAGATGTTGAAAATGAAGGTATAGCAAAGGGATTAAAGAAATTAGAATTAATATAAATAAAATTCATATATATATAGGTTAATAAATAAAATTAATTATATAGTACTATTATCTAAGATTAATTATATAACCAATAAAATTATGATAAATAATTTAGATTTAAGTTATTATAGAAGAAGTTTAATGTATAATAAATAGTAATATTATATAAAGTGGTATGCTATATAAATTGGTATGCTATATAAATGGAGGGATGTTATGAGACTTGGAATAATTGGTTTAGGGGCAATAGCTAAAAAAGCTTATTTACCTATTTTAACAGTAAAAGAAGGAGTGGAACTTTTAATTTCTACTAGAAATAAGGCGGTGTTAGAAGAAATATCAAATAAGTATAACATCGACAGAGCATATACTGATATTGAAAATTTATTAGAAGAAGAAATAGACGCAGCAATAATTTCAACACATGCAGATGGTCACTATGAAATAGCTAAAAGATTAATAAAAAAAGGTGTTAGCGTATATATAGACAAGCCTATTAGTTTTAATCTTGAAGAAGCTAAGGAGATAGAGAGATTAGCAAAAGAGCATAACGTTATTGCTATGGTTGGATTTAATAGAAGATTTTGTCCTAAAGTTAAAGAACTTAAGAGTATAGGAAAAGCAGATATAATTGTAATGCAAAAGAATAGAGAATATCCGCCGGGTGATATAAGAAGGTTTATTGTGGAAGATTTTATACATGTTGTTGATACATTAAGATTTTTAATGAATGAAGAAGTTAAAGATATTGATATTAATTATCTAAAGCATGGAAATAATCTACATAATGTAGTAGTAACATTAAAAGGTGATGGCATAACTGCAGTTGGAATAATGAATAGAACTGCAGGAATAACTGAAGAAAATATTGAATACATGATAAAAGGTAATAAATATATAGTTGAAGATTTAGTTGATACTATAGAAGTGAACAATAATGGTAGAACAAAGACTAGTTTTGGTGGTTGGGATCCAACACTATATAAAAGAGGATTTGAAGATATAATAGATCATTTTATAGAATCAGTAAAAAATAAATCTATACCAAATCCATCAATAAGTGATTCTGTGAAGACACATGAACTTTGTGAAGAGATAGTTAAGTTTATAATAAATAACTATTAACATTAATTATAGGCACAAAATAAATTTAGATAAGCTTATTATTAATGGGTTATTTTAACTATTTTATTTAATATCCTAATATAATACTTGAAAATTTATAAAAGACTAAAATGTGATCTAATAAAAAATATTAGGTCACATTTTTTTATTGTTATGAATAATATTATTAAATATATAAATTATAATTATAGTTTTACATCTTGTAAGTATTAACAATAAAGTCTTATAAAATAAAAATGAATATATAGCCTTTAAACAAAGGAGTAGCAATACTTTTTAAATAAGAATATTAAATAAATAAAATAGGAATGTAATAAATTTTGTCAATTAAAAATATACAGTAAATGTAAAATATTCAGAAAATAATTTGACAATCTGACAACTTAATGTTACTATTAGGTTGTTACTGATTTAAGGAGGTAATTTATGATAGAATTTAGAAATGTTAAAAAAAGTTATAAGAATAACATTATATTAGAAGATTTTAATTTAAATATAGAGGATGGAAATCTAGTAGTTTTAATAGGGTCAAGTGGTTGTGGTAAAACAACTTTATTAAAAATGATAAATAGATTAATAGAATTCACTTCAGGAGAAATATTAGTTAATGGAAAAAATATAAAAGATATGGATCCGATAAAACTTAGAAGAAGTATAGGATATGTAATTCAACAAACAGGTTTATTTCCACACATGACAGTAAAAGAAAATATAGAAATAATACCTAAGCTTATGGGAAAAAGTGAGGAAGAAATAAACCAAAAAACAGTAGATTTACTAAATATGGTTGGATTAGATCCAGAAAAATATAGTGATAGATATCCAGTAGAGTTAAGTGGTGGGCAACAACAAAGAGTTGGAGTTGCAAGAGCCTTTGCAGCAGATGCTGAAATAATATTAATGGACGAGCCGTTTAGTGCATTGGACCCAATAACAAGAACAGAGCTTCAAGAAGAGTTATTTAATATTCAAAAAGAATATAAAAAGACGATAGTTTTCGTAACTCATGATATGGATGAAGCAATAAACTTAGCAGATAAAATATGTATTTTAAAAGATGGTAAGATACTTCAATATGATACTCCAGAAAATATTCTAAAAAATCCAGCAGGAGAATATGTTGAAGAATTTGTTGGTAAAAATAAAATTTGGACTAAGCCTGAAATGATTAAGGCAGAAGACGTTATGATATCAAAGCCAGTAACAGTTAGCCCAAAGAGAAACTTGCTTCAAGCAAGAGAAATAATGAGAGATAAGAAAGTAGATAGTTTACTTGTAATAGATAAACTAGGAACATTATTGGGATATATTACTTTGGAAAATCTTCAAAAGGTTGAAGAGAAAAATAAATTAGTTGAAGAAGTTATGAATAGAGAACCTAAATGGGTTTCAGGAGAAACTAATTTACTAGAGTTACTAGAAGTGTTCAATAACTTAAAGAAAGGATATTTACCAGTTTGTGATGATGCTGGTAAATTACTAGGATTAGTAACAAGAAGTAGTTTAATATCAGTTTTAAGTAGTCAATATATTGAGATGGGAGGCGATAATTAATGGGGACTTTTATGGAACAATTAATAACCAAGAAATCGGAAATTCTATCTCTTTTATTAGAACACGTACAACTTACAATTATAGCAGTTTTAATAGCAGTAGTAATTGGTGTACCTCTAGGTATATTTATAACTAAAAATAAAAAATTAGCTAGTGGTGTAATTGGATTTGCAAACTTAACTCAAGCTATACCAAGTTTAGCTATATTAGGATTCTTGATACCAGTTATAGGTATAGGATCAGCACCAGCTATAACAATGGTAGTGCTTTATTCTATGTTGCCTATAATAAAAAATACTTATACAGGAATAACAAATATAAATCCTGATATGCTAGAAGCAGCAAAAGGATTAGGAATGACTAGTGGGCAAACACTTAAGCTTATAAAAATTCCTCTAGCAATGCCAGTTATGATGGCAGGTATAAGAATGGCAGCAGTTACAGCAGTTGGACTTATGACAATAGCAGCTTTTGTAGGGGCAGGTGGACTTGGATACTTAGTATTCTCAGGAATACAAACAGTAGATAATAACCTTATATTATTTGGGGCAATTCCAGCAGCTATATTAGCTTTAATTATAGACTGGATAACAGGAAAAATAGAAGATGCTACAATGCCAAATGGAATCAAAAAATCAGATGGAACTATGAAGGTTAAAAGAAATGGTTCTAATAAGAATAAGAAGAGAAATACAATTATAGCATCTATTTTAGCAGTAGTTATTATAGGTGGAGCATTAGCACAAAGTATATTATCAAAAAATGATAATAAGATAACTATTGCTTCTAAAAACTTTACAGAGCAAATTATATTAGGAAATATGTTAGAACAATATATTGAAAATAAAACAGATATAGATGTAGACACAAAGTTAAATTTAGGTGGAACTCAAGTTGCATTTAGTGCATTGAAATCTGGTGGAATAGACATGTATGTTGAATATACAGGAACAGCATATGTAAGTATATTAAATATTAAAGAGCCTAACTCAAATACAGATGAAGTTTATAATATAATGAAAGAAAGATTCAAGGAAGATTATGGAATTGAAGTATTAAATCCAATTGGATTCAACAATACTTATGCAATGGCAGTCACTAAAGAAACAGCAGAGAAATATAATTTAAAGACAGTATCAGATTTAGCAAAAGTATCAGCAGATCTGCTAGCAGGTCCTACAATAGAATTTGCTAATAGAGAAGATGGTCTACTAGGACTTAACAAAGCTTATAACATGAACTTTAAATCAGTTAATCCTATAGATGGTGGTTTAAGATATACTGCATTAAATAGTAATGAAACTCAAGTCATTGATGCATTTACAACAGATGGATTAATAGAGCAGTTTAATTTAACTTTATTAGAGGATGACAAGAGTTTCTTCCCTCCATATCATGCAGTTCCAATCATAAAGGAAGAAACTTTAGAACAATTCCCAGAACTAAAAGAAGTTTTAGGTGAATTAGATGGAAAGTTAACTGATGAAAAAATGAGAAAATTAAACTATGAGGTAGATGTAAATAAGAGAGATGCAAAAGTGGTTGCAAGTGAATTCTTAAAGGCAGAGGGACTTATAGATTAATTGACAATTGACAATTGACAATGGAGAGTAGCCATTTGGAGAAATAATTCAGACTAGAAGAGTGACAATTGATAATGGACAATGCATAATTTAGGAGAGAATTAAGGCAAGATGAATTATGAAAAGTCAAGAGTGCAAAAATTTATGAAATAACTTACCTTAGTTGAGTTATGGAAAATTAATTTCTTGTAGTATAAATATACAAAGCTAAAGAAAATCAATATATAATTTATAATGAAAGAATAAAGAAATGAAAGGAGCTGTCGCTAATGGATTTTATTCCGCTAATGCGACAGCCCCTTTTTTAGAAAAATATAACGGAAATTAGGTTTAATAATTATTACTAATTACAAAACATGAATATTCCCTCCAATATACATTGAAATTTATGTCGATTGTTGATATAATTAAAATCTATTTTGAAAAATAATTACTTTTATATAGAAGTTTTTGGAGGGTTTGCAATGCCAAAGAGAATTGCCATTTTAGGTGGGCCAAGATGTGGAAAAACTACATTAATACAACAACTTTATGTGGATATGAAAATTAGAGATTTAAATGTAGGTGTAGCAACAGAGTATAGCACAGATTACCTAAGAGATAAAGGTATGATAGAAAACATAGCTGAACAATATGGAATTTATTTAGGACAACTTCATTTAGAAGAGAGCTTAAATGACTTCGACTATGCATTAACAGACTATGCAACATTTGTACCATACATATACGCTAGATTTATGCTTGGTGATAAGAAAAGAACAACAAAAGAAATAGAAATACTAAAAGATCTTTATGTGTTAGCTTTAAGAGATTTACCAAAGTATGATCACATATTCTTTGTGCCAAGAGAATTTGGTTATTCAAAAGATGGAGTAAGATGGCAAGATGAAGAAATAGCACAAGCGGTGGACAAGGCTATCTTAAGCTTTTTAGAAGCAGAAAATGTTAGATATACAGAAATAACAGGATCAACAAAAGAAAGAGCAGAAAAAATATTAGATATTATAGGTATTTCTCAGGATGTAAATCTAGATATGGCCAAGTAAAAGATTCCTCTTATAGGGATCTTTTTTTGGTGTAAAAATAATTAGATTATTGCAAAATAAAGTTTGAAATATAAGTTTATGGAATTAAAATTCAAGAATATTGTTGTTTAAGGTAATATATTTAAATCTTAACACATAGACAATATTTTTATATAATAAAGCAATTTAATAAAAAATATGTCGAAAAAATAGATATGAAAACGATTGAAAAAATAATTAAAATTGGTATAATTTATGTAGAAGGTGAAATGAAATTTCACTTGTTAAGGGGGATGAGAAAGTAGTATGAAAAAGAAAAAAATAGTAGCAATTTTGAGTGCATTAGCTGTTACAAGTACTTTAGTATTAGGGAATAATATTAAGATGGTACATGCAAATACTTTAAATTCAAAAGTTGAGGCAGAGAAAATTGTAAGTGAAATGACTTTAGATGAAAAAATAGGACAAATGTTAATGCCTGATTTTAGACAATGGAAACAAGAGGGACAAGATGCAGTTCAAGATTTTACAGAAATGAATGATGAAGTAGCAGAAATTATAGATGAATTTGATTTAGGTGGAGTAATATTATTTGCTCAAAATGTAAAAACAACAGAACAAACAGCTAAATTAACTCACGACTTACAGCAAGTTGCTATAAATGATGAAGATGGTAATTTACCATTATTAACAACGATTGACCAAGAAGGTGGAATTGTTACAAGATTGGGAACAGGAACAAACTTTCCAGGAAATATGGCTATAGGTGCAACTAAAAATGAGCAAAGCTCTTATGATACAGGAAAAGTAATCGGAAGAGAATTAAATTCATTAGGAATAAATGTTAACTTTGCTCCATCAGTAGATGTCAATAATAATCCCTCAAATCCAGTTATAGGATTGAGGTCATTTTCAAGTAATCCAGATTTAGTTGCAAAGCTTGGAGTTAAAATGATAGAAGGAATTCAAGATGAAGGAGTATCAGCAGCAGCTAAGCATTTTCCAGGTCATGGAGATACAGCAACAGATTCTCATTATGGTTTACCAAAGGTTGATAAATCACTTGAAGAATTAAAAAAAGTTGAGTTAAAACCATTCCAAGCAGCTATAGATAATGGCGTTGATATGATAATGACTGCACATATTCAATTTCCACAAATTGAAAAGGATACCTATACATCTATAAAGGATGGACAAGAGATACAAATTCCAGCCACTTTATCAGATGACATATTAACAGGATTGTTAAGAGAAGATATGAATTTTGAAGGAGTTATTATAACAGATGCTCTGAATATGGCTGCAATTTCAGAAAACTTTGGAGAAGTTGAAGCTGTAAAAATTGCGTTTGATGCTGGTGTTGATATAGCATTAATGCCAACTATTTTAAGAAGTAAAGAAGATGTTACAAAGCTTAGAGAAATAGTTGAAGGTATTAAGGAAGCTGTAGTTAAAGGAGAAATATCAGAAGAAAGAATAAATGAATCAGCAACAAGAATAGTCAAACTTAAGATTGATAGAGGAATAATGAATGTTAAAAATGATAATAGAACTGCTGAGGAAAAAATAGCAAATGCACAAAGTGTAGTTGGCTCTCAAGAAAATAGAGATATTGAAAGACGAGTATCAGCAGAAGCTATAACTGTAGTTAAAAATGAAAATAATGTGTTACCTCTAAATCCTAAAGAAGGAGAAAAAGTTTTACTTGTAGCTCCATATGATAATGAATTACCTGGAATGAGATTTGGTTTAAATAGACTTATGAAGGAAGGTAAAGTTGATTCAGTTGAATTAGATACTTATTGTTATAAATCACAAAGTATAATGACAGATGAATTAAAAAATAAAATTGATGAAGCAGATTACGTTGTAGTTTTATCAGAAATGGGAAATTACACACATTTAAATAAGGATCATTGGATAACTGCAATTCCAAATGCGGTTACTTCTTATGCAAATGAATTAAATAAAGATTCAGTTGTTGTAAGTGTTGGTAAGCCATATGATGTAGCAGCACATCCAAATGCAAAAGCAGAAGTAATAGCTTATGGATATAAGGGAATGGACCCAACAGAAGCAGATGGGGGATTATCTCCAGTACAAGCTTTTGGACCAAATATCCCAGCAGCAATAGAAGTTGTCTTTGGAGCAGCAGAAGCAAGAGGAACATTACCTGTAAGTATTCCAACAGTTGATGAAAATGGGGTAGCTAACTTAGATATAAATTCTTTTGAATATGGATATGGTATTACAAACCTAACATCAGTAGGAAAAACTACAATTGAAGCACCAGCAGAAGTTAAATCAGGAGAAGAATTAGAATTAAAAGTTAATATAAATGAAATAGAAAGCTTAAAATCAGAAAATTACTCAGCGAAAATTAATTTTAATAATGATGCCTTTGAAGTAGTATCAGTAAAATCAGCTGATGAAAATGTAGAAGTGAAGAATGTAGAAGTAAAGGGATCTGAAATAAATGTATCTTTAAGTGATAAAGATATAGAAAAAGCTACTGATTCAGAAACAAGCTTATTAGTTACATTAAAAGCTATTGCAGAAGAGGGACAAGATGTTATAATTATTAATTCTTTAGAAATAGTAGATTCAAAAGACAGAACATTTAATACAACATTAGAAAATAAATATATAAATATAACAAAAGTAGAGGCTCCAGAAGAAGGTAATAAGCCAGATAATGAAGAGAAGCCAGGAGACGATGAAAAGCCTGGTAATGAAGAAAAACCAGGGAATACAAATAAACCAGGAATAAATAATAATGGAGGCAAATTACCAAACACAGGAGCTGTAGTTACACCAATAGCAACAGGGGCTCTAGGTTTAGCAATGACTGCTTTAGGATTTGTTTTGAATAAAAAGAGAAATAAAAATAATTAATATAGAAACTAAAATAAAGGACCTAGCGAAAGCTAGGTCCTTTACTTTTAATTAAAATACTATATAATAATAAGACAAGCACATAGAAGAAAGTAACTCACATAGGTGAAAAGCTAGAAATTATTAGGCAAGTAGGAATTATAAAAAAATATCAACAAGAAAATAAAGTTTATAAACCAAAAACTGTGAATAAATAAAAAATAATTGTTAATAATTTTCAGATTTTTTTAAAAATTTATAAAAAGTGTTTAGTGGCTACTTAATAGGTAGTCTTTTTTATTTATTAAAATTATTAGACTATTAAAACAAAATGTATTAAACAAGTTGATTTAGATTGTTAAATATTCTATAATATATTTGTATATTTAATATGCAAATAATCTAAGTGTAAACAATTAAATATTATTAAATAAAAAAAAAATTGATAAATAATGTTAAAAAAATAACTTAATAAGGGTTGGTGAGTTAATAATGAGAATTTTAGATCAGGGGAAAATCGGGAATTTAACATTAAAGAACAGAATTGTAATGGCTCCAATGGGAATTGATTATGTTGATGAGGATTTTGGATTTTCTGAAAGATCAATTGATTACTATGTAGCTAGGGCAGGAGGTGGGACAGGCTTAATAATGACTGGAGCTACTTTAGTTACAAGTGAGTTTCAAAAACCCAATAGTATGTTTTTGTTAGATAATGAAGATAAAGTAGGTAGAATAAAAAAATTAGCAGATAAAATACATTCCTTTGGTTCAAAATTATGTATTCAACTTTCTTTAGGGGCTGGGAATATAGGATATGTAGGCGTAAATAATCCTCCATTTTCAATAGAAGAAATACATAAACAAGTAGAAGCATTTGGAAGAGCAGCAGCTTTAGCTAAAAGTGCAGGAGTTGATGCTATTGAAGTTCATGGATATGGTGGATATTTAATTGATCAATTCCAAACTGAATTATGGAATTCTAGAGAAGACGAGTATGGCGGTAGTTTTGAAGGAAGAATGAGAATATCTCAAGAAATAATTGAAGCAGTTAAAAAAAGTTGTGGAGAATATTATCCTATAATTTATAAGTTTTCACCAACTCATCTTATAAAAGGAGGAAGGGAACTTGAAGAAGGAATTAAGATAGCAAAATTCCTTGAAAGTTTAGGAATTTCTGCACTTCATGTAGATATAGGATGCCATGCTTGCTGGCAAAATGCAATTCCAACAATATATCAAGAGCCTGCACTTCATGAGAAATATATACAAGCTATAAAAAAAGAAGTAAGTATACCTGTAATTGGACATGGGAAATTGGGGTATCCTGAAGTAGCAGAGAGAATAGTATCTGAAGGTATAGCTGATTTTGTAGCATTAGGGCATTATTTATTGGCTGATCCTGAATGGGTTAATAAGGTAAAAGAAAATAGAAAAGAAGATATTGTTTCATGCATTGGATGTAATGAATGTATGTTTTCAATACTTTCTGGTGAGCCAGTATCTTGTGGTGTTAATCCTAGATGTGGAAGAGAAGGAGAAGAGTTATCAGAGGCTGAAGTTAAAAAATCTATACTTATTGTTGGAGGAGGTCCAGGAGGATTAGAAGCAGCAATAGTTGCAGCAAAAAGAGGACATAAGGTTACTTTATGGGAAAAAGAAGCAAAACTTGGTGGTAATTTGATTCCTGCATCTGTACCAACATTTAAAGCTGATTTAAAGAGATTGATTAGATATTATGAGATACAAATGGATAAACTTGGTGTTAAGATAGTTACTGAAAAAAATAGTACTGCAAGCGAAATACTTGAAGAAAATCCAGATGTAGTAATCCTTGGAACAGGAAGCACTCCTATAGTGCCAAGACTTCCAGGCATAAATGGTAAAAGTGTACATTCAGCTATAGATGTACTTTCAAATAATACTAATTTAGGAGAAAATGTTATTATTGCAGGTGGTGGATTTGTTGGCTGTGAAACAGCAGTACATTTAGCAGAGCAAGGTAAAAAAGTAACTATTATTGAAATGAAAGAACGTATTTTAGCAGAGCCTATGGCATTCAATAATCTATTAGCTTTAAGTTCAATGGTAGCTACTAATGGAATTAATGTTTTAGCTAGCACAAAGTTAGTTGAAGTAAAAGATAATGAAGTTATTGTTGAAAAAGTAGATGGAACTATAGAAAATATTGTTTGTGATTCCGTAGTTCTTGCTTTAGGTTTTAGATCTCAAGAAAATATTAAAGCAGAACTTGAAGGAAAGATAAAAGATATAAGAGTTATCGGAGATGCATTAGCACCACGTAGAGTGAAGCATGCAGTTAATGAAGGATTTGAAGTAGCAAGAGCAATATAGATTAATAATATAAATTTATAAGATGGGGGCTAATGAAAAATTAGCTCCTTTACTTTTAATCATATTAATATATAATAGTAAGACAAGCATATGATAGTAATAGCTAAAGGCCATACTAGAAAATCTAAAAATTATTGTACAAGTATAAATTATCCAGAAATTATCAACAGAAAAATAAAAATTATCAACCGAAAATTGTGAGTAAAATAATATTAATTGTTGATAATTTTCAGATTTTTAAGAATAAAACAAAAGTAAAATCAAATTTTACTATATAAATAAAACTATAATAATTTATGGAGGGTATATGACTAAATTATATTTAACAAGACATGGAGAAACAGAGTGGAATGAAAAAGGAATAATTCAGGGGTGGGGAGATTCACCTTTAACAGCCCTTGGGATTAAACAAGCTGAATGGCTTAGAGATAGAATGAAGGATATACATATAGATGTTATTTATGCAAGTCCAATAGGAAGAGCCTATAATACTGCTAAAATAGTAAAGGGTGATAGAGACATAACTTTAAAACCTAATGATGGGTTAAAAGAAATTAGAATAGGTGGATGGGAAGGCTTAAATCAAGAAGAAATGAAGTCTTTAAGCGAAGAAAACTACTATAACTTCTGGAATGTTCCATCAAAATATATCCCAATAGGAGATGGAGAAAGTTTTTACGAGGTTAAAGAAAGAGCTTTCAAAGCAATTAATGAAATATTAGAAAAAGAAAAAGGAAAAAATATCTTAATCGTAACTCATACCATCACTTTAAAATCATATTTATGTGAGCTAGAAAAAAGAGATATAGATACTTTATGGGATCCACCATTTATAAAGCAGACAAGCCTTACAGAAATAAACTTTACAGAGGATGGTTACGAAATGCCATTAGTTGCTTGCATGAAACATCATGAATATGCAAAAAAGGAATTTAATGAATTTAAATAAATTGTGAAGATAACTAGATATACTTATTCGACAATCTATTTATTTTCTTAACTTATATTTATAATTTATACTAATAGTGAAATAGTGAAAAGTTAATGTACATCTGCTTTAGAGAAGATTCAGCAGATTAGGCTTTAATTTTCACTATTTTACTTTTTAGAATACTCGGTGTCTGTTTTAAGAAATTGTTGTTAATGGGATTAACTTAGCTTTAAGTATAATTAATTATATTTAACTGTATTGATAGCAGGAAGAACCATTTAGAAAAATATAACTAAATAATTTCACCAACAATTTTTTAAAACAGAAAGATATACTATGAAAATATAATCACCAACACATTTTTAAAATAGAGTATTATGTAATGAAAATATAGGAAATAACAATCTTTTAAAACAGAACAAGGTAAAAATTATAGATGAAATTAAAGAAATTGATTTTAGATTATATGTAAATAAATACTTAAGAGAAAATGAATGGATTATAAGAAAAACTATAGAAGATAATAAAATGTTGGAGGATATAAATGGTAGCAGCATATTATAAGTATAAAAAGGAGAGTATTAATTTAAAGTTTAATAGTGCAAAAGATACACTTAAATTAATGCAAGGAGCTATAAAAGAATATAAGTCATTAAATTCGATTTACTTAAGAAGGTCAATGAGAATCGAAAAAAATAAACAAGCTTATTTAGGAAGCTAAAAGAGCAATAAATTATATTTTATTGCTCTTTTAGCTTTCATGAGTTAATTCGATAACTTTTCATTATTTCACTTTACCCTAATGTATCTCTTTCATTTTCCTAAAAGCCAATGGAGTTTTTCCATGAACTTTTTTAAACATCTTTACAAAGTTTCCACAATAATTATATCCTATCATTTTAGAAATTTCTTCAATACTTAAATCTGTTGTAGATAATAAATTTTCTGCAATAGTCATTCTAATTGAGTTGGTGTATTGGCTAATTGACATATGATATTTTGATGAAAATCCTGCTTTTAATTTTTGTTCATTTAGAAATACCATCTTACTTAAGCTTTTTATAGTTGGTGGATTGCAAGCTTCCATTGTCAAAATTTCGTAAGCTTTTTGTATTGCATTGGCATCTGAAGCAGTTAGAGTAACTTTTCTATTTTTTCCTATCATGATTTCACCATAATTTAATTGATTTGTAAAAGTATTTTCTGGGGAAGAGTGAACTTCCTTTGATATTAATGCAACAACTTCTAAAATCTTGCTTTCTAAATAGATTGGGGTTAGTTCATCAACTTGAGCTAAGCTTCTTAAATGTTGAACTATGTTTGCAATTTCAAGAGGCAGATACCTATATGTATAATTGAATATAAAATTACTAAAATCAATAATATTAGAAAAGTTTGGTTTGAGAATCTCATCAAAATATTTTTTGTAAATTGTTATTTCAGCTCCGTGAAAGTGCTGTCCTTTTTTCCAGACTTGTGTGCCTTTCAAGTTTTTTTCTACAACAAAAAATGAAGAGGGAGTAAATGAGGAAACGGGATTATTTTCTATTTTGAATTTTGTAACTCCTGTATAAACAGTTCCAAGCCTCATTATCTCATCTTGATGATCAAAAGAAAGTAAAAAATCTTGGGCAATAGTATAATCACCAATTCCGAAGTCATAATATCTTTCACGACTATATTTAATAAAATATCCAAGTTCAGGCCTGTCCTCATTTTTGTATATAGTGTAATTACTCATAGGGCATGAAGAAAAGGTCATATTATTTAATACCATATTTTGAAATTCATGAGTAGATTTTGATATCATTTGTATTTTCATCCCCTTAGTTAGATTTCTTCAGTAAGAAAGAAATAATTTTCTCATAAAACTTTTCCATTAGGTAATAATATAAATAAATTATAAATTAATTTATTTAGTAAAAAGTTAAAAGCAATTTATAGTAAAAAAGCCTAGGATATTTTACTCGTAAAACTTAAAAGAGTTCATAATTATTATAGCAGAAAATCTGCTTATTTTTATATAAAAATTATTCTATTAGATGATAAAATTATTAAATTAGTTGCAAGTGTTGAAGTGAGAATGAATCTCATATACAATTGGCAATGTAATAAAGACAATAAAAAATGTAATAAAGATAATAAATATGATTAATTAATCAAAGCAATCAAGAAGAATAATTAAAAAAACTAATAACAAAGTATTAAAAAAGCAACAATAAGATTTGACAAACAAAAAATTAATAACAAGATTTTTTTAGTTATTATAAGATAATAATTTAAGAAATCTTAGAATATATGGAGGTAAGTCACATGAAGAAGAATTTATTAAAAACATTAGTAGTTTCTTGTGTAACTGCATTTATGCTTGTAGGATGTGGAAATGGTGCTACAGCTGAAAATAATTCAGAAGACAAGAAAGTAACAGTAACAGATGTTAGAGGAGAAGTTGAAATTCCAGCAGAACCTCAAAGAATAGTAGATTTAAGTGGAAACAGTGATATTTTATCAATTTTAGGATACAAGGTAATAGGAACTGCAAATAGTGATGCTTATGATTACACTAAGTTCCCTTCATATTTAGAAGAAACATTAAAGGGTGCTGAAATCTTAGGATATAGCATGCAAGATACAATGGATGTTGAAGCTATAATGAACTTAAACCCAGATTTAATAGTTATATCAACAGTTCAAGAAAAAATGTATGATCAATTAAGTGAAATTGATCCAACAGTTATGATTCAATTAGAAGCATTAAACTGGAAAGATGATGTTAAGGCATTTGCAAAGGTATTTAATAAAGAAGCAGAAGCAAATAAGTGGCTTGAAGATTATGAAGCAAAGGCTAAGGAAGCAGGCGATAAGATTAAAGCAGAATATGGCGAAGATACATCATATCTTTCATTCTTAGCTAGTGGTGGACAGTTCTTCATATTTGATGGTGCAGGATTTGGTAGCGTATTATATGAAGATATGGGACTTAAGAAACCAGAAGGAATGCCAGCACAAAGTGATATAAGCTTACCAGTTGTTACATACGAAGGTTTAGCAGCAATAAAATCAGATTATATATTCTTAATAGCAACAAAAGAAGATTTAGCTCAATTAGAAAGCAATGCTATTTGGAACAACCTACCAGCAGTTAAAGCGGGTAAAGTAGTAGTGTTAGATTCATCACCATACTTTAACCAAGGTTATAGCTCAATAGGTAGAGAATTATTAGTAGATGAAATAGGTGAAATGTTAAATGAAACAAAATAAGAGACATACAGTAATTTTTACAATAATTAGTATGTTACTCTTAGTAATAGGACTGGTTCTAGCTGTAAGGTTAGGATCCGTCCATATTTCCTTTTCAGACATTTGGGATAGTATCTTTAATTATAGTGAAACATTAGAACTTATGTTAGTTAGAGATGTAAGAATTCCAAGAGCATTATCAGTATTATTTACAGGGGGAATATTAGGGGTAACAGGTGCAATGATACAAGGGGTTACTAGAAATCCTATAGCAGAACCATCAATATTAGGTGTAAGCCAAGGAGCAACTTTAGTAATAGCAATTTTCTATGCACTAGGAATAACAATAAGTACAAGAAATGTTATGATAGCATCTTTTATTGGAGCACTTATAACAGGTCTTATAGTTTTAGCTTTTATATCAAAAAAAGCAAATAATAATTCAATTGCAAAGATACTTTTAGCAGGAACAGCCTTAAGCACATTCTTCATTTCATTAACAACAATAGTTGGACTTTTATCTAATCAATCACAAATGATAGGATTTTGGGTATCTGGAGGATTTAGAAATGCAGGATGGGCAGATTTTAAATTAGTATTTTTTGTTGGAGTTATAGGACTTATTATAGCAATTTTATTATCATCAAAGATAAATATTTTAAATCTTGGAGATGATGTTGCAATTGGACTTGGTGAAAATCCAGAAAAAATAAGATTTGCAACACTTATGGTTATGATACCAATGTGTGCAGCAGCAGTTGCAGTAGGAAAAAACATAGCCTTTGTTGGGCTTATAGTTCCTCAAATAGTTAGAAAAATACTAGGAGAGGATTATAGAAAAAACATACCATGCTCATTTTTAGTTGGTGCAGTACTTTTAACATATGCAGATATAGCAGCAAGAATGCTTTTAGATCCTTATGAAACTCCAATTGGAGTATTTACAGCACTTATAGGAATACCATTTTTCATATCATTAGTTAGAAAGGAGAGAGGATAATGAAGAAAAAAAGATTTAAACTAGTTTTAGTAATTTTAATAGCATTATTACTTGTCTCCTTTTTAATTACATTGTGCTGGGGTACATATAAGGTAACTCCATTAGAAGTAATAAATACGATACTTGGTAATGGAACAAAACTTCAAAATACAGCAATTTTAACTTTAAGACTTCCAAGAATGCTTGTTGGAATATTTGTTGCCATAGGATTATCAACAGCAGGATGTATACTTCAAACAATAACTAAAAATGATTTAGCTGATACTGGAATAATAGGAATAAATGCAGGAGCTGCAGTTGCCGCAGTAATATTTATTTCATTTAAAACAGCAAATTACTATAGTGAACTTGGATCACTTTCTATATTTGTACTTCCATTTATGGCTATAGTTGGAGCTGCAATATCAGCAATTTTACTATATATGCTATCTAGCAAAAATGGAATAAAGCCGAAAAGACTTCTTTTAATTGGTATAGGAATGAATGTAGCACTTAATGCATTTATAACTTTCGTTACATTTAGAGGTGGTGCTGGAGATTATAATAGAGTATTAGTTTGGACATCAGGAAGTTTATGGGGTTCGAGCTGGAGTTATGCAAAAGTGATAATTCCAATAATAACATTGTTATTTATAATAGTTTTATTAAATCATAAAAAGTTAGATGTTTTAAATCTTTCTGATGAGCTATCAATATCACTTGGATTAAACATAGAAAAGGAAAGAAAGAAATTTTTAACTTATGTAGTTATATTAGCAGGAACTGCAACAGCATTTGCAGGAAACATTGGTTTCTTAGGTCTTGTTTCACCTCATATTGCAAGGAAGCTAGTTGGACCATATCATAAGAATTTTATTGCAATATCAGCAATTATAAGTACTATTATAATTCTTCTTGCAGATGCGGTTTCAAGAAATCTATTTTCTCCAATTGAAAATCCAGTTGGGATTACAGTATCAATATTTGGAGTACCATATTTTATTTATTTAATGATGAAGGAGAAATAATTATGGAAGCTATTAGTGTAAAGAACTTAAGTGTTGCATATGAAAGCAATGTAATAATTGAAAATATGAATCTTTGTATCCCAAAAGGAAAAATCAGTATTATAATTGGAGCAAATGGATGTGGAAAATCCACACTTCTAAAAACTATAGCAAGAATAAACAAGCTAAAGAACGGGGATATCTTTATAAACAATAAAAATATAAAGAAGGTAAAAGAAAAAGACATAGCAAGAGAAGTGGCATTTCTTCCTCAAGGACCAGTATGTCCAAGTGGTCTTACAGTAAGAGAACTTGTAGCATATGGAAGATTTCCACATCAAAAAATGATAGGTGGATTAAACTCACATGATAAAGAAGTTATCGACTGGGCAATAGAAGAAACAGGACTTTCAGAATTTGCAGATAGAGAAGTTGAAAACTTATCTGGAGGACAAAGACAAAGAGCATGGATAGCCATGACTTTGGCTCAAGAAACAGAAATTATCATGTTAGATGAGCCAACTACATATTTAGATATGTCATATCAACTTGAGGTATTAGAAGTATTAGAAAAATTAAATAAAGAAAAGCAAATTACAGTAGTAATAGTTCTTCATGAGCTTAACAATGCTTGTAGATTTGCAAATAATATAATTGGTCTTAAAAAAGGAAAAGTTATTTGTGAAGGAAGACCAATAGATGTAATAACAAAAGAATCATTGAAAGAAATATATGGGGTAGAAGCACATCTTCAAGTTAGTGAAAATGGTGAATACCCAATATGTATGGAATATGAACTTCTAAGGGGTGACTATGAAAAATAAAAATTTTATAATAATAGTTATAGGGCAAATTATATCTTTATTTGGTAATGCAATTCAAAGATTTAGTATGTCTCTATATCTACTAGAATTTACAGGTAGTACAGCTACCTTTGCAAATATATTAGCAATATCAACGATACCATATATTTTATTTGCACCTATTGCTGGAATGTTATCAGATCGTGTAAATAAGAAAAAGATAATGGTTTACTTAGATTTTTTCTGCTCATTCTTAATTGGAGGATATGCAATAATACTACTTAATGGTAGAGACCATGAAGTAATTGTTGCTATAGTGATGTTTATGCTATCTATATGTTTTACTTTATATGGACCAGCAGTTACGTCATCAATTCCTCAAATAGTTGAAGAAGATAAGTTAACAAGTGCTAATGGTGTAATAAATCAAGTAGGGTCAATAGTAAACTTTGCAGGACCAATACTTGCAGGTGTTCTTTATGGAATAGTTGGAATAAAAGCAATAGTTATAATAAATGCTATAAGCTTTTTTGCATCTGCAATAATGGAATTATTCTTAGATATTCCAGATTTAGTGGTAAGTGAAGAAGTAGAAATTAATGAAAAAGTAAAAGTAGATGAAGCTGTAGCAGAATCAAAACTAGAATTAAATGATGTAGTTACTTATGAAAAAAATATAGTAACTACAGAATTAGCGACGACTATGTTAGATTCAAGAACTTCAGAATTAGAGGAAAGAGTAGCAGCATCCCTGAGATCCGAAGAAAATGAAGAAGTTACAGTTATATCTGAAAATGCAAAAGATATCATAAAAGGAAACAAAGAAGTGGTAACAGTTTCTGAAGTCATAAAAGAAAATAAAAAAGCAACAATGGTATCTGAAAATATAAAGGGAACTGCAAAGAGGGAAGAAAAGATACTATCAATTGAGTTTATAAAAAATTCATTTATAGATATGGGTAAAACCTTCAAGTATTTATCAAAAGAGAAAAAAGTTGTTCTTGGAATTATAGCTTCATATGCATTATGTAATATATTTTTAGTTCCAGTATTAACAATTCTAGCACCATACTTCATAAACATTTTCTTAGGGCTACCTTCAGAAATATATGGAATAGTAGAAGGTATATGTGTCTTGGGAATGATATTAGGTGGATTCTGGATAAGTGTAAAACCAAATATGTTTAAAATAAAAAAGGTTCACTATACATATTTGCCAATGGTTGCAGGTGTTATATTAATGTCAACATTAGGTGGAATAAAAGCAAATAACTACACAATAGCATTCCTATTTGCAATTGGTGGACTTGCAATAATGATGTCACTTTCATTATCAAATGTATTAACACTAACATTTATACAAAAAGAAGTACCACTAGAAATGCTAGGAAGAGTTTCAGCTTTTTCAACAGCAGTAGCAACAATAAGTGTAGCACCAGGACAATTGCTATATGGACAAATAATAGATACTGGAATGCCGATAGGCTTAATATTACTTATAACAGCAATAGCAAATATTGTACTTGTGATGTTTGTTAAGTGGAATGTAAGAGAAATAAATTAAAATAAAGTAATAGAGAATTAAAAAATGGCTCTAATTGGACATGATTTTACTTGGTTTATGTTCAATTAGAGCTATTTTTAATTTTAAATATTGAACGAAAATTCTCAAAATAGATAGATAAGTTAGCAAGATACTAATATATATTAATTAAAAAGTAATATATAATGGACTCATACTTATATGTAAAATTATACGTCGGTTGTATATTTTTTACATATAATATAAATAGAAGATAAATGTCATGGGGTGGTAAAAAAGAAGAGTAGGGTATAATAATTACAAATTTAACAGAAGGGAAGGGTGTATTTATGGTTAATATCCTTAAAGGAAGTAAGAAAAGATTTGGAGCTGCAGCAATAGCTTTTGCTGTATTTTGTACATGTATATTTCCGTCTTTACATGTTTTAGCAGCACCAAAAACAATGGCACATATAAAGGCTGGAAGTGGAAATGGTAATGGACATTTTGGTAGTGAAAAGCCAGAACTATTTGTATTATCAGATAAAAAAGATATTACAGATCAGTCAATTAGCTTTCAGATAAAAATAGGAAGTGCAAAAAATGATACAAGATTACGTTTTGTGACCAAATATGTAGACGATAACAAATGGGGATATGTTGCATATGACGGGGCATCAGGTTGGCTTATAGAGTATAAGAACGGTAAGTCAGAATATAAGGCAATTACTGGATTACCAGAGTTAAACCAAGACGATATGGTAAACATTAGTGCAGAATATCAGGAAAATGGACTTAAACTAAAAGTAGAGAATAAGACAAGTGGCAATAGTGGAGAAGCACTAATTAATACAGCTGAGTTTATTGATTTAAAAAATCAGTCAGGAAATATTGGGTTTGGTGCAGCTGCATATGGGACTTCTTACACTGATATCTATTTTTCAGATGTAACAGTTGGAAGTGAAATGTTAACAGACTACAATAAATGGACATTATATAAAGATAACCTTGCAGGTCAAGTATGGGAACCATCAGTAGTAGTTACAGATAAAGAAGAGCCAGAAGAGCCATCTGAACAAGGTGAAAAGTGGATTAAATTAACAGGTGGTGCTAATAATGGCGCTGGACATGCTTATGGTAATCCAAATGCAAAAGCACCAGTTTTATTACTTAATAATGACAGAAGAATGGAAGAGGCAGGGGAACTTTCTCTAAAATTAAAACCAAGTAATAACTGGGGAGTATTTTATACTTATGTAGACGATAATAATTGGCTGTATATAGGACATGATTCAAGTAGTAAGTGGTATTATCAATATAAGTTAAATGGTAGTGAATCTTATCCACAGATTTCAGGTCTCCCAGAGCCTGTAGAGGGTCAAGAATTACAAATGTCTGTATCCTTAAATCGTGAGACATTATCAGTAACTGTTAATGGAACTACAGTTAGAGTTACTAATCAAGCTTTAATTTCATTTGCTGAAAAGACTTCCGGAAAAGGAAGATTTGGTGTAAAAACAAATGGAGCAACATCAATTTCCTTTGCAGATATGAAATATAATGATACAAACACTATGGAAGATAAGTGGGGATTTGCAGCAGAACGTCAAGGGCAAAAAGTGGAAGAAGCGTATTCAAAGCTTGTGCCTGTATCAGGAACTGTTTTAAATAAAGATGGGAATCCAATTCCAGAAGCAGTTATACGTATAGGAGCAAACTCAGCTAATAGTGATGTAAATGGAAATTATCAATTTGATGGCTTAGAAATTGGAGAATATAATATGGCTGTTACAAAGCCAGGTTATGAGGCTTATTCAAAAGTTATAAATGTTGAAGATAAAAACAATGTAATAGATATTACATTAGAAGAAAAGGCATCATTAGATTTAACAGAATATGATACTATTAAATCAGATACAATGAAAGTATATATTGGAAAAACATTCCCTGTTGTTGCTAGATATCAAATGCTTGAAGGTGGAGTAGAAATAAAAGACCAATATATGCGTGGTAATGAAACTAAACTTAATACTGTAGCAATCAATGGTATAACAATTGAACCAATTGTTACAGTAGAAGAGACAGAAGAAGATTTTAGAGTATATTCAATGCATGTTGAAAACACTGAAAACAACATAAATTTGGATATGAAAATAAAGGTAAGTGTAAAAGAGAATGATTTAACATGGGAAGTAACAGAGATTAATAAAGCAGAAGGCTCTGCTAAGATTGCAACTATAGATGTTCCAGGGTTAAATCTTTTAACAGTAGATGCTGTGGAGGAAGGTGCTAATTTTGCAGGAGCAAAAACATCTACAACTACAACATCAAGTGGAGACGTATTTATTGATTTTGATAATGGATTTGTTCCATCAAAAACAGATTCTTATTTATATGGATTCCTTACAAATAACAAGTTAAGCGCAGGTCTTTTTAGTAATTCAGAAGCTGAAGGAGATAAGCGTGTTGTAAGAAACAATGGTGCTGATACAATGAGTCTTACAAGTGCACCATGGTACTATGAATTAGGAGATAAAAACGGACAAAAGGCGGCAGCAAAATATGAAGAGTATCCAGTAAGTGATTTACCAATTGCAAAAGTTGCTATAGCAGCAGATGAAAATGGAGATGGAGATATTGACTGGAATGACGGAGCTCTTGCATTCCGTGATATTATGAATATTCCTTATGAAGCAGACGTAATTAAGGATATGGTAAATTACCGTATTGTTATGAACTTTGCAAGTATGGCATCTAACCCTTACTTAACAACAGCTGATAATATCAAAAAGGTATATCTTGCAACAGATGGACTTCCACAATCAGTTATGTTAAAGGGATATGGAAATGAAGGTCATGATTCTGCCAATTCAGAATATGCAGATATTGCTGAGCGTGAAGGTGGAGTAGAAGATTTCCAAGACTTAATTAAAATTGCACATGATTATAATACAGAAATTGGTGTTCACGTTAATGCTCAAGAAATATATCCAGAAGCAGCTTCATTTAATGAAGATATGTTACAAAAGCCAATAGGAAATGGATGGGGATGGCTAGATCAGTCTCATGTAATTGATAAGCTTTGGGATTTATCAACACAAGCAAGATGGAAAAGATTTGTACAATTATATGATCGCATAAACGGAACAAGCTTTTATAATAGGGAATGGCCAGATGCAGTAGAAGATTCAAAAGGTGAAGTAACTGCGACCAAAGAAGAAATTAAGGCTGATGCTGAAAGTCGTGAAGATAATATGGACTTCATTTATCTTGATGTATGGTATCAAGATGCATGGGAAACAAGAAATATTGCGAAAGAAATTAATTCACTTGGCTGGAGATTTACAACAGAATTTAGTGCACAAGGTGAGTATGACTCAACATGGCAACACTGGTCAACAGATGCAGTTTATGGTGGTGCAACTTCAAAGGGATTTAATAGTGATATTATCCGTTTTATAAGAAATGACCACAGAGATTCTCAAGTATTAAATTATCCTGCATTTGGAGGAACAGCAGATAACCCATTACTTGGAGGTTACAGACTGTATGGCTTTGAAGGATGGGGTGGAGATAAAGACTTTAATAACTATATAGTGCAAACATTCAATCAAAATCTACCTACTAAGTTCTTACAACATTATGTTGTAACAGATTGGGAAAACTATGAAGAAGGACAATCACCTGTAGGAAATCATGAAAAAGAAATTACATTAAAAAATGATGCAGGAGATGAAGTAGTTGTAACAAGAAAAGAAGAACAAAGAAATGATGATAACATTGAACGTATAATTACTTTAAATGGTAAAGTAGTATTAGATGAAGTGAAATATTTATTACCATGGACAGAAGAAGATGGAACAGAAAAATTATACCATTGGAATTTAGATGGAGGAAAAACAACATGGGAACTTCCAAAAGGCTGGGAAGGACTTGGAAATGTTGTAATGTATGAACTATCTGACCAAGGACGTATAAATGAAATAAGTGTTCCTGTAACTAATGGATCAGTAACTCTAGAAGCTAAAGCAGCAACAGCATATGTATTATCAAAGGGTTCTGAAATAAAAGAACTAAAAAATGATTTTGGTGAAGCTGATTATGTAGTAGATCCAGGATTTAACGGATATGCTGTAGGAGAAAAATTATCTTCTAATGAATGGTCAGGAGATATTGAAGATGAATCAGTTGTAATAGAAAAGGCAAATACAGGGGATCAAAGACTAGCATTTAATAGTCCTTCTGAAGATGTATCTGTAACTACAACTATTTCAGGATTAAAGAAAAATACAAACTATGTAGCAGAAGTATATGTAGAAAATAACAGTGATGAAAAGGCAACTATAGAAGTAAATACAGGAAAAGAAACAGTTTCTAATTATACTGAACGTTCTATTTTAATGAACTATGTAAAATCAGATCAAAAGAATGGAAGCAAAATGCAACGTATGCAAATTTCATTTACAGCTAAAAATGATACAGCAGAATTAACTTTATCTAGGGAAGCTGGAGAAGGCTCTACTTATATGGATGATATTCGTATAGTGGAAAAAACATTAAATAACTTCCAAGAAGATGGAACATTTAAGCAGGACTTCGAAACTGTAGTACAAGGATTATATCCATTTGTATTAAGTTCAGCACAAGGAATTTCAGATCCTGGAACTCATTTATCACAATTAAATGAACCATATACACAAGCAGGATGGAATGGAAGAGTAATTGATGATGTAATTTCAGGAGAGTGGTCAGTAAAACATCATAGTAAGAACACTGGAATAATATATCAAACACTTCCACAAAACTTCCGTTTTGAACCAGGTAAAGTATATAATGTAGAGTTTGATTATCAATCAGGACCAGATAAAGCATATGCTATGGTTATTGGAGATGGAACAAATTATACAGCTCCATCAGAAGAACAATATCTTGCAGAAGCTCGTGGAGAAACTAAACATGTGAAAATGCAAGTAATTGGTAATGGAAGTGGACAAACTTGGATTGGTCTTTATCAAAATGCGAGTAAATCAGGCAGTGGTGCTATGGGACAAACAGATTTCACTCTAGACAACCTTGTAATTACAGAAGATAAAGATGCAGTTGCAGTTACACTATCAAGTACAAACCTTTATAAGGGGGAGACTGCTACAATATACGGAAGTGGTCTAGATAAAATCAAATGGAATTCAAGTGATGAAAAGGTAGCAGTTGTAGATAAAGATGCAAATGTTGTAAAAGCATTATCAGCAGGACATTCAACTATTACAGCAACACTTCCAGATGGAAAAGAAGTTGTATTTGAAATGAATATCATAGACGATGTTGTAATAGATATTCCAAGAGAAGAATTCAGTGGAATAAGTTCTAGTGCAAATACTGAACAAGTATCAGGAGAGCCAGCAGGAAGTGGAGTAGCTTCTGCAGCTGCAGATGGAAACTCTTCTACTTATTGGCACTCAAATTGGAGTGGTGGAGTAAGTAAAGAAAATCCAGCAATTCTAAATGTAGATTTAGGTAAAGAAATGAAAATTGGCGGATTTAAGTTCCAACAAAGACCAAGTGCAAATAATGGTATTGTACAACAATTCAAATATGAAGTATTAGATTCAGAAGGAAATGTTCTAGAAACTTCAGATTCTATTACTGCTTTGGTTTCAGAGATGCAAGGCGGAGCATGGGTAACAGCTAAATTTAAAGAAACACGTAATGCAAAAGTAATTAAGATTTATGTAGAAAAAGGTCAAGGTAATTTTGCAGCAATATCAGAAGTTGCACCAATTATTTTACACAAGGTTGCAGACACGGTAAGCTTAGAAGATGTAACAATGAATATAGGTGGAAAAGTTACATTAATTCCAAAGCATGCAGAAAATACTGTTTTAAAAGGTATTGTATGGAGCTCTTCTGACGAAAAGATAGTAAAAGTAAATCAAAATGGTCTTTTAACAGCGGTAAATTCAGGAACTGCTAAGGTTAAAATAACAAATGCAGCAGGCCTAATGGCAGAAGCTACAGTAACTGTTGAAAAGAAGAAACTAGACTATACTGAATTAGAAAAGACTATTAAAAATTCAGAAAAGCTTGATTTAAGTAAATATCAAGATGGAGCAGAGAAAGATGCATTTGTAGCAGCATTAGAAGATGCAAAAGCTTTACTAGATAATGCAGCTTCACAAGATGAAATTGATAATGCAGTAAAAGCTCTTACAGAAGCGCAATCAGCATTAAAATTACTAGATGTAGAAGAAGATGTTGATAGAAGCGAATTAGGAATTGTAATTGCAGAATACGAAAAGATTGACTTAGATAAATATAAAGATGGAGCAGAAAAAGATGCATTTATAAATGCATTGAAAGCAGCAAAAGATGCATATGATAA
>NZ_JAGHFX010000012.1 GCF_017888565.1 Clostridium sp.
AATTAAACTCTTTAATTTAAACTAATAGCCCAACGTAAAACGTTCTTGGACTAGCATCGTATTACCAGTACGGTGCTTTTCTTATTTATATTATACCACATTTTTAAATTTATAAACTACATTTTAATAAAAAATATAGTTATAACATACTATAACACTTGTTAATTGAATTATAATACAATAATTTGTAGTACATTGTTATTATATTTGTAATATAAATTTATTAATAAAATATTATATTTGTATTAGAATTACAATAAATTTCGTCCGTATTATATTTGTAATACATTTTTAATATAAATTTATTATGTTTTATCTGTTTTTGTATTGAATTTGTATTACAAATATATTATAATATAAATATGAAATACATTTGTAATACAAATTTATTAATAAAGTATTATACGGAGGGTTTTAGAATGAATGATAAAGAAATTATATTAAAAGTAGGAAATGATAACGGAAATAGTGAACATGATTTAATAATTAATGGTGTTTCAATAGCTCAACCTAATGTTTTTGCTAAGGTTAGAAAATTACCTAATTTAGATGAAGTGAATAAAGATTATGTTTTAGAAAATATTTCTGACAATTTAATAGTTACTTGTGAAGATCCATCTGGTATATATTATATTGGAAATTATGCTTTAAAATCAGGACAAAAAGTTAGAAATATTGAAGTTGGAATTGATAATAATAAAATTGAAAGTGATATAGTAATGGTTAATACTTTAGCTCAAATTGCTGGATTTGGTGTCAAAGAATACTATAATAAATTTAATAATTTTGATGATATTATCAACATAAAAGTTGATATGACAACTGCTTTACCTATTAGTTACTATTCTCACAAAAAATCATTAGAATTTGCTGATAAATTCTTAAATAAATCACATATTGTTACAGTTCATATTGGCAATTCAACAGCTAGAGTTAAAATAGATTTTGAATTTGTTAAAGTAATACCTGAAGGTGTAACAAGTATTTTTGCATTAAAAGAATGTAATAATGATATATTTGAAGAATATAATCTTCAAAATAAAGATAAGTTAAATAGTGATTATTTCAAAGATGCTAGGGTTCTTCATGCTGCTATAGGTGAAGGTACTTCTGAATTTCCTATAACTAAGGGTATAGAGTTTAATCCCGACTTTATAAAAGGTACTAATAATGGAATCGGTCATGCTATAGATAAAGCTATTGAAGAATTTAAATCATTAAAAGGATTAAGTAAATTCAGCAGACAAGATTATTCAAAGATATTAATGGATGATAGTCATAAATTCCATGATGATTCTATGGAAATTGTAGAACAATATATAGATGAAGAAGCCGAAGAAATATTACATCATATTAAAACTGAAATTCAAAAAGCTAATAATGAAATTGATGTTGTTTGTGTATATGGTGGTGGTTCTATCTTTATGAGAACTTATTTAGAATCAAATTTAAAGAGTTTCTGCGATAGAGCTGAAATTAAACTTCTTTATATTCCTAAAGAATATGCTGTTACTTTAGAAGCCGAAGGTTTATATAATTTTACTAACAGTAAAATTTTTGAAGTTTTAAAATCAAAGTATATTCAATCTAAAAATAAATAATTCGGGTAGGTGAAATTCTATGGCTGATACTCAAAAGAAGAAAAGATCTGTATATTCATTTGGACTAAAAAAAACTGATAGTCCTATTATTAAAGACTTTATAGAGAATCAAACCAATTTTTCTGAAACTGTAAGATATTTAATTTATAAGTATGTTTCTGAAAATAATACTGATGATATTTCTTATAAATTTAATGAGTTAGTTTTTAGTAATGCTATGTCTTTAAAGTCAAATACTAGTGAAAATATTAATATAAATTCAAGTAACACAAATGTAACACATGATGTTACTGATACTAATTCTGAAAGTAGTAAACCTACTAATGAAGTAGATTATGATAATGAAATTAGTTGTGATAATGAATCTTTAGGTGATGATGATATTCCTGCTTGTTATAAATAGAAATAGTTATTTTATAACCTATAAAACTAAAAGTGTTCCCCAGGAACACTTTTTTTATTGCTTATTTTATAAAATTTATACACTAATAATAAATTAATATAAAGTTGTTCCCTGGGAACACTTTATTATTTTTTAAAATTTATATCAAAACAAAGGCAAATTCACTTAACTCCTTTTTAATATACTAATATTTAAATTTGGTATATTAAAAATATTAATATATTACTAATATACTATTTAATTTTAGTATATTATTTTAAATTATTAGTATATTTTCCATTGAAATAGTGATATAATATAAGTATAGATAAAAATGTTGGAGGATTTATGATGAAAGAAGAAAATATAAAAGAGAAAAAGAAGCAAAAAGCACCATTAGGAATTAGACCTGATGATTATATTGAGCAAAAATTTAAAAGTATGGCAGAAAATAAAGGCATATCTCAAACCAAATTATTTGAAAAAATATTTTGGGAGTTCACGAGAAACTCAAATGAAGCACTAAGACTACAGTCTTTAGACTGTAGCTTAGAATTACAATCTATTAGTGGAGCTTCATCAACTTTAATAAAATCTATAGATAAAATTGTTACAAAGGCTCAACTTGAACTTATGTCTAAAAATAGAGAAGTTGAAAATATTAAAGAAGCTTCAGACAAAAAGATAGAATTAGCTAATATTGAGCTAACAAATAAAATTAA
>NZ_JAGHFX010000013.1 GCF_017888565.1 Clostridium sp.
CTTTTATAGTTTCTTATGAGCCTACTCAATTTAAAGGTGGATATATTACTAGGCATATGAAAAGATAGTATTTGTATATTCCGATTTTTACAGTTGATATTTTGATAATTTGTTATAATTTATAATAATTATATATAAATTCATTTCCACTTAATATATAATATTTATAAATTTATAAAAAGGGGCTGGGGCTATATGAAATATAAAATACTAAAAGTAAACATGATAAACTATAAACTATACTATGATGGAAAAGAAATTGATTCATACATTGACTTAATTAATATTCATTCAAAAGACGGATATTCTTTATCTCAAATTCTATCATTACCTAGTGAAGATACTTCTACTCAATTAACATTAGATATTATTTTGCAAAAATATGATAATGTATCTTCATATAATCAAGGATTCCCGTATTAATTATAAAAGGAAAGCTATGAAACAAATAGCTTTCCTTTTATTTTTCAAAATTATTAACTTTTTAATCACTCTTTTTAATAATTAAACGTTAAAAATTTCTTTATATTATCTATAACTATCCTATTTTGTTCTTCAGTTCCCATTGAAATTCTAACGAACCCGTCCATACCGATTAATTTTCCGTCTTTTACTATTATTCCATTCCTTTTTAGGAAATCTACTAACTCAGTTGCTTTTTCTCCTAATTTGAACATAATAAAAGATGCATATGATTTAATATATTCTATGTTAAGTTCTTTAAAGGTAGTTTCGTACATATCAAGAGCTTCTTTATTTTTAATCCTTACTTGTTCTACATACTCTTTTTCCTTTATAACTCTAACTGCTAAACTTTGTGCATATGAATTTAAGTCAAAAGGTCCAATAACAAACTTAAATTCATCAATTATGCTTGGTCTAGCAATTCCATATCCTACTCTCACTCCTGCTAACCCGTAGGCTTTGGAGAAGGTTCTTAATATTATCACATTAGAAAACTCTTTATAAATCTTTAAAGAATCTAATGGATCCTTTTCTAAGAATTCTATATATGCCTCATCTAAGACTACTTTAACATATGAAGGAACCTTCTGTAAAAATGATACTATTTCTTCGTCACTTAAAAGTGTTCCAGTTGGATTATGAGGATTAGATATCCAAATCAATCTTGTATTTTCATTTATTTCTTCTAAAGTAGTATTTAAATCAATACCATAGTTTTTTAATGGAACTTTAATATATTTACACTCTTTAATTTTAGCAGCAATCTCATATGTCGGAAATGCTATATCTGGCATTATTACTTCATGATTTCCCCTTACTAACCCAAAAGTCAAAGCTTTGATTAAATAATCTGAACCATGAGAACAGAATACTTCATCCTTTGTTACTCCAAAGTACTTAGCAATTTCTTCCTTGACTAAGTTATTTGTAACATCCGGATATAATTTAGGATCTATTTCTTTTATGATATTTACTATATCAAATAAATGTTTTATTTGGTTTTCATTTGAATCTAGCTTAATTATGTCATAGTTCAATTTCATCACCTATGCTAGTTTGTTTTTACAATCATTTTTTGTTTCAAAATCATATAGATTTTCTAATGTATATTCAACCATATTAGCTACAGCTTCATCTGTATAGAATCCATAGTGTGGAGTTACTATAACATTTGGAAATGATTTTAAAGTTAATAATGTTTCATCACTAATTACATTATTTTGGTGGTTACTATGGAAAATTCCATATTCATATTCATATACATCTGTTGCAACTCCACCAATTTTACCACTCTTTACACCTTCGATTAATGCCTTAGCATCCATTAATTGTCCTCTAGATGTATTTATTAAAATTACTCCATCCTTCATTTTAGCAATTGATTCATCATTTATTAAATGATAGTTATCAGTAGTTAATGGGCAATGAAGTGATATTATATCAGCTTGTTCAAACACTTCATCTAATGTTTTATATTCTATATATTTTGCTGCATTTTCATTTGGATATAAATCATATCCTATCATCTTACAACCAAAACCTGAAAATGCTTTAATAGCAATTTGTCCAATTCTTCCTGTTCCAATAAAACCTATTGTTTTGTTTCTTAATTCAAATCCTATTAATCCATCTAATGAGAAATCCTGAGATTCTACTCTCTTAAATGCTTTCTTAAAGTTTCTTGCTAAACATAAAGTAACTCCTACTGCAAATTCTCCTACTGAATTTGGTGAATATGCGGGTACATTTGCTACATTTACTCCAAATTCCTTTGCAGCTTCTAAATCAATATTGTTATATCCAGCTGAACGAGTTGCTAAATATTTAATGCCTAACTTTGAAATTATTTCTATTGCTTCTCTATTTGCAGTACAATTTCCTAATATACTTACAGCATCGTATCCTTCTGCTAAATTTGCATTTGAAGGTCCAAAAGATTCCTTTACAATTGTAACCTCATGGTTATACTTATTTGAAAATTTTTCAAAACTACTCATTTCATCTGGTCTTACACAATACGCTAATACTTTCATAACTATACTCCTTTTATTTATCTTTTTGTAAATTTATTAGATAAATATAGTAGGAGTTTCCTCCTACGTATATCCATTTCTATTCAAATGTTAATTTATAATCTTCTTCTGAAACTATTTTTACAATTTTAATGAATATGTAATTAAATAATATTCCTAATGCTATTGGAGCAACTACAAATATTATAGTAACAATTATTACATTCATTGCTGTATATCCACCCATTAAATTTAAAGCATTAATTGGTCCTATTAAACCTGATATACCAAATCCAGCACTCATAGGAGTTCCTTGAATATTAAATATTCCAGCTAATGCTCCTAATACAGCAGCATTACAAAGAATTGGTACCATCATTATAGGCTTCTTTACTAAATTCACCATTTGCATCTTAGGAGATCCTAAGAAATGTGCTATTGAAGTACCAAATGAATTTACTTTCCATCCACAAATAGCTAAACCAAAACCAGCTGCTACAACCCCTAAGTTTGCAGCTCCTGAGCCTATTCCTCCAAGAGCAATTGCTGTTGCAACTGCAACAGTAGAAAATGGTGATACTATTAAGAATGCAAAACATAAAGATATTAATATTCCCATTAATATAGGTTGTAAAGTTGTAAAGTTATTGATTATATCACCAACAAACAATGTTATTCCTTTAACATATGGTAGTATAAAAATACCAATTCCACCTGCAACTATTACTACTATTGCTGGAACTAGTAATATTGTATATGCCTTTAGCTTATTACCTAAAAGCATTACAATTCCAACTGCTATAGCTGCTGTAATTGCAACATTAATTACATCTCCTGTTCCTGCAAAGATAAATGCACCATTATCTCCAACACTTGCTACACCGGATCCAACTACCGCTGCCATCCCTACTGCTGTAATTTGAATTGGAGTTAACTTAAATTGCATTGCAATACAAACACCTATTACTACTGGTGAAAGTCTCATTGCAAGTAAAGTTATATCAAAAATTGTTTGCGCTGGGGCAAAGTGAGGAATTATTACTTTTAATAACTCGCCTAATAATGCATTGGGTATAAGAGCTACTACTATACCAACGCTTAACCCTGCTAACAGTTTGTCCATAAACTGTTTAGCTGTCATCTTTCCGTTACTCATAATTATACTCTCCTTTGATTTATATTATTTAAAAAAATCCATTTCTAATATACATTATTCCTTTTTACTTGTCAAATTTTAGTCACATTTTATATTTTTCACTTTTAATTCCATATAATTGAATAAAATGGTAATTAATAATAAAAATTTGTATTTTATATAGTTTTTTTGTAAAGTTTCCCATTGTATATTACGATATTTAAATATGGATAATAGGAGGGGAAATTAAAAAAATGAATAAAATAAAAAACTTAAACAAATCAATAAAAACAAAAATAATATTACTTTTTTCAACATTGTTAATAGCTTCACTTTTACTTCTTACTACTATGACAATGATATCTGTAAACAAACAAGTAAAAGATGATTCACTAAAAATGATGGCTGAATTAACAAAAAGAAGTGCCAGCGAATTAAATGAATATATAAATAAATATATTATGCTATCTGAAACAATAGCATCAACTGTATCAATGTCTTCATATGCGGATATACAAAAGATTTTAGAATCCCTTAATGGATATGTATCCCAATATAATTTAGACAGAATATTAATTGCAGATAAATCTGGAAATGGCTTAAATAGTGAAGGTCAAACTGTTAATATTTCTGATAGAGATTATTTTAAAACAGCTATCTCTGGTACTTCAACAGTTAGTAGCCCATTAACTGATAAAACTACTGGAAAAACAATAATGGTTTATTCTGCTCCAATAAAAAATAATAATCAAATAGTAGGGGTATTATCCTTTGCTAGAGATGCTAAAGAAGTATCTGATAAAATAAGTACTATAACATTTAGAAATACAGGAAAAACATGTTTAATAGATAGTACTGGTTCAACTATAGGGCATTATGAATATCAAAGAGTCCAAGATGGAGAAAAAATTATTGAAAACGCTAAAACTAACACTTCATTAGCTGAGCTTGCTAAAAGTATTGAAAAGATGAAATCTGGAGAAAGTGGTTTTGATGAATATAACTTTAATGGAACTAGAAGAGTGATTTCATATCAAAGTATTCCTGAGCTTAATTGGTCAGTGGGACTTATGGTTGATAATACTGATTTATTTACAGTCGTTTATACAATCTTAAAAATAGTTTTTTATGTTGGAATTATATCCCTAATTGTTTCAATGATAATAGCATATAGATTCTCCGATGTAATTAGCAAAAGATTAAAATTAGTTTCTAACATAGTTTCAAATTTTGCAAAAGGAGATTTTTCTCAAGTTTTACCTAATAAAGAATTAAAGAAAACAGATGAAATAGGTATAATACTTTCTTCAATCGATAAATCTCAAGATTCTTTAAAGGATATGATTTCTTCTATAAAAGATTCATCAAATACCTTACAAGAAGAATCATTAAATCTAAACAATATGTCTGATGATTATTTAACTTCATGTAAAAATATTATTGCTGCTACAAAGGAAAGTTCGCAAGGAACATATAGTCAAGCTAATCAACTATCTAATATTACAGCTGATATGGATACATTTGATAATAATTTAACTTCTATAATTTCATCTATTTCTAATATTAATACTATGATAACAAATATTAATAATAAATCTACTTCATCTAATGAAGATATAGGTGAACTAGTATTAACTATGAGATCCTTAGAAAAGAACTTCAAAACATTTAGTGATACTATTTCAAGCATGAAGGAAAATATAAATAGCATTACATCAATAACTGACGTAATAAACTCTCTTTCTGAACAAACTAACCTTCTTGCTTTAAATGCTGCTATTGAAGCTTCTAGAGCTGGGGAGGCTGGGAAAGGATTTGCTGTTGTTGCTGACGAAATAAGAAAACTAGCTGAAGAAAGTAAGACTTCATCAAGGGAAATTACTTCAATAGTACAAAATGTACTTACCCAAACTTCAGTTATTGTAAAAGAAAATGATACAATAAGTTCCTTATTCCAAAATCAAATAACTGAAACAACAAAAACTATGCTTAGTTTTGATGAAATTATATCTTTAGTTCTTGACGTATCTAAAGAAATAAACTCTTTAGATACTAATTCTGAAAGTATTTCTAAACGAAAGCAAAATATAATAGAAAATATAACTAATTCTTCTGCTATTTCTGAAGAGTTAAGTGCTGCTACAGAGGAAATATATGCATCATCAAGTGAACTATCTAATTCAAGTGAAAGAGTTTCTGATTCTGCTGAAAATTTAAGTATTCTAACTGAATCAATATTAGATAAACTTGGTAAATTTAAAATAGATTAATAAAAATTCCTTTTTGAATTTAGCAATAGATTAAAAATTTATTGCTAAATAAAAAGAGTCGTAATATTGAAGTGCATTCAAAATGTTAGATACAAATATCTACATTTGGTGTGCAAATCATATTTACGACTCCTTTTGATATTATAACTCTAAATTATCTCTACTTATAGCAGTTGCAATAAAAATTAATAAACTAGATAAAAATGATTTCCAAGCTCTAATTACAGCTCTTTTATCTTTCGTTTCTCTACTTGC
Source organism: Clostridium sp. (assembly GCF_017888565.1). Lineage (GTDB taxonomy): Bacteria > Bacillota > Clostridia > Clostridiales > Clostridiaceae > Clostridium. Next base: position 6,138 of record NZ_JAGHFX010000013.1, read on the forward strand.
TATTCTTGCATCCTCTAAGCCCTTGTAGTTAATATTTAAAAATACTCCTGTAGAATAAAGAAACATAGCATTAGTTATTCTCGGAAAATTCTTTGTATCAATAAAATTTTCAGATTCATTTGTATCAAATAATTGATCTGAAATTTCCGCTCTTAAACTATATAAATAATAAAGATTTAAAAATGTAGCTAATATTATAATATATAATGTATCTATAGATAAATTCAATGTACTTAATTGAGAAAATAATTCATCTCTATTAGGTACATTTGCATTATTGAGAGAATCGTTACTTTCTTCTTCATTATTATTCTTTACTTCTGCTTCTGTATTATTTTTAATTTCTTCTGCTCTTTCATCGGTATCTTTAGAACGTATTTTTTTATTACCTAATCTATCTTTAATGGTATGCTTATTAGGAATACCTTGTTTATTTTTATTTATTTTACTTCTTTTATTTCCTACTTCATAACTCTTTTTTGATTCTGAAGAATACTCTCTTTCAAAACCACTTCTCTCTCTCGAAGCGGAATACTGATTTTTATTCTTTTTACTATTGTAGGTCTTTTTAGATTTCAATATCCCACTCCTAAAGACATAATTATTTATAATATAAAATATGCACTTATTTATTATACGATACTAATAATTTCAAGTTATTAATTAGATGTTTCTTTATCTGCAAATTGACTGTTATATAATTTTTCATAGAAACCACCTTTTTTCATTAATTCATCATGTGTTCCTTGTTCAATTATGTTACCGTCATTTATTACTAATATTAAATCAGCACTTCTTATTGTTGATAATCTATGAGCTATTACAAAGCTAGTTCTTCCCTTCATTATATTTCTCATAGCTTTTTGAAGTAATAATTCTAACCTTGTATCTACAGAACTTGTTGCTTCATCTAGGATTAATATAGCTGGATCTTTAAGTATTGCTCTAGCTATTGTTAAAAGCTGCTTTTCTCCCTGTGAGATATTAGAAGCTTCTTCATTTAAGAACATATTATATCCATCAGGAAGAGTTTTTATAAAATGATGAACATTAGCTATCTTAGCTGCTTCTACTATTTCTTCTTTTGTTGCACCAAATCTTCCATATTCTATGTTATCATATATAGTACCGTTAAATAGCCAAGTATCTTGAAGTACCATTCCAAATATTGAACGTAAATCTTCACGTTTCATATCTCTTATATCTACACCATCTATTTTTATTGATCCACCTTTAATTTCATAGAACCTCATTAAAAGATTAATTAATGTAGTTTTACCAGCACCTGTTGGACCAACTATTGCAACCATTTGACCACTTTTAACTTCTGCACTTAAATCTTCAATTAGAATCTTATCGTCATTATATCCAAATCTTACATGATCAAAAGTTACATTTCCTTTTGGATTTTCAAGTTTCACAGTTTTTTCTATATCCTTTATTTCTTCTTCTTCATCTAAAAATTCAAATACTCTATGAGCTGCTGCTACTGCTGATTGAATTGCTGAAGATAATTGAGTTACTTGTGATAAAGGTTGATTTATTTGCCATATATAACGTATGAAAGCTTGAAGGTTACCTACTGTTATTCCTCCTGCTATTGCTGTTATAGCTCCTACAACTCCAACTGCTGCAATCCCTAAATAACTAACAAGTCCAACTAAAGGTGACATTATACTTGATATAAATTGTGCTTTAAATCCAGTAGCCCTAAGTTCTTCATTTACCTCCATAAACTCTTTTATGGCATCATCTTGCTTTCCATATAACTTAATTTCATTAAATCCAGTATACATCTCTTGTACTTTCCCATTAAGCTTTCCTAAAGCTCTTTGTTGTTTATTAAATAAGTTCTGTGATTTATTTACTATAATCTTTGTAATTAAAATACTTAATGGAATTATAATAGTTGCTAAAAGTGCAAGTTTTACATTTATTGAATACATCATTATAAGTGCTAAGCTTAAGGATAAAAATGCATTAACTACTTGAACAAAACTTTGTTGCAAAGCATTAGAAATAGTGTCTACATCATTTGTAATACGACTTAACACATCCCCATAACTATTACCATCAAAATACTTTATAGGTAGCTTACTTATTTTCTTTTGTACCGTATTTCTTATATCCTTCATTGTATTTTGGATTGCATTAGTTAATAAGAAGCTAGCTATAAATGTAGATCCTGCGCTACCTATATAAACAAGGAATAACAAAATTAAAATTTTTATAATATAGTTAAAATTTACTGAAGCTCCTTGAACTCCTTTAATAATATCTTCAAAATCCTTAGTTAATTGTGTAATAATTAAACCTTCTGTCCTTGGAGCTAATGCTGTAAATACTGCTGCTGACACTATAAATAATATAGATCCAAGGAATGACCATTTATATTTATTTACAAAAGGAGTAATTTTCTTTACTACTGCTTTAAATCTATTCATTATGCAAGTTCCTCCTCTGTAAGTTGTGATGATGCTATTTCATGATAAATTTCACAAGTCTTAAGCAATTCTCTATGAGTTCCAATACCTACTACTTCTCCTTCATTTAATACCACTATTTTATCAGCATCCATTATTGAACCTATTCTTTGTGCTACTATTAACACTACTGAATCCTTAGTTTCAGATTTAAGTCTCTTTCTTAAAATAGCATCTGTTTTGAAGTCTAAAGCTGAAAAACTATCATCAAATATATATATTTCTGGTTTTCTAACTATTGCTCTAGCTATTGAAAGCCTTTGTTTTTGTCCTCCTGATACGTTTGATCCACCTTCACTTATTACTTCATCAAACTTTTTAGGTTTGCGTGAAATAAAGTCATAAGCTTGCGCAACCTTTGCAGAATATTCAACTTCTCCAGTATCTGCATTTTTCTTACCAAATTTTATATTACTTGCTATACTACCAGTAAATAAGAGTGTCTTTTGAGGTATAAATCCAATCTTTTTACGTAATGCCTTTAAATCATAATCTCTTACATCCACTCCATCTATTTTAATACTACCTTTTGTGACATCATAAAACCTTGGAATAAGATTTATTAATGTACTTTTTCCGCTACCTGTACTTCCTATAAACGCAATTGTTTCACCCTTTTTAGCAGTAAAAGAAATATCTTTAAGTACTGCTTCTTCACTATGTGGATATACAAATGATACATTATCAAATTCTACTAATCCTTTAATTTCTGTATCTTTAACTCCATTTTGTGGACTCTTTATTATAGGCTCTTCATCTAATATTTCCTTAATTCTATTAGCTGAAACTTGTGCTTTAGGATACATTATAAATACCATTGAAAATAACATAATAGAAAACATAGCATGGAATAAATATTCTATAAAGGCAACTAATTGTCCAACTTGAAGCGTTCCTACATTTATCATTTTGCTTGATATCCAAAATATTGCTATGATAGCCAAATTTAATAGAAAGAAGAACATTGGCTGAGATATCGCCATAAGTTTATGAAGCTTTTTAGAAACTTGTGCATATAGCTCATTAGTTTCATCAAATCTTCTCCCTTCATAATTATCATTTCCAAATGCTCTTATAACTCTTATCCCTGTTAAGTTTTCTCTTGATATTCTATTTAGCTTATCTAGTCTCTTTTGCTGAGTTTCTGATAGTGGCTCAGATACCTTTGCTATAACTATAACTCCCAGCACTATGAATGGAATAGTTATAGCTAGTACTACGGATAATGAAGGACTTGTTCTAAGAATCATTATTAAACTTACTATAAACATTACTGGCGTTAATAATGCTGTTCTTAAAAGTGTATTGGTGAACTGTAAAAGGACAAATGCATCATTTGTAGTTCTCGTTATCATTGATGATACTCCAAATTTATCATATTCTGTATGTGAAAATTCTTGTGACTTTTTAAAAATGTCATTTCTAATATCTCTTGTTATCCCTGTGGAAATTCTTGATGAACAGAATCCTAAGAGTATCGTTCCAAGAACTCCAATAATTGAAATAATTGAAATAATTATCCCCATTCTTTTTACATAATTAATATCGCTATTTACTATTCCTTTATCTATAACTTTTGCCATTATAGTTGGTATTCCAAGTTCAACTAATGCAAAACCAAAAACAGATATAATATTTAGTATAAGAAGCGTCTTATAATTTTTTAAATACTTTAATAGTAATTTCATTGCTGCGTACTCACTCCTTTTTAATTCTTTTTAAATAAATAAAAATGAAATAATTAGACTACTACTATTATTTCATTCATTTAATACCCATATGCAATTTTTTTCAATATATTGTAACATATCTTATAATAAAAATCTACAGAAATTTCCACTAAATCATTAATTAATCCTAAAAAAAGCACAACAAATATTTTAATAGCTGTACTTTTTTAACTTTTTATATTATAGAATTAATGTTCTAACTACATTCTCAACTGTTTTTTCAAGATTAATCTCTCCATTTTTAAGGGCATCATCTAAAGAGCATACACCTCTCATAATTCCAAATATTGAATTTATTCCTACATTATAAAGATTTTCTGCTCCTTCCTCAACCTTACCAGCAAATGCAATTGTTTTTACTCCATTTTTTTTAGCTATAGCTGCTACTCCCATAGGTGTTTTCCCAAATATAGTTTGACTATCTATTGCACCCTCTCCAGTAAATACAATATCTGCTCCTTTAATTTTATTTTCTAAGTCAGTATGTTCTATAATTAAATCTATCCCTCTTTTAAGTTTTCCATTAAAAAATGCAAGTAAAGCTGCCCCAAGTCCTCCTGCTGCTCCAGCACCTTCAACATTGGCCACATCAATTCTAAAGTCTCTTTTGATTACTTCTGCATAATTAGTTAATGCCTTATCTAATTCTATAATCATTTCTTCTGTTGCACCCTTTTGAGGACCAAATATCCTTGAAGCACCATTTTCTCCTATAAGAGGATTATTTACATCGCAGGCAACCTCAAATGTAACATCATTTAGCCTACTATCAAAATTAGTTAAATCTATAGCATTTAATTTAATTAATTCACTACCACCAAAATTTAACTCATTACCTTCTTTATCTAATAAATGTCCACCTAATGCTTGAATCATTCCAGCACCACCATCATTAGTAGCGCTACCTCCAATACCAATTATTATATGCTTTACGCCTCTATTTATAGCATCTAATACTAACTCACCAGTACCATATGTAGTTGTAATTAATGGATTTCTCCTTTCTCTTTCAACAAGGTGAATTCCACTTGCACTTGCCATTTCAATAATTGCTTTTTCACCATTTCCCAATATTCCATACATAGCATTTACTTTTTTATATCCAAGCGGATCTGTAACTAATGTATTTACAATTCTTCCTCCTGTTGACTCAACTAAAGCTTCAACAGTTCCTTCTCCTCCATCTGCCATTGGGACCTTTATACATATAGCATCTTTAATTACTTTTTTAATCCCTCTTTCCATAGCATTACATGCATCTTTTGATGTCATACTTTCTTTAAATGAATCTGGTGCTAATATAAACTTCATGTAATTCATCTCCATCCAACTATCATTATAATATTATATCAAATATTACTGAAGAAATTAAAGTTATTATTAGTACAATTATTGATTCATATTGTATAGTTCCTACATCATTAACAATATTCTATAAGCAAATAAACTATTATTAATTCAAATCATCTAATATTAATTTATTAATAGCCTTAGCAACCCCACTATTATTATTATCATCTGTAATATAATCTGCTATAGCTTTTACCTCATCCATTCCATTTTTCATTACTACTGACACTCCCCCTCTCTTTAACATTTCTATATCATTTCCTCCATCACCAATACAAATAACACTTTTAATATCTATCCCTAATTCCTTTGCTAATTCCTCCACAGCCTTTCCTTTAGAAATGCCCTTACTATTTATTTCACAATACTGATTCTCTGCACTAGATACTTCAAATTCTTCTGTTTCTTCCAGAATTGTTCTCACTCTCTTTACTTCATCTAAATTCTCCTTATTTATGCAAATTGCCTTAACTATTTTATATTTATTATCTACAATTAAATTTTCAAAGGGATAATTTTCAATTATATCCACTTTATACTTATTTTCTAAACTGTCATTTATTTTTTTATAACTATATTCATTTGGTATGCTTTTTTCTGAAATTATTTCATTTTCAGTATTTAAATATATATCTACATCATAGTTTTTTACTAATTCTTTCAACTTTAAAATTTCATCGTAGCTTAATGTATTTAATTTCAACTTTCCATCCTCTGTTAAAATTATGCCTCCATTTGAAGCTATTACCTTAGTAGTAACCCCTAAGGCATCTTTTATATGATCTACAAACTTATAAATTCTTCCTGTAGCTATACATATATTTACTCCACTATTAATAGCTTTCTTTATTGCTTCTATATTTTCATTTGTAATTTTCTTATCATCTGTTAACAGAGTTCCATCTAAATCTATACATACAAGTTTATAATCACTTTTCTTCATTCCTATCTCTCCCTTATTTTTTTATATAAATAAAATGATCTGTATGATTTAAAAGTTTCATACAGATCATTTACTATTATTTTACCATTCAGCTATTGTTCCATCGTAGTTTTTCCAACTAGGATTTGTCCAGTATAATCCTTCTGCAGAAACTTTTTCTACAAGTTCTTCATCTATTTCTATACCTAAACCTGGCTTTGTTGGCAATTCTAAATATCCATCTTTATATTGGAATATTTCTTTATTTTTAACAAAGTCAAGTAAATCAAATCCTTTATTATAATGAATTCCTAAACTTTGCTCTTGTATAAATACGTTTGGTGTACAAACATCCAATTGTAGTGTTGCTGCTAAAGCAATTGGTCCATACGGTGCATGAGGCGCAACTGCAACATCAAATGCTTCTGCCATAGCTGCAATTTTTCTAGTTTCTAATATTCCACCACAAAGAGCTATATCTGGTTGAATTATATCAATAGCGCCTTCTTTTAATATATTCTTAAAATCCCATCTACTATATAATCTTTCTCCAGTTGCAAGTGGTGTAGTAGTATGATTAGCAACTTCTCTGAATGCTTCTTCATTTTCTGGAAGTACAACTTCTTCTAAAAACATTAATTTATATGGTTCTAATTCTTTTGCTAAAACTTTAGCCATTCCCTTATGAACACGTCCATGGAAGTCTACTCCTATACTTAAATCGAACCCAACAGCATCTCTTATAGATTTAACTCTATCAACTACAGCTTGGATCTTTTCAAATGAATCTATATAATGAAGTTCTTCTGTAGCATTCATTTTTATTGCTTTAAAGCCTCTATCTCTTCTATCTATAGCTTCCTTTGCAACATCATCTGGTCTATCTCCGCCTATCCATGAATAAACCATTATTCTATCTCTTGCTGCTCCACCTAATAATTCATATATAGGTACATTTAATGCTTTACCTTTAATATCCCATAAAGCCATTTCTATTCCTGAAATTATTGTTCCATTAATTGGACCACCTCTAAAGAATGATCTGTGCAGTTCTTGCCAAATTCTCTCTATTTCAAATGGATTTCTTCCTATTATTCTTTTTCCTAGTTCATAAGCACCTGCTACTACTGTATCTGTTTTAGTTCCAGATATCATTTCACCCCAACCTTCAATTCCTTCATCAGTTGAGATTTTTATGAATATCCATCTTGGCTTTACAGTATAAACTTTAATTTCTGTTATTTTCATTACAAAGTCTCCTTCTACTACTATATTTTAATTAAGCACTTTGCCTACTTCATTATTTTCTGGATTTTTCTTTGCATCTTTCTTAGGTTTAATAACATCCATGTAGTACCAAATCACTGCAAATCCTATTATTAATAATGGAATATTTATTATTGGATTACCTACAGTAAATGCCATGAATATTATAAAACTTTGAGTTAAGCTTGTTGCTGCAAATGATGATATTAATGCACCAGCTGCTAAGCTTAAATCAATTCCAACACTTGACGCTAAATCTGTTAAAACTGGAGCAGTAACTGTACCTGCTAATAATATAGCTGCTGTAGTAAATAATCCAATTACTACATTTTTAAATAAGTTACCTCTAGTTAATGCAACTACAAGAGCAACTCTAAAAGGTACTACTGCTAAATCTGCAAAAGGTAACATTCTGTTTCCTGGGAGTATTACTGCTAGTAATATTGTTAATGGTATTACTATTAATGAAGTTGTTATAACATCTGGATTACCTGAAACTACTGCTGCATCTAATCCTATAAATAAATCTCTTCCTTTGAATCTCTTCTTTGCAAACTTCTTTGCTCCTTCTGATATTGGCATTAAACCTTCCATAAATAATGCTGTCATCTTAGGTATAAGAACTAAAACAGCTGCCATATTTACTGCAACACTTGCTATGTTAGTAAAGTCATATCCTGCTAATGCACCAATAACTCCACCTAAAATTAATCCCATTATCATTGGTTCTCCAAAGAATCCTAAATATTTTTTAGCATCTTTTAATGAGAAGTTTATTTTATTTACTCCTGGTACCTTATCCAATAACCAGTTAAGTGGAACTGCTACTATTAATGAAGATAATGCTGAAACTGTTGGTAATGACACTCCTGGTAACCCAAAGTAATCTTCTACCATGCCTGCAGACCAGTCAGATAGCTTAAATGTTACTATTGCCATTGCTATACTTGCTCCAACACCAAAGAATATATTTCCAGTTACGAAATAAGTCATAACTCCAACTATAGCCATATGGTGATAGTTCCATATATCAACATCTAAAGTATTCGTTTTCTTAAGAATTAACATTATAATATTTATAGCTAAAATTGCGAATATTAAAATAGGTATGATAGGTGATGCCCAAGTTACCGCTGCTATTGTTCCCCAGCCTACATCTAGTACATCTAAACTGAATCCCCATCTTTCAACCATTGCTTTAGCGGCTGGTCCAAGGCTTCCAGATAAAAGGTTAATTACAAGTTTAATACCTGCAAATCCTATACCAACTGTTAACCCTGATCTAAACGCCTTAGCTGGTTTAACACCAAAAATAAGTCCTACTCCTAATATTATTAATGGTAAAAGTACAGTTGGACCTGCATTTAAAAATGTCTGGAATACGTTATAAATAAATTCCATAGTTAATCCTCCTCAATTATAAGTCACTCTTACTAATTATTTATTTTTTAGCATAGTTTACTATTTCTTCTAAAGTTTCTTCTTCGCCAATTCCTGTTAGTAAAGACATTGCTGATACTACTGGTATATTTGCACCATCTCCACCATATTTTCCTGTTGTAACTAATATATCAAAATCCTCTACTTTACTATCTATTTCTAATAGTTTACATTGAGTTACTGATACCGCAACTCCATTTTCTTCACATATTTCCCTAATTTTTGTTGCTACTACTGTTGATGTTGCAATTCCATTTCCACACGCTACTAATATTCTTTTCATTTTTTATTCCTCCAATTTTACTATAATTTCTTTTTTATTTAATTATTTTATTTATCTAGTCTAAATACTTTTTAATTACTTCTATTACATTATTATCACTATCAGCTTCTATAATTTTCTTTAAGTCTTCTGAATTTTGAATTAAACTAATTATTTTTTGTAGCATTTCAATATGACCATGAGGCTCATTTAATGCTAACATAATTACTATTTGAACATCCAATGTTACACTTGGATCATCCATTGCTTGAAAATCTACAGGATTATTAAGTATTCCCATTGCTATGGCAGATTCATTTACTAAAGTATGATCACAATGTGGTATTGCTATTTTTATAGTAGCCGGTAATCCTGTTGGATATTCTACTTCACGTTTTAATATAGCTTCTTTATACCCATCCTTAGCAAATCCTTCATCTTTTAACTTATCTGCTAAAAAACCTAAAATTTCACTACTACTATTAAACTCTAAATTTCTGTAAATTAAAGTACTGTGACTCATATTATTTCCTCCTACTGTATCTCTCTCTCTAATTCCTTTAATGTCTTTACTAATGCCTCAATATTTTTTGAGTTCACATCATCTTTATTAAAAAGACTTGATCCTATACCTAAATAGTCAGCTCCATTTTTCAAGAATTCTTTAGCATTTTCTGCAGATACTCCGCCAACAGCCATTACTTTTATATTTCCTAAAGGAGCCTTGATATCTTTTATATAGCTACTTCCACATGCTTTTGCTGGAAATACTTTTACTATATCTGCTCCATTTTCATAACACCACCAAATTTCTGTTGGGGTCATTGCACCTATTATTGATTTAACATTGTTTCTCTTACACTCATCAATAACTTCTTTTTCAACTACTATTGGCGTTAATATAAATTGCGCACCTGCTTTTATTGCATTTTTTGCATCTTCTATATTTTTTACTGTACCTGCACCTACGCTAACTCTATCTCCATATTCTTCTGATATCTTTTCAATAGTTTCAAGTGCACCTTCAGTGTTTAATGTTATTTCTACTGCTCTAATATTTGATTGAACTAAAGCCTCCATAACGGTTTTTGTTTGTTCATAGCTGTAACCTCTTAAGATAACAGTCACTTTAGAAAAATCCTTCACCTTTTTCCCCCCTTTAGTTTTCTTGCAATATATTAAAGCAATAGTCATGCCAAATTATTATGGCTAGTTTTGTATTTTGAGTTTTATAATAAAATTTCTAGTATTTCTTCCGTACTAGTGCTTGATTTTATCTTATTTAGAACACTTTCTTCCATAATTATCTTATATAATTGTTCAAAATATTTTTTTGAATCATCTTTTAAGGCTATAAGGAAAATTAAATCTACTTCATAATTTTCACTCCATACTATCTTATTGGCTAATTTAGTAATTAATATGGTTGGTTTTGTAACAAATTCTGAAGCCCCATGTGGAATTGCTATTCCTCCTTTTAAATACGTATCTCCAAGCATTTCTCTTTTAAATACACTTAATAAGAATTCTTCTTTTACATATCCACCATCAATAAGCTTTCTAACCATATCATCTAATGCTTCATCTTTATATTTATAATTTTCATTAACAAAAATAACATTTTTATCTATAATTTCAGATAGCTTATTTTCTTCCTTATTTGATATTATATTATTTAGCTTTTTAACTCCTGATCCCTTCATTAATTCCTCTAATGATATAAAAGGTATATTTCCAAATTCCGGATTTATCGTTCCTACTATAGCTTCTATATTTTTATTTTTAGCTATCCTAGATAAAGAAGAATTTATATCTTCATCCATAAATCCTATAGATATAATTTCTGTATCTTTTCCCTTTAAATCAATTTTGTTTTCCACATACTCTTTTATTTTTAGAGCTGAGCCTTTTCCTGTAATACATAATGTAACTATAACTTTTGATAAATTATTATTTTCAGCGTTATATTGACTTGATCCGAAACCCTTAGACTCACTTTCAAGATCATTCATTATTTCTTCCAATGATTGATCTGTTAATGCTGACTTTCTTACAGCTTCTAGTACCATTAAAGTATCAACTCTTCCAATTACTCTAGTTTCAATTCCAGTTTTAGCAGTTATTATATCTCCAAATGTAACCAGTGAACCCATATCAACTAAAATAATACAACCTTTCCCTTGATTATTTTCTTTAACTAATCTTATAGCTTTTTCAAGCATTATATCAGGAGAATCTCTAAAATCCATATCAAGTCCAACTGCATGATCAACACCTAAAAACTTATTAGCTACTTCAGCCATTGCTGATGCTACTCTTCCATGAGTCATTACTATAACAGCTACTTTTCCTTCTTCATTTTTTAAGTATCTCCTATAATTTTTAAGATACATTGTAATGAATCCTATTTCATCTTCAGGAACATCTATATTTAATCTTTCTCTTACTATTTCACACATTTTCTTAGCAACATTATATTCCTTTTCATACCTTGACTTTATGATACTTAATTTTGGATTAATTATCTCCTTTCCATTACGTATTCTTTCATATGTTGAATTTAGATGAACAGCCAAAGGATAAATTATATCTGACTGTAATCCTGTAAGTTCTTTTTTTGCAAGCTTTATCATAATTTTTACTGTTTCAAGACTCTTGACACCAACTAGATTCATAAGCTCATCTGTATTTACAACATTGTAATTAATAGCCTTAGCGCCCCTAATTAATTCAAGTTCAACTTGTTGACTTAATATTTTTGATATTTCTTCATCGCTATAACCAACAAATTTGAGTTCTGACTGTCTTTTTTCTATAAATTTATATATATGTGTATTTTTCTTATTTCCTGTTATCTCTTCTTCTGTTCTCTTTTCACCCTTATGAGATATATAAATATCTTCTATAATAAACTTTTCTATATTAGAATCTTCAATATTAATCCTTCTACTTTGTTCTTTTATATAATCCGGTAGGTGTCTTTCGTCTATATATAATCTTTTATCTTCTTTAAGCTTATGTTCTAAAAAGCTTATGGCACATGCTACTTGTATATCACTTTTAAGCTGTCCTATATTCCCCTGGCACTCATATCTCATAAGTTCTCTTATAACATTTTTAGATATTAGCATGTCCTTTTTTATTCTATGACTTTCTTCAAAAAAGGCTTTATTTATTAACTCAAATCTCTCTTCAAAAGGCCTATCCTTAATTGCAGGTATTTCTATAACCATTGGTATTCTTCTTCTAAAAGTCAATAAAAGTGAACTTTCAACGTTTTCAGTAGTTGCCGCAATTATCATTACATTGCTTTTCCTTACAGTCTCACTTTCTCCAAGCCTCCTGAATATTCCCTTATCTAATATACTAAATAGTATTTCTTGCCCCTCTGCAGGTAATCTATGAATCTCATCTAAAAATAAAATACCTCCATCGCATGCCTCAACAATTCCCATCTTATTTTCAGTAGCTCCTGTGTAAGCGCCTTTGATACTACCAAATAATTGCGATAATAAAAGTTGTGGATTATCTGCATAATCTGCACAGTTAAATATTATATATTTGGCATCTTCCGAAAAATTACTTGTACTCTTTGCAAATTCATACATGGCATCAGCTAAATAACTTTTACCAACTCCTGATGGCCCTAGAATCAATACATGTAATCCATGAGGTGGATAACTAATAGCTGCTTTTGCTTGTTCAACTTGAACTCTTAAACTCCCATTATATCCAACCACTTCTTTGAAAAAGTCCTTTTGTTCATGAGATTCCTTAGTATCTTCTGTATTTTTATCTTTTATCTCATCTATATATTCATCTTCTTTTATATTAGAAATTAACTCTTTCTTTATATTAGAAGCTGCATATCTTTCAACTTTATAACCCTTTTCCTTTAAAGCTTCTGCTAAAGCTCTGTCTGATATCTTTTTATCTTTCTTTAAAATTTCTAAGGCATCCTTTTTTACATATTCTAATCGTCTATTTCGTGAATTAGCTATATTATTTTTTTTTCTATATTCAGTTACTATCTCTCTTAATATATTTAATTTTTTTGCTATCTCTTCATCAGTTAAAGGATTTTTCTTATTTTCTTCCTCTAAAATCTCTGCTATCATATTTTCTGTATTCATACTAATCTATCCCCTTATTTGCATTTTATAATTACCATTATAATACATATAATATACTATTTTAATGTTATTTTGAATTTATTACCAACCAATTCAACTTAGTTGAACTTGATATATTTATAAAATATTCTAAATACAATAATTCTCATAATCTATATTACTAAAATTTAAATGTATAAATGTAAATGAGAAGACTATTATATGATCAATAATAACCTTCTCATTTAAACTTATTTTTTAAAGTTCTTTCTCAAAAGCAATTCTTTTATTACCATCTAATAAATAAATGACACCGCAGTATTTAAATCTATTCTTTTCTAACAACTTTTTCATAGTTAAATTATCTTCATGTGTATCAATCTTTATATTTTTTATTTTTTTTGATATGCAAATTTCCTCTAATCTTTTAATTATTTCTGTTCCAATTCCTTTTCTATTACTATTATTAGAAACAGCTATTCTATGGATAACAGCATATTTCCCATTTGAAATCCATTCTCCTTCATAAATAGTATTATAAGTTTCTTCAACATCAAAGGATAATGATGATGTTCCTATAATTTCATAATTATCTTCTAACACATAGCTTATATTATTCCTTATATCTTTTAAAATAACTTCCTCATTTGGATATCCATTCTGCCACTGATCAACTTTATTATTTTTTAAAAACGACTTTGCTTCATTAATAATTTTCATTATGTCTATTAAATCTTTTTCTGTAGCATTTCTTAATTTCATTTTTCTTCTCCTAAAGCATAAAATTTATTAATTAGTATTATACAACATCTACTTATAATTTCTATAATAATATCTATAATTAATTTAAAAATTAATACCTTATCAATTATTTTCAGGAAAATATTATAACAACTCTCTATGATTTAATTACTTTTTAAGTAGGATAATTAGCCTTTTAAATTCCTATTATAATTTGCTTAAATCTATACTTTTTATACATTTAAAATCTAATATATAATATATAAAATAAAAATCCACAGTACTTATTTACTATGGATTTTATTTTACATATTCAATTTCATAATTATATTTATTTTTGCATAATTTAAAGGCTGTTTCTCATTACCTCGCTATTTTACCCACTCCATAGCTTACTAGACTTTCCACTTCCTCATTTGTTACTAGGTTTGCATCCCCATAAATTGTATGTTTTAAAACAGATGCTGCAACAGCAAATTCACAAGCATATTCAGGAGTCTTATTATTTATAATGCTATATAGTATTCCTGCAGTTAAGGCATCTCCCCCACCAACTCTATCCACTATATCATCTATTATATGAGTTTTCGAAGAAAACAATATACCATTATTATAATAATTACATTGCAGAGTATTTACTGTTGATGATTTTATTTCTCTAAATGATGAAAAAATATGCTTTATATTAGGATACTTCTTTGAAATTTCATCATAATAATATTTTAATTTCTCATATCTATCCTCTAAGTCACATCTCATATTCAATATATTTTCTGCATCTAATATACCAGCTGAAAAAATATTTACATATGGTAATAATTCTTTGGTAACTTCACTTGCCTCTTCCAAACTCCACATCTTTGCCCTGTAGTTTGAATCATAACTGACTAAAATATTATTTTCCTTACAGTATTTTAATATTTTAAAAGTTAACTCTCTTGTTTTTTCTGAGATAGCTAAAGTTATACCCGAAACATGGAATATATCTATTCCATTTAATGCTTCTCTTATATTTATATCTTCCTCTAAAATAGATCCAAAAGCTGAATCCAATCTATCATAAATTACTTTTGATCCCCTATTTCCGCTTCCAGTCTCTAAAAAATAGATTGGAGTTCTCTTATCGCCTCTAACTATAAATCTAGTATCTACAGATTTTGATTTTAAATAGCTAAGCATTGCATCTCCTAAGGTATCATTGGAAATCTTAGTAAGCATTCTAGTACTTATTCCAAAATTCGCTAGTGAAATTAATACATTAGCTTCCCCGCCACCATAATTTACATTAAATTCATTTGAATTTAATAATAATGCTCCTTTTTTAGTCGATAATCTTAATAATATTTCCCCTAATCCAGCGACTTTCATATTAAATACCTCTTGCATTATTGAACTTTTCTATATACTTCTTACAAGTAGATTCTATTTCATCAAATTTTCCTACTTCTCCAAGCTTATTTAGTTCTCCACCTATTCCAACTAAATCTACTCCTGCTTTTGCCCAAGTATCTATATTCTCTAAATTCACTCCACCTGTTACCATAATATTTGCATGTGGTAGTGGTGCCTTTACTGAACTTACATATCCTTGTCCAAAAGCATTCCCTGGGAATAGCTTAACTACATCTACTCCACTTTCATAAGCAGTCACTATTTCATTTATAGTCATTACTCCTGGTATATATGGTACGTTATATCTATTACAAAGTGTTGCTGTATCTTTATTAAAAGATGGTGAAACTATATACTGTGCTCCTGCTAATATCGCCATCCTTGCTGTTTCAGAATCTAATACTGTTCCAGCTCCAATTACAACATCATCATCTTTAGAATACTTTTCTGAAAGTTCTTTTATTATTTCATTTGCAAATTTATTTGTATATGTTACTTCTATAGCTTTAACATTTCCTCTAATGCAACTTTCTGATATCTTAACTCCAATTTCTTTTGTAGTTCCACGGACCACAGCTACTACACCACATTCCTTTAAGGCATTTAAAACTTTTATTCTAAACATAATAAAATCTCCTATAAATCTTATATAATATTTTCACTTATAATTTTTATCTGTCTTCCTATACTTTTAACTGAAAATTAATCCTTAAGAATTATGAATTATAACAAATTTTTATAATAATACTCTCTTCTATAAGTTTTGCTGAGCAAAACCTCTTTATTTATCAATTGTCAGTTATCCATTATTAATTATTCCATATATCCACCTTTCATTGGTGAAACTGCTTTATCTGAGAATATCTTTAATATTCCAGACTCATATTTATTTGATCTTGGTTTCCAAGATTCTTTACGCTTAGCAAGTATTTTATCAATTTCATCTAAATCTACTCGTTCTCCATTAATACCAACTATTTGTAATATTCTCTTTTCTATATCTATTTCAATTAAGTCATTTTCTTCCACTAATGCTATTGGTCCTCCAACTGCAGCTTCCGGTGAAACATGCCCTATAGCTGGTCCTCTTGATGCTCCTGAAAATCTTCCATCTGTAATAAGAGCAATACTTGCAGATAATTCTTTATCTGATGAAATTGCTTCTGTTGTATAGAACATCTCTGGCATTCCACTTCCCTTTGGTCCTTCATACCTAATAAATACTGCATCACCTGGTTTAATCTTTTTAGATAATACTGCTTCAATTGCCTCTTCTTCACTATCAAATGGTCTTGCTTTTAAAATAGCTTTATGCATTTCCTTTGGTACTGCAGAATGTTTAACAACAGCTCCTTCTGGTGCTATATTGCCTTTCAATATAGCAATAGCTCCATTTTTACCTATTGGGTTTGTATATGGCTTAATAATATCTTCCTTCTTTAAACCAGTTTCTTTTAAATATTCATTACACTTTTCATAGAATCCATTTTTCTTTAAATCTTCTAAGTTTTCACCTAAAGTTTTTCCCGTAACTGTCATTACATCTAAATGTAATAAATCCTTAACTTCTTCCATAATTGCTGGAACTCCACCTGCATAATAAAAATATTCTGCTGGCCATTTACCTGTTGGACGTATATTTAATAAATATGGTGCATATCTGTGTATTCTATCAAAACTTTCTGCATCTATATCTACTCCAAATTCATGAGCTATTGCTGGAATATGAAGCAATGAATTCGTTGATCCTGAAATAGCTGCATGAATTATAATTGCATTTTCAAAAGATTTTGCTGTAACTATATCCCTTGCTTTTAAATTTCTCTTAGCTAATTCAACAATTTTCTTTCCTGCTTCTATTGCTACACTTTCTAAGTCCTCACATGTTGCAGGCATAACTGCACTTCCAGGTAACATTAACCCTAATGCCTCTGCCATAATTTGCATAGTTGCGGCAGTACCCATAAATGAACATGAACCAGCTGATGGACATGCATTATTTTTATAATAAGTTAACTCATCTTCAGTAATTTCTCCACGCTTTTCCATAGCGCTATAAGTTCCTATTTGTTCTAATGTTAAAAGATTTGGACCTGCTTTCATTACCCCACCAGTAACAACAATCGCTGGTATATTAATTCTTCCTATAGCCATTAAATGTGCCGGTACTCCTTTATCACAACTCGTTATAAACACACCGCCATCAAAAGGTGTTGCATTAGCATGAATTTCTATAAGTGATGCTATTGTATCTCTAGATGCTAAAGAATAGTTTATTCCATCATGACCTTGTGCCATTCCATCACATATATCTGTTGCAAAGAATCTAGAAGCCCTTCCCCCTTTTTCTGATACGCCCATAGCTGCATTATTTGCAAATTTAAGTAAGTGAATACTTCCTGGATGACTATCTCCAAAAGTACTTTCCACTATTATTTGTGGTTTAGATAAATCCTCTGAAGTATATCCCATTCCTCTGCGAAGTGGATCCATTTCTGGAGCAATTTTTCTAATATCTTGACTAATCATTCTTATTCTCCTTAATCAATAATCTATTATTTAAACATAGCTCGGATAATGGATAATCCATTGTCCGAGCCTGTATCTGTTCTTTTATACTTTATTATTTAAGTTCTGGCCAGTAACCTTTATTAGCTTCAATTAAATCATCTAATATTTCTTTTGCCACTTTTGCACTAGGTACTGTTTTAGATAAAGTAAGTGCTTGCCATAACTTTTGATAGCTTCCTTCTATCCAACCTTCAACAACTAATTTTTCTACTGCTACTTGTTGTTCCATAAGACCTTTTTCAAATCTTGGAATAGTTCCTTGAACTAAAGCTTCTGGTCCATTGCTTCCTACGATACATGGAACTTCAACCATTGCTGTTGGATCAAAGTTTTCAATAGCCCCCTTGTTTTCTACAATACATAACATTCTTTCATGTGTGTTGTATGCAATTGCTCTTGCTAAGTCAACTATGAATGATGCATGGGCATCTATATGGAATTCTCCACCTTTTGCTGTTCCAGCCTTAACTATTTCTCTTGCTGCACTAAATACATTCTTTTCTCTTCCATTCATTACTTCATTTGCTCTTGTAAATTCTGCATTAGAATGTTCTACAACATAATCTGGATATAGATAGTATTTTAAATAAGTATTTGGTAAGAAGTTTGGATCTAATGCTATTAGGTCTTTTGCTTTCTTATGAGTTTCTTGCCAACTTGGTTCTGTATGTTGAGTATCTACTTCAACTTGATTTAAATAACCATTTTCAGCAACATATTCTCTTAATTTTGGCATTAAATCATTTCCTTGTTTATCTCTAACACTTGTCCACCACCCAAAGTGATTTAATCCAAAGTAATTAACTTCTAAATCTGCTGGAGTTAATCCAACTATTTGAGACATACGACGTAATGTTCCAACTGGCATATCACAAATATTTAATACCTTTGAATTTGGTTTTAACACACGGCAAGCTTCTGCAACTATTGCTGCTGGGTTAGAATAATTTAGCATCCAACAATTTGGAGAATACTTTTCCATAAGGTCGATTAATTCCATCATTCCACCTATTGAACGCATTCCATATGCTATTCCACCAGGTCCACAAGTTTCTTGTCCAACAACTCCATATTTTAGAGGAATCTTCTCATCCTTTTCACGCATTTCATATTTTCCAACTCTTATATGTGCCATACAGAAATCTACATCTGTAAATGCTTCTTCAGGATCTGTTGTGTATGAAAATTCTATTTCAGGTGCACTTTCTTTTAATAATATTTCAAGTGCTTCACCAATTACTTCTTGACGTTCTTTATCATTATCATATAATTTTAATTTACGTAAAGGAAAACGATCTACATTATCTAAAAGCATCATTACGATACCTGGTGTAAATGTGCTTCCTCCTCCTGCTATTACTATAGAAAACTTTTTGTTTGTATCCATAAAATTAGCCACCTTTCCTATTACAACTTATTAAACTTTAATTATTTCATTTATTTTAATTTTGTCTTTTTTCTTACTTACAAGCTCATTATAGACCAGTAAAATGTAATGGTAAACAGTTTCTGAGGCCAAAGAAACATGTTACCCTATGTTGTAACATGTTCTCAAAAATTACTACTCTACATTAACATGATTATTTAAAGCTTCTTTATTTGAAAAATTATCTCTCTTACTTATTAAAAGACATATCCAATCTAAAACTATATGAACAGCTTGATCAAATAAAGAACTTAATAATTGTATTGATCCTCCTTCACCGTCACCCTTAACCTTTCCAGGTACTTCTAAAATAATATCTGCTATTTCACCTAAAGAAGAATTTCTCTTACTTGTTACTGCAACAACTTTTAACCCTAAATCTTTTGCTGACCTTGCATTACTTAAAGTATTCTTAGTAGATCCTGAACCAGATATAGCTATATAAATATCATGCTTTTTTAATGCAGGGGTAATAGTTTCCCCCATAACGTACGATTTATATCCTATGTGCATTAACCTCATAGCAAAACCTTTTGCCTGAAAGCCACTTCTTCCTTCTCCATCAACAAAAATTGAATTACTTTTATCAATAATATTTATAACTTCGTCTACTTCTTTTTCATTAACATTTAATACTACATCATTTACTTCTTTTAATATTTGATCTATTAACTTCATAAAAGTTCCTCCTTAATTTCATTTAAAGCCTTAATGGGATCTTTTGATGCTGTTATTGAAGATCCTATTACCACTATGCTTATATCCTCATTTTTCAATCTTTTAATAATTTCTAAGTTTATACCTCCAGCTATAGCAATATTTCTTATGCTTGGAAACTTAAGTTTAAAATCTCTTAACTCTCCTATAATATTATTTTTACTTTTTTTATCTACAGATGTATGTAAACAGTAAATTGCTTCATCAAACCTTGATATTTCTTCTATTTTTTCATATGAGCATTCAAGCAAGTCAATCATCATTTTTTTATTATACTCTTTAGAAACACTATAACACTTTTGTAGTGTTTCTAAAGAAGAGCTTCCCATGACTGTTAAAATGTCAAACCCTTGATTATATCCCATAGTAAACTCATAAGCCCCTTCATCATTAGTCTTTATGTCTCCTAATATTAATGATTTAGGTGCCTTTAAAGTTAAGTCTTTTAAATTTAAAAGCCCATAGTCTTTTATTAAAGAGGTTCCAATTTCAATTATATCGGCTAATCCATTTAACTTTACAACTAACTCTATTGCCTTATCTAAATCTACTCTATCAATAGCAACTTGTACTTTCATTTCTACCTCCTAATTTATATTTCAATCAGCAATTTATATAATTAATGCTAATACTATATTAAATAATTATCATATTACTTAAGTAAAATGAAGAATTGAAACTAATTTATTATTTAATTTCTAATAAATTTAAAACTTTATTAGAAATAGGAGTGACTAATTTTAGCCACTCCTAAATATAAATATAGTTTAATTTGCCTCTATTCCAAGATATTCATCTACACTTTTTCTTACTCCAGTAACTTTTAAACCATAAATTACTTGTACGTTTTCACCTTTTATTACAACTCCATTAGCTGCAGTTTCATTTTTTAATAAAGCTTCATTAACTAGTGATGAATCTTTTAATATTAATCTTAATCTTGTAAAGCAGTTGTCAACTTTTACTATATTCTCTACTCCACCAAGACCTTCTACTATTATAGGTGCTAATCCTGCATTTTCAGCATCCTTATTGTCAGCACCATTAACTGAGTTACCTTTAGTTGCATTTTTTTCTTTATAATCACTCTTTGTATAAAGCTTTGTATCTCCATCTTCTTCTCTACCTGGCGTTTTTAACTTAAATTTACTTATTACAAATCTGAATATTACATAGTAAACTACGAATTGTCCTAAACCAATTAATATATACATTGGCCAACCTGTTTTTTCTATTCCAAGTGGAAGATTATATAATAAGAAATCTATTAAGCCATTTGGTCCTATCGCTGTTACTCCTAAAATGTTTAACACAACCATTCCTAGTCCACTTAATGCTGCATGAATTACGAATAATACTGGTGCAGCAAACATAAATGAGAATTCTATTGGTTCAGTAACACCTGCTAGAATTGATGTAACAGCTGCAGGGATTAATATTGCTTTTATCTTAGTTTTATTCTTTGGTAATGCTGTATGATACATAGCTAAACATGCACCTACTAAACCAAACATCTTTGAAAGTCCTCTTGCATCCCAAATTACTGATGCTGAAAGCTTAGCTATAGTTGGATCAGCCATTTCTGCAAAATATATATTTCTAGCTCCTTCAAAAACTTGTCCGCCGATTTCAGCAACTCCACCTAATGAACTATATAAGAATGGAGTATAAACTAAGTGATGTAATCCTGTTGGAATTAATAATCTTTCTAAAGTTCCATATGTGAATATACCAAAGTTTCCTGAACCTTGTATAAACTCACCAAGATTATTAATAACATTTTGTACTGGTGGCCAAACATAACTAAATAATATTGCTAAACCAACTGTTACTGGTATTAATATAATGAATACTAATCTTGATCCACCATATATTTGAAATGCTCCATCAAATTCTTTTTCACAGAATTTATTATGGATATATGCAACAACTACTCCTAATATAATTCCTAAGAAAACTCCCATATCCAATATTTGCACACCTAATACAGTTGTTTGTCCACTTCCTCTTAACGCATCTGCTGGTGCTAATTTTTCAGTTAATGTTAAAAATATATTCATTGCATTTATAAATACTAAAAATACTAATAATGATGTAAAACCTGCTTCTGCTTTTTTCTTCTTAGCAAGTCCTACCGCTAAACCTACACAAAATATAATACCTAAGTTAGTTAATATTGAAACTAAAGATCCTGATAGCATTTTTCCAAGTCCATACACAACATCATTTTTTAAAAATGGCAAGTACTCCGCTAACTTTGCATTTGTTAATATATTTCCTATTGCAATAATTATACCTGCTATAGGTAATATTAAAACAGGTACAAACATTCCTTTAGAAAAGTCCTGTAACTTATTCATTATCTTTTCTTTCATTTTTTTACCTCCATTTAATGTTTTTCAGAAATCATTTACATTTTTATTATAATAAGTGTCAATTTATCTGTATATAGATTTCACCTTCAAAAAAACGTGTTACCCAATTAGATAACACGTTACTTAGAATTATTACTTTTTCGTTTATAATATTCATATATTAACAACTCAACCATAACCAAAACCTTTGGAAAGAATGTATTTGGCATTAAATTTCTGTCATCCAGCTTATTTGCGTCATCAATTTTAAAACTTATATCTGCAAGTTTACTTATGCTATTTTCTCTTTCATTTGTAAATGCTATCACATTAATTCCATGTTCCTTTGCCGTTTTTACCTTGTTTAAAACCATTGGAGTTTCTCCTGATTTTGAAATAACTATAATTGAACTTATGTAATCTAAGTTATTTTCAAATACTCCTATTGAATCTGTACCATTGGATAATATACATCTTTTTCCCATAACTAAAAGCTTCTTATTAATATATTCTGCTACAATTCCTGAAAATCCATTCGCATATATGAAAATAAATTTATTATTATCATTGAATAAAATGTCTACAAATCTATTAATGCAATTACTAGAATTTTCCTTCAAAAGATTATCCATATCTAAGCTATCAACAAAATCTCTTTCATTCAAATTATCTCCTAGTTCATTTCCTTTTAAAGATACTAAATTATATTGCATTTCTAAAAAACCAGAATAACCAAGTTTTTTAGAAAGCCTCATTATTGTTGATGTTGAAGTATAGTTATTTTTTGCAATTCCTCTAACACCTAATTTATTTACATCATCTATATTATCTACTATATAGTTTAAAACTTTTATTTCAATCTCAGTAAGCCCTTTATTCTCGATAAGCTTAGATAAATCCATTATAAATCCCTCCATTAATCATAATCAATTATAAATTATTTTAATAATTTTTTCATTATATCTCATTTTTTTTATATTCTAATACATTTTAGGGATTATAATTTTATTTTGTTTGCTAACTTTTCTATTGCTTCTTCCATTCTTTTCACTTTAGTTTCTTCCTTTTTAGCTGAAGTTATCCATTGAAAATACTTTCTTTGTTGTGAATAAGATAAGCTTTCATAAAATTTATATGCATCATTATTTTCCATAAGCTTTTCTTTAAACTCTTCTGGTAACTCTATAATTCTTTCTTCTTCATCTTTTTGTAATTCTACATTTATAATATCGCCATAGGTTTTACCTATCTTATTTCTTATCTCCTTAGTTATTCCTATCATATAACAAGGTAAGCCCATTTTTACTATTGATCCTCTATAATCCACACCATCAAATTTTACTTTAACCTTTACTCTCTTAGCTCCAAATTCTTTTTCAACATCTATAGGAACTTCTATATAGGTGGCATCTTTTCCTTCATGCTTTATTATTTCTGCTTCAAATTTATAATTCTTCATATTTATCTCCTACTTTTGTATTAAATTGTTTATTTTGAAATTAAAATAAAATTATAATGTTTATTAAATTTATAATTAATATATAATAGGACGTTATATAATTAAGAATTCAAATTTAAATGTCACTTTTATACAGCGTACTATTAAGTATATTATAACCTTAAACACTTTTTATATTATATCTGATATAATGTATAAACAACAATATAATAGTAGGAGATTTTATGAATAAGTTACAAGAAAATATTTCACTCACTAAACTTGGTGGGCTAAACAATTCAAACTATTTAGTAACATTACAGAATTCAAAATATGTTTTGCGAATTCCAAGTAAAGATAACACCAATAATTTTTATAATGAAAATGAAATTTTAAATATAATTAGGCCACATAATATTTCTCCCAATATACTTTATCATAATAAATATAATGGAGTCTTATTAAGTGAATTTAAAGAATCTACTAAAATTAATATAGAATTTTATAACTCACTACTTTTCATTAATAGCTTAATTTCTACATTAAAAAAACTACATAGTTTAAAATGTAATAATTACTTTAATCCTTTTGAGATAATTAATAAAAATATTAACATCTTAATTGACTTAAGCTTTGATTTTAATCACGATATAAATCTATTAGTAGAAAAATTAACCTCATTAGAACATAAATTAACTAAAGAATTTCATTATGGATTATGTCATAATGATTTAAATATCTCTAACATTTTATATACTAAGGACTCTATTTATCTTATTGACTTTGAATTTACTGCTATGGGAGATATATTTTTTGACCTAGCTACTTTATCTTGGTTTTTAAATGACGATATGAGAAATGAATTGATTAAAAGATATTTTGGTTACTCTTCACAAGATCTAAAAGAAAAATTAGAAGGTTATCTCTTTGTAGTTAAACTTTGGAATGCAACTTGGAGTTTTATAAAATCCATAAATAGTACTTCTAACTATGATTATAGACTTGGAGGTAACATGATATTAGACGATTTAATAACTTCTTTATAAATCGTCTAATATCTTTAGTTATTATTTAATTTAACTTTCATACCTCGAATGATATTCTTCTCTTCTTTAGAAACCTTTAGCGATTCACAAATTTTTTGTAATGATTTATTGTATGTAAAATAATCTAAGTTATTTTCTTTTAGATAATTCAAAGTTGTTTCACTAAACTTTACATAGCAAATAGAAATTGCCCAAGCAACAGCCATTTTAACATAATATCCATCATGTTTTATTTTATCTAAATTGCTTAAAACGAGCTCAACATAGTCTTCTTCAACATAAAAGTTTAATAACATTACTACTGCAAACCTTACTTCAAATTCATAATTTGATGAAAGATACTCTTCTATGAACTTCCACATTTTTTCTTTATTTTTATTAGTAATTTTTAGCCCATTACAAAAGCTATCACAAACTGACCAATTATTTATCTTTGGTACATATTTTCTAATAAGACTTATAATTTCATCTATATCAACATTATTAATATATCCAATTACCATCCCCTGTAGCATTACTTCTTCAAAATAATCATCTCTTGCATTATCCAAGTAATTTTTCCAATCTTTCTTAGCAATACTTTTTGCAATTTTTCTTAATGCTGGTAGTCTAACTCCAAGTATGTTATCAATTCCTGGCAAAAGCTTCGAAGAAAAATCCCTGTAATCTTCTTCTGACAAATTTATAAGTTCTTCCCTTATTTTTAAGGCTACATTTTCATCAATATTAAAATCCAAAATGCTCTCCCCCTATCTATTACCTATTAATTTATTACTACCCTAAAATGAATTTCTATGTTCTATTTGTAGTAGCTTTTCTTTCATTTCTAGGCCTCCAGCATATCCAACTAAGCTTTTATTTTTACCTACAACTCTATGACATGGTATAATTATTAATATTGGATTTTTATTATTTGCCATTCCAATAGCACGAGCTGCTTTAGAGTTTCCTATTTTTTCTGCTATTTCCTTATATGTTCTTGTTTCTCCATAAGGTATCTTAATTAGCTCATTCCATACTTTACGTTGAAATTCTGTTCCTTCTGGATTTAATGAAATACTAAAATCTATTCGATCTCCTGAAAAATGCTCATTAAGTTGATTTGCCGCCTCTTTAATTAATTTAGTTTCTCTTATTTCCATATCTTTTTCAATCTTTAATTTATTCTTTATACAAATATTGGTAATACCCTTTCCATTATCAGCTATTCCAATTTCTCCAATTATAGTCTCATAATAAAAAATACTTTTCATATAACTCCTTCACATCTATTTTATAAGCAGATTCTTAATTATTTTATACGATAACTCATAGGACTCATCCCTTCAACTTTCTTAAAATTATCATAAAAAGTTGATAAACTCTTATATCCACAATCATAAGAAATTTCAGTAATTGATTTGTCACTAACTTTCAAAAGTTCCTTAGCTTTATTAATTCTAATTTTAGAAATATATGCTTTAGGTGTTAATCTAAAAGTTTTATTGAAAACTCTTATTAAATGACTTTTAGCTATATGAAGATCTCTTATCTTAATATTCATAAGCTCTTCATCAAAATAATATTTATCATAAATCTCCTTCATACTATTAGCAATATTAGTAATCGGATTGTATTCTATCAAATCAGGTCTACATCTTTTACAAGGCCTAAATCCACTTTTAATTGCACTTTCAGTGGTAGAAAAGAATTTCACATTTTCTTTAACTGGATTTTTAGATTTACAGGATGGACGACAAAATATTTTTGTTGTTTTAACTCCATAAAAAAAATCCCCATCATATCTTGAATCATTTTCTATGATAACTTTCCATTTTTCCTCCTTATTCATATATCTACCTCCATTAATAATTTACCATAATACTTAAAATATTTCTTACGGATTTTTATCTTCTAATTTAAATATCAATCATAATATTTATTTTGTATAAATACTATTATAATTTATATAAAATAAAAAAGTACTGATTAACAAGAATCAATACTTTTTTAGCAGAATTAATAACTATATATTGTTATAATTTTTAAGGCTATCTACTTTATTATAAAATTAAAGAAATCTATGGTTTAAATAACCTTAGGCAGCAGATTTAATGAAAGACTTCATACTGATATGATATTCAATTTCTCTTTCAAGCTCTTTAGCTTGCTCAAACCCTAGACCCTTAAAAAGATTTTGTGATCTTTTATTAATCTTTTTAATTTTAGCTACAACATATTCAGCTCTCATTTCAAAAAAAGCTACTTTTAAAGCTTCTAGTACAGCATTATGACCTATTCCCTTTCCCCATAAATCCTTTTCACCTACTGCAATAACGATTTCTACAAACTCACCTTTTGGAACTAATCGTAAAAATCCTATTGCACCATATAGATTTTTTATAATAAAAAATCTACAATTATTGTTAAAAAGATGAGTTAATATAGGCATATTTACTCTATTTATAACGTTAATTAAATTTCTTTTCACATTATTATCTTCATTTAAATAACTTGTTATTTCCTCATCACTAAGCCAGTTACATATCTTCTCTGCATCTGATATATATACTTCTTGGCTTAGATTAACACTATTTACTTCCACAAAGTACAACTCCTTAGTTATATTTGATACAGCTTGCAAACTTCATGAATTAATTATTACTAGCAATACTCATATCTTACTCTCTTTATTAGTTTAAGTAAAAAGTGTTATTCTTTATTGCTTAAGTTTAACTCATCTTTCTTATTCTTTTCTTATTTTTCTAGCATTTTTCCACAATGTTTATATTTTCCATTAATAGTATTTAATTACCATTTAAAGTTATTAAAAGTATTTTTCTGGGACTTCACTATACTTAATAGCATCTATTTATAAATTCTTTAAATAGATTAAACTGCTCATCATAATCTTTATATAAATGTTCTGGATGCCACTGCACCCCTAATACAAATCTCCTATCCTTTATATAAATACTCTCTATGATTTCATCTTCACTTATTGCAGCATCACTCACCTTAGTGGAAATCTTCTTTATAGCTTGATGATGCATACTATTTACCATTATTTCTTCTTTTTTCATAATATCGAATAATAAAGAATTCTTTTTAATTTTTACTTTATGGCTTGGTTTATTATACGGCTTTTCTTGTCTATGAATACTCTCTTTATTATTATTTTTATCTATTTCTATATCTTGATATAAAGAACCACCTAAATAAGAATTTAGAAGTTGAAAGCCCCTGCATATTGCAAGTATAGGCTTATCTATATTCAATATTTCACTTAATAAGGCTTTTTCCATTTTATCTCTAGCATCATTTATATATCCACAATGAGCTAGCTTTCTCTCATTATATATTTTAGGATTTATATCTTGCCCACCAGCCAATAAAAATCCATCAAAATTATTTACCAAAGCCTTTATATCTTCTTCTCTATCTATAATAGGCAATATAACTGGAATTCCTCCTGAATCAGTAATTGCATCTAAATATGATGGTAACATCCAAATACTATCTTTATCATCATCAAAAAGTGCTGTAACTCCAATAATAGGTTTTCTCATGCTTTCCTCTCCTTCCTATCAACTATTTTATTTATTAACTATATTAACACTTTTCTTATACTTATATGTTATAAAAATAAAAAACTATACAAATTTGCATAGTTTATATTTCAAACTCACTAGATAATATTTCAATATTTCTTCTTTTTATTTGATCTAAACTCTCAATAAAGTCTAGTAATTTTTTATGCAACCTCTATCCATCTTACATTTATTGCATAAAAAATATTTTTCTTATGTAATATAAAATATCTCTTTTTATATAAATTACTTAATTTAGCTAAAAATTCTTTGTATTTGTCTAAAAAATATTATCTAAATATAAATAAAATATTCTAAATATTATCCTATAAACATGCAAATAATAAATATGTATCTTACCTAATTATATAGTGGAACGATTTAATTATAATTTGCAATTTATTACTTTTTAGATAATAACTTTTATAATTTTTTACTTTAATAATTCAAATTTTAAAATATATATTTATAAATTAAAAGCTGAATTCAATACTTTAATACAAAGGAGAGTACATATGCTAAGCGAAAATCTTTTAAATAACCTTAATGAACAAGTTAACTTTGAGTTTTATTCATCTTATACATATTTAGCTATGGCAGCTTATGCAGAATCAATAGATTTAAGCGGATTTGCAAATTTCTTTAGAGTTCAAGCTCAAGAAGAATTAGCTCATGCCATAAAATTATATGATTACATATTTCAAAAAAATGGTGTAGTAAGACTACAAGAAATTCCTAAACCTTCTTCAAATTATAATAATATAATTGACTTATTTGAAAAGGGCTATGAACACGAGCAATTAGTTACTAGCAAAATTTATAAAATAGCTGATATTGCTCTTGAAGAAAAAGAACATTCTACCATTAGCTTATTAAAATGGTTTATAGATGAACAAGTTGAAGAAGAAAATAATTTCAACTCATTTTTAAAGAAAGTAAGAAGATCAGATGGAAACCCTGCTGCTTTATATATGCTTGATGAAGAGCTTGCTAAAAGAGTTTATACACCATCAGCAGCTAATAATTAAATGAAAGTCCACATGGAGTAGCTTCCTAGAACTTTATTAATAATAAATTAATATTATATTATATTATTTTTCATTTATATTAATTTATATGATAAAAGTGTGTATCCCTATTAATAGGAATACACACTTAAACAATAGACTATTTATTTTTTCCTTCTCTTTTTAAATAATACTGTACCTGCTGCTATCGCTGCTACACCCAAGTAACCTAATATGCTTTCTTGCCCTGTTATAGGTAACTTAATTCCAGTATTATTTTCACTTTCTGAACTATTTTCATTCTCTGAATTGCTGCCATTTCCAGAGTTATTTTCTGTTCCTGAATTGTTTCCGTTTCCTGAATTACTTCCATCTTCTGAATTGTTTTCGTCTCCAGGATTTTCTGCTAATTTTAATAACTCCTCTAATTCAGTTTTTAACTCACTAAAATTGTCTAAGCTATTTTCTAATCTTAGTTCTATATATGCTTCATCAGAAGTTATAAATAATTCTGATTTTTTATTAACTTTTATTTTATATACTGTAAAGTTTCCATCTTCATATTTTTTCTCTAAAGTAGGATTTAGTTCTCTTAAATTCTCTAAGAAACTATTGAATTCTTCTACAGTTACATTTTGAACTTCCATTTCTAATGGAGAATTAATATCGCCTGTTCCAATTAAAGGAGTTACTATATTAGTATCTATCATATCTTTTATAAATGATGGTACTTCATCATCATTTTCTAAGTTAATTATATCTATAATAACACTGTCTGATTTATTACTTCCATCAGTAGTTGATGCAGTTATAGTTACTTTTCCTTCTGACTTAGCAATTACTTTAACACTATTCCCAACTAATTCTATAGATGCTATATTTTCATCACTTGTTGTCCATTCTATTTCCTTTATATCAGCAGCTTCATTTATAGTTGCAGTTAAAATTTTGCTGCCTCCTACATATAGCTTATTAAATTTATTATTTATAGCTATACTCTCTGCTAATATAACATTCTTTTTAACTATTACTTTTATTGTCTTAGTTACTGTAGCGCCTTGACTATCTTGCACTGTATACTTAACTATGTATTCCCCTTCAGAATTTACATCTACATTACTTTCATATTTTATTTCTTTTGTTAAATCTTTATCTTCCTTATCTGTCGCAGTTACTCCTTTTAACGGATCAAAAGTTTCTCCAAGTTTTATAACTTTATCTTCAGCATTTATTACTGGAACACTATTAATCTCTTCCATCCTAGGCACCACAGTTACAGTTATTTCCTTTTCAAACTTAATACCCTTATCATTTATTACGCTGTAAGTAACTTTATACTCTCCAGGTTTACTTGTATCTACTGAAGTAGCACCTGAAACTTCGCCTTTGCCTTCTACTTTAACATCTATATTAGTATCTGTTATCACATTACCATCTTCATCTTTTACAGCTACACCATCTAATATATCAAACTTATCTCCTACTGTTATAACTTTATTCTCAGCTTCTATTGTTAGTGATTTATTTTCAGCTATAAATATTTGAACAGTTATAGTTTCAGATCTATCACCATAATTATCTATAGCTGTACAACTTAGTTCATATACTCCTGCTGTATCAGAAAGGAATTCTGTTATTTCAACACCATCTTTTTTAACCTCTAACCTTACTTCTTTACCCTCTGGATCTTCCATTGTTATACCTAGGTTTTTAGCAGTTAACTCTAGTTTTTCTCCTTTAGCTAGTTCTATATATGTATCTCCTGACTTTATAGTTGGAGACATATTAAGTGATATACTTTCATTATCATGATCTACAGTCTTGCTAATATACTCTCTATTAGTATTACTTACATACTTATATTCATAGTTATTGCTTGGAACTATTTTATACGTAGGTAAATCATTTTTAGCAAGCATATTTGATGATTCAGGTTTTACATCTAGTTCAAAAATCTCTATTTTATTACTTATTTTAGGGATTGCATTTTCAGATGTTATTAAAACATCAATAGTATTAGCATTTTCATTATAAGTATAATCTACTAACACATCATTTGAGTTAGTTGAATATGCATTACTTTTCAATCTTGCTTCAGATTCTTTCTTTATTAAATCTTTTATACTATTTGCTCCATCTTTTAAAATTGCTCCCTGTAATTGAATACTAAATTGAAGGGATTTAGGTATCTCTTGAACATTATCTAAAGCAACTTTAACAGTATCACCATCGACTTTTTCTACAGCTAGTTTTAATTTATTTTCTCTCTCAATACTTTTACTTTCAAGGATTTTAGGAGTTGCATAAGCAATTGCAGCTGTTGATGTTACTACTAACGTTGATGCTAATGCAATTTTTATTGACGCTTTCATCTTTCTCATAAGCCTGTTCCTTTCTCTTTATTATAGAGACTATCTCAAAAAGATAGTCTCTTTTTAGATTTATTATCTATTCTCAAATACTTTTTTCATAGTGCTACTATCTATTTCTACAACTTTATTATAAGGTTTTAATGCTCTTTTAGTTGTTCCACCAGTTAAATCTATTTCTGGTAATTTATCTAAATCCCCTACAGTTACTAAGAAAGTATCACTTACTAATCTTTCTCCAACTGGAGCATTATTGTCATCTAATTTGTTGTATCTATATAATTCAGCCTTTATAGAAGATCCTTTTATATTCTCTTCTCCATCTATAATCTTATCTTGTTGCTCTGGAGTTATCCAATATACCCAGTTACCTTCTGCTACTTCCCCAAGCTCTGCATCTTCTGGTAACTCAGCTAATAATATAGCTTGAGATTCTATTGCAAAGTTCTCACCATCTTCATTTAATACTAAAGGCACATTAAATGCTGGATCTCCTTTATATTCACCAGTTACTATTATAGATCCTGCTGGAATTGATTTTCCTGGAGCATATTCATAATCTGATTTTAATTTACCTATACCATTTTTATAAATCTTATCATTATTATCTACTCCAATTTCTATGTTATCACCTGTAGGTCCTAATATATCAAGTTCTGCTATAGAAATAGTTTGAGCTCCCTTAGCAACTAACTTCACATATTTAGCGTTATATGTCCATAATTGTGTATTAGTACTATTTCCAGCTTCGTTGAAGTAAATTGTATTTTCTTTAGTAGTATCAAATGTTCCTGAATGAGCTTTTATCCAGTTTACTCCATCTTCACTTACTAAAACTTCATACTTACTTATTGGGTCATATTTAACTTCAGTATCTTTCTTAAAGAAATTCTTTAAAGAAAACTTCTTAGTTGTAGTTGTTTCACCTGGAGTATATTTAAGTCCTACAACTTGTTTAGTATCACCCATATCAACTGTTACATATGGATCTCCACCTAAAACTTGTCCGTTTTGGTTTGTAGCTTTTGATGCTTTATATACAGTATCTTTATTATTATCTTTTATGTTGTTAATTGCTCCATTTGCTACTTGTCCATGACCTGTGTTTTCATCTACAACATCATCAACACTTCTTGTATTTGTATCAAATGTCCAGTTAGCCTTAGCTATACTTCCATCATGATTTACTTTTATAGTTCCAATATTAGTTTCGCTAGTTGCATTTAAATTATAATCATATGCTTTCACTTTATATTCAAAAACTCTATTATTTGCTGTATCTATAACATCTACATATTCAGTTACTAGATTTGTAGTATCTCTTTCAACAAATCCAACTGGAACTTCTTTAAATCCTGTTGCTGTTGCTTCTTTTCTTATTATTTCATATCCAAGTATTTTATTATCATCCTTATCTACACTCAATCTAAGTGGAACTTCTTTTTGATTTATATACTTATTATCCTTTATGCTGTCTTCAAAAACTCCAATTACTTTAGTGTCATCGGCCATATCTTGAACTTTATTTAGTCTTTGTCTTCTTGCTTCATCATTTAAGTAGTAAATTGCCTTGTCTTCTTTAGGATAATTCTTAGAATTTAGGTATTCATTAGTCTTAGGACTAGCAACTAATCCCCATTTTGCAAAGAATTCTCTTAAATCTTTTTTAACTGCATCTGATGATCTCATTATAAATGTTTGAGCTGTTTGATCATGCCCTGCTTCTTTTTGTGCTATTCCATTTTCTCTTGTTGCTCTATATAACTTAGCATAGAAAGTATCATTTTCTAAACTATTATCTGTGTTGACATCTAACATCTTATAAGTATTAGTATCATCATAAGCCAAATGTAATTGCCAGAACATTGCAAGTCTAGTAAATCCATCACTTGCAAGACCTTCACTTCCAGAAGTTACTTTATCATATACTTTTTCATAATTGCCTTCTATTCTAGATTTATTAACATCATTAAATGTTTGACTTATTAAGGCTAAAATATTATTAGTTGTCTCTACATAAGTTAAACCTTGTCTATCATGAACATGTCCAACTTCATGGTTTATACCCCACCCAAATAATTGTCCATCTTCGCTATTTACTAAGTTTCCATTTTCATCAAACTTGAATGGTACACCAGTCATCATCCCCGGCACTGATCCATATCCTATCCCCACATGATGTCCTGACGCATACATAAATGCACCTGTAAACATTCTTTGGTATTTAATATTTATACGATTTAAAGGTGCTCTATTATCATTAAAGAATTTTTGTTCACCTTTCCCTCCAAGTTCATCTTGTGGTGTATTATCTATCTTTCCATCTTCATTAAAATCTATTGCTTCCTCAAGTAAACCTTGTTGTGTATATGATACTTTCATTAATTGTTCCCATGCAAGTAATGTATCATAAACTCTTTCTACTTGAGCATTTTCATCATCTTTTATACCATCTTCTATACCTTTAAGAACTTGATCTGCAGCTAGTGAAAGTGTAATTCTATCACCTTCTATTTCAGTACTATTTAAAATAGAAGTCTCTGCATCATATGTATAAATATTATTTGCTCTATCCTCCGGAGTTACGCTATCTGGATATTTACTCTCTACTTCACTTACATAAGTTTTTAACTCATTAATATAAGTTCTTATTTTATCTTTTACTTCAGATTGTTTAGACTCATCATCCATCATATTATTAAGATTTAAATGAGGTATATCTGTTCCACCACTTACACGTACTTGTACATTTTGCTTTTCATTATAGTTCGAATCAAAGTTTATATATAAATTTCCACCCTTTTCATAATCCATATTAAATGGTGATTCTGGAATTGTTATTTCATTCTTACCAACTTTTAATTTTTCATGATAAGTCTTTATATAACTTCCTGATTCTCCATAATGCTGAGTTATTGCAAGGTTAAATTTAGTATCTTGTCTATCTGAACCAATATAAATATTAACTTTATCACCCGGTTTTACTGCAACACCTAATGCTTGCCAGTTGTTACCTTGTCCAATTGTATTTCCTTGATTTCTTATCATTGGATCAAGAGTTAAAATCTTATCTTTTATATTAGAATCTTCAATTAAATCTTTAGCTCTTTGTATATTTTTTAATATATTTTCTCTATTTGGATGATACTCATCAGCAATTGGATCTTTAGTATTAGCACGATTTTCAAGATTATTTATTATATCTTCAGTAACCCATTCATTAAGCTCTATCATTAAATTATCTTTAAATAACGCATCTACATCATCTTCTAAGCTATCATATTCATAGAATTTAAGTTCTGATATACTGGAAACATAATTTGCCCATGAAGGAGCATCTACTTTTACTGAAATCCTTGTAGCCTTTATAGGCTCCTTTAATTTTAATTGTGCATATGATACACCATTTGCAGATTTTATATGTTGTATGCTTATATCTGATATAGGAACTTCTTGTATCCTTTTTCCATTTTCATCATAAGTCTCTACTCTAGCATTGTTAGGTAAAGGATACTTACCTGGATCTTCTATCTTACTTGAAAGTCTTATAGTATCAATTGTATACTCCTTATCGAAAGTAACTATTGGCACTACTCTATCATAATTAGCTCCACCACACCAGTCTTGTGCAACAAAAGCTGTACTATAATCATTATCAACAATATATTCTGGATTTGCTTGTCCATTAGAAATATCAACACTTATTATATTATCAGTAAGATCTCCATTTCCTGGCCTATTAATAAGATTATAATTTGGCATTTCTGGTGCTACTAATTTAGCTGTAGACCCTATGTAAGTTTCTGATAAGCCACCAGTACCATGATGGTTAGTTGCTGTCATTTTTATTTCATATGTAGCCTGATCTTCTAATCCTGTTATAGTGTATTTTGTATCTCTTATTAATTCATCATGATCTGTCTTTTGATCTGGAGTTAAATCAGTTACTCCATCTGGTATATCATTTGTAAGATCACTATCTACATACTTTGGCTCCCTTGGATCATTTGCTTTTTTCCATTCGGCAGTTCCAATTTTTCTGTAGTATAAATCATAGTCTTTAGCTTTTTTATGACTCTTCCAGCTAACCTTAAGAGATTTATATGCCCCTTCAATTTGTATTCCTTCTGGTCCTTCTGGTGCAGTTTCTGGTATAACTTGGAGCTCTATTAACGAATCTGCTCCAAAGTTGCTTCCGTTACCACCTTCCGCATTCGGGCTTAATTTCCCTGATATAGAATCCCATGCTTGTGGGTTATAGTTTGTATCTGCATTATCTGGAATTCCATCCTTATCATTTGAATTATTAGCTAAATTAGTTGCTCCAGTTGCAGATGCATCATAATCATCTTGCTCATCTTTATAGCCACTCTTCCACTCATCTCCGCTTAATGATTGAATACTTACTCTATATGTAGCATAACCATCCACTTTTTCAATCTTTAGAGTGTTTTCACTAGTTTTATATGTACTCGTTGACTCAACCTTTCCATTGCTTCCTAATTTTTCAACTTTAAGTTCATATCCAGTTACATTTACTTCATGATTCCATCCTAAAGTCATAGCCTCATTACCTACGGCTGTTGAACTTGTAAAGTTATTTATAACTGGAATATTCATCTTAGGCTTTGGAATTTCTTTATAAACATTATTTAAGAAATTAACTTTTGATATTTCTGCAAGTTTCTTATTGCCTCTACCACCAGTAACTTTTATAGTAATTTCACTAACTGCAACTTGTTTACCTAAATCTATCTCTATTACATCAACAGATTCTCCATTTCTAGCTGTTGTTGCTATTGTTCTTGTATTTGATTCATCGAATTTAAATTCTCCAGCACCTGGAATTTTTATACTTCCTTTGCTTGGTGCAGTTGCTTTTGGTGCTTCTATAGTTATCTTTTCAACATTAGTTGTTGTTCTTGTTTTACCCGTTAAGTTTATAGGTACTTCTATTGGATTATTTTCGCTTATTTCAGTATCGCCTTTAGGTGATAATTGCACTCCTAATCCATTATCCTTTAATATATCCTTTATATCTCCACTTACAATTTCTGCATTTTCATTAACTTTTACATCTATATTTTCTGGGTTTAAAATAATATCCGTATCTACTATATCTACATTACTCTTAATTTTACCCATATTTTGATGAACATAAGTTAAATCTGTTATATCTACTTTTCCATCTCTGTTTAAGTCAAACTTAGAATTATAAGATTTATTCTTTATTTCATTTTTTAAAGCCTCATAATCAACTTTATCTACTACTGAATCTGAATTAACATCTCCTGCTAATAATACTCCTGGATAATATTCTGTAATATCATCTGATTTATCATCTGTACCTTTATCATCTAAAACTATTGTTTTCTCACTAGTTCCTAATAAAACTCTTTTAGATGTATTTTGTATTTCTATATCTCCCGTATTTACAGTTTCATATCCTGCACCTACTATTTGAAGAGAATATGTTCCTAATGGAAGACTTTCAAAAGTTAAATGATAGAAATCTACCTCTTTTGCATTATCTTTTAACTGACTCCTCTTAGAATCTAAAGTTTCTAAGTTATAAGATATACCAGTTTCCCCTATTTTTCCGCCTGTATTATCTGATCCTAATTCAATAGTTCCAATAACAACATTTTCTTGTTTCAAGGTTACAGATATATTAGTATTATCTGAACTTGCAACTTTTATAGGAGTAGAAAAATTTATATCTAATTCTAATTTTCCTTTTACCTCATATATGTCAGAATAAGTTTTCTCTATTTTTTCTTCAAGCTTTTCACTTTTTTCATCTTCTTTTACTTCTTCAACTGATTCTGTTTCTTCATTAATATCAGCTTCTCCAACTACTTCTGTTTCTTCGTTAGCTTCAACTTCTTCAACTATTTCCGACTCTTTACTAGTATCAGTCTCTTCAATCTCTTTTCCCTCTTCTTGAATCTCATCTTCTGTTATTTCTTCAAAAACTGTATCTTTATCAATATTATCTACTGTTTGTGATATACTTCCATTTACATCATCCGATCTGTTAGCTATAGTTTCTGCAAATGCAACATTCTGGATTTGACTTGTAATCACGGCTACAGCTAATGTAGTTGATATTTTTCGTTTCATATTTTCTTCCTCCTTTTAGCATTTTTCTTCATAAAATATACCATATTCACCATCTATTTTTCAACATTTTTTTCACACTATAAATACATTTTTATTTGTATTTTTATACAGATTAATTTTTTTATTTAATTTATATTTACCAATCTCAAAAATACCATCTACTTTTACTCTTTTTTTAATACTATATATTATCTATTTTTGTAAAAGTATAATTTTCTATAAACCACTCTAATTTATTTCTTAATAATAAAAAGGCTATATATAATTTATAAGTAGCCTTTACATTAATAATTTATAAAGTTATAAGTTTATTATAAATAAGTACTTATATGCGTATTTTAGCATATTCTAATATGAACTTTGTTATTGAGGTATCTAAAATGCATGAATAATAATTTATTTGATGATATTGAAGAATTTATAAGAAATTTGGATATAAACCTTGCCGAGCTCGAACGAACAGGTGCAACATTCATTTCAGTAGGATATGCTTTTTTTGCTTATGCTGCAAATGTTGATATACATGATTTATTAACCAATAATAATACAGATGTAGCTTCTGCTGAAATTACACTAAATGGACAACAACTTGTATTATTAGGCTATATTTTCTTATGGGTCGTAGCTACAAAAAGAGTTTATTCTAGAAATTTAAGAAACACTCATATGGAAGAAATTATTAACGTATCTCCTTATATAAAGCTAGCTAATGCATATCTATTAAGTACTTTTGCAAATGCATTAAGACTTGATGCTTTTACAGAAATAGCAAATTATGAAGAAGGAGAATAAACTCTCGAATAATTAGGTCAATTATTCTAACATAACCTTCAATAGCTTTAATTGACCTAATAATATACATATAATGGACTTAGTCATTATTGTTATTTATTTCTTTTAATTCATTCCATCTATTATTCATTTTATTTCTTAAGCTTTCTACATCATCACTTATAATATAATCTTGTACAAAAGAATAATCTAATTCTGATAATCTTCTTAAAGTATCATACTTCTCATGAATCTTCACATCTTCTTCTGTTTGATTTTTTATAGTTTCTCCATGTATATCTATTGGAATACTATATGATTCTAATTCCTTTATTAAATCTTTATTCTTTGAATTTTCTTTCAAAGGAGATAGTATATTTACTGCATTTGCATAACGATCTTCTTCAAATAAGAATTTTAAAAATGCTTTTGATACTTCTGGAAATTTTGTATTCTTAGAAACTCCGATTTTATAATCTCCATAAATCTTTAAATATTTACTTTCTGGTAACGGAAACATTCCTATATCGTTTATATTCATTCCCATATCTTCTAATTGATATTTAAAGTTTGAATCCCAAAATATCATAGCTACTTTCCCATTAATAATATCTAATTTACTTTGTTCCCACTCATAATTTAACAAATTATCTTCACAATAATTATTTATATATATATTCCTTGCAAAATTTAAAGCTTTAAAAATCCCACTATTATCACTTAAAATATCCTGATTATTAACTATTATATTTTGCTCTAATTTATCATCATACAAATATGCTGCTATATCAAGCCATGTCCCCATAGTCCAAGCTTGTTTATAATTAAATGCTATTGGAGTTATTCCTTTATCTTTTATAACACTACATAAATTTAAAAACTCATCCTGAGTCTTTGGAATTTCATTTATACCTGCTTCTTTAAATACATTTTTATTATATATAATTCCATTCCATGAAATTGAAGTATTTAAGTTGTAAAGCTTCCCCTCATTACTAATTCCAGTATTATAATTATATATATTATCTTCTGTAAAGCCCAAATCATCTAAAGGTAAAAAATATTTATCATATTCACTTACCTTTATAGCACTAGGTACTAAAGTCACATCTGGAAGTTCTTGAACCATAGCTCTTCTTTGAAGAATTTCTTCTGCATCCCCTATTAATTCTAAATTTACTCTAACCTTTGGATGCATTCCCTCAAATTCTGATATTAAAATTTTTAGTTCTTCTTTTTTATCAGTTCTATTACTAACAAATGTTATTTCTCCCTCTAACTCTTCACCTCTATTATTTGTAATACTTTCTTCAATTTTATTTCCCATAATAATTTTAACGCAAATAAATGTAACTATAATAGCCATGAATACCATAATAGAAATCTTTATTTTTTTACTTTTCATTGACCTAACCTCTTTCATAAAATAATGGATTCTAATTATTTCTAAAACTATTTGGGGTATATCCTGTTACTTTCTTAAAAGCTCTTCCAAAAGTTATTGCATCATTATATCCTACTTTTGTTGCGATTTCATAAACCTTTAAATTTGTTGTAATTAATAGTTCTTTTGCTACTTTTATTCTATACTCTGTCAAAAAATCATAAAATCCTTCTCCAACTTCTTTTTTAAATAATTCAGATAAATAATTTTGACTTAGGAACACCTCATCAGCTACTTCTTTAAGAGATATATTCTTATTAAAATTATTTATTATATATTGCTTAGCAAGTTTTATAACAGTTAAATTTGTATTAATATTACTTTCTTCTTCTAAAACTTTCTTTTCATCTGATACTTTTAAAAAATATTTTTTGGCTTTACCTTCATCATATATTGTATTTTTTATTTTTCTAAATTTCACCGATTGTTCTTTTAATTTATACAATTCATTCGTACACTCCATTATGTAGACATTGATATTATTCTCTAAAAACAAGCTTGTCTTATCCTCTATGTATTTATTTAATTCTTTATCACAAACTCCATTACTTATATCTGAATACAGTACAACATATGAATTTCCTTCAAAATTAAACAATATATATTCTACATTAACATATCTATTAATAATATTTTTTATATAATCTTTTATTAATTCTTTTTCATCTTTTCCCTTTTCAATTACAATAAGTTTGTATATATAATTTTCATTAAGCTGTATATCTTCTAAAAATGATTTATCGGTTTTATAATTTGATTCAGCATTAGAAAATAATATATGTCTAAAAAAATCTTTCTTTAATATCTCAATTGACTTGTTAAGAATATTATCTTGCTTTTTATTTTCCTTAATTTTAATTTTAGCTTCACAAATTACCTTTTTTAGTTCATCTTGCTTAATAGGCTTTAGCAAATAATTAAATGCTCCAAATTTCATAGTATCTCTTACATAAGTAAATTCATCATATCCGCTTAACACAATAAATATAGGTGAATCTTCCATTTCCTTTACTGATTTCTCTATTAGTTCACTACCAGTCATTATAGGCATTTTTATATCTG
Source organism: Clostridium sp. (assembly GCF_017888565.1). Lineage (GTDB taxonomy): Bacteria > Bacillota > Clostridia > Clostridiales > Clostridiaceae > Clostridium. The sequence continues at coordinate 47,733 of NZ_JAGHFX010000013.1, forward strand.
TTATAACTAAATCTATTTTATTATTTTTTAAATACTCAAATGCCACTAATCCATTTTGAAATTCTGCTATAACTTCATATTGAGGAAAAAGCCTATTAATAATTTTTTTCAATCCTAATCTTATAATCTTATCATCATCTACTATTAATATCTTCATACTTTACACCTACTGTTGAATATTTTTTAAGTTCATTATATATTTATTATATATTAAATGTTTACATTTTAGAAGAATTATACTTTAATAAAATAAAATATATACTTTTTAGGGGATTAGATGCTTATGCTTTCTTATAAAAATTTATCAATAAAAAAATTAACTTTAATTATTTTTACATGTCTTTATTTAATTTTCTTGATTTTTACTACATTTAATTTATATTCTTATTCAAAATATGAATCTAATAAAACAGAAAATTTAATAAAGAACTTTAATATTAGCTTTAGTAATCAAATAGAAGAAAAAATTAATAATATCTCAGATGTCTCTAAATATCCTTTATTAATACCTGAAATAAATACATTGCATGAAATATTAAGAGATAATGAAACTTTTAAAATAACAAATTATAACTATTTAAAATATATTTGTGAAATGATGCTAATTCAAAATAGTTCTATAAGTGGAGCTTATATTTATGATTTAAAAGGTAGAGGAGCCTTTGCAAGCAGGAACAGCTCACATTATAAACTTATAAATCCACTTAATGAAAATTGGTTTCAAGAAAGTTTAATTTCTTCTTCTGCTACATCAATTTTTACCAATATTAATTCAAGTAATATTTTTGATATAGACTCCGCAGATGGTGAAAATCTTATACTGCTTACAAGAAAAGTAATAGATATTAATACAAATCAAATTACAGGAATGCTTTTAGTTACTTTATCTGCAGAAGAATTTAATAATATTTTAAAATATGATTTACCATTTAATAATGAAGTTATATCAATTTATAACTCTACAGGAGATTTAATTTTATCTACAAACGAAGAAGAAACAAAAATTAATTATTTTGACAAAGTGAATTTTAATAATTCTGATCCTTCAATAAATTATGTATATGAAGATGCATCTTATGTCATTTGCTCTAATCCCATTAATACTCCAAATTGGATAATAATTAATAAAATACCAAAGAAGGATGCCTTTAAATTAGATACGTTATATATTATTTTTTTCATTACTAATATTCTATTTTTTTTAATTTCATCAATTATATTGTATATATTCTTTACTAAAAGAATCTTTAATCCAATACAATATCTTATTAATAATATGTCTTCTAATTCTATAGAAAAAAATCTAAAGAAAGATTTTCAATATGATAAAGATGATGAGATTGGACAACTAGTTAATTCATATAATGACATGAAAGGTCGTATTAATACTTTAATAAATATTAATTATAAAAATCAGATTGAACAAAAGGAATTAGAGCTTCGCCAACTTCAAAATCAAATTAATCCCCATTTTATATATAATACTTTAGAATCAATTCATATGATGGCTGAAATTAATGATGATTTAGAAACATCAACAATGGCAGAATACTTTGGTTCAATTATAAGGTATAGTATGAATAGAAAGATTAATACAGTAAAGCTAAAACAAGAAATGGAAATAATAGATAATTATATTTACTTACAAAAAATAAGATTTGATCAGCTTTTTACAATAGAAAATATTATCCCAGAAGAATTGCTCAATTGTGAAATAATAAAGATGATAATTCAACCACTAATTGAAAATGCTATCTACCATGGACTAAGCGAATGTGATAGTAATGGAAAAATAATAATTCAAGGACATCATATAGATAATAATTTACTTATAACAATTTCTGATAATGGTGTAGGTATTGATGATGACAAGTTAAAAGATTTAAATGATTATATTAATGATAAAAATAATAAATTCAATAGTATAGCATTGAGAAATATAAATCGCAGATTAAAACTTAACTATGGGGAAGCCTTTGGTCTTGAAATATTTAGCGTATATGGCAAAGGCACCTCGACCGTACTAACACTACCTTATATAATTAGATAAATAAAATTTCCACAGTATATAATATTATTTTAATACTGTGGAATTTAATTCATTATGATTAATTTTTATATTAAGAATTTATCAACTATATATCTAAAGATCTAAGCTTATGAATTATCTCTATCTGATTGCTATACATATCTTCTCTTTCATTTATATATATTCTTTTAAGTTCCTCATCTTTTTCATCATTTATCTTATCATCCATATCCTTTATTAGTTCTCCAAGCTTATATAAATGCAGTGCAAGTTCTAATGCATTAGTTTCACTTCTCATAATTTTCCCACTTACAGTTATTTAATTATCTAAGTTTAGGTAAATTTTCTAAGTTAATAACATATGGATTATTATAAAACTTCATTAATTCTTCATCTGAATTCCATTGAATGTCTTTAATTAAATTATTCCAAGTCATAAACCATAACCATGGAGTATCAGATTCAATAATTTTATCTGGATCTGGTATTGGCCCATTTTCTCCTAATGCAAGTAGCTTTTCTCCGTTAGTAACTTTATTAGCTTCAATGTATTTTTCCGATAATGGTTCATGATTCCCAATATCAACATAACAATCTATAGAATTTATATCTACAACATCATCACCTGGATACCAATCTTGTCTAGGCGCATTATATACCCAAATCAAATTGTTAAGCTCATGATAATTTACATATCTATGATACATTAATCTATATAACTTTTTATAGATTTTACTTCCTTTAGCCCCCCACCAAAACCAGCCACCATCAGCTTCATGTAGTGGTCTCCAAAGCACAGGTATATTTTCATTCTTAAACTTTTTAAGCTCCTGTGCAATAATATCTAAATCTTCTATTAGCGCTTTATTTTCTTCTGTTCCTTCTATTAAAGCTAACTCACAATCAAAATCTGTATTTTCTGTATAAAAACTCTTCCCTCTCCCATACATTGGCGAAAACCAATGCCAACAAAATGTAATTATTGCATTACTATTTTTAGCATAGTATAGTGCTGCTTCTACTGTTCCCTTATTATTAGCCAGCTCATCAATACATTCAAAATCGCTATCTTTAGTTTCTATGCCCTTTGAATAACTCAATAAATCAAAGCCTAATATCGCAGGTATCTTTCCTGTCACTCTTCTTATATGTTCAATATCTGGCATAGTAGATTTATTACAATGTTGCCCACTTAATATTCCTTTTCCATGAATCTCATAGAAATAATCCATAAGTCTTATTGCTTCCATAGATGCATTTTTATTGGATAAATTAAAGTTAGGTGTTTTCATCTTATTTTCATCTTTAATACCATTTAAATTAATACCTATTTTCAACACCCTCTTTCCTTATTTAATTATTAGTACTTTTTTGGGTTAAATATTTAATGGGGAATCTTCCTAATATAATAACAACTAAACTTATTACTATAACCATCGTATATAATACCTTAGCTGATGGATTATTTAAAGTAAAAATTAAACCTATTATAGATATTCCAAGCATTCCACAAAATATAGCTTGTATAAGCTTAATAAAAGTAATTATGGAAGTAAGTTCTATATTACTTTGCTTTCTAACCTTTTTCTTTCTACTTCTTTCACATGATGACATGCTACATATCCTCCTTTATATTCAAGTAATTGTGGTTCTTCCTTCTCACATATTTCTGTATAATAAGGACATCTTGTATGGAACCTACATCCAGTTGGAGGATTAGTTATACTTGGCATATCTAACGTTCTTAAAGGTAATTGTTTAGATGAACCATTTTCCCTTTTTCCTGCCTTCTCAGGTACTGCTGCAAGCAAAGCATGAAAATATGGATGTTTAGGATTATCTATTGCATCATATATATTATTAAGTTCTATTATTTTTCCTAAATACATTACAACTAATCTACCGTTTTTAGCTACATATCTCGCTGTAGCTAAATCATGTGTAATATATACAAAAGATATATTGTATTTCTTATTCATCTTAGTCATCAGATCTATAAGTGCAATTCTTAATGATACATCAACCATTGAAACTGGTTCATCTGCAACTATAAGCTTTGGCTTAACAGATAATGCCCTAGCAAGTAATATTCTTTGTCTTTGCCCACCACTTAACTGATGGGGATATTTATATAAGAATTGCTCTTGTGGAACTAATCCAACTTCTGCAAAATATTCTTTTAAAATTTCTTCTGCTTCTTCTTTATTTTTTGCAATTTTGTGTTGTAATAATGGAAGAGATAATGATTGAAATATAGTTCTATTAGGATTTAAAGCTGCAAATGAATCTTGATGAACCATTTGAACTCCAAGTCTATAATCTTTGAACTCCGCTCTTTTTAGCTTTCCTATATTTTTACCTTTATAATATATATCACCCTTACTTGGTTTATGAATTCCTACAATAAGTTTTCCTAAAGTTGTTTTCCCACAACCACTTTCACCAACTACTGCAACTATCTCGCCTTCATTTACTTCCAAATTTATATCAGATAATACTGTTACCTTTTGATTTTTATTTGTCTTATTATCGAATTCAATACTAAGCTTATCTATCTTTAATAAACTCATCTTCCATCGCCCCCTTCTTCTCACTATCTAAGTTTTCTACAAATGTATAACATCTTGTATATTTTGTTTCATTAACAAAATACATTTTCTTAGTTTTTTCTCTATTAGCTTCACATTTGCCTTCTAAGAAAACACTACATCTTGGTGAAAACTTACACTCTCTAAAATCTTGAGTAAGATTGGGCGGATTTCCTGGTATAGCTTTTCTTTTAGTTACATCATCACTTAAAGTTGGTATTGCATTTAATAATCCTTTTGTATATGGATGTGATGGATCTTCAAACACATCGTCAACTTCTCCATATTCAACTAATTCTCCAGCATACATTACTGCTATTCTATCTATTACACCTGATATTACTGATATATCATGAGTTAAGAATATTAATGTCACTCCCAAGCGCTTATGAATATCCTGCAAAATATCTAAAATATACCATTGAGTTATTACATCTAAAGCAGTTGTTGGCTCATCCAATAATATAACTTTAGGTTCTAATATAAGGCTTAATGCTATTAAAACTCTTTGCTTCATACCACCACTCAATTGATGAGGATAATATTCTAATACATTTACATCTAGCCTTACATGTTTTAATACTTCTTCTGCCTTCTTTATAATTTTCTCTTCTTTTGCATTAGAATCATGAGCTAAAACTGTTTCAATAAAATGCTCTTTAACCTTCAAAACTGGATTTAAAGCATTTTGTGCTGCTTGAAACACAGTAGCTATTTCCTTCCATCTATATTCATTAAATTCATTAACACTTAAGTCTAATAAATTTATTTTCTTATCATTATCATCATAATAATAAACCTCTCCAGATGTTATCTTACCTGGAGCTTGTACAAGATTTAATATTCCTGATGCAAGTGTTGATTTTCCACTTCCACTTTCTCCTATAATACCAACAACTTCATTTTTATAAATTGTAAATGTTATATTATCACAAGCTTTTAAATTTCCATTTTTCAAAAAGAATTCTATTGTTAAATTTTTTACTTCTATTAATGGTTTCATAACTTCTCCCCCTATTGTTTACGTAATCTTGGATTCATTGCTTCATCTAATCCATTTGCAAAGAAATAACATCCTAATTGGAATAATACAATTCCCATAATTGGAGTTAAGAAGTAAACTATAGGTCCAATTCCACCATAAAGTACAGCCGACTGAGACATTGCCATTTGTATCATCATTCCCCAATGACTTCCTTGGAATGGAACTAATCCTAAAACCATTAACGAAACTGAAGTCATTATAGCTCCTTTCATTATTGAAATGAAGTTAATTGCTATAAATGAAATTATATTAGGAACTACATCCTTAATTATTATATTAAAAGTACTTATTCCCATTACCTTACTAGCCTCTATAAAGTCTTTATTTCTAATTACAAGTACTTGAGATCTTATTGCTTTTGCAAGTCCTGCCCAAGACCAAAGACTAAGTACTAATCCAAATAATATATTATTACTTACATTTATAACCATTGATAATACCATTGTTACTGGCAAAGTCGGCATAGTTAATACTATATCTGTAATTAACATTAATATATTATCTATTTTCCCACCTAATAATCCTGCTGTTATACCTATCCCACAAGCAAATATAATTGAAAATACTGCTGCATAAAATGCAACTAATAAAACTGATCTTGAACCAAAGATAAATAGAGATAAGATATCTCTTCCAGCATAATCTGTGCCAAGCCAATGATTTGCAGATGGTGCTTTTAATCTTGCTAAATAATCTGATTTTGGCTCTGAGACTAACATTGGCCCAAAAATAGCCATTAACAAAAATATTACTAAAATAATAAATCCTGTTCTAGCCATTTTATTATTCCAAATAACCTCCAAAAACTCTTTTAGAGAATTTAAAAATGAGCCTTCTTTATTTATAGTTTTATTTTTTTGTTTTACTGCTACCGTATTACTCATATTTTTATTTCTCCCTTAACCTTGGATTTAACTTAGTATTTAAAAATTCTGCAAATACCCCTGATAATAAAACCATAACTATTATCATTAAGAACATACCTTGCATTAGTGGGTAATCCCTTCTAGAAATAGCTGTAGTTAAATAATATCCAACTCCTGGATATACAAAAAGATTTTCAATTAATGGTGATCCTCCAAACATCATACCAAATGATATTGCAACACTTGTAACCATTGGTAACATTGCATTTCTTCCCAAATAACTAAATACTATTCGTTTATCTGATATTCCTCTAGCTTTTGCATAGTTAATATAATCTTCTCCTAATACAGACATACAATTAGCCTTCATTCCCATTACCCATCCTGCTAGTGTTGTTAAAAAGTATGCTAGTATAGGAAGTGCAGCATGTTTTAAAACATTTGATATAAATCCTACATTAAACCCTGGAGTTACTGATGAACTATATGCCCCTTTTGATGGTAAAAGTCCAAGTGTTAACGAAAATAATAAAACAAGTAAATATGCTACTATATAATCTGGAATAGAACCTAATATTGCTTGGTATCCTGTTAAAACTCCATCTAAAATCTTACTTCTCTTCCAAGCTACATAAATTCCAAGTATTACTCCTACAGTAAAAGATAAAAATAGGGATATTGAACATACAAGAAGCGTCCATGGTAATGCTCCTAAAACTATTGTTGTTACTGATTCTTTAAATGACATTGATTGACCTAGATTTCCTGATAATATTCCTTTTACATATGAAACAAATCTTTCAACTACAGGGATATCTGGATCATAATTTAGTGCTAATTTTGCTTTATTATATGCTTGATCATATGGCAATTGGCTTGTTCTTATGTATTCTTGAGCAAGCGTATCTACTGGATCTCCAGGCATAGCCTGTATAACAAAAAATATTAATAGTAGTGAAACTAACATTGTTATTAAGCTAGTTACTAACTTCTTCATTCTAAAATCCCCCTTTAATTTTAAAGGTAGGGCTGTTTTAATTAACAACCCTACACATACTTTTAATTTACTTATTTAACATAGTATAATTCACCTGATCTAAGTGATTTTCCTAATATAGCACTTGTTGTACCAGACCAATAGAAATCACTTAATTGCTCTCCTGTTTTTGCTTCAGGCATTGAAAGCTTTGGATTATGAAGTCTAAATACATAATATTTTTCTGTTACAGGAATATACCATGCATTATCATTAAAGAATTGAGCAAACTCTTCTGTTACCTTTGTTATATCTTCTGGCGTAGATGCATTAAATAATTCTAATTGCTTTTCTGAATATTTAAAGTCCCCTCCAGTTTCATCATTCTTAAATACTAATCCGCCTTTTTCTGGGAACTTAAGATTCATCCCTCTTTTACCATACCACCATATTCCATCATATGCCTCATATGGATGTTGAGTATTAGTTGCACTTCCAAATCCATCTATAATCATATGTCCTTGTCCAGAAGTAGCATAATCATTGTATGCAGCTGCTTCTTTTGGAGTAAATACAGCATTTAATCCAAAATCTTTCATCATATTTGCTGCTGCTTCACCAATTACAACATATGCTGGATATTCTCCAACCCCTGCAACTATAATTTCTGGACTTTCTCCATTAGCATCAACCCATTGATTTCCCTTTTTACTCCAACCAGCTTTTTCTAAATATTCTTCTGCTTTTTCTAAATTAACATCGTAATTTTCTAATGAATTTAAGAAATCTTTACTTAAATATTTATCCCTTACTGATGGTGGTAATGCTACTGCATATTCATCACCTTTTACCATTCCAGGCTCTGATACTGGTGCAATTTGAGCTTTATCAATTATATAAGCAATTGCCTTTCTTACATTAACATCATTAGTTGGATACTTTTGTGTATTCATACAGAATCCTAATGAACTAAATTCTGGAACTACCATTTGTCTTATTGTTTCTTTATTATTTTCAGCAACTTTTTGTGCCATATCTGGTGATAATCCCATTCCTTCTGCATCATAATCTCCATTTGAAATTGCAAGTGCAGTTGATTCTGTACTAGTAGGTCTTATCCCTCTAATTTTTTCTATGTTCAAAGGAACTCTATAATGTGGATTTTGCTCAAAAATTATTTCAGCTGATGTCATGGTCTTTGGAACATATGCTCCTGACACTTTTATACTCATTAAATCTGGTAAATAATTATTTAAAGCTGTAGTTGTTTCTGCAACCTTAGTATCACCTTCAGCATTAAATTTAAAGTTCTTATTTTCATCTAATTCTCTATTTTTTTCAAATTGTTCTTGATATGCTTTTGCAAATTCTCCATAATTAGATTCTGGATACTTTAATGATGTTTTTAATATATAATCTAATAATAAAGTTGCATCTCTATTGTATTTAACTTCTACTGTTAAATCATCAATTTTCTTTACTGACTCAGCATAGTAAGCTATTTTATTTACTGTCATATCTATAAATAAATTACTCATCAAATCATCTGCTGTGATTGCTGATCCATCACTCCATTTAAGATCTGCTTTTAATTTTAAAGTCAATACTTTATCCTTAAAATCATAACTTTCTAGTAATGATGGCTTAAATGTTTTTTCTGGTTGAGAACTATAATCACATAAATAATCATATATGATTGGTTCCATTGACCAGTCAGGTCCTCCATTCACTGAAGGATTACCATGTCCTGCTGGAGCTGGAGTGAAGGATACCATTGTACTTATTTCAGTTCCTTTAGAATCTGCTTTTTCTCCCTCAACCTTTGCATTTTTCATGGTTGTCTCAACACTTATTACTGAATCCATAATAGAATCAGTATTTGTATTGTTAGGTTCATTACTTTTACATCCAATAAATACAGATGCACTTAAAGTTAATGCCATAGTAAATGCTATAAGTTTTTTTAACTTATTTTTTTTCATAATCTTCCCCCTACTTTCATAGTAAAAATATCTTACTGTTTACATTTAAAGTATATTAAACGATATACTTCTAGTAAACGTTTTAAAAGGAATAACATAAGTAAGGTTTATAAATAATAAAATTTGTATATATTTAAAAAATAGAATAGTCTATTAGTATTTTTTAAATCCTTAATTAATAAATATGTATAAGAAGTCTTTGAACTATGAAGATTTAAAATCATAATTTAATATAAAATTCGCTTTAATAAAATATAGGGTTGTCTTATTTAAGGCAACCCTACAATTTTTTATTCTTGTTATAATTTTTATTTAATGTAATATAACTCTTCTGATCTTATAGATTTACCTAAAATAGCACTTGGTGTACCTGACCAATAAAAATTATTTGTTTCTACTCCTGTCTCTGCTTCTGGCATTGAAAGCTTTGGATTATGAATCCTAAATATATAGTTTTTTTCCGTTACTGGTATAAACCATACATTGTCATTAAAGAACTTAGCAAATTCTTCTGAAACTGAAGATATTTCTTCATCTGTAGCTGCATCAAATAGTTCTGTCATTTTCTCTGAATAATTAAAATCTTTATTAGTTTCTTCATTTTTCCAAATTAATTCACCTTGTTCAGGAAATTTAAGATTCATACCTCTTTTTCCATACCACCAAATACCACTGTAAGCTTCATGAGGATGTTGAGTGCTTATAGCTCCACCAAAGTTATCTACGGTCATATGCGCATCACCACTAGCTACATAATCATTATATGCAGCTGCTTCTTTTGGAGTAAATACAGCGTTTAAGCCAAAATCCTTCATCATATTTGTGGCAGCTTCTGCTATAACAACGTGATTTGGATACTCCCCAGCACCTGCAACTATAATTTCTGGGCTTTCTCCATTTTCATCAACCCATTGATTTGCCTTTTTACTCCAACCAGCTTTTTCCAAATACTCTTCAGCTTTTTCTAAATTAACATCATAATTTTCTAATGAATTTAAAAAATCTTTACTTAAATACTTATCTCTTACTGATGGTGGTAATGCTACTGCATATTCATCTCCCTTTACCATTCCCGGTTCTGATACTGGTGCTATTTGTTCAATATCTATTATATAAGCTATCGCCTTTCTTACGTTAACATCATTACTTGGATACTTTTGAGTATTCATACAGAATCCAACTGTACTAAACTCTGGTACTACAATTTGTCTTATTGTTTCTTTATTGTTTTCTGCTACCTTTAATGCTAAATCTGGTGATAACCCCATTCCTTCTGCATCATAATCGCCATTAGATATTGCTAGTGCATTTGACTCTGTACTAGTTGGTCTTATCCCTCTTATTTTTTCAATGTGTAAAGGAACTCTATAGTAAGGATTTTGTTCAAAAATCATTTCAGCTGATGTCATAGTCTTTGGAACATATGCACCTGAAACTTTTATACTCATTAAATCTGGTAAATATTTATTTAAATCTGATGTTGCATCTGAAACCTTCTTATCTCCCTCTTCAGTAAACTTATAATTTCCCTTTTCATCAACTATTCTATAATTTTCAAAAGCATCTTGATACTCTTTTGCAAACTCTCCATAATTTGATACTGGATACTTTAATGCAGTCTTTAAAATATAATCAAGTAATAATGTTGCTTCTTTTATATACTTAACTTGTATAGTTAAATCATCTATCTTTTTTACAGATTCAGCATAATAAGCAATATTATTTACTGTCATATCTACAAATAAATTACACATTAAGTCATCTATTGTAATATCACTTCCATCACTCCACTTAAGACCGTCTTTTAATTTTAATGTTAGTACCTTATCTTTAAACTCATAACTTTCTAATAAAGATGGCTTAAATGTCTTTTCTGGTTTTGAGCTATAATCACATAAATAATCATATATTATTGGTTCCATAGACCACTCTGGACCACCATTTACTGCTGGATTTCCATGTGCAGCTGCTCCTGGTGTAAAATATACTGTAGTACTTAATTCTGTCCCTTTAGAATCTGCAATATCTCCTTCAACTCTAGCATTTTTCAAAGCTGTCTCAACACTAATTACTGAATCCATAATAGAATCAGCATCTGTATTTCCAGGCTCATTATTTTTACATCCAATAAACACAGATGTACTTAAGGTTAATACAACAGTAAATGCTATAAGTTTTTTTAACTTATTTTTTCTCACAATACTCTCCCCCTAGATTAGCATTTTAAATGTCTTTTATTTACATTTAAAAGTATATTAAGTCAAGCATTTTGAGTAAACGTTTTTTAATAAATATCAGAAATATAGTCTATATTCATTAAAACTTGTATATATAGTAAATTAACAGAAAATTAACCATATTTATTTTAAATAAAAAATAATTAAATTTAATAAAATAATATATAAAAAAAGAAATTCAGACTTTGCTGAATTTCTTTTTAATTTTATAAAAGTTTTAAGTGAATTAATTTTCCTTTAAAGTCACCATGTACATTAGTTAAATTAATTCCAGCAGCCATTAATGCTCCACCAGATATAATTTCTCCACTTTCTTCATTCCTATAGAATCTATCTTCTATTAGCCCTTTTAATTTTATTCTTCTACTATGATAATTTGCTCTTCCAAAAACTTGAACACAAGTTACTAAAACTTCACTCTTATCTTTAGAAACTACTGACCATGCATCAAAAGAGTTATTTTCAGAAAAATTCTCTATTCTATAATAGTCCCCACTTCTTACTAAATCATTATATTTATGATACATTTCTATTTGTTTTGGTATCATATCTCTATCTTCTTGCGGTATTCTTGTTACATCAAGCTCATATCCAAAAGTACCAGCTAAAGCTACATAACCTCTTGTTTCAAAAGGTGTCGTTCTTCCAACAGTATGATTTGGACAATCACTAACGTGTGCACCTATAGATGAAAGTGGATATACCATAGATGTTCCTTCTTGTATTTTCAATCTTTCAATTGCATCAGTATCATCAGAACACCAAATTTGAGGGCTATAGTAAAGCATTCCTGGATCGAATCTTGCTCCTCCACCAGAACAGTTTTCTAATAAAATATGTGGAAAATCTTTAGTTAATCTGTCCATCATATCATATACTGCTAAAACATATCTGTGGAATAATTCTCCTTGATTTTCTGATTTTAAACCAAGACTTCCTAAATCTGTTAGTTGTCTATTCATATCCCATTTTACATAAGTTATATTTGCACTTGATAAAACTTTTTTTATACTGCCATATATATAATCAACTATTTCTTTTCTTGATAAATCTAACACATATTGTTCTCTACATAATGCCGGTTCACGACCTAGTATTTTAATACACCAATCTGGATGTTTTCTAAATAATTCTGAATCTCCTGATATCATTTCCGGTTCAACCCATATTCCAAATTCCATACCAAGTTTATTTACTTCGTCAACTAAATTCTTAAGTCCGCCATTTATTTTATCTTCATTTACAAACCAATCACCTAGTGATGAATTATCAGAATTACGCTTTCCAAACCACCCATCATCCATAACAAGCATTTCAATTCCTAATTTAGATGCTTCCTTTGCAATGGATAATAATTTCTCTGTATTAAAATCAAAATAAGTTGCTTCCCAATTATTTATTAATATTGGACGCTTTTTATCTTTATATTCCCCTCTTATTAAATGATTTCTATATAAATCGTGGAAGGTTCTTGTCATCTTTCCTATACCTTCATTTGAATAAACCATAACAACTTCAGGAGCTATAAATTCTTCATCCTTATTTAATACCCAATTAAAATCTTCTGGATTTATCCCCATTACAACCCTAGTTGTATTAAATTGGCATCCTTCAATTTGTGAAAAGAAATTTCCTGAGTAAACAAAATTAAATCCATATACATTACCATAATCATCTGTTGCTTTGCTATCTAATAATGCTATAAATGGATTATCCTGATGACTTGATTCCCCTCTTATAGTTGATACTACTTGCTTTCCATAACCTATATTCTTTCTTTGCACATGTCTCTCTCTAGCCCAAGATCCATGAAGTGATATCATATCATAATCAATACCATCAAAATCAATGCAGGTTGATAGTACCTTTGTTAAATTAATTTTATCTTCACTTAAGTTTTTAACTTTTACACTTCTTGTAATAACATCTAAATTTTCAAAAGTAGTATAAACAAGTACAACTTGTAAATTTAAATATGCATCTTCACAAATTATTTCAACGCTCGTACATTCATTTTCATCTCCAAAGGTAGCAGGTAATCCATCAAGTTCTTTTTTACCTTTATAAATTTCATGTGACTTATATTCAAGCTTTACTTCTGAATGTCCATTTTTATCTCTAACTCTTATTGATGACTCTCTAAAATCCCCAGTACCATGAGTTGAATATTCAAAAGGAAAACTATCATAAAAAGATACTCTATCTCTATTATTTTTTGATGGCACATATGGTGGTTCTTCAAGTCTCATTAAATAATTTATATTTTCATCAATTACTTTCTTTCCAAAATAAACATGTCCTAAAAATTTTTCTTCATCTACAATAGAAATAATGTACGATGTATCTTTTGAATCAAGCTTAAATACATTATACTTTTCTATAAATCTAATACCCATTTTCTATACCCCCATTACACAATGTAATTACTTCAATTTAATTATAACGTTTACCTTAAAATAGCATAATTATTTATATTATTCAATAATGTTATAAATCACATTAATATTTGCAATAATATCTTATATTTTGTTTACATTTACAAAAAAATACAGTATTAATATTTAATATAAAAACTAATACTGTACTTTCAAATTATCTTTTTTATTAAATTTTATATATCTTTTATCTCATCAATAATATACTTTTGTATATAAATCTTATGAGCAAAAGACATTACTGTAGATCTTACTATCTCAGATTCAATGGTAACTTTCCTTGCTGAACTCGGCTCTGAAAAATCTCTTGTAGTAAATACTGATTTTAAGGCTTTTTCAATCTCTATACAAAAAAAGTCATATGCCTCCTCTATAGGGTAAGTATCTATTTGCTTTCTTATTAAATAACATATTTCTTGCAAAGTAAATACTTGCTTTAATGTACAAACTACAATTAAGTAAGCTAAATGTTTTTCATTATATCTTTTATCTTTTGGAGGATAAACTACCTTTTGTTTCACATAATTATTAAGCATTGTAGGTGTTAACAATTTTTCTTCATTATTAATATTTATTTCTTTTAATACATTCTCTATATATACAATGACTTGGTCCTTATATAATGAAACTTTTGGCAGTTCATTAAATCTTGGGCAATGAAATTCTAAAATATTACCATGAATCTCACCCTTCTTCCCTTTATTCATACTGCCTCTCCTATTTATATACTTATTTTAATAAAGCATGCTTTTTTATTACTTGTATAGCAACACATCCTGGCCCACCTTGCGTTGTAAAGGCAGGACTTAATAGCTTGATTTCTATATCTGCATCCTTAATATCTTCTAATATAATTTCTTTAGCTTCATTTGCTAAATCCTCTTTGCAAGCATGAGAAATATAAATTTTATAATTATGATCAATATTTTTCTCTATAAATGTTTCACATATCTTTTTAACTGCTTTTTTATATGTACGCTTTGTAGTAAACTTCTCAAGAGATTTACTATCCTCTGAAAGAGTCATAACTGGCACTAATTTAATAGCACTACCAATCTTACCAACTATAGATGATACTCTTCCCCCTCTTACTAAAAAATCAAAGTCATGAGGAATTAGGAATGAAGTTGATGTTTCAATAAATTTATTTAATTCATTTACTATTTCATTTCTTTTGTATCCAGCTTCTACAAACTTAACTGCTAAATCAACTAAATACCTATGTGGTCCGCATAAAGTCTTCGAGTTAATTACATCAATACGCTCTGGATTATTATCCATCTTTCTTGCCATACATGCTGAATTATATGTACCTGATAAACCATCTGCCATTGAAATATTTATTATTTCATCTTCTGGGTATTTACTATATAAATCCAACACATGTCCAATAGATGGCTGCGAAGATTTTGGAACATGTCCTTCATTAATGATATCAATAAACTCTTTTGTGTTTATATCTTCATATTCCCTATATGTTTTGTTATCAATGCTAACTGTAAGAGGTGCAATATCGATGTTATTAGCTTGTCCCTCTTTTATAGAATAAAGTGTAGATGAGTCTGATACAATTTTTATCATCTTTTTCTCTCCAATTTCGTATTTTAATCTAATATATATAGTTTTGAAAACTATTTGTTTAAGATTATCATACTAAGTAACCGATGTCAATAAAATTTTTGTAAACATTTCAATAACTTTTTTCCATTAAAAATTTTATTTTTTATTTATAGTAAACTTTAATTCTTTCAAATAATAGGAGCTATTTTTCGATAGCTCCTATTAAACTCACTAGTTAAAAATCTGTAATTATTTATATAATTTATTCTAAATCATTAAAATTAATTTAGTTTAGAAAATTTCAATTTAAATTTTCTTTCATACTTTATAAATTATACATTTGGAGCCAGATAGTTATATTCTACATTTTAACTAATATAAACTTTAGTATTTTCTGGAATATTATCATATATCCATTTTGCATTTTCTTTAGTTAATCTTACACATCCATCTGACAAAGCCATTCCTAGTCTACCGTCTCTTATACTACCATCTAAATTATAAATAATTGAGTGAAATAGATAGTTCCCTTTAAATTGAGTATAATACCAACATTTATAACCTCTCTCTACTCCAAAATACAACCCTTTAATACCTATACTGAATGTTCCCTTTGGTGTTGGTGTTGATTTCTTTCCAATAGTACATAAATAGCTATGAATTAGATTCCATTTATTTGTTGATCCTTGAAATATGTTGACTTTAAACTTTTTAAGATCTACCCATATAAAATATTTAGTTGAACTAGAAAATTTGCCTGAATTAACAAAGGTAATAGCATTATCCTCATATTCCTCTCCTCGTTTAATAGAAAAAATTTTATTAATTATTCTCAAAATACTTTCTCCCAAAATAAATACTTTCTAATTATACTATTCATATCAAGCAAAAGGATGAAAATAAATGCTCATTTTATAACATTATTTATCATTATATCTAATATAAATTCATTTAAGATTTTATATTTGTTTTTATAATATTTCTCTTCATTTTTCAATAGAAATATTATCGTGATAAGTTTCCCATTTTAATAATAAATTCAACTTTTTATCAATTTATCATAATATTCTATATTTTTCTTTAATGCTTCCGTATTAAATTAATGTTCTATTACCAAATCCTTACTTTCTTCATATTGCTTTTATTTTGCTTATTGAGTACACTCATTGTAATAACTTAAAGGAGGATGATGCATATGTGGGGCTTTGAAATTAAGCTCTAGGTGCGGTTGTTTAAATATCAAATATTATGAATATATTCGCCTCAACTTTATAGAGCTTAATGAATAATAGTATAAGTTTTAATATTATATATAAAGTTAATGAAAGAGGTATTTATTATGTCAAATTTAGCATTTAAAGTATATGAAAGAAATGTAAAAGCAAATCAAAGTAAACTTAGAAAAACTGGACAAATTCCTGGAATAATATATGGTGAATTCCTTGACCATACTATTCCTATAAAAATGTGTAATGCAGAGCTTAGAAGAATGCTTAGAAAAAATAATAGTGGATCTATTATAGAAGTTGAATTAGATAATAAAAAATTAAATTGCGTAGTTAAAGATGTTCAGAAAAATGATCTACATGAAATATTACATGTAGATTTTCAATATATTAAACCAAATGAAGTAATAAAAATGAGAATTCCTATTAAAATGATTGGACAAGAAAATTTAGAATCTAGACGATTAACATTGGAAACTCATAATTTATTTATAGATTTGCAAGGTAATGTTGAAAAAATTCCAGAGTCTATTGAAATTAATGTTTCTAGTATGAACGTTGATGATAAAGTATTGATCGAAGATATTGTTATTCCAGAGGATATAACAATTTTAACTGACCCCAAAACTCTACTTGCTGTTGTAAGTAGTCAATATATTTAATTATAATTTGGTAATTAAATATTTATAAAAAGAAAAAGCTATACACTGCACTGTATAGCTTTTCCCATGGCAAAATATACTTTAATTTTAAGAAGTTATGAACCTTATATGATTAGCTAGAATGATTATCTAGAGTAGAACTCAACTATTAGATTTTCATTAATTTGTATTGGAATTTCCTCTCTTAATGGATATCTCGTATATACAGCCTTAAATTCATCTAACTTCGAATATATATAAGGTAAAGTATTTACATGTCCATTTATGTTTGCTAAGTAATTTGGAGATTTTCTCGCCTTTTCTGTTAAAGAAATTTCTGTTCCTGGTTCTACCTTATATGATGGAATATCAATTTTCTTTCCATTAACTAAGATATGTCCATGATTAACCATTTGCCTTGCAGCTCTTATAGAATTAGCAAATCCCATTCTATATACAAGGTTGTCTAATCTTGATTCCAATCTTAATAATAAAGCTTCTCCAGTTGTACCTTCTTTAGTTTTAAAGGCATCTTCAACATATTTTTTAAATTGTTTTTCTAAAACTCCATAGTAAGCTCTTAATCTTTGCTTTTCTAATAGTCTTACGCCATATTCAGATAACTTTTTATCTGCTCTACTTGTTCCCTTTATAGCTCTTTTCATAGCCTTTGGATGTCCGTAAACATTCAAGCCAAGTCTTCTACTCTGTTTAAATCTTGGGCCTCTTTCTCTAGCCATGGTTTTCCTCCTTTTTAAAATCAAATTATGTAATTATAATATCACACTTTCTCAACAATTGAAAATCATTATCATTTATATTTAAGCTCTTATATTAATTTATTCTTAAATTCCTTAATATTACTAACTAATTGATATAGATTCTCATTTGTATTATACCATAACTATATTTTTCAATTTTATCTTAACCATCGCTATAAATATTATTCTACTCTCTTAAAATATATTTAACTTAATTATTTACATCTATATAACCAATTTACACACTTTATTTCATAGAATTTTATTTTTTTATTGCAATTTTTGTAATATCTATATATAATTAATTTTAAATATTATCATAGTTTATTTTTAGGAGATTTTAAGATGATGAAAAATAGGAACTTATCTAAAATGCTAAAACTTAATATATTTTTCTTTAGCTTTTTTAGTTAGGTTTGTATTTATCGGTTTATATATTGACCATAGATACAAACACTTAATTGTTTGTATCTATGAAGGCTAAAGTTAATTTGTTATATATAGCCACATAGATATACACTATGTGGCCATATAATCCTAGGCCTAAAGCCACATAGTAAATTCTATGTGGCTTTTTTATTTATAAAATATGAAAGAGGTATTACTATGAAAAATAATAAAAATAAAGATGTATTAATTATTGCTTTTGCAGTCTTCTCTATGTTTTTTGGAGCTGGCAATCTAATTTTCCCTCCATATATAGGATTGACATCTGGTCATAAATGGATTGTAAGCTTTTTAGGTTTTATATTATCTGATGTAGGACTTATCCTTTTATCAATAGGAGCAATAGCACGTGCAGGCTCTTTTAAATCAATCTTAGAGAAGTCAGGTAATAAATTTGGGATTACTTTAGAAGTTGTCATAATGCTTTGTTTAGGACCAATATTAATTGTTCCAAGAACAGCTGCTACAACTTTTGAAATGAGTGTACAACCATTATTTGAATCAGTCAATCCAGTTTTATTTTCGATTTTATTCTTTTCTGTAGTTTTATTATTAACTATAAGGCCAACTAAAGTTATGGATATACTCGGTAAATTCTTGACTCCAATATTACTAATTGCTTTATTGGTTTTAATAATAAAAGGAATAGTTTCTCCTATTGGAACTTTGAATCTTGATATAAACTCTGAAAACTTATTTATGACAGGATTAACCCAAGGATATCAAACAATGGATCCATTAGGTGCTGGGGGGATTACTGCACTAATAATTACATCATTTTTGAATAAGGGATATACTAAGAAAGAAACTATAGGCCTTACTATAAAATCCGCTATAATTTCCGGAATAGCTCTTACTTTAGTATATGGTGGATTAACTTATTTAGGGGCAACTGCCTCTAATATTTATAATCCAACTCTTTCTCAAACTACACTATTAATTAGTATCACCAATAATTTATTAGGCAATACTGGAACTATAATACTAAGTATAGTTGTTGCTTTTGCATGCCTTACTACAGCAATAGGCTTAACTTCTGTCACAAGTAAATACTTTGAAGATATTACTAATAAAAAAATCAAATATAATTATATAGTTATTTTTATTTGTACTTTTAGCGCTATTATTTCTAACTTTGGAGTTGATAAAATAATATCAATTTCAGCTCCAATATTAACAATAATTTATCCTGTTTCAATTGCATTAATCCTAATGAATTACTTTAAAAATATATTTACTAAAATTGAAATTTTTAAAGGTGTTGCATATTCTACGCTTTTAGTTAGCTTGCTTACTGTAATTGATAGTTTGGGAGTAAATATAAGCTTTATTCATAAACTCCCTTTTTCTAGCTTAGGATTCAACTGGATTATCCCAGCTATAATAGGAGGATTTATAGGTTTCTTTTTTAGTTATACGAGCTCACGATAATGAAATTTTTAAATTTTATAATATAAAAGGAGCTAGCTATTAAGTTATTTTTAAATAACTTAATAGCTTCTCCTTATATAACTATAGCTTATTAAATATTATTATTTATTCTTTTTTTCTTAAATAGAAAGAATACTCCTACAGCTACTAATAATATAGCAGATATTCCTCCTACCATAGGATTGTTTCCTCCAGTTTGCGGTAAATTATTTATCCCTGAATTATTATCTAATCCTCCTTCACCTGAATTATTTCCTGAGTTTTCTGTATCAGGAACTGGATTTTCTGTCTTATCTCTTAAATTGTTAACAGCTTCTTTTAAATTATATAAAGCTTTATTAACATCTTCTTGTGTAGATTCTTTATCATCTAATACTACCTTAGCTTCATTTAGTGCATTATTAAATACCTTCCAAGAATCTTCTGTATAATTTTCTTCTTTTTTATCTTTATTGCAATTATACAATTCTTGTAGACTTTCTTTATTTACTTCCTCTATTGGTGGATCTTGCTTTTCTACTAATTCATTAATTGCTTTTGTTAAATTATCTAAAGCATTATTAATTTGTTCTTGTGTTGCATTTTCATTTTTAAGAATTTCATCAGCTACTTTCAATGCATTTTGAAATGTATTCCAAGAACTACTTGTGTAACCTTCTTCACCATCCTTATCTTTATTTGCATTATATAAACTTTCAAGTTCTGATTTATCAACCTTTGGAGTTACTTTCTTAAGCTTATCTTTTGCATCCTTAAGAGCTACAATAAACTCATTAATCTTAGTTTCATTTACATCAGAGTTGTCTTTAACCGCTGCTTCTAAAGCTACTTTAGCTTTTGCAAATGTATTCCAACTCTCTTCTGTATAATCATCTTCTTTAAGATTTTCTTCTTGAATACTACTTAAAAGCTTTTTTCCCTCTGTTACATCTGCACGTCTTTCAAGTGCATTTAATGCATCATCTAATAATTTTTTACGTTCATTAACTTGTTCTTGTGTAACTGTATTACTATTTAAATATTCTACAGCAATATCATATGCTGCTTTCATTGTATTATAAGATGTAGTTGTATAAATATTCTCATCTACTTCATCAGCATTATCAATAGCTTTCTTAAGTTCATCCTTATCTACTTCTGTTACAACAGGAGCCTTTACAAGTGCATTCTTTGCACCTTCAAGGGCTACTTTTGCAGCATCTACATCTGCTTGTGAGCTATTGCTATTATCTTCAACAATAGCATCTGCTTCATAAAGCTTAGCCTTATATAAATCCCATGACTCCACAGTATAATCTGATTCCTTTAATGATCCATAAGACTTTATTAAATCTGCTAAAGCATCTATATTACCACGATCAACAAGTTTATCACTTAATTTAGCTTCATTTAATGCATCAATCATCGCTGTAATACTATCTGTAGTTCCATTAATAAATAAAGCTTTAGCTTCTTCAATTTTAGCAATTAAATCCTGGGCACTACTTGTTGTCTTTATAGCAACAACCTCTTCACCATCCTTAATAGCTATTTTAAGTTCACTTGTATTAACTAAAATCTCTTCTGCATTTTCAAGTCTAATAACCATATTATCAATTTCTTCTTGAGTCTTAGCATTTAATACTACTGAGTTCCCTTCATTTATTAATGCATTGAAAGCTGCTACACTATTTTTAGTATAATTAGCAGTGTCTACTGAATTTAATTCATTAAGTATACTAATTAATAATGTCATGTTAAGAGGAACTTCGGGATTTTTATCTTGCACCCCCATAACTTCTAATTCTACTATGTGATTTGTATTCCCCTTATTGCTTCCTTGCATATAAACTCGTACATACCTCGCATTTTTCACTTCAGGCAATTTAAATGATTTTCCATCCTGAGTTTCTACATAAGTTTCATCTAATCCTACTCCTAGACCATGTATATTTTCAGTATCTGAATTATAAACTATTATTGGATTTGAGAAAGTTTCTGTTTCAGATAATGCTATAACAGTTCCCTTATACGTTCTTGCATCAGACCAATAACGATATAAATTTATAGCTTCAATATTACTTACTTTACCAATATCTACCTGAATATAAGAAGATTCTTTATTTGAATCACTTCCAAGGTCTGCATAATCAGTTAAAGCTTTGTTACCATTCACTGCATTTTCTAATGGCTTATCTCTATTTACTGTTACATCATCATTATTTGATGTCCACTTACCAACAATATTTTTGTTATGTGCAAGGTTAGTTGCAACTTGCTTTTCTCCAAAAATCTTTAAATCTGCTACAGTCATAAACTTATTAACATTTTCAGCCTGCCAGTGATATGATGCAGTACCGCTAATACGAATATTAGTAGCCTTAACAGATTCAAAAGTTATTTCAGTAGTTCCCCCATTAGCCTTTTCTGTAAATGATTCATCATTAAATGTTTCTCCAGATTTAACTTCAGTCCATGTTTTTCCACCATCATTACTTACTTCTAAAACATATGAACGCAAGTTACCAGTACATTTCCATATATTTTCTGATGAATTATAAAAACGTTTTGTATAATCTACTCTATCAATTATATATGAACCATTAAGATCAATTGATAAATATGGATTTCCTTTAGCTATACTACTATCAGCTTTGGTACTTGTCCAGAAAGTTGTAGGATCATTATCAAAAATATCATCCTTATTTCCTTCATCAGTCCCTGATACACTCACTAACATTCCAGTAGTATCTAATGCTTTACGGTCATTACTTCCACTAGTTAGTTCTTTTACTAAATCATACCCATAAGCAATATCTAATACTGTGATTCCAACCTTTCCTATAAAACCTTCGCTTCCAATTGTAGTAGTACCTGACTTCACTTCAAAAAATCTATTATCTTCATTATATGCAGATCCAGTAAGCTCCCCATCAATATATAATTTCAAGATCCCGTTGTTTTCTTTTACTCCAGTTACTACATGCTCAACATTATCATTAACATTTTTTTCAGATACTGCTATTGCACCATTTAATGTAAAATATGCCTTTCCCTCTTCATTAATTCCTAAACCATAGCCATTAGATTGTGAAACAACACTTCCATTACTTGAAGTTTTTACTTTTGCAGAAACAGTAAATCCATTATTTGAATTTATAGATTTCTCTACATCAGAAATTTGCTTTTTACCACTAATATCTATATCTTTATTTTCAATTACCTTACTATCTTTATGATAAGTTGTAGTTGTTGTTTTAGTAACTAATTCATTACCAGCTAAATCTTTAATATTTCTAGCAATAATAGTTAAGTTCTTATCATCTTGAGGTGCTTCTGTTAAAACAATATTGTATGTTATCCCATCTGCACTCTTATTAATAGAAGCAATATTTGCTCCTGAAACTTCAAATAAATTTCCATTTACTTTCTCATCGAATTTTACAGTAATTGTCTTATCTCCATCTGTATAAGCTCTTGTAAATTTAGGAGCTGTCGTATCTCCATCCTTAGAAACACGAAGTATTCTTACTTCATCAGGTTGTAATGTAATTGTATATGTTTTTCCATATTCAAGAGTTCCAATTGCATCTGTTCCTTCTGTAAGATTGTAAGAATGTTCTAAATGATACTTTAATACCCCTGCATTTTCAGCTACTCCCATAGTACGATCAAAAGTAAAGGTAATTTCTTTAGCTGTTGTAGCAGGATTCCTTAATGATATTATACCATCTGTTCCATCAAATCCTGAGAATCCATATGGATAGTTCTCTCCTCTTCCATTTCCACCAAGAGTAGTACCTGTATTTGGATGTTCTCCAAACATTTTTGCATTTTTAAGCATATGATAGCTTTCTTCAGCCCATTGAAGAAATTCTCCTGTAACTTCATATTTTCCATCTGTCATAATGCTATCAGAGTAGTAAAGTTCCCAGAATGCAGTTCCACGAGTAGCAAGCATATATAAGTAGTTCTTAAATTGCTCATCTGTTGCTGTATTTTTATTCATTCCTGTTCCTTCTTTACCATATACAGGATCATGATTATAAATATTAGCTAACGGGAATTGGAATTCATGATTCTTTATAAAATCATAATAAGCAGCATCACGGTATGTTATTTGACGATCCATCTTACTGCTACTACTTCCTGCATCTGCTTGGTCAGCAGTGCATTGAAGCCATACACTATTTGCCCACTGTAAATACCATGGACTTGGATTTACATAACATGTTAAAGAAATCCATAATTTATTTATATTTTCTGAGTTTTCACGAACTCTTTCAAATAAATCAATCCAAGCTTCCCACATATCTGTTACATGATACATATGTTGATATCCACCTGTCATATGACGATTAGCATATCCAGGTACCCCATCTGCCGCTTGGAAAGAATTGAATTGTGCACGGTCTGCAAATCCATCCCATTTCCAGTAGTTAACACCATAATCACTTTGCCAATTTACTGACATATCTCCAAAGTGCTTTATATACTCACGGTCAGCAACATCAATTGATCCTCCAGCTTTACTTCCTTTTCCACTCTTTGCAAGTATATCAGCTAATGCCCCATAGAAATTATATCCACCACGTGGTCCAACCCATACACCAAAATCACTTCCAAATTTATTAACAAGTTCACTAGAAGGCGTAAGTCCCTCAGGGAACTTTGTGTTAAACTCCCAGAAACCAGTTTCATTTAATGAAGTACCAGAACGCACTGCATCCACAACAGAAGTATTATTATAGTTATTCCATCCATCATCTACTACATAAGATTCAATTGGACGAACTTCAACTTTATTAAGTTCTCTATCAACTTCAATAAAAGACTCAAGAATATTTTTATCATCGATTCTCATCATATTATCAAACCACGAGTTGTACTGAATACGAAATTCAGATGGTGTTGCAATAGATGATATATACTCAAAGAAATCAGCTTGAATAACTTCATTTTCTGTGCTTCTTGCTGCACCAGCAACTGTTTGCCATGTAACATACATGGCACTTCCATCTTCTGTTTTGGCAAGTTGATTATCTTCTCCTAATTTTTCAAAAGATTTTCCTGAATAATATCTTATATATCCAGTTTCATCCACAATTTGTGTATCTGTTAAAGGAAACTCAGATCCAAAGAACATTCCTTGAATATAAATTGGTTGTCCAAGATTTGCTTTAAACTGATCCATTTCCACAATTCCACCAGCATCTGTTGGGATTGTCCATGTAGCATCATTTTTATTTACATTCATAGATTCTAAATCGATATAATCAATTACAGCACTTTCCTTTTGATCATCTGGTACACCTATTTCTAAATATTTACGCATAAAGTGATCACCTTCATACATAACAATATTTTCAGAAATAGTATAATTAACTCCCTTAAATGTATACGGTTTGAAATTAAATTTTACTTTCTTACCTGTTTTAGCAACATTATTTATTATTGCATTAGTTGATGAAATAACAGGCTCTCCATCTAATTCTAAATTACTAGATGCAAACTCTCTATCGTTTTTTACAACTGGTGCTTTTTCTTCATGTAAATTGAATTCTGCCCCCCCAGCAAAGCTTTGTCCATTATTTGAAGAAACAGCCACAAACTTTAATTGATTTGCACTTACTTCCTTATCTAAGTTAACATAAATTGGATTTATACCATCATACTTAAAGTTACCCTCGGCTATCTTTGTCCACTTATCAGAATCTTCAGTAAGTTTAGTATCACTTGTTGCAGCCCAAAGTTCATAGCCTTTTATATTGCCATTTACTCCTTCACCTTCCTTACGCGGTGTATAAGAAAATGATTGGAACTTCTTAACTCCATTTAATGTAAATAACACATTATAAGGATATTGTCTCGCTCCTTGTCCACCACCATAATTAGTATGCCATATTGATTGAATATTCCCATCAATAAGGTTAGATGCAGGTCCATCGTTAGGACCAGATACATTTTGATAGCTATCGGCTTCTGCAGTCCATCCTTCTCTAGAAATCGCTGGTAATACTATAGGTTTTGAATCTGTTTTTGTCACCCTAATTTTAAACTCTTCACTACCTTCTCCTGGAATAAATTCAGTAGTTCCATTACTTGTTCTCTTATTCGTAATTTTTTCTGTTTTTAGCTTATTGTCAATTGTTGAAAAAGTACGTCCTATGTAGTCATTCTCAATTACTAACTTATTATTTTCATAATACGCACGAACTTCCCTATCTAAAATATCTGCTTTTACTGTCTTATATGGAGTCGAAAATATTGTTAGAGTCATCATTCCGGCTAATATTGTAGCCCCGATTCTTTTAAGTTTACTAAACATAATTTTCCCCCTTAACATAATAATATTATTCTTTTTAAATTTAAAAATATCACATCCTTTCCACTATAAAATAGTCATGCATAAGATTAATCTTATGCAGCATATCAGTTAACGTTTACAAGAAAGATTATACATTATTAAGTTATTTTAGTATTTGTACTTTCTAACATTAATTTTACATTTTTTTGTTATTTTCCTATTTCCTTCCTACTCAACAATATTTTTTATGCTTTTAAAAAACATATAAATTTATTACCATTCTGAATTTAATAACTATTTTAATCTAAGAAAAAGAGATAATATACTCAATAACTCTACTATTAGATATTAGACGGGTAGTGGCATCAAGTAGGATTTTAACTTCAACTATTTATTAAAACGATTGAAAAGTGCAAATTTAGAAAATAGACTTGATTCAAAGCTTAAGCATTTTAGTAAGTATAATCTTCTTATTATAAATGAATTAAGATATTTACCTAAATGTAAAGAATATTAGAAACCACTTATTTCAACTTATAGATATGTGCTATGAAAATAAAAGTACCATTATAAATGCTTGATATGAAATATTTTGTTATACTATAATTGCTAATGCTATTTTAGATAGAGTGCTTTATCACGCTCACATAGTTTCTACTACCAACCTCAAAACGGACTTTCACCGCCAAGTTGCTGCCCATGCTGAGTACACATAAAAGGATGATTTTATTTTCATAAAATCATCCTTTTCACATTAATTTAAATATTTATGTCTTAATATTACTCTTTAGCTATTTTCATTATTTCTTTTGCATGATTAGTTAATGTTTCAAACTCTCCTGAGTTTACCATATCCTTATTTGTTATATAGTTACTAATTCCTGCACCTACGAATCCTAGCTTTAAAAATTCACCTAAATTTTCTGGGGTAACTCCTGCTGCTGCAATAAATTTAACATTATTTATTGGACCTAATATATCTTTTACATACTTTAATCCTAATGTCCCTGCTGGAAATAACTTTATAAAATCTGCACCTTCCTTATGAGCTGACAAAATTTCAGTTGGTGTCATAGCACCTGGTATAGTTACTAAGCCTAATTCATTTGCTAATTTTATTATTTCAATATCTGAATTTGGAGATAAAATATATTCTGCTCCTGAATTTTTTGCAGCATAAACTTGTTCAGTAGTAATAACTGTTCCTGCTCCAAATTTAACTTTACCATTAAATTTAGAATTTAACTCTTTAAGTGCTTCTGAAGTTTTTTCGATACATTTTTCATCACCTTGATCAAATGTTACCTCCACTAGTTTAACTCCACCATCATACAATGCTTCTACTAATTGAACTAACTTTTCTCCATAGATCCCTCTGCAAATTGCAATTATTTTATTTTCTTTAATAAAATTGACTATATCTTTTTTCATTTTTGTACACCTTCTAAATATATTTTTCTATTGTTTATATTACTATTATTTTATGATATTAATATTTTTATTAATTTCAACTATTTTTAGAAATCAATATATATTATATATTAAATTTAACTAAAATAAAAATTATTTAAATCCTTATAACATATCCATTCTTGAATTTTCATATCATCATAACAATATTTAATAGTTAAATGTACTTTAATATGATTTTATCTTAATACATCCTATAAACATTATCAAAATTTTCATAACTCTAATTTTATCTTTCTAATATTTTAAACAATCATTAGAATTTAATTTTATATTTTTCCATTTTCCGTTACTACTTTTAATATATTGTGCTACTTCGATGTCATAGTCATTAGTTAAAGTATAGAATTGTATTTTATAGTTCTTATTGTCATTTCCTAGGAAATATACATTCTTAACATATCCATCAACCTCTGTTTTTTCTATCTTTTTGACTAGATTACACCAGTTTCCATATTCTATTTCAACTTTTGAAGTTCCATCATATACCCATCCATGATAAGGTGCACAAAGATAATTTTCAGGTGTTATATTAATATCTGATATTTTATATTCATTTCCTATTTTTCGTATTTCTATAAATCCATAGTAATAAGTAAAACTTGCAATGTTATTTTGCAAGGCTTGTATAACTTCTATTTCATAAAAATACTTTAAATTTTCGTTATCACTTGGAACTTCTTTATATTTTATTAAACTTATATGAAACATATTAGAAAATGAATCCTTATACGTATTGAAACTTACCTTTTTCTTATATTCATCATCAAAAAAGTTATATGCTATTGGATAAGGACTATTCCCATTCCCTAATGATCCACAACCTATGTATTTACCTTCTAAAGGATTAGCTGCTTCCCTTAGTAGAGAAAAGTAATTTAAAATTGTCTCCTCTGGACTCTTTATGAATTTTATTGGTATAGATATATCATCAAATTTCTTATCATAATAATAATTAATAAGTTCATTAGCTTCTTCGTTATTATTTAATACTGGAAGCTTTGATGGTCTAAAATACTTTTCATTGTTTGTTATAGTAACTACTTCTTTTTCATGTTGTTCTTCTAGTTCTTGATTTATGACAAATGCTCCTGCAATAAAATCATTTTTATTATTTAGCATTATGTGTTTATAAAATATAATCCCCAAACAAAGCAAACCTAATAAAGATAATAGAAGAAAACTCTTTCTCTTTTTAATATAAATTATCATTATAATACTCTCCATTTAATCTACTTAATAAATATCTATTATAATGTTTATTCCAAATAAGTTTGAAAATTACTTAATTTATTGCGAAAGTAAAAAGGTACAGTTTCAGAAATCTACTTAATGTAAAATTTAATTTATTAAATTTCAAATAAGATTATTGCCTTAAAAATGTTAACCTCTTATGTTTATAAAGGGACTCGCGAAATGGTCTGACCCCTAAAAAGTAGACATTGTTAAAAGGGATATATCATTGTGAATTACAAAAATGGCTTCGATATTTAATTGGAGCCATATTTTTTAACCTTTTTTGAAATCTAATATTA